>NZ_CP049869.1:600000-1200000 GCF_011300455.1 Sphingomonas piscis
ATGCCGGGGTTCTCCGCCAGCAGACGCTCGACATTCTCCACCACCACGATGGCATCATCGACCAGCAGTCCGACCGCGAGGCTGAGTCCGAACAAGGTCAGCGTGTTGATCGTGAAGCCTGCGATGTAGAAAATGGCGAAGGTACCAAGCAAAACCACCGGAATGGCGATCGCCGGAACCAGCACTGCCCGCCAGCTTTGCAGGAAGACGAACATGACGATGATGACGAGGATCACCGCTTCGATCAGCGTCTTGACCACTTCTTCAACCGACAATTTGATGAAGGCGGTCGTGTCGTTGGCGTAGGTGTGCTGGATGCCCTCGGGGAAGCTGGCGGAAAGCTCCTGCACCCGCGCCTTCACCAATTCGGAGGTCTGGAGGGCGTCGGCACCGGGGGCGAGCGAGACGGCAATGCCGGCACCGGGATGGCCGTTGACGCGGGTCACGGCGTTGTAATTTTCCGAACCGAGCTCAACGCGGGCAACGTCGCCGAGCCGGACGCTTGCGCCGCTCGGGTCGGTTTTCAGGATGATCGCGCGAAACTCTTCGGGTGTCCGAAGCTTGGACTGTGCGGTGACCGTGGCGTTGAGCATCTGCTCGGACGCTTGCGGAAGGCCGCCGACTTCGCCGGCCGCTACTTCGGTATTCTGGTTCTGGATGGCCGAGACCACGTCGCTGGGCATCAGCGACACGGCTGCCAAGCGCTGCGGCTGAAGCCAGATCCTCATGGCGTGCTGGGAGCCGAAGACGTTGATGTCGCCGACGCCCGGCACGCGCGACAAGGGGTCCTGGAGGTTGGAGGTCAAATAGTCGGACACGTCCATGTTGGTGCGGGTGTCGGTGGAATCGTACACCGCGACGATCATCAGGAAGTCGGGGTTCGACTTGGTGACGCGGATGCCCTGCTGCTGAACCTGTTGCGGCAAGCGGGCAATCGCCTGTTGCACCTGGTTCTGAACCTGCACCTGCGCTGTGTCCGGGTTGGTGCCTTTCTCAAACACGACCGAGATGCTCACCGCGCCGCGCGAGCTGGACGAGGAGGAGAAGTAGAGCAGGCCGTCGATGCCGGTGAGCTGCTGCTCGAGGATCTGGGTAACGCTGTTCTCGACCGTCTCCGCCGAGGCGCCCGGGTAGCTGGCGCGAACGTTGACCTGCGGCGGTGCGACGTCTGGGTATTGCTCGATCGGCAAGCCCTGGATCGCGCCGATTCCCGCCAGCATGATGACGATGGCAATCACCCAGGCGAAGATCGGGCGATTGATGAAGACCTTGGACACGGCCTAGCGTCGGCCCTGCTGGTTGCCGCTCTGTTGACCGGCCGCGCCGGGCGGACGCGGCGCGATCCGTTGCGGTGCGTTCGCCGGCACCGGCCGCAACGGCGCGCCGGTTCGAAGGTTTGCCGTCCCTTGGGTGATGATCTTGTCCCCCGGCCTCAACCCCACAGTCACGACCCAGTTCGGCCCGTAGGTGCGTGTTGCCTGCACCGGACGCCGCTCGGCCTTGTTGCCCGCGCCGACCACGAACACGAAGCCCTGACCGCCGATGTCGCGTTGCAGCGCCGCCTGAGGAACCAGGACGACGTTGGGAGTGACCGCCTGCGTGAACTCCGCCTGGACGAACATGCCGGGCAGCAGAATCCCCTGGGGATTAGGCATCCGCGCCCGAAGGGTCACCGTGCCGGTGCTTTCGTTCACCAGGGCTTCGGAGAACTGAACGGTTCCAGTGTAGCCATAGTCGCTGCCGTCCTCGAGCTTCAGGCGTACCTGCGTGCTGCCGGACAGCGCGCCGCCACTGGCCAATGATCGCTTGAGCGTCAGAAGGTCCGCGGCCGACTGCTGGATGTCGACATACATGGGGTCGACGCCCTGGATCACTGCGAGCGGGTCGGCCTGGCTGGCGGTGACCAGCGCGCCAACCGTCGAAAGCGACCGGCCGATGCGACCGCTGATCGGCGCGGTGATGGTGGTGAAGCGAAGGTTGATCTGCGCCGTCTGCAACGCGGCATTGTTTTGCGCCACCTGGGCGCGGGCCTGCCGCGCCTGGGCTGCGGCGTCGGTGTAGTCCTGCTGGGCGACGGCCTCGATCTCAGCGAGCGGACGATAACGATTCGCTCGTTCCTGCGCCGCCTGCGCGGTCGCTTGTGCCGCCGCGACGTTGGCCCGCTGCTGATTCACTGCCGCTTGGTAGAGGCTCGGGTCGATCTGATAGAGCGCCTGACCCTGCCGGACGTACGAGCCTTCCTGGAAAAGTCGCCGGCGGACGAGGCCGCTGACCTGGGGTCGAACTTCCGATTGCTGGAAGGCGACCGTTCGCCCGCCGAGGCTCGATTGCAGCGGAACCGAGGCAAGCTGGGCGACAACGAACCCGACCTGAGTCGGGCCGCGCTGGCCGCCGCCCTGCTGGCCCTCTCGATCCGACCCTGAGCAAGCGGTCAGGGACAGGGCACTGGCGGCAATGGCGAGCAGCGCCGCACGCGGAGCGATGGAAGGCACGGCTGCGGCTCTATTGCGCCAGGCGGCGCTTCTCAACCGCAACTGGTCGAAAATAATCAACGGTTTGTTGACCTTGCAGTCGGCGCCTTGCTTCAATTCCGGCCCATCCTCGCCTATCGAACAGGCGCGCCGGTAGCCTGCCGCGGCTCTCAGCACTATGGGGCGAAGGACGGTATCCCGCTCGGCGGACGACCAAGGGAAGCGAAGTTCAGTATGCAGCAGTTTTCGCCCGTCCGGGAGTGGCACGACATCGACGTCGCCAAGTTTCGCAACGAGATCGCACCGCTTCGAGAGCCCGCAATCCTTCGCGGACTGGCCGCCTCCTGGCCCGCAGTGCAAGCGGCCGGGCAGTCGAACGAGGCCCTACGGGACTATCTGCTGCCGCTCGACAACGGCAAACCCACGCCCGCCTTTCTAGGGCCGCCCGAGATCAAGGGACGCTTCTGGTACCGCGAGGACATGCGCGGCTTCAATTATCAGCAAAGCCAGGCCGCCATCGGACAATTACTGCAGGCCTTGGTTGCCGCGCAGGACGATCCGAACGCCCCGTCGCTCTATGCCGGCGCGGTTCCGGTTGCCGAGCACATTCCCGCCTTTGCCCGCGACAATGACATCGACCTGCCCGGCACGGGCGCGGTTGCGCGGATGTGGATCGGCAATCGCGCCACCGTTTCCACCCACTTCGACCTGTCGGAGAATATCGCCGTCGTGGTTGCTGGCCACCGACGCTTCACCCTGTTCCCGCCCGAGCAGGTGCAGAACCTCTATGTCGGGCCGTTCGACTTCACCTTCGCCGGACCGCCGGTCAGCATGGCCAACCTGCGCGAGCCCGATCTAGGGCGCTATCCCAGGTTTGCGGAAGCCTTGAAGAACGCCCGCGTTGCAGAACTTGAACCAGGCGATGCCATCTTCGTCCCCTACATGTGGTGGCACCATGTCGAGGCGCTGGATGCCGTCAACGTGCTTCTCAATTATTGGTGGGAGCTGACGGGCGAGACGTGGAAGGGCTCACCCTTCAAGGCGCTGATGCACGCCATCATGAGCATCCGCGACTTGCCCGAGCGCGAACGGTCGGTGTGGCGGGCCTGGTTCGATCATTATGTGTTCGGCGACGGTCATGCCGCAGTCGCCCACTTACCCCCACACGGACGCGGTGCGCTTGGCGACATGAGCCCGGAGATTGCGCGCGCGGTGAAAGCCTTCATCGTCGACGAGTTCAAGCGCTAGCGACTTAGGGTAGCTCCGCACGGCAGAAGCGGTCGATGAATTGCTGATGCGTCGGCATCCGCTCGACGTTGGAGCTCATTGCTCGGGCAATGCGCGTCATTCGACTGTCGAGTTCCTCGTCCGGAAGGACGTCGGCGACCGGATGATGACGGGCGGGAACGATCCCTTGCCCATTCATGACCGCAAGCCAGCTCGTTTCGGAAAATAGTTCGTTATCGTGGCGGTAGAGCCGACCATTCTCGCGAAAGATGGCGATCCGTTCCGCCAGCGTGTCCGGGATCGGCATTGTCCGGCAGTAGTTCCAGAAGGGCGTGTCGTCCCGATGGGTGGCCTTGTAGTGGAGGATGATGAAGTCGCGCACCTGCTCATATTCGAGCCGCGTGCGAGCGTTGAAATAGTCGATGTCGCGCTGATTGAAGAGCTTGTCGGGGAAGTTGGTCATCAGCCGCGCGACGCCCGACTGCACGAGGTGGATGGAGGTCGATTCCAGCGGCTCGAGGAAGCCTGACGCGAGGCCTAGCGACACGACATTCTTGATCCACGACTGGCGTCTCCGCCCGGCCTTGAAGCGGAGGAAATTGGGGTCGGAGATCGGCTCCCCGTCCAGATCCGCGTTGAGGCTTTCCAGCGCGTGGTCTTCGCCGATATAATCGCTGCAATAGACATGGCCGTTACCGGTCCGCGACTGCAGCGGAATGCGCCATTGCCAGCCGGCGGTCTTGGCTGTCGATCGCGTGTAGGGGACCGGCTCGGCAACCTTGCGACAGGCGCGGGCGACCGCCCGGTCGCATGGAAGGTAGGTGCTCCAATCCTCGAAGCCCGCGCCTAGCGTTTGTTCGATCAGCAGGCCGCGAAAACCCGAGCAGTCGATGAACAAATCGCCCGCGACCGCTTCCCCGCTCTCCAGGCGAACCGCGGCTACGTTGCCGCTTTCTCCGTCTTGGTCGACCCCGACAATTCGGCCTTCGACCCGCTCCACGCCGCGGCTTTCCGAAAGCCGGCGAAGGAATGCCGCGTACAGCGATGCGTCGAACTGGAAGGCGTAAGCAATGGTGCTGAGCGGCGAGTCCGGCCGGCTGAGGTCCGGACGCTGGAACTTGCCGGCGCGGGCCGCGAGGACGGCAATGCTGTAATCGTCGAGCGGACGGCCCCTGCCCTCTTGGTGCTGGCGCAACCAGAAGTGATGGAAGTGAAGCCCCTCCATGTCCTGTCCGTAGACGCCGAACGGGTGGATGTAGCGCTCGCCCAGCCCTCCCCAATTCACGAACTCAATACCAAGCTTGAAAGTGGCATTGGTGCGGCGGACGAAGTCGTCCTCGTCGATCCCGAGCAGCCGGTTGAAATAGACGATGTGGGGAATGGTCGCCTCGCCCACGCCGACTGTTCCGATCGCTTCGGATTCGATCAGCCGGATGCGGACGTGACTGGACGGCAGCAGCTTGGACAAGGCCGCAGCCGCCATCCAGCCGGCAGTGCCGCCGCCGACGACGACGATGTCCTTGATGCGGAGATGGTCAGGCGTGCCCACGGTTCAGCCGGCCGGGCAATATCGCGCGATGAACTGCGCATGGGTCGGCAGCTTGGCGGTGACGGCCTCCATCGCCTGGCGCATAGACTCTATACTTTCGTTGACCTGATCCGCTGGCAGGCCCGCGATGATCGGGTTGTAGGCACGAGGCAGAATGTTCTGGCCGATCATAACTGCGACCCAGCTTGGGCGGGTGAACAATTCCTCCTCATACCGGAAGACGCGCGCGGCCTGTTCGAACAATTGCATCTTGTAGGTCAGCGAGTCCGGCACCTTCATATTGCGGCAGTAGGTCCAAAACGGCGTGTCGTCCCGCTCGGTCGCCTTGTAATGGAGGATGATGAAGTCGCGCACCTGCTCATATTCTGTGCGCATGTGGCGGTTGTACTCGTCCCGAATGACGTTCGCCAGCGAGGCATCCGGGAACAGTGAGATGAACCTGCTGATCCCTTCCTGGATCAGGTAGATCGACGTGGACTCCAGCGGCTCCAGGAAGCCCGACGCCAGTCCGATGGCAATGCAGTTCTTCGACCACATCTGCTCCCGAACTCCGGTTTTGAAGCGGATCGGACGCGGGTCGGCAAGTGACGCACCCTCAAGGCCGTCCAGCAGCATCTGCGTCGCTTCGTCCTGCCCGAGATATTCGCTGCAGAAGATGTGGCCGTTGCCGACGCGCTTCTGTGTGGGGATGCGCCATTGCCAGCCGGCAGTCTTCGCCGTCGACTGAGTATAAGCGCTTAAGGGTCCGTGGTGCTCACTCGGTACGGCAAGCGCCGTGTCGCACGGCAGCCAGTGGCTCCAGTCGGTCAGGGGAACGCCCAGCGCTTGTTCGATCAGCAGGCCCCGGAAACCGGTACAGTCGAAGAAGAAGTCGCCTTCCACTTCACGGTTATTGTCGAGAAGAAGTCCAGTGATGGCGCCGCTCTCGCCGTGCTGGCGAACCTCCCGGATCACCCCTTCAACCCGCTTGACGCCGCGCTCTTCGGCATAGTCGCGCAGGAAACGGGCGTAGAGCGTCGCGTCGAAATGGTAAGCGTAGCGAACGTGCGATAGCAATGAGGACGGGTTGGGATCAGGAAGGACGAACTTGTTCGCCTTGGCCATGACCGAGCAGAGGCTGTAATCCTCGATCGGGTGCGAGTTGCCGGCCGCCCGTCCGTGAAGCCAATATTGGTGGAAGTCGAAGCCACGCATGTCGACGCCATGCTGGCCGAACGGGTGGATGTATTGGTGACCCTTGCGGCTCCAGTCGATAAACCGGATTCCCAGCTTAAAGGTCGCATGGGTCGCCTTCATGAATTCGGCTTCGGGGATGCCGAGGATCGCGTTGAAGTTGATGATGTCGGGGATGGTCGCCTCGCCCACCCCGATCGTTCCGATCTGGTCGCTTTCGACCAGAGTGATAGAAACTTCTTTAGGGTCGAGCAGGCTGGAAAGCGCGGCAGCCGTCATCCACCCGGCCGAGCCGCCGCCGACGATGACGATGTTCCGAAGCATCGGCTGCATGGTCAGGGCTTGTTCTTCTGGAGGTAGAGCTTGAGCTGGTCGACGTAGACTGCGTGCGGCGGCAGGCTGCCGGCGACCTTTTCGACTTCCGCCTTCATCGCCGCAAGAAAGCCGCGGATCCGGTCGGCCGGTGCCCGGTCGGCCAGGCGATCGTGGCGGCGGGGCCGGCGCCCCATGCCATAGTGAAGAACGGTCCAGTCTTCCGGATGGAACGGCTCGAGATCGTAGGACACGAGCAGGCCGCGTTGCTCGAACATGTTGATCTTGCGCACCAGCTTGTCGTTTACCGGCTGCCCGCGCGCGACCTGCCAATAGGTCCCCTCGGGAAGACCCTCGGTCTGGAACATGGCCTGCGTGAAGAGGCCGGCATGCTCATAATCCTCTCGGGCGCGGCGGCAATATTCGCGGCGTTCCACGGCCATGCGGCCCGACAGGGGAATGAGCGAGACGAGGCGCTCAACATCCCGTTCAAGCAGCAGGATTGGTGCAATGGTCAGCGGCTCGGCAACGTGCGCAGCCTGCCCCACACCGACACAGTTCCCAACCCACGCCTCCGTGCGGCTTCCAAGCTCCGCTTCGCATGTCCGTTCGGGCCCGTCCGGGTGATCAGCTTTCGCCTCGTCACGAGAAGAGGCGTCGAAAACGTTGAGGCGCACCCGCTTACCTTGCAGCGGTGTATCGGACCGCCACCCGTAGGCAGTCGGCGCGACGGTCCGAAGAGGCGCGCCGAGCTGCGCCGAGGTCGAGGTGCTCAGGGCCGCGCCAATAGTTCGGCCGGTCGAAACGGGCGCTTGGAGCCGAGAGAGAAGACGCGCCTCCGGGCCAGTGCAATCGACGAACAATCCCCCCTCGATATTCTCGCCGCCGACGAGCGAAACGGAGACAATCTCATCTCCTTCGACCTGCAGATCGACGCCGTCGGTTCTTAGGATACGAACCCGACCGTTTGGAACGGCCTCCTCGAACATCCGCCCATAGGTCGACGGGTCGATCTGGTAGCCATATTCGGCGTTGGACAGCAGGCTTTGGGAGGCGGCCGCGGATTCCTGCGGGGGATGGGCGAACAGGCCCTTTCGGGCAGCAATCGCAGAGACTAGGAACGGCTCTAGGCTCGTCATCCGCTCACGGGCGAGGAACTGATGGAACAGAATGCCGTCGATCACCGGGAAAGGCAGCTGATAACATTGAATCCACGACCGCTCGCCCGCGGCCCACTTCTCATACTTCGTGCCCCACGAGAAAGCGGTATCGCTCCCTGTGATTAGAGCGGGCTCCTCGATCCCGGCACGACGATTGAACTCGTACGCCGTCGGGCCGGCCGCGTTTCCATAAAGGATGTCGCTATCGGGCGCGTTGCCCACCTGAACCCAGCTGATCTGCAACGCCGACGGCAGCTGGCGCGCCAGCGTCGCTACCGTCATTGCCGCGGCGAGACCGCTGCCCACGACAACGAGATGGTAGAGCGGGGCGTCAGACGGCCGTGGCATCGACATTCCCAAGAGTGGCGGCCACACCCGACTTGCGGATAAAGTCCTCGTGCGTCGGCGTCGCTGCCACTGCAGCGGCTACGTTGGCGCGAATGGCGGCGGCATTCCTTGCGATTACGTCGGTCGGCAGTGCGTCTGCCCGGCGGTCATATCCGCGCGGCATGAGATTCTGCCCCATCATCACGGCGATCCAGCTTGGCGGCAGGAACAGGCCATGTTCGTAGGCGATGATAGTGCCCCGCTCCGTCCAGGCGCTGATCTTCTCCTGCAGGCTGTCCGGCAGTGTCATGCTCCGGAAATGGCGCCAAAAGTCGCTGTCGTCGCGCTGGGTTGCGACATAATGAAGCAGCAGGAAGTCGCGAACTCGCTCAAAATGCAGCTCCATTCGGCGGTTATATTCGTCGATGTCGTCCTGGTTGAAGCTCTTGTCCGGGAAGATCTGGATCAGCTCTGTGATGCCGTCCTGGATCAGGTGGATCGAGGTCGACTCCAACGGCTCCAGGAAGCCGCCCGAAAGCCCGACAGCAACCACATTCTTGTTCCACAGCAGCTTGCGGCGCCCGGTGGTGAAGCGAAGTCGGTTGGGACCTTTCAGCGCCGGCGCGTCGAGATTGTCGAGCAGAACCCGTTCCGCCTCTTCATCAGAGATGAAGTCGCTGCAATAGACGTGGCCGTTGCCGACCCGATGCTGAAGCGGGATCCGCCATTGCCAACCGCTCTGGCGAGCGGTGGCGCGGGTGAACGGTCCGATCGCTCCCCGGCTTTCCGTGGGAAGGGCGATGGCTCTGTTGCAGGGAAGCCACCGGCTCCAATCGTCATAGCCCGTCTGCAACGCCTGCTCGATCAATAGGCCGCGGAAGCCGGAGCAATCGATGAACAGGTCCGCTTCGATCGCCTCGCCGCTCTCAAGCGTCACCGATTGGACAAAGCCAGTGTTGGGATCGAGCGCCGTGCTCGCGATCTTGCCTTCGGTGCGCAGGATGCCTCTCTGTTCGGAGAAGCGGCGCAGGAACTTGGCGTAGAGCGAGGCATCGAACTGATAGGCGTAGCCGAAGGTGGACTCCACCGCCGCGGGGTCTTTGGCTGGGTAACGAAAGCGATAATGCTCCGCGGCGCTGACCCCGTAGGAATAGTCGTCGAGACGCCCGGCCCCGTTCACACCTTCGCTCCTCAACTTGAGCCAATAATGGTAGAAGGGAACACCCTCGATCGCCGGACCGTAATCGCCGAACGGGTGAATGTAGCGATCGCCGATCTTGCCCCAGTCGCAAAATTCGATGCCGAGCTTGAACGTCGCTTCGGTGGTCTGCATCAATTCGCGTTCGGAGATGCCCAGCGAATTGTTGAAGGCGCGGATGTGCGGCAACGTCGCCTCGCCGACGCCGACGGTTCCGATTTCCTCCGACTCCACCAGCCGGATGGACACGGGCAATCCCTGCAATTTGCTGCACAATGCTGCAGCCGTCATCCAGCCGGCGGTTCCGCCCCCGACGATGCAGATGGACTCGATCGGTCCCTGTTTGTCTGTGCCCTGTACGGCCACCATCACCTCTCCCGGAATGGCCAACTATCACGATCCGGCCCTTGGGCAACATGCGAGACTACGTGCGCAGGTCCACTGTGTGATGCGTGAAAGTCACATCTACTTTCCGTTTAATCCATATCGCAAAAGGCCCGTTGCCCGACGGACATCGCATATATAGGCTCAATTCTGAGTTGTCTGACTATTAGAGTCGCGCCCTGTCATGGGACCGAAGCGGCCGCAGCTGACAACGTGGATAGAACCTATGTTCAGGGGAGGGATTGCCGAAATGAATCAAGACTCGAATTGGGCCCGTCGCTGGTCGGTTCGCGGGTGTTGCTTGCAACGTCCGCGCTGCCGTTCGCAGTGGCGCCGAGCATTGCCCATGCGCAGGACACGACGACGGCCGATGCGGCGCAGTCGGACGGAACCGCGCCGGAAGCGCCGACCGGCGCACCGGACTCGAGCGCTACCGATGACGACAATGCGACTGCCGGCGACAACAGCGGCGCTATCGTCGTTACCGGTTTCCGCCGCGCGCTTGAAACCGCCAAGAACATCAAGCGCAACTCGGACACCTTCGTCGACTCCATCACGGCGTCGGACGTTGCAACGCTGCCCGATCTTTCGGTCGCCGAGGCACTGGGCCGTATCCCAGGTCTGACCGTGTCTCGCTTCCCGACCGGTGGCGCCAGCCCCGACTTCCCTTCGCCGGAAGGCCGAGGCAACCTCATCCGCGGTCTTGGTTACACCCGCTCCGAGTTCAACGGCCGTGACGCGTTCAGCGCCAACGGTGGCCGTGCTCTCGACTGGTCGTCCATTCCGCCGGAACTCGTCGGCGCCGTCGACGTGTTCAAGAACCAGACCGCCGACCTGATCGAAGGCGGCATTGGCGGCACCATCAACCTGCGGACGCTCGAACCGTTCGACCGCAAGGGCCGAGTGATTGCTATTGCGGTCGACGGCACCTATTCCGACCTTCGCAAGAAGTGGGCTCCTTCGGGCAGCATCACCCTCGGCGATCGCTGGCAGACCGGCGCGGGCGAGTTCGGCCTGATGGCCTCCTACTCGCGCTCCAAGCTTGATTCGCGCATTCACGGTTGGCAGCAGAGCGCTCCCACCCCGCGTGTCCTGGTTGGTGGCAATCTCCCCTCGACGGGCTTCACCGGCGCCGGGCGTATCAACGAGTTTGCGGGTGTCGATCCGAGCCAGATCATCGGTGCGACCACCGGCTTCCAAATGCGCACCAACGACGTCGACCGTGACCGCACCAGCTATTATGGCGCGGCTCAGTGGAAGAACGACCGGATCAAGGCGACGCTGAAGTACGTCAACGTCAGGAACGATATCGACAGCGTCGAGCGCACCTACGAGTGGTGGCCGGACCACGATCCGGGAGCGACCATGTCGGTCAGCAATCTGGTCGTCCGCCCCTGGTCGACGGAAGGCACGGCCCTTTGCAACGGCGCCGGCGGCTTCCCATCCAACCCGGGTGACTGCGAAACCCTGATCCCGATCCAGGGCGGCCTGATGGAATCCGGTCTTGTGTCGAACACCAACGACAGCTGGACCGGCGTCTACGGCAATGCCATCGGCTCGCTCGGCATCGGCAAGCAGGAGCGGACCAAGACTCGCGACCTCAGCGCCAATGTCCAGTGGGACGTGACGGACCGTATGACCGTCAGCCTCGACGCTCACCGCACCCGGTCGAGTGCCAAGTTCATGGAGCTTTGGGGCGGTCTCAACAGCTGGGCCAATCACCAGATCGATCACGATCTCGACAATCCGACGATCGCGTTCACGATCGACCCGCGCAATCAATTCAACTCGGGCAATACACGTTATCCGGGCGATGACGCCGGCACACCAATTCCGCATCCTACCAGCCTTGCTGATCTCAACGGCGCCAACTGGCAGTTTGCGGCCGATCGCTGGCAGGTCGGCACGGGCAAGCTGTACGCTGTCCGCGGAGACGTGAACTACGACCTGTCCGGCGGCGACGGTGCGACTTCCTGGTTCAAGGACGTCAAGTTCGGTGCTCGCTACGCTCGTCGCAGCCAGCGGAACGCCGAAATGGGCCTGAACTGGGGCGCAATCGCTCCGGCGTGGGCCGGCGGTTACGGCATCGTCGGCACGTTCCAAAATCCGGAACAGGCTGCAGAAGGGATCGATTTCTCGAACTTCTTCCGCGGCGGCGTCGTCCAGGGTGACAATACGGTGTTCCCGTTCGTCAACGAGGACCTGCTGACCAACTACAGCGCGTTCCGGCAATTTCTGCTGAATGAGCCGCAGATTGGTACCAACCACCTTTGGGTTCCGCGCGGTTCGGACGATGGGTCGCGGTTCGGTTCGCCGAACTTCAACCCGCAGGACATCTCGGACATCACCGAGAAGACGAAGAACCTCTATGCCCGTTTCGACTTCGGCAACGAATTCGACAATGGCATGTCGCTCGACGGCAATATTGGTATTCGTTACTCGAAGACCGAGTTGGCTTCGACCGGCTTCCGCGCCTATCGACCGCTGAATCCCGACACGGAGCAGCCCGAGTTTGCCGCCGACGGCGTGACTCGTCTGAGAACGCCGGACGCGGAAGACCGGGACGATCTGGTCGACTTCGTGCCTGAAGCTGCAATCTATGCGGCGCAGGCTCCGCTCGCGACCGACTTCAAGTCCAGCGACACGAAGTGGTTGCCCTCGTTCAACCTCAAGTGGAATCTCAATCGTGAGATGCTGTTCCGCGTTGGTGTGAGCAAGGGCCTTAGCCGGCCCAACGTGCAGGATCTCCGCGGATCGCAGGAATATGTCGTTACGGCGAGCCGCGAGAACTATGCTCCGATAACGGATGAGAACGATCCGTTGTTCGGTGTCGATCGCGGTGCTGCGAATATTACCGTCAATGAAATCCGTGTCAGCCGTGGTAATCCGCAGCTGAAGCCGACGACGGCGTGGAACTACGACCTGTCATACGAATATTACTTCAAGAACGGCTATGTTTCGGCAGCAGCCTTCCTGAAGAAAATCCGTAACGTCCAGGTCAACGGCGAGCTGTCGCTCGGCACCGACACGATTGCGGGACAGGAAGTTCCGGTGATCTACAGCGGTCCGATCAACCAGTCGAAGGCGACGGTGAAGGGCTTCGAGCTCGCTTACCAGCAGACCTACGACTTCCTGCCGGGCTTCTTCGGTCATCTGGGCTTGCAGGCCAACTACACGATGATCCTGGCGAAATCGACGCCGCCGGCCAACACCGGCGACTCCGACGGCGACGGCATTCCTGACGAAGGTCAGACCGGTGTCTACCGCTTCGGCGTTGATGATATGCTCGGCCAGTCCAAGCACATCGCCAACGTTGTCGGCTTCTACCAGGACGACAAGTGGGAGGCGCGTCTCGCCTACAACTGGCGCTCGAAGTATCTGACGACCTACCGCGACTATGTGACGGGTTTCCCGGTCTACAACTCGGCCTCGGGCAACCTGGACGCGTCGCTCAAGTATCAGATCATCCAGCCGCTCCAGGTGCGTGCGTCCATCGCCAACATCCTGGACACGAAGAGCAAGGCTCGGGTTCAGATCGACCAGAACGGCACAATGTATGATCGCTTCAGCTTCCTGAACGATCGCCGCATTGTGATTGGCCTACTCGCTCAGTTCTAAGCGAGAGATCGAACATCGTTTTGTAGATGAACTTGTAAATCTGGGCCGGTGGGAGACCACCGGCCCTTTTTTGCGGCAGGACGCAGCCAAATGTCGATGAATGGCCGGCGGGCTCTCGCCTGCAGTTCAGGTTGATTTGCTATACTGCATGCGAAATCATCAGGCTCGCGGGAAGGGAATTTACAATGCGTCACATCTTGATGGCTGCAGGCGCAGCCTTGCTTACTGCGTCGCCGGCGTTCGCGTTTCAGCAGGCGGCCGGTGGATCCGGCGGCGGTGGCGGCGGTGAACCGCTGCTTGTGCGAAGCCAGGACCCGGATCTGTCGACGGACCCGGCATCGATCGATGACGTTCGCCATAGAATGACGAAGGACAACAAGGGTCGTCGCGCGCGCATCGATCCCAATCAGCCGCGGCCCGCCGCGGCAACGGACATCGTTGCGGGCAAGGACGTCATGGACACGTCGGGTGTTGCGATCGCCACGATCGTCAAGGTGGAAGCCGATGGGGCTGTGCTTCGCTCGGGCGAGAAGGTCGTGAAGGCACCGCTCGAAGGCTTCGGGATCAACAAGAAGGGTCTGCTGCTGAACCTTACCAAGGCTCAGTTCGATCAGTTCATCGCCACGTCGGGGGTGCAAGCGCCCAAGGGCTGACCTTCAATCCAAACGATGCGAAAACGGCAGCGGGCATTGCTCGCTGCCGTTTTCGTATGTGGAGGTGACTCGCCAGCTCTTGGTCGGGCACATCGCAGACGGAGCGATGTCCATGTCCGTGATCAGCAGCCCAGTCGTTCAAGCATCGAGGCGATCAGCGTCCTGACGGCAGACTGGCTGGCCAGCCCGCCGCGGACCAGGCACCGGTCCACGAGAACACGTCGGAAAGCCGCATAGAGGCCGGGCTCCGGAGGGGCCGGAATCGACCAGAATGAGTCGAGGTGCCCCTGGTGGGTAAGCCCCGGAATGTCGTAGATTGCTTCGCCAATGGCGCACACAGGACGATCGTGCTGAAGAGCAAGCGTCGCCGAGGTGCTGTTGACACAAACCATTCCTTTCGACAGCCGCGCCATCGTGTCCAGATCGCCTCCGTCAACGTAGTACAGGCGTCCGGTCAGGCCCAGCCTGTCGGCCTGAGAGGCGAAGAACCGCCGCCAATTGAAGAAGCTGCTGTCGAGCGGATGAGCCTTGATCAACAATTTGAGGTCGGCCGGAGCGTTCGCGGCAAAGCTTTCGACCACATATTTGGCCGCGCTTTGCATATTCGGGAAAGACGAATGCGCCTTGATCTGGAAGTCGTCCGACAATTGCAGAGGAAGCAGGAAGAAGGGTTTGTCAGCCAGATCCGCGAGCGTCTTCTCCGCTGCAGCGGCACGCCTCTTGTTCGTCGCCAAACGCCATAGCCAGCCCACCCCTTCCTTGAGGATCGGCGTCGCCCGGTGGGAGTGGTAATGCGGGTAACGGAGGCGACCGGTAAAAACGTGGTGATAATACCAATAGGAATCACGGGCGCGGCGGCGGAAGCTTGCGGTGACGGGCGGATTGCCGGGCTCGGCGGGTAGCTCCTGCGCCTGCGCCACGAACCAGTCTTTGTCGCGCGGCAGCGTGGAACGTGCGTTCACCCCGTCCCGCTCAAGCGTCATCCAGTTCGGCCGCAAATAGCCTTCTTCGAGCACGTGGATTCGGACGCCGCGCGACGCTGCGATTCCGTGCGCCGTCACGTGGTAGGGACGGCAATCGCCGAATAGCAGGAGGTCCGTGATCTCCTGTTCGCGGATAAAGCGGTCGAGGAACACCGCCCAGTCGGAGAAGCGACCCGTGAAATTTACCGCACCCTTGGGCCAGTCATAGCGGTCGCCGCCGCTAAGATTGATACGGTGAACGGCGATACCGCGCTTGATCATCGCGTCGCCAAGCTGGCGGAACAGACAACCAGGTGGGCCTTGAAGAAACAGGAACGACCGTGTCGCAGGCCGGAGCTCGGACGGCGGAGGAGCAGCTTGTGCACTCCTCGCAACGGCCCGCTGCCGGTCGATTGCCGGAGGTTGGACGCGAGTCGCTGTCTCCGGAGACAAATGAGAACGTCGCGACGCCATGGTTAAGGATTAGCGATATCAGCCCTGCGAGGATAGCCGAGACGTTTCCGTCTGCTGTTCAGGGCTTGGCTCCCGATCGCCGGGCAACAAACGCTCGACCACGTCACTAAGCGAAGTTCGCCAGGACGGGAGGCTAACCTGATGCGCCGACTGCAGCTTCGTACAGTCGAGCCGAGAGTTGGCGGGGCGCTTCGCTGCTGTCGGGAAGTCCGAGCTGCCAATCCGCACCACCCGCGCCGTGGGGCCACCGCGAGCGGCGGAAGTTGCGAAGATGCCCTCGGCAAACTCGGCCCAATTTGTACTCTCTGAGCCCGCCATGTGGAATATTCCGCGCAAGTTCTCGTCACGATCGGCAGCGAGGTTGGCCACAACCTTGAGGATGCCATCGGCGATGTCGAGCGCGCTCGTCGGATTGCCCAGCTGGTCCGAAACGACGCGAAGCTCCTCCCGATCGGTTCCGAGCCGAAGCATGGTCTTCACGAAGTTCGCACCAAAAGGGCTGTACACCCAGGCAGTCCGGAGGATCGCGGCATTGTCGTGCTCGGCGAGCACCTGCCGCTCGCCGTCGAGTTTCGATCGGCCGTAGACGCTTGTGGGTCCAACGGGATCGTTTTCCCGAAATGCGGCCGGTTTCAGGCCATCGAACACGTAATCGGTCGAGGTATGGACCAGCGGCACCGCGAGCCTTGCAGCTGCGTAGGCCACCGACCCGGCTCCGTCAGCATTGATCGCAAAGGCCGCAGCCTCATCCGCTTCCGCTTTATCGACCGCAGTATAAGCGGCGGCGTTGACCACGGCGTCCGGCCTGGCGCGTTCAACGGCGGCCACGATTTCACTGCGGCCGCTCGCGAGATCGAGGTGAGGCCGACCCAGGAGAATGATCTCGTAGCCGCGCTCGGAGCCGCGTTCGAGAAGGGAGCGGGCGACCTGACCCTGCGTACCGGTAACGAGAATCCGCATCAGCCCTTCGATTCTCCCGAGGACCCACCGATCAGCCCCAAGCGCTCGCCTTTGTAGGCGTTGCGCAGCGGTTTCCACCACCATTCATTGTCGAGATACCAAGCAACCGTCTTCTCGATTCCGGTTTCGAACGTTTCTTCCGCCCGCCAGCCGAGTTCCTGCTCCAGCTTAGTAGCATCGATCGCGTAGCGCGCATCGTGACCCGGCCGATCGGTCACGAACTCGATCAAGTCGCGATAATGCGAGTTCGCGGGCCGCAACTCCTCCAGGACATCACAGATGCGGTTCACGACATCTATGTTGCGCCGCTCGTTTCGGCCGCCGACGTTATAGGTCCCTCCAAGCCTACCGCGCTCCGCGATGACGTCGAGCGCGCGCGCATGGTCCTCCACGAAGAGCCAGTCGCGCACATTCTCGCCCTTTCCGTAGACAGGCAGCGGCTCGCGATGGAGGGCGTTGAGGATGGTGAGCGGGATCAGCTTTTCGGGAAAGTGGAACGGCCCGTAGTTGTTGGAGCAGTTCGAAACCACCACCGGAAGGCCGTAGGTCCGCTGCCACGCCTTGGCGAGGTGATCTGACGATGCCTTTGACGCGGAGTATGGAGAGCTGGGGTCGTAGGGCGTTTCTTCCGTGAACAGCCCCTCGGCACCGAGAGAGCCATATACCTCGTCGGTGGAGACGTGGAGAAAGCGGAATGCACTGCTCCTCGGCTCCCCAAGCCCGGCCCAATAGCCTCTCGCCGCTTCCAGCAAGGTGAAGGTGCCGATGACGTTGGTCTGGACGAAGTCGGCCGCGCCGGTAATCGATCGGTCGACATGGCTTTCGGCCGCCAAGTGCATGACCCGGTCAGGCTGGAAATCAGCGAAAGCGCCAGTCATGGCGGCCCGGTCGCAGATGTCCGCCTTCAGGAAGCGGTAATTTGACTTTCCCTCAACCGCGGTCAGGGACGCCAAATTGCCGGCGTACGTCAGAGCGTCGATGTTCAGGACGTCATAGCCTTTGTCGAGCACGAGATGCCTGACCAAGGCGGAACCGATGAAACCCGCACCCCCAGTAACGATTACGCGCATTGTCAGCCTTTGATGTCTTGAACCCGCACGACGTAAATGGACGCCGCTCATAGCCTCCGTAAGGCTCCGGAACGGTTAGGGGCGAGTTGTGCCGCTGACAATATCCCGAGGGTGAAGGGTCCGCGGTCCGGGAGCTCAGCTAGTCTCGTCCGTACGCGTCGGCCAAGCGCTCGATGTCGTCCTCGCCAAGGTAGGGCCCGGACTGAACCTCAACGATGTGAAGAGGCTCGGCGCCGATGTTCCTGATCCGGTGCGGCACCCCTGCAGGCACGAAGGCCGATTGATTCTCCACCAAATGCACCGTCTTGCCGTCGATCGTAATCTCCGCCTCTCCCGCGACGATGACGAAATGTTCGGATCGCTGCCGATGACGCTGAAGCGACTGTTGAGCGCCGGGCTTCAGTATCAGCCGCCGAGTCTGAAACCTCTCGCCGCGGTCGACCGTCTCATACGTGCCCCAGGGCCGGTACACACGTTGCGGTTCGTCGGCGCGCGGGTGACCGGAGAGCCGCATGGCATCGACCAACTTCTTCACGTCTTGCGTCCGGCTGAGCGGGGCGATCAGTGCCGCATCGCCGGTCATCACACAGACGATGTCGGACAATCCGACCACGCCCACCGTGACGTCCGCCTCGCTTCGGATCAGGGAATTGTGCACGTCCAGCACATGCACGTCACCTTTGAGGACGTTGCCCCCAGCACCCGCCTCCGAAGCCTCAAGGACGGCGTCCCAGCTTCCGACATCGGACCAGCCGAGATCGACCGGGATCACGCGAGCCAGCTCCGTCGCTTCCATCACGGCATAGTCGATGGACTCGCTGGTTGCCTGGGTAAATTGCGCAGCGTCGGGCCGCAGGAACGCGCCATCGACAGTCGGCGATGCCATAGAGGACGCAACGGGCGCGGCGATCGCCGGAGCCAGACGTTCCAGTTCAGCCAGAAAGGTCGACGGCTGCATCAGGAACATGCCGCTGTTCCAATAGCAATTTCCCGTCGCCATGAGGGCCGCGGCGCGCTCTCCGTCGGGTTTCTCGATAAAGCGGCGGATCTTACGGACGGCCTGTCCAGGCTCAACTTGGGTAGCCTCGATATAGCCGTAGCCGCTCGTGGGTGCCGTCGGCTGAATGCCGAAGGTGACGATGTGACCATCTAGAGCCGAAGCCGAGGCTGCTGCTACGGCGTCGGTAAAGGCTGAAACATGCTCGATCACATGATCGGACGGCAGGACGAGGATCAGCTCGTCGCCCAGGTTCGCGGCGCACAAGGCAGCCAGTGCGATCGCCGGCGCGGTGTTCCGTGGGGCGGGTTCCAGCAGGATCGCGGCCGGGGCCAGTCCGATCTCTTCAAGCTGATTGGCGACGAAGAAGCGCTGTTCTTCACCCGTGACCACGATGGGATCACTGAACATATCCCCGGTGGTGCGCTTCACCGTCGATTGAAGAAGCGACTCGTCGTTGAGGATCGGAAGAAACTGCTTTGGCGCACCCATCCGCGAAAGCGGCCACAGGCGCGTTCCACCGCCACCCGACAATATCACGGGACGGACGAGCTGCTTGCCCCCAGCGTTCATCTTGTGCTGCCCCACCCCTTCTGACTTATCCTAATCAACGCCGCATGGCCTTCGCCATTGCGCGCTTCAGCCGCCCTTGTAGCCTTCGGATTGCTACGAGGAAGTGGTTCCCGCCTTGTGACTGCCCATCCGCGAGCCTTTTGACGAGAATTTCGGGGGGGCAAGGCAGACCGGTGTGCGGATCCAGGTACCGCGGGTAAAGCATCAAGGTCGCGGCCACGAGTTCATCGAGCGACCGTCTGGCCGCGCGGCGGGCCGGCACTGCTCCAAGGTCGCGGGTCAGCCCCCATCCCGCGTAGAAGGGGACGCCATGGGTCGTGACGGCCTTGCCGCGTAGAAGCGCCTCAAAGCCCGCGAGAGACGTATTCACATGCACTTCGTCGCAAAGATCGATGAGAGCCGAGATTGGCAGGTCGCGCACGATCTCGTCCGCAAACTGGAGAACCTGAGCCTCGGGAACGGCGCCTATCCGGTGGCCCGCCTCGACGTCCGGATGGGGCTTGTAAAGGATGTAGGCGTCTGGAGACGTTCGTCGGACACGCTTCAAAAGCTCCAGGTTGGTTCGGACGTCGCCTCCCCCGCTCTGGACCGACCGATCATCCTCAACCTGACCGGGCACCAGCAAGTGCGCGCGTGGGACCCGGCGCTTCAGGTGGGCGGTTGCCTGCTCATATTTGCTGATGCCCGAGGCGACGATAATTTCGCGAAGGTGGCGGGCGCGTTCAAGGACTCCGGCATCGAAGTTGCCGGTGTGGAGCAGGCTCTCCAAGTCGCTAGGCTGGGTCGGGTCGAAGTAAATGCCGGAGCGGTCGACGATGATCGACAAGGGTGGGACGCAATCGGCGCCGAGGCCGGCCGACCGGATGAAGCCGTCTTCGACCTCAAGCAGGCGCACGCCGCTTTCCTCCAGCGCCGCAAGGTCGGCCGTCGGAGTACGCGACTTCCAGATCGCGACGGCCCCATCAGGCTCAGTCGCGGCATGGTTGATGAAGCGAACCTCGGTGCTGCCATTCCACAGCAATGGGGCAACGGTCGGCTGCTTCCAGAACGCAAAGCCAACGGCCGCCTCGATCTGGCGATTGCTGTCGATGAGTTCCTTCCAGAAAGTCAGGAGCTCGATGAGCTCGGCGAGTGTTATCGGCTGCCGCGTAAACGGGTCCGCATAGCCTCGCGTGTCGAGGAAGAGACGCTTGAATAGCTCCGGGAGACTGGCTGGATCGGCCGCGAGCTGCGAATAACATCCCTCGCTTACGCAATGAACGGGCACGCCCGCGATCGCTGCAACCAGCACGAGCTCATCACTGCCTTCGGCGATGACCTCTGTGGCGCCATTGACCAAGTGCCATGGATCGCACTCGCCGTATATTGTGTGCCCTTCCCTCGTCGCGGCGTCCGGGTCACTTTGCCAGAACAGCAGCGGTGCGGCCGTCTCTTGCCCACCGAAACGCTGGTAAGTTTGGGCGCGGACCAACGTGTATGGCCTAGTAGGAAGTGCAGGCCGTGCGCCCCAGAAACTCCCGCCGACCCGCCGCTCTGCGAGCATCGCAATCAGCCGGTGAGCGTCGTCGCCTGAAACCCCGTCGAGATTGTGAGGGCCCATCAGCGACGCGGGCCGTGCGCCCGGAAAAGGCGGCACCCGAAAGAAATCAGGAGCTTCGTTCCTGTTCATGGCTGCCAGGCCGCAGCTCCTTGGCTCGACGCCCGGGTCAATACGACGACGTCAACAGCCTGCGAAGATAGACGGCATAATCGCTCTTGCCGAGGCGGGAGGTTGCGCGCTCCAGTCCTGCATCGTCGATGAACCCGTTGCGCCACGCAATCTCTTCCGGGCAGGCGATCTTCATGCCTTGCCGCCGTTCGAGCGTGGCCACGAACTCCGCAGCTTCGAGAAGGCTGTCGGGGGTTCCAGTGTCGAGCCAGGCATAGCCGCGGCCCATCACTTCGACATTGAGCTGGCCCTTCGCAAGGTAGGCACGATTGACATCCGTGATCTCAAACTCGCCTCGGTCCGACGGCGTGATGTTGGAAGCAATGTCCACAACCTGCTCGTCGTAGAAGTAGAGGCCGGTAACCGCCCAATTGGATCGCGGCTGGGCGGGCTTCTCCTCGATGCTTCGCGCCCGCATCTCAGCGTCGAAATCGACAACACCATAACGTTCGGCGTCGGCGACCTGGTAGGCGAACACCGTGGCGCCGGAAAGCCGTTGGCGAGCCTGCGTCAGGGTTTCGGAAAGGCCATGGCCGAAGAAGATGTTATCTCCCAGGACGAGGCACGAGGGCCCACCGGATACGAAGTCAGCGCCGATCGTGAAGGCCTGGGCAAGACCCTTGGGTTCCGGCTGAACGGCGTAGGAGAGGTTCATTCCCCATTGTGAGCCGTCGCCGAGAAGATGCTGGAACCCGGCTGCGTCGTGCGGCGTGGTAATGATCAGAACATCCCGAATCCCGGCCAGCATCAATGTGCTGAGCGGGTAATAAATCATCGGCTTGTCATAGACGGGCATCAACTGCTTCGAGACGGCCAGCGTCATCGGGTAAAGACGCGTTCCGCTGCCCCCCGCCAGGATGATCCCCTTCATCGACCCGTCACCATTGAACAATCAAGCATTGACCCCGCCCGGCTTCTCCAAACGTGCAGGGCTCTGCGGCTAGGTATGGTCGACATCATCTGCCGCGCTTTATCTATGGTCTTCAGATTAGAAAAGCGTCGCTCGCGGCGCGGCCCGAACTCACTTCATGAACGAAGCTGCCGAGACGGGCTGCGCGAACCTCGTAATCGTCGGTGCGATCAACTCGTGAGTCTTGGATGTGAGAACAAACGTCTTGGTCGATCGCTGCGGCCATGATCTCGGCCTGATCGTCCCAAGTATTCCCCAGACCAGCAAATCGGCCGAGATCGCGCATCAGCGCGGGCAGCGCGAGAACAGCCGAGTGCTTCTTCCGGTCCATCGACAAGCCCGCCTGAGCCAGGACGTGATCCGAAATCAGCCACCTCTCACATATGTCCTGAAGCAGCGGAGAGAAGCGCCGCATCGACGCTGGCCGCCTGGAAATGATTGCAGTGTCCGGAACTGCGGACCCGCAAAGCTCCAGAGCATGGATGGCGCTGCCCTCGGCAAAAATCGCCAATTCGGCGCTTCGCAAGGCCTCGACCAGCTGAGTTAGGCTAAGGTCCTCAGGATAGACGACCTCGAAACCTGCTTTCTGAAGTGCTTTTTCAACGAAGCTCTCGCCGTAGAAGGAGCCGCTGTGCTGGTGACGGAGGCGCGAGATGTACAAGCGTCGGGAGCCGGAAGGAGGCGGAAGCCGCCAGCTGAGTTCCCTGTCCAGCATGCTCTGGTAACCGGGAAAGGTGGTTGGGCCGGCCAGCGTCCTCGCCTGCTGCCCGACGAACAGCCGGCGAAAGCGGATCGGCTCTGTAATCGGTATGACATGCGATTTGGAAAAGCCGTGGAAATTCAGCGCCTCCGTCATGTAGGGCATGATCTTCGTGTTGTTGACGAGATTGAAGGCCACCTTGGCGCTGTGCAGTTCCTTAAGCGCGTAGCGGGGCCAGAGGCGGTGGATGCTCTCCGTCAAGGCATGGCCGAAGTGCCTGAACATCAGGCCGCCATAGATGACAGGCTCTTCGACGATGGTCGTCGCCTTCGCATCGTTCAACGGCAGGATCGTCAGCGCGCTCTCCGCCTTTCCATATCGATAGTGCTGCAAAGCCGGCGACGGCGGGCTGGCCTCAACCGTGAGGCTGCCCTTGCTGCTGGGTCCTACCAACGGTCCAATGGTGATGTCCTGAAGCTCGATGATCTCAGGCCAGTCCATGATGAGGCGACTTGCTCCAGATGAGGTGACGGACAAAAGGTGGCAATCCCTCCTTCGTCGCCAGAACCTACTAGAGAGCACGGCCCGCAGACTCAATCGGCCGGCGTGAGCTCCAAGGTGCTGTTGCGTGCGGATCCGGTCGCAACCACTTGCCATATCGATCCGATTGATGGCTTTGCCGGATTGAAGGCAGATCGAGTTCGTTGATAAGCCACGAACCGCTCCGAGCGGACTTTCGTGGGGTTGGGAGACAGTCGAGTGATTGGCGAGGAAGCGAGCACGGTCAGAAGCGCCGATCAGGCCAATTCCTCATCTCCGCTTGCCAAGCTTTCGTATGAAGAGGCGATCGCCAATAATCAGGCAGCCTTGTCCCGGTGGCCTCGTGACCAGGAGGCGCAGGAAGCCCGCCTTGTCCCTTTCTGCCAGCCGGGCATCCGGCCGACCTTCAGTATCCATCCCGACGATCTGATTTTCACGATCGGGTCCTGCTTCGCTCGCAATATCGAACAGCATCTGATCGCCGGCGGCTTCAGCGTCGCCGTCAGCCGCTTCGACGAGATGTGCCAGGCGGAAGGCGTGAAGGTGAAATCCAACACGCTGAACAAGTTCGTGGCGCAGTCCATCGTGAACGAACTCTCCTGGGCACTCGAACCCGGCGCTGAATTCCCGCGCGAGTCGATCGTTGAGGTGAAGAACGAGCGATATCTGGACATGCAGCTTGCGCCGGGCCTGCTTCCGACGAGCCTGGACACCGCCTTGCGAACACGGCGGGCCGTTTCAAGCTACATGCGCATGGTGAAGGATGCGAAGGTCGTCATCGTGACCTTGGGGCTTGCCGAAGCCTGGTATGACACCGCCCTCGATCTCTACACCAACACCATGCCGATGAAGGGCACGGTGGAGCGCTATCCCGGGCGGTTCGAGCATCATGTCCTGGAATATAATCAGTTGCTCCGGTCGCTCCGGCACATGTTGTCCCTGTTGGAGCAATACGGGAACCCAGACTTCCGGATGATCCTGACGGTGTCGCCTGTCGCAATGGGGGCAACCTTCACTGAACATGATGCGCTGGTTGCCAACACCTACTCGAAAGCGGTTCAGCGGGCGGCGGTCGAGGCGATCTGCAGGGAACACGACCGCGTCGACTATCTCCCTACCTTTGAGAGCGTAACGCTGTCTGACCAATCGCTGGCGTGGCGGGAAGATCGCGCCCACGTGTCTACCGACATCGTTCGCTTGAACGTTCTTCGAATGGAGAAGGCCTATTCAGCTCGGACTGCCGACACATCGTCCGAGCAGTCGCTGGACGCGGCTCACGTTGAGGCGGTGAAGCTTGCCAAAGAGGGCAAGTCTCTCGCCAAAGCGGGCGACATGCAGGCTGCCGACCAGCTTTTCCGGCGGGCAGTAGAACTGGCGCCGGACGAGGTCCTTCCGCATCTCTACTGGGGAGACGCTTTGTATCGGCAGGGGCACTTCGGAGAGGCTGCGCGGGAGCTTCAGACCGCTATGGATCTGGGCGGTCGAGTGTATGAGATCGCGTACACGCTGGCCAAATGCCACGCGAAAGTCCTGAATTGGCCTCAAGCCGAAGTCGCCGCCCGGGCAGCGATCGAGGACTCGCCCGATGCTGCAGGCCCCTACAAGCTGCTCTCCAAGGCGCTCAAGCAGCTTGGCCACACGGCGGAAGCCGAGCGCTTTTTGGCAAAGCATCAGCAATTAACCGAGCAGCAGACCCAAGCTTAACCCATGGGCCATCAATTCTTTTATGGTTTCGAAACGGGGGAAGCGGAGGAGCGGCTAAGAAAAGTCGTCACGGAGCCTGATAGCGCCCGCCCGCCCATCCACCACTTGGTAGACGCGATCGCGCTGCCCGGCATGCCCGAATTGTACGACACCACCGGACTCCGCATCGACGAGGCGGCGGTGAGAACCTTGTCGGCGGATGCTCCCCCTATCCGGCGACAGAAACTGCACCGCTCCGAAAACCAGGTCAGCGTTCCTGCCCGGCTGAAGGTAGTTGAAGAACCCGTGCTGTTTTGCGGGCACCTGATGAAGCATTACGGGCATTTCGTGATCGAGAGCATGTCACGCCTCTGGGCTCGTGATCTGCATACCGATCTGCCCGTTCTATTCACTCGGCCCGGCAAATGGCGGGAGCCGCCATCCTACGGGACGGACGTGCTTGCGGCGCTGGGTGTGGAAGCCCGAATGATGGCCGTCGACGAGCCGACGATCTTCCGCCAAGTCGTCTGTCCCGGAACTGCGTTCGAGTATCGTTGGAAAGCCTTTACGGTCGCCGATGAGCCGCACTTGACCGTGGCGAAGAATTTAGCTGGCTCGCCCACGACCGACTGGCGAAGGCCGGTGTATCTCACCAGGAGCGGCCTTCCGGGTGACCTTCGGAAAAGCAAGGAGGAGCCGGAACTTGAAGCCGAGTTGCTTCAGCGCGGCTTCGACATTGTTCGGCCTGAGACCTTGTCGTTGGCTGAACAAATTTCACTATTCGACAATGCGCCCCTTGTGGTGGGTACCGTAGGCTCGGCAATGCACACGGCCTTGTTCTCCCGGTCCGCAAACCGGAAGCTGGCAATCCTGAACTGGGGTCGCGGGTTCGAAAATTGCCTTCTCGTGGACTCGGTCAAGGAGCATGACTCCTATTACCTGAAATCCATGCAACGGCGCGGCGACACGGGCGAGCATGTGCTGGACGTCGCGCGAACCCTTCAGCTGCTCACCGAAGCGGGCCTTGTTGACCGCAAAACGTACGTCGGATCAGCCTAGACGAGGGCTCGGCAGCCAAGTGCCGCCAAGCCTCAATCGTTCAGGGAAAAATAGGCCGGAAGCTGCTTCAGCGTCGGCTGAACCCTATCCTTGGCCGACAAGGATTCAGGATCGGCGATCGCGGGCCAGTCGATCGCGATGTCGGGATCATCCCACGCGACGCCCTTGTCGTGCTCCGGGCTGTAGTAGCTGGTCACGCGGTAGCTGATTACGGAGTCGGGTTCCAAGGTGCAGAAGCCATGCGCAAAGCCGGCAGGTATCCAGAAATGCTTGTTGTCGTCGGGACTTAGCTCCAGCGCGACATGCTGTCCGTAGCTGGGAGAGTTGCGCCGCAAGTCGACGGCAACGTCCAGGAGGCGGCCCGCCAGGCATCGGACCAGCTTGCCCTGCGCGGCTGGGTGCGACTGGAAGTGAAGGCCGCGGATGGTTCCGGCGCGTTTGCTGAGGGACTGATTGTCTTGAACAAAGGCGGTCGGCCCGACCCGCTCGGCAAAAGCGCTGAGACGAAACACTTCCGAGAAGTAGCCTCGCTCGTCCTCCAGCTTGCGAGGTGTGATCTCGAGCAGGCCTTCCACAGCGAAGGTTCGAAATTCCATTGCCATTCCATTATGGTGTGAAGTGGCGGCGGCTTAGCTGATCGACCTGCAGATGCAAACGCCGGCTAGAGTCGAGGAAGCCAGTCGGTAACGATCGCAAAATGCGACTCCCAATCGGGAGCTTTGAACGTCTCCACATCCCTCAGTTGCCGAGAGCGGTCTTCACTGTCCGCCGAATATTCCAGGATCTTCTGCTCCCAAGCCTGCGGATCTTCAGGATCGAGGTAGGAAGGAATCGTGCCGACGATCTCACGGTACACGGCCAAGTCCGCAGCGATGACCGGCACCTGTAATTGCAGCGCCTCGATCACCGGAAGGCCAAAGCCCTCCACGCGCGAGGGCATCAGCAACGCACGGGCACCACGCATCCAGCTGGCGAGTTCATCATCGTCGCACCGTCCACACTCGCGAACGAAACCGGAGAGCGAGCCCGGGTTGTCGAGAACCGAGGTTACCGCGTCCGCCTCCCACCCGCGTTGACCGACGATGACGAGGATTGGCGCGCCGTCACCCAGCTTGGCGACCAGGGACTTCCAGACCGCCAGGAGTAGGAGGTGGTTCTTTCGCGCCTCTATCGTCCCGACGGTGATGAAATATGGCCGGTCGAGCAACTTCGGCTCCGCACTGCGTAGCGGGGAGGTGCCGCTGATCCACGCTAGGATGGTATCCGGCATCGGTAGCCGCGACTGCTCGGCGAATGTGCGAAGTTCAGCGCATGTAGCCGCGGAATTGCAGATGATGCCCGTTGCGCTGATCAACGCGTTTCGCGTTCGAAGCGCGTGCTTGTCGGCTTCGCCGGCGCGACAATATTGCGGGTGCGTGATCGGGATCAGATCGTGGATGAGGTAGACGGCCTTGACCTTGTGCCGTGCGACCCAGTTGACCAAGCCATCATGGTCCAGCCCCGTGTGGCCCACGTTCAAATAGACCATGTTCGCGCGCGGCGGGGCCGTACTTGCCCTCAGCAGACCTAAGGCTAGGCATGAGACCAACGACGGGCGAACGCCGCGATCGTCGGAGCAAATTAGCTCAAAGAGCCGACGCGAGTCCTTTTTGTTAAAAACCCAGACCTTGCCGCGGAACTGAACGACCGCCTGCGCCTCACGGCCGAACCGCAGCACGTATTCGAAACAGACGCGGTCGATCCCCGTTGGGAGGCGCAGCGTCCATCGGCGCCAGACCAGGCGCGACACGTCGATCAGCAAGGTGCCCTCGGTCATGGAAACGACATGGAGCGCGAGATGAGCACGTCGCCTGCATTTTGAAGTCGTGCAGGCGTTACGTCAGGTGCTCCACGTCCCCATGCGCGACGTGACTTCGCATTCACTGCCTTATTGCACCAACCCCGGCACAGCTTGACCAAGCCCGATGAAGGTGAAGGCCATCGACGACAGGATACCCACGAAGCGCTGCAAGTCCGAAATGGGCGCGCTTGCGACATAGAGGATGTCCTCGTCGCGCATCGGAAAATGCTGCGCAGCGAAGAGGGTGGCCGGGTTGCGGAAGTCAACGCGGTAGATGATCGGAATGCGGCCATCCGCGGTTCGTGGTGAGATGGCAGCAATCTCCGGAGCAACGGCCGAAGGGGTTTCGAAGCGGAATACGAAAGCGCCCTTGGCATTCGCGCGGTCATCCCTCAAGCCACCGACACGCCCCATTGCATTGGCGAGTGTGAGCCCGGTGCTTTCGAAGTCGATCTCGCCGCTCTTGCTGGCCGCGCCCAGCGCAGTGAAGCTGTACGGCTGATAGTGCAGCGTGACGATGTCGTTCCGCCCGACCCGAATGTTTTGGGCAGGATCGCGGATGATCTCCTCGAGTGGCTGCGCTGCGACTTGCCCTTGCCGCGTGACCTGTACCATCACCTTGCCAACCGGTCGGCTCGGGCCACCGGCAAGAGAAATCACGTCGAGCAGACGCTCGCCGGTCGGAGTGATGGGCACCCGGCCGCTCTTTCCGACCTCGCCCACCACTGCCACAGTTGAGCTCATGTTCTGAGCAATGCGCACGGAAACTTGAGGGTCGTGCGCCATTCCTTTCAATCGGGCCTGAATTTGACGTTCGACCTGTTGTGGAGTTCGGCCGGCCGCGGTGATCGCGCCTGCAAACGGAACACGGATCTGGCCGTTTTCATCGACCATGAGCTCCGGGATGGTGGCGCTAGAACCGATCATTTCGCCGCCGGCGACCGAGCTGGCGCCGAACGAACGGTTGCCGCCGAATAGAACCGCGGGCGGCGCTTCCATGACTGTAACCTGGAGAAGGTCTCCGTGTCCGATGATGGTCTGGGTTACGGCTGCGTCGCCAAGCGTCTGCGACAACGGCCGCTCCCGATGCGCGGCTTCCACGAAGCGGGCCAGCGGGTCGGTGACGTCCACGACCTGGATAGGTGCGGAGCCGATCATGACACCATCCGACTTGTTGATCGCGCCGGCCGTCGGGCCGCCCGCACCAGGAGCAATAGCGGTACAGGAGGTCAGCATTACGGCTGCCGCTAGTCCCAAGCACCGCAACGGCGCACCGATGGCTCTACGCAATTTCATTCTGGAAGATCCCGTCCCAAACTCAAGGCTTTGAAGTAGTGTACCTATTTACCTAGGTTCCATAAAGCCTTACGCCCTTGCTCAACAATGAACGGCCGCCGCCCAAAAGGTTACACGCTGATGAACGCGCACATACCATTGTTCAATGAGCGTTCATTCGGCTAAGCCGATGCGCCGCATCACTTAACAGCCAGAGCGAATTATGGAAGTCCTGCCCGTCTCCAACAACTCTTCCGAAAGGACGAGCTCAACCTCTTCGGTCGTGCCAACGGGGGCGCGGTCTCGCCTGGACGCCCTGAAGAGATCGACCCCGCATTGGCTCTTCCTGGCTGTGGTTGTTGTGCCCTTTCTGCTGGCAGTTTTGTACTTCGGCTTCCTCGCCTCGCCGGTCTACATCTCGGAATCCAAATTCGTCGTTCGCAGTCCCGAGAAGCCGCAGGCAACGGGGCTCGGTATCGTGCTTCAGACCGCGGGCTTCACGAGCGGGCAGAACGAGATTTACGCGGCGCAATCCTATGCCGTTTCCAGAGATGCATTGCGGGCGGTCAATCAGAACAATCGCTTTGCGCGCGCTTATGGCAGCGAGGACATCTTCATTCTTGATCGGTTCAACCCGCTTGGCATCAACGGGTCGTTTGAAGATCTGTACGAATATTTTCGTACCAAGGTTCTGCTTCTGAACGACGCGACCACGTCGATTTCGACTTTGACGGTCCGGGCATACAATCCTCAGGAGGCTCAGCGCATCAACCAGCGGCTGCTCGCAATGTCGGAAGCGACCGTGAACCGCCTGAATACCCGTGGTCGTGAAGACCGAATCCGCAATGCTCAGGAAGAGGTCGTGAAAGCGCAGGCGCAGGCACAGGCCTCTGCCGTGGCTCTAGCGGCGTACCGGAATCTCAGCGGGGTGGTCGATCCCGAGAAGCAGGCCGAAGTTCAGTTGCAGATGATCTCCAAACTGCAGGACAGCTTGATCGTCGCACGGACCGAACTTGCTCAGTTGCAGCAATATGCGCCTAGCAACCCTCGTATTCCCGTGATGCGGACGCAGATCGCCTCGATCGAGCGAGACATTGCCAGGGAAATGGGCCGGATCACCGGTAACCGGGGTTCGCTTGCGCAAACGGCCGTGCGCTACCAGCGTCTCGTTCTTGAGAATGAATTGGCGAACAAGCAGCTCACTGCATCGCTTGGTTCTCTCGAGCAGGCGCGCAACGAAGCACGCCGGCAGGAAGCTTACGTCGAGCGGATCGTTCAGCCCAGCTTGCCGGACGCGCCCATGGAGCCGCGACGACTTCGCGGCATACTTGCGACGCTCGCGCTGTCGCTCGTTGCCTATGGCATTCTCAAGATGCTGCTCGCCGGCGTGAAAGAGCATGCCCAGTAACAAGGCCGTACCCGTGCAACGCCCGCCTGCTCGCACCGGATCGCTTTTGCGCGTTTCGTCGTGGAAGATCATGCAACGCGTCCTTGGCGCGTTGCTGCTGCGGGAATTGCTAACCCGCTACGGCCGGAACAACATCGGCTTTCTTTGGCTCTTTGTGGAGCCGATGCTGTTCGTGGCGGTGGTGAGCGTGATCTGGTCGTACATGAGGCATGTGACCGGCTCAGCCATTCCGATCGCTGCGTTCGCACTCACCGGCTACTCATCCATTCTTCTCTGGCGCAACATGCCAAGCCGCTGCATCGGTGCCCTCAGGGGCAACAAGTCGCTGCTCTACCATCGGCAGGTGACGCTTCTTGATGTCTACATCTCGCGGGTCCTGCTCGAAGGACTGGCCGTTACCACCTGCTTCGCCTCGCTCGGCATCATCTTCTACGCGATGGGCTGGATCCCTGCGCCTGAGGACATGCTGGAGGTGCTTGGAGGATGGTTGCTTCTTGCTTGGTTCGGCGTGGGTCTCGGGTGGACGATAGGCGGGCTGTCCGAGAAATACCCCCAGTCGAGAATATCTGGGGTCCATTCTCGTACATCATGATCATATTCTCCGGCGTGGCGTTCGTTGCCGATGCGCTACCGCCCAACGTGCGCGAAGTCGTGTTGTGGGGTCCGCAGATCAACGCCCTGGAGTTTCTTCGGGAGGGCTGGTTCGGGTCGCTCTTCAGAGCGCACTACGACATTCCTTACGTCATCATCTTCAACCTGGTGTTGAGCTTCGTGGGCCTCAGTTTGGTTCGCCAGGTTGGCAAGGACATGGGTGAAGAATGATCCAGCTCACCAACGTCTGCAAAGATTATGAGACCGCTGGTGGCCGCCGTCGGATTCTCAACAACATCAATCTGACGATCAGGCCGGGCGAACGCGTCGGGATCCTCGGACGGAACGGCGCCGGCAAGTCCACCCTGGTGCGGCTGATCAGCGGTGCCGAGCCTCCCACATCGGGGACGATCGAGCGGTTCATGTCCGTGTCGTGGCCGCTGGCATTCTCCGGCGGGTTTCACGGCACTCTGACCGGTGCCGACAATCTGCGCTTTATCTGTCGCATCTACGGCGCCGATTTCGAATCGCGGCTGCAATTCGTTCAGGAGTTCTCCGAATTGGGCTCCTATCTCTACGAGCCCGTCTCGACCTACTCGTCAGGTATGCGGGCGAGGCTTGCCTTCGCGGTGTCGATGACGATCGACTTCGACTGTTACCTGATCGACGAAGTGATGGCGGTCGGTGACGAACGCTTCCGGGAGCGCTGCCGGGTCGAACTATTCGAAAAGCGGGCGGACAGGGCCATGCTGATCGTGTCCCATAGCCATCGTTATCTTAAAGGGACGTGCCACCGCTTCCTCCTCTTCCGCGACGGCGAGATCGAAGAACATGATGATTTCGAGGAAGTTTATTTCCGGTACAAGGAATCGATCGGCGAAGCCTTTGAGAACAAGGAACAAATGGTAGCCGAGATGCAATAAGCTGCCGCGACTGCCCATACCTGCTGTTACAAAGTGAATTTGGAAGAATGGCACTGATAGATCGTCACCCGGACGTAGCCGACTATGTTCTGGAGCTTTCGCTACCGGAAATCAGGGCGCGGGGTGGGGTCGCGGACTTGTTCGAAACCGGCCAGTTGATCATCATTAAGGACTACCGGCTTGATTTCGACTACGGCGCGCTTGCAGCGCTTTCGAAATCAACTGAGTCCATCGCCGATCCCGACCTCAGGCGGAAGCTGAAGAAGCTTACCGCACCAAACTTTTTCAAGGGCACGGCACCGAAGGAGAGCCGTGGAAAGCTCGTCTTCCCGGATCAGGTTCGTCAGGCCATCTATGACACGATGTGCCATGGGGACCGCGAAATCTTCGATCGCGCGGCACGCGCGTTGCGCAGCTCACACGACGAAGCGATGCGGATCTTTGAGATCTGCTTCCCTGGCTATGATCCCTTTCGTTTCATCCCTAGCGTGCGCCTCACCCGCACGTTGTTCGAAAATCTGCACTGGGACAATCATTCCATCGACGCCGATTTTCATCAGGCACGTATTTTCGCGAACCTCGACAGCCGGCCCAGGATCTGGAGCATCAGCCTCCGTTTCACCGACTGGGTACGGAAGCATTACCGTGAACACGGGCTGGAGCGTTTCGCCGGCAAAGATCCCAACCTGATGCTCGATTATATCGCCGGATCGGTTCTCGGAGGCACCAAGAACACCTGGATGGACAGTGAGCCGCGCCACCGCGTGGCGTTCGATCCTGGCGAAGTGTGGCTAGGCGAATCCCGGCTGATCTCGCATCAGATCTACTATGGCGAGGCAGCCATGGTTTACATGTGGTTCGTTAACGTCGGGTCGATGGCCAATCCGGATAATCGCTTCAACGAACAGGTTGAGAGCTTGCATCGTGAGATGCGTGCCGAAGCGCCCAAGGCCGAACTCACGTCCGTCTAAGCTGAAGGTTGAAGCCGCGCCTTTCAGCAATGCGAGAGGCCTCATCGAAGATGGCGATGACCTGCTCCCGAAGCTTCCCATGAGTGTAGGTCTGCCGGAGCTTCGACTGGGCAGTGTCGATCATCGCATTACGTTTCGTGGGATCTTGCAGCAGGTCTCCTACCGCTGTTCTCCATCGATCCGTGTCCTTCGCGAGCATCCCCGCGCCGTCTGAGCAAGCGCGATCGTAGACCGGCAAGTCGGAAGCCACCACCGCCATGCCGGCCAGGCTATACTCCACCCACTTCGTGTCCGCCTTGCAGCCGTTGAAGCTGTTGTCCTCAAGTGGCGCCAAGCCGATCCACCAGCCAAGGGAACGAAGGAAGGGCAGGAAGTCGGTATAGTCGGCAACGGGTGGGATGTGTCGCGCTCTGGTGCCGAACTCGTCGAGTTCGGCCGGCATCTTGATCGTTCCGAACACTTCGAAGTTCAAGCTGGGGTTCTGGCGCATCAGCTCGCAAACGGCCGGCATGATCATCGCCAGGTCCGCGGAGTGCCCGGCCGTCCCCATATAGCCGATGACCGGTCCGCTTGAGGGGCCCACCAACGCCCCAACATCCTCTTCGGCGACCGCGCAGTAGATGTCGCCAGCGACGGTAGGGGTGCGAACGCCATGTTCAGCAAAGCGAACCGCGAGCCCAGCGGTCGAGACGTAGAGGAGGTCGCAACCCTCGATATTGTTGCGTAATGCCTGCAGCCGTTCTGGACGGTTGTAGGCTTTGAACTTGGATTCGCCGAGGCTTGCCGGGACGGCCAGCAGATCGTCATCGATATGAAAGACGACGGGAATGCCCGCTGCGCGTGCCAGCCTGATCCAGTCACCTCCGAGCTCCGACGTACAGCGCGACAGGACGAGGATGTCCGGGGAGTGGTGAGTGAAGGACGCTTCGACCGCCCCTACGTCCGCAAGGTTCTTCTCGAAGGCGATGCGGTATGGTGACGCCACGGCTTTGGTGAATGGCTGGCCGAAGCTGATCATCTGAGTTGCGGTCGGACCGTTTTTCCCATCGCAGACGATCAGCGCCAGCTTGCCCGCCTTTTCGTCGGACGCTCTCATGCGGAAGCCGCGACGAGAACATCTTGAGAAAGCACCGCGGGCCGAACTGCTCCAGCGTTCGGCAAAGGCCGCGAATGACCGGTTTCAGCGGTCAGGCACGCCAGGATCAGGCGAGCGAAACGGCGATAGACTTCCGATGGATCTCTGGGCATCGGCAGCTGCGCAAGGAAAGCCTCCTGCCTGCTCAGGATCATGTCCGGACGAATGCGAACGTCACGTTCGAACGCCAGCCAATCGTCAAGCGTACTGATCTCCGTCAGCCCTTTGTAATTGCTTGCGTCCATCACACCGCCAGGGTCACGCCACACGGCAACGGGAATGCCCGCCACAATCATGTCAAAGATGATCGTGGACGGAGCCGAAATGCCGAAGCGGTATGACTTCATGTCGAAGGCGTAGAGCGGCAGCATGTTGAGGTCGACATTGGTCGGCAAGGAGACCTTGTTCTTCAAGACATATTGACCCCCGGGGTGAGGCCTGAGTGCCACCCGCTCCCCGCGGGCTGCCATCTTGCCGCAAAAGGCGAAGAACATTTCCATGAAGGAGGTCTTGTGGTCGCCCGACACACGAAGGCGTACGGAGTGCATGTTTTCGCAGACCAGCCCAGCACCGGATGCCACTTCGTCAGCTTCGGGTGACCGGTTCAGCAGCGTAGGCGGGCCTGTGACATAGAGTTTGGAGCGCTGTGAAGCGATCAGCGAGTTCAGCGCTTCCGCTTCGAACCATCCGCACACGATGTCTGCGGCAAAGCCGATGTTGCGCCCGTGACTTTGAATATGTTCGCGGCTCTGACGAAACCCGATGCACTCGAACCCGTGCTGAAGCGTCACACGCACATAAGTGGACGGCGCAGCAAGGAAGACGCTCGACGTTTCGTGATGCGCGGGCAGATTGGACTCGCTGGCTGCGAAGATCATGCCGGACCCGCCAGCCAATACGGCTTGGGCCTCCTCGGGGCTGCCGTAGAGGTGGAGCGAAGCCCCGGCGCCTGCCGCCAAGGCGGCAACCTCGCGCTGCCACACCTTTTGCCTGTCACGTTTGACGAAAGCGTCCGACACCAGGATACCGAGCCGAGCCTCCGTCTCTCGTGCAGCCAGATAGATCAGAGGGCGCAAGATGCTGACGTCCTGCACCAGATTGAACAGGAAGAAGACCGATTTGCCCGTCCCGGGAGCCTTCGCGTCCGCCATCAAAAGAGCTCGCGGACAAGCGTGACTTTGCCGAGAACATCTTCCCACCGCGGGACGGCCATAAAGCCCGGACCGACAGGGTCGATCTCATCCCGCGGCGCGTAGGGACCCGACAGCCGTGCAGTGACGCGTGTCGTGCACCAGTTCGTGTAGCCCGAACGCAAGAGTTCCAGGCCGAGCCGCACGTCTTCAGAGATGGACGACCGAGTCCCGGGCACATTTTGTAGATCGGCTAAGGCGGCACGGCGCCAGGCGGTGAACAGCAAGGTGTTGGCTGCTACCTGATATTCGAGGTCCGGCAGCGCTTGCAGAACGTCAGGCTCGCCAAACGTCAGGCTCGGCCCGCGTACAAGAGAGACACCGGTCGGGAACAAGCCGCCGGATGCTGGCTGAAGGACGACATCCTTTTTCACGATCTTCTCGGCGAGCAGCGCGCAGCTTGCGGAGGCGGCAGTGTCGCGGCGCTTCAACATTTCCAGCACCGCACAAAGCGCGGCGCCGTCCCGCAATACGACCCGATCGCTGAGCGTCAGCAGTGTGTCAGCGCGGATATCCTTGGCAATTTCGCGCAGGGACGCGTTGTATGAAACCGATCTCGGTTGAACGCCTTGCGGTGCAGCGGCCAGCGCGGGCTGCAATCCTTCGAGCCCGTCGGGAGCCCTGATCAGGATCTCAGTAACGTTCGGAACAACATCCTTGATCGCCGCAAGAAGGCGCGCCGTAGCCGCGGCCGTGGTTGCGTCGACGAGTATGGCCAGGGCATCCTCGACAACGACCGCAGCTTGTTCCGGTGGTGCGGCGTGGCTCGAGTTCGGCACAGGACGAAGTGTGATCGCCAAGGGCGTCCTCGCGGGGCGCAAAGCCGTTTCGGGGAGGACGCCGCTCACCCGCGGAGCAGCGGCGTCACCAGCCTGGTCGGCGACGAGCGTAATCGACCATTTCGGGCGGTTGTCGGCAGGCTCCGCAACAAGATAAGGACCTTGTAGATACGCGTTTTCATTTTCGGACAGGTGGCGGGACGCCAACGCGCCGATCGTCGGGATGCTGTTCCTGGGGAGGATCAGTCCCCGTCCTCCGGAAGCACCATCATCGGATTGATGCCAATCCAGGCCAAACACGGCAAGGAGCCATTCGCGAACCTCGGCTAAACCTGGTTCTTCTTTTGAACCCTGCTCCTGTCCAACGGTGGCGATGCAACTGACCCATCGCTCTGGCCATCCCTTTCCGCCGACCGTTTCGCGCAGCAGGACCTCCGAGCGCTCCCAGAAGTCGTCCATGGGACTGGGCTCGACTTGCAAGGCCTTCAGCTCGGCGTTGTGGAGCCCACCCGGCAAAAGGGAGGGAAAAGGCAGCAACGCCAATGCGCTGTTGAAGCCCTCCACGCCCTCAAGTTCGAGCAGCACAGGCATTAGCGGATGCACCAGCTCGAAGTCGTGAAGAACAGGTCCCTCCGACGGCAGCTGAACACCCTGCCCCATCATCAGCAGGTTGGCCGGGCTACTGGGTTGTGCCTGATAGGCACGTAAGCTTACTCCGTTGCCCCGTTCGGCGCCCGCAAGCATGAGCCGCAAGCGCGCCCCATCGACCATCGACGCATTCTCGATACGCGTGCCGCCTGTCCTGAACGCCCAAGACCCACAGGTTGTGGGTTGATCGGTTCGCCCAACCCGATCGCCTGGCAAGTTCAAGAGCCTGCGATACGAGTCGCGGACTTGTTGGGTGGGTTCGCCGCCAGCGGCGGCAAGGTCATCGAGATCAAACGTGCCGTCGTTGCTGGAAGCCTTCTTCGGAGCAGCGACGGCTGCAATTACCGTCGAACGTTCCAAGCCTTGCGGCCGATCAATGATCGGCGGAGCACTCTTCTTAAGCTTGGGCGACGGGAGCGCGCCGACTGGAGCTGCTTCGACCGGAGCTGATGAAGATGGCTGAAGCTTCTTATCCGCCTTGGACGAGCTTGGAGACGCCTGCCGCTTCGTTTCAGGCGGCCCGCACGGCGGACGACCCAACACCCGGCCAAAGCGTCGATAATGTTCGCGCGGATCCAGTCCGCTCAACGAAACGTCGCTGTAGCTGGCACTGTACCACTCAGGATCGAATTCCGGCGGTAGCGTCTTGGGCATTATGAAGTCAGCTTTATCATAGACGTCGGGAACGGCGTTGCCTTTGGCCGTTCATCAGGGTTCGTCAGGGTCCGAGATATCGAGGATGATCTCTCCATTCGAGTCCCGGATCTCCACCCTCTTGGCTGCGCCCGACCCAAGTGCGTCTGCCGCAACCCGTCGCGCTGTTGCGGCGCTATCCGTCTCGAAGCCCGCGGGGACGAGGCCACTGATCTCGTAGAACTTCACGCTATATCTGCTCGACACGTCCATCTCGGCAATTGGGCTTCATCCGACATCTGAACGGGATCCCCTGCGAGAAGCAGGCCCACCAACCCGGATCTACTCATCGATCATGAGCGAGCGCTTCTGCCAAACTATCGGTCTGCGAGCAATTGGCGTGGGTCCAAGCCTCAAGCCTCCACCGTGGCGGAGCATCGGCTTGCCTGCACCGCAACGTCCAGCGCCAAGCCGAAGCTATAGCTCACGAGCCCATAGACGGCGCCCGTTCGGTACAACTCCCACAGGTCGTCCAGCAGCGTGAGGCCACCCGTAGCCCTTAAGTTGAGCACGAAATTCCCGTCTCCGAGGTCCAGGTACAGGCTGTCACCAATCTCTTGCTCCAGCTTAGGCCAAAGCTGCGTGAGATCCGCCGCTTGCCTTTGCAGAATGACGTAGCCGAAGGGTCCATCACGTTCGACGACGGTCCGAACGGCAAAGATCTCCTGTCCGTCGAGCAATTGCTCGGTAGGCTTGGGTTGAAGTCCCGACCAGTTGGCGAACGTCGCCTGTTGCGCCGCGTCCGCGGCATAACCCGCTTCGATGTTGAACGTCTTTGCGACGCTTTGCGGCTCGATCTTGGAGTCGGTCAGCACGCATTTGGTGAGCTTTGGGAGCTCCGCCAGGCGCAGCATTTCCAATGCTTGCGATGGAGGCACTCGGCTAGGCGACGGGCCGATCAGCAGGACTCGGCTGCTAGGCAAGGTCCCGCTCCTCAAGCTCGAGCAGCATCCTCCACGCCCTGCCGTCGGCAATTTCCTCCAGCGAAAACTGGCTGTATGCGAGGTGGGCAAGCCATGCGTCACGGTCGGGATACACCGGATCTTCGATTTGCGAGAGTTCGGTCAGGCCGACGGGTGCAGCGGCACTCGCTGGCGAGACGAACACCGGCGTTCCAAGGCACACCGCCTCAATGGCAACGTTGGAGGAGTGAGTGACCAAGGAATGCGCGCTTTCAAGAGCTACCGGAAGCGGAACCGCGGCTTCCGTATCCTTCGGCTTCTCCCTAACCACGATCGGCCGATCGGTGGCAGCTTTCAGCATTGCCAACGTGGTCTCAAGCCAGTCGAGACAACCATGCGCCTGCATGAAATAGTCCGTCGGCGGACAGACGACGATCTCCCTTCCCGACTTGCGCCAAGGCTGCGTCTCAATGCCCAGCGCTCTGAAGCGATCGCTCGGGCAGCGGCGAACGGCGCCGGCTTCGTACCCGTTGCGCGTGATGCGGTACGAACGCCCGTGTCCGCGGTCAAAATAGGCATGATCGATGTAGAGAAAGTAGAGCGACTGCGCCTTGGCCTGAGCCAGGATGCGATCGCTTTCGCGAAGAACTCCCCAGACCACCGGTACATGCCGCAGGACCTCGGGTTCGTCCTCGGCATAAGCGAGGCGCGTACCGATGGCTCCGGCAAAGGCACGGACGACGGGGTTACCTCCGCCGCCGCGGTTTAGGAAGCAACTGAGCATCCAAGGTTGAAGTTGCGAAGGTCCGACGTGGACGACCGCCTGTTGACCGATGATTTCGCCGTCTCGCTTGTGCGTTTCGACCCGGACGAGGCGCGGCGCCGGACCCAACATGGAGGCAGGCAGGCGGATGGGGAACGGCTTCTCCGCCGCGACGAATTGCGTCGGCCAACGCTCGATGACCTGTGAGTGAAAGGGCTCGTTGGCGGTTCGGACGACGAATTCGTCTCCGCTTCCAACACCCGGGATGAACATTCGATCGCGGTGGGTCTCAAGTTGCACCCAAGGTCGCTTGGGAGCCTGCCAACGGACAATCTTGGCGCGGACTTCCGGCGTCACGGATATTCCAAGGTCCGGCAAGGAGAGCTTCGAACTCGCCAAATCGCGGACCAGCGCTCCCCAATCCGGTTGAGTTTGGCTTTGCTTCCACTCGCTATAATCGCGTGCTCGTCCGAGGAAGGCCTTGCCGATCATGGTTCCTCGCTTCGCGTCTGTCGCATCGCCCACCGGCCGAGCCAGATCGAGAAAATGCCGCTGGGCGAGCTGATTTCGAACGAATTCCAGGTCGAAGATGGCTTGCCCGGGGAACAGCAAGAGCGGGGTGTCCCACACCAATTGCTCGATCAAGCGGTCACAACCGGCGTCGTCCACGATCTTCACAAGACCTTGCCAGCCCTTGAGCTGCACTTCCCCGCGGGCAATGCTCGCCATAGCCGCGGTGGGAAATGCAAGCACGACAGCATAGCGCAACTCGCGAAAGGCGAGCATCTGAGCCAAGCCGATGTGCGCTGTCAGATCATCGATAGAGCTGAGGTGCACCACCGCGATGAGGAGCGGCTTCGAAGGTTCGGGCGGCTCCGTGCGTTGGCGGTTTAGCCAGCTTTCCCACTCTGCCTTGACGGCGGCCGCCACCTCGACGTTCCCGGCGACGAACGCGCGCCTCCACGACAGCATCCCGGCGACGAACTGCGCGTTGCTCATGCGGCAAGGTTCACAATGCTCGCACTGAGGTTTTCCTAGGTGAACTGGTCCACGGTCGCGCGAACGTTCCCGGTGAGTTCATAAGCGGACTCGATCAAGTCCGCGATCGTACCCGCGTCAGCGTCCGTGTCGAACAGGAAGCCATTCTGACCATGCCGGATGATTTCAGGAGCAAAGCCGGTCCGGCTTGCAACCGGCACTGCATTGCTCATCATCGCTTCGATGAGTGGGATCGGCCCGCCTTCTAGGCGCGAAATCGACAGGAACACGTCGAAGTCCGAGTAGATCTTGCCATATTCACTGTAGCGGGCGGTCTTGTAGGTAAAATTCGAAAGTGAGAGCATTTCCTCGAAAAGCGCATATTGGTTCCAGTTACGCCCCAGCAGCAGGAACTGCCGGTGAGGCAAGCGCTTGATCACCTCGAGCAGCACATCCGGATTCTTGCGCTCGTAGAAGGCCGACGACAGGCCGACCACGCCGGACCCCGATCGCGCATGATATTGAAAAAGCTGCGGATCGGCAGCGCCCAGGATGACGACCGTCTTCTCTTCGGGGAGGCCGCGATCGAGCCACACCTGACGATTGGACTCGCAGGTGAAAATGATCTTGGTTGCGCGGTCGAAGGCCACCAGCAGTCTGGCAATCGACTCCGGCGTTTCAATGCGCGGATGGGTGTACCAGACGAAGATCTTGGCGTCAGCCAGCATCTCCGACTCTCTTGCGACGAATGTCTCGAACAATGAATGATGAGAGAAGAAGTAGTTCTTGGTCGGTGGCGGCGCTGCCGGATAGTAGACGACCTGCCAACTCGCCGGCTGCCGCGAACCGATCTCCCTGCTGATTGCATCGAGGATCCAGCCGCGCGATTTCTCGTGCACCATGAACGCCCAGTCGACGCTGCCATCGTCGTTCAGGCGCTCGGGGAAAGGCCCGGCGCGAATTGCGCTTGGCCGAGGGGCCGGGCTCTCCCCGACAAATGCTGAAAGGCCGCCATACACAGCCTCCGCATTCGTGAGCACCGGGACGTCGAGCTGGTGAGCGTGGTGCCTGAAAAGCTGCGCAATCGGCGCATTGAGCCGTTCAACCACGATCGCCGAGCAATCCACAAGGAGCCCTCGGACACCTTTGGGCTTTCCTGAGAAAAATCGCGGGATCCGCCGCGACGAGCGAAGCACGTTCCAGAAGCGCGAGTCCGACTCCAGAAGCTGAGTGGATACCATCAGCTCATAATCCAGCTCATCATAATGCCTGAGCATCTTCACCAGCTTGGTGACGGCGCGCAGGTTGTTCCCCGGCTCGATGACGATCAGAAGCTTCTTCCCGCAACGTCCACCCGGCTTGCACTTTGCGGCTGCGATGGCGTTGGTCAGCAATCCGGCCCACAGCTTGCCGATCCGCTCCGGCGCGTAACGGGTGAGCACTCGGCTCGCTTCCGCCAGGCGCTGAGGAAGCACTCGCTCTCTCTGCGGTCCAATACAGGCGCGCAAGGCATCGCGCATCTTGCCGCTGGGGATCGCCTCATCGAACTCCGACACGGCGGCACCTTTGCCGGAGATAACTGGCACGCCGGCGGCAAAGGCCTGCAGGACCCGGGTTGAGGATTTGATCTCACAAAAGGCGTCGTCGCCGGTCGTCAGCAGTGCGGCGTCGGCGGCGGCGAGTTCGGCGTAAACGGCCGGGGCTGACCAGGGAACGTAGCGTGTAGGAAACCCGCAGCCCTGGACCAGTGCCTGGTAGACAGGCTCGCTGTTGCTGACGACGATCAGCTCCAGCGGAACGTCTTCATTGACCCTGTAGAGCGACTTCAGACTAGGTCGCAGCGTATAGATGCCGAAATTACTGTGGCTTGCCCCGTAATTGCCGAACCACACGATCCGCTTCCGATCGGCAGCGCTGGAAGTGGAGGGCGGCGGCAGTTGTTCCGGCAACGTCCAGCCAGTCACGAACTCGTAAGTCTCGCGATACACGTCCCACGTCTCCGCGACGTCGGGGATGTTGTGCACCTTAAGGCCTGAGACGCCGTTGTCGCAGGCGTAGCCCTGGATCCGGTCGGCCATTTCAGCGCTGGGGACGGTCACGCCAGCAAGGAATGGCGCCATCCCGAGAAACCGTAGCATGTTCACACCGAACTCGTTCTTTACGTAGCCCGGCGCGAGCATGTCGTCGCAGAAATCCATGAAAACCGGCACCTGGAACAGGCGCGCCTTGGCGACCACATCCACGACCGTCTGATCGATCCGCTTGACGATCACGATGGCGTCGAGTTCGCCGATCTTCTTCAGCAGATCCTCGGTCGAGGTGAAGTATGTGCTCCTGAAGCCTGGCGAGAGCACCCGCGCAAAGTGGAAGCAGCGATAGCGGATGCTCGCCGAATCCACCTCCACCGACTTGATGAGCCAACCGATTTTCAACGGCCGTGAACGCCCGGCATCCTCGCTCACCGGGGTCACCGATGCACCCTCGAACGAGAGGGTCAGGTCAAATGTCGGCGCAATGTCCATTCAAACATCCAAGACAGGAACCGAACCTGCCGGCAACCACTGCCACATTTCGGGAGATAGTCGATCAGGCGGCAGAAGCGGGAGCAGGCGTTCGAAGGTTGGGAACGTTCACCTCGAACGCTTCGAAAATGCAGGATTGGCATCCGCAATCGGAAACGTCGATGTTCCACTGCTGGAAGTGCGCTCCGCCGCCGTAGGTGATCTGATGGCTGATCGCTTTGGGGTTGGCATACCAGACCGCGCCGGGAGCAAATTCGATCCGGTGTAGTGGCGTACCGTCCTTCAGCGGACCGAAGCCCTTGAGCCCTGCCGTCCGGATCGGAACGCTGGGGGACTCGCCCGGCTTCTTCTTCTTTAAAATCTCCTCAAGGTCGGGCGCGCTGTCCCGGCAGATTTCCCTGAAGCTCGGCCCAACGTTCCACTTTCGTGGGCGGTGGTCGAAGTTCAGCACCGACATCAGCGACATCTGGCCGCATGGAACATCGTACGTGTCGTAGTGGAGGGGTTCGTCTGCAGTGATCAACGGACGATACGACATGGTGCCGCCATCCTTCAGATCATAACCGAACAGGGCGATTGTGAGGTCGGTCATGCGTTTGATCGCCTGATCGTACGCTGACCTGAAGCTTTCCGTGTCCGGCCGGCCGAAGTTGAACTTCTCCTTGAACTTGCGGCGATAGTCGGAGAGGCCCTCGCGTAGACCGGTAAGCACCGGTTCGCCTATGACCTGATCGATCACGATGATACCGGGCTTCGCGTAGAACTCCCGCATCTCGCGCTGCCTATCGGGCTCAGCAAAGTCGTTCAGGTCCGCTGGGCATGGCATCACCAGGATCGGCGTTTCCAAACGAGGGTCCAACTCGACCTTTGTTACGTCGTTCATCGGAGCAATCATCATCTCTTGAACATCAATGTTTACGCTTGCGGCAAATAGCCGCTGGGATCGCCCGCGTCGAACTCTTCGTACAGGCTTCGGTGCACGATGATCAGCTCGATCGTCGCCTTGCGAGTCAGGAGCTGGTTGAAGATCATGTAGCCGTTATCCTTAAGCTTCTGCACGACGGCGGGGAGCCGCGGCAAGTAGGTCAACGGGTTTTCAATGCCCTTGATCTCGAACTCGGTCACGATCTGCAAGGGCCGGATCTGCGTCTCGTCCATGATCTGCTCGAGCACGTCGTCCGCCACGCCTTCAACGTCCATCTTGAGGATGTCCACGCGGTCATGGCCATTCTCGGCCATGAACCCATCAAGCGTCCGGCAGCGCACGATCTCGTGCTTTTCCTTACCGTGGATCGGGTAAAGAGACGAATTTAGCACCTTGTCGCTGGTATACAGCTTCAACTCGGCATCCCGGGAGAAAATGCCCTGGTTCTTGAAGACGAGCCGTTGGTCGCCCTCATATTGCTTCATGAAGTCCGCGACCGCGGGGGTCGGGTCGAACATGTAGACAGGCACCTCGAATAAATCCGCGGCTTCAGTGTCGAAAGTCACATCGTTGCCGACCCCAAAGGAGTAGATGACCGGTCGCGATCCCGCCCGCACACGGTGGAGCAGGTAATTTCCGACCTTGCCGAAATGCTCTTTGCTGATCTGGTAGGAGTCGGAACAGGCCGCCTGGAACAGCAACAGCAACACCTGGTACACCGGAGACCAGTGGTGGCCCGCTGGCCTCATCAGGCACAAACGAAAGACCTCAAGGATCTGCTGGTCGTTGAAACGTTTCCGAAGATAGTCGTTGCGCTGGAGGAAGTCCTCATCGACGAGCGGCTTGAGGCTCAGCTCGGCCTCCTTCAGCAGATCGGTCAGGCTGCGATCGAGGTGATGGTTCTCGCTATGATCTCCGGCCATTCCGCTTGAAACCTCAGTCCATCATGCGGACCTCAAGGACCCGATTATCGTTCTTGTTCAACTGCTTGCGCTATGACAATAATGTCCCTGCGCGGCGCAGACAAGGCAAGTGGGGCAGCGGATAGCCCAGTTTTCGCATATTGCCTATCGCACCTACTTTCCACTAACTCACCGTCAAAATCACCCCGGATCAGATGCGCGTGCTTGATCTTCGCAACTCTAGGTAATGGCCAATCGTCAATGGACACTGCGTCGTCAGGCACAGAAGATCTCGAGCCCCGGTCGGCCGAGCTGGACATAAGCGCGCTTCGTACCGCCCTCCAGGAGAGGAAGCGGGCGGTGACCATGCTTCGTGCAGAAGCTTCCAGAGAACTGGAATTACGCGAGGCTCTCCAGGCTCAGCTTGTTGAGGCAAACAAGGAAATCGTCGCGAGCTGGAACCGCCGAAAGGAGATTTCCGCGGTAAACGGGAACCTCCGAACGAAATTGTCGGAGGCTACCGCTGAACTCAAGCAGCTCAGATCTGAGCTCAAGAAGCTGAAATCCGAATTGCAGACGAGGCACGAAGAACTTGCGGCGATGCAGCGTTACGTCGTCGAAGCGAGCATTTCAGGCAAGGCGAAGAAGCTGTCCCGCCGCGCAAAAGGCTTTGTTCGCAAATTATTCAAGTAGCTGAGCGCCGATCCCGGGATCTTAGATAGCGGGCTCCAACGGCGCCGACGTCTCGCCGGAGGCGAGCCTGTCGTGCACGCGCTTGATCCGAGCCTCGAAGGCCAGTTCCGGCCGATCCATGGTGGTTGCTTCGCTGAAGTACATGGCGGCGAAGGCCCGTTCGCCATGATAGATTTGATGGGCGACGATACGCGTCTCGCACACCCAGACATCACCCTGCGCGAACGCGATGTGATGCTTGGGCTGACGATCCAGGCAGGGCGTCTTCGAATAGAGGGCGGACTTGTTCATCGCCCGCAGGAGATCGTCACCGTTCGATCCCGCGAACCGCCGGAGTTCCGCATCCCGATATACGCGTTCGGCGAACTCGTCGCTGCGATGGCTGACGCGCCAAAGCCGCGGCGATGCCGCGAGATTGGAGAAGATCCGAACCTGGTGGAAATGCTCCTCTATCCCGAACACGTCCCAATGAAGGTCTTCGTACATGGTTTCGGTGAACCGCCACGTGTACATTGCGCGGGTCGAAACGTAGTTCGGGAACAGCCGCGCATATAGCGCATCGGACTGCGCGTTTCCGCTTCTCACCTGCTCCTGGAAATAGCTCAGCTTTCCGGCATCGGAGCCGAACACGTTCTGGAACACGAATTGGTCGAGCGGCCCCGTGTTCTTCGGCGTCAGTGCGAGGATCTTGTGCCCGCCATACTTTTTGACGCGCTGCATGATGTCGGCTGGACCTTCGACATCGAAGTTCAGGCTGTTGAGGAAGGGATAATCGAGATCGAACCTGACGTCCCGCAGGAGGACCAGGCAACCTTCTTCGTACAATCGGCGGACCTCCGAGCAATCGGCCTCGGTCTTGACATCGTGCTCGACGATGTAATCCGCGACCAGCGGATCTCGCACAATCTTAGCCATTTGGACTTGAAAGTTCCTGCCTGTATCGTGAAGGAATCTACGGGAAGCGGGTTGGAAGCGTCAAGGTCCGGCACGCAGCAGCCGCCCGGCGAGGGCAGCAGGATAGATTTGGATTTCCGATACTTTCCAGTAAGTTGCCTGTAGGACCCATGCCCAAGCTGTTCGTCAACCCGAACCTGCCCAACTATTTCATCTCCGCGCCGGAGGTCACCTCGGAGGCCACTGCGCGAAGCTTTGTAGATGAATATGAGGACGCGAAGGTTGTCCTCTTCCCAAACCTATCCGCCGAGATCGACCATGAGTTCTGGGCCAATCTGGATACGGATCGATACCCGGAGCTGAAGAAATTCGGGCCACTCCTGCAAGTCGATGCGTCGCCCTCGGAGGAGCGCCGCCAATTGAAAAAGGCCCTCACGGTCAGGGATGTCGACGATGTGACAGCTGACGGTTTGATCGAGCAATTTCAGCGCCTCACCGGCCACCTGATTCCGGCCTACCGGGCGATCTTTGCGGACTATGCGTTCGATCGGTGCAAGGTCATGTTGAGGCTGAACACGATCATGGCCGAAAACATGCACGTGGACACCTACAAGAACGAGAATGAGCAGCATTTTGCGCGAATGTTCATCAATCTCGATACGCAGCCCCGGATCTGGCATACGAGTTGGCGGATCGGCGACATGGTGGAACGGGCAGTCGGGAAGTTGCCGCCTGAAGAACTCGAGCACCTCAGCCGCGGCGAGGTCTGGAGCAGGCTGAACGCGAGCTTCTATGGGCAAAATTCAAGGGAATGGTGGGATAATCAGCCCCGTCACATCAGCTTTTTCCAGCCGGGAGACGTCTGGATTGTGGATAGTAGGCAGGTGGCGCACCAGATCTTTTACGGTCGACGTGCGCTCTCGATCGACTTTTCCGTCCCCAAGGAGCTGATGAAGGATCCGTCCTTGCACTACCTTGAGATCGCCGACCGCTTCAGGGCCAGAAATCGTGAAGCTTACCGTTCTGCTCCCGCAGCAGCTTGAGGCAAAGTGTCTCACCGGATTAGGATCTGGCGCTGGTAGCGTGCCACGCTTTCTCAACTGCTCCGAGCGCCGTTCGGCCCTGATCTCAAAGAGGAATATATGAACGTGCAGGATGACACAGAAACACGTGAAGCCGAGGTTGCACAGCTTCCCGCCGAGAGCGGTCTGAAGCCGGAGAATGTCCGACAGATGAAGATCGCCATGGCGACGCTCGTCGCCTGCGCCGTCCGGGCAACAAACGACAATGAGCTCGAACAGCGCTTCGTGTCATTGGTCGATCAGGCTTTCGACAATTACCGGACCAATTCCGATGCCGACCCGCAGCATGTCCTGGAGGCCCTCCACTGGACCCGCGAGATGTTGTCGGGATGGAACCCCGTTCCAGGCCGCAAGACTCCGATATTCGGCTCGGGCACGGAGGCTTAAGAAACCTGGTTGTAGAGGCTTGCGTGTTCCCCTCAGACCTTCCGAATTGCAACAAAGCCAGGTCCAAAGCGCATCCAGGCGATCTGCTGCTGCAAGTCCCGCATTTCAGTGTCACTCGCCTCGCCGTACACAAATCCTTCAGCGGCGAATTGAGCAGCTAGGCGACCGAAATATGTTGCCGCCGGGATAGTATATGGGCGGCCATATGCCGCGACCCATTTGCTCCGTGAGGTCAAAAGGTCCTCGCACACGAATAAGCCGCCCGACCTCATCTGCGGAAAGAGCAGTCGGAACGTGTCGATCTGATGAGACCAGAAGTGCGAACCGTCGTCGACGATGATGTCGGCGGGGTGTTTCGTGATCAGGCTTTGGAGAAACGTCTCGTCCCCCTGATCACCGATCTCGATCTGAATGCTCGTGTCGGCGTGGGCGCGGCATGCTTCCTTGATGTCCACGCCTACAATCTGCGCGTCTGGGAAGAAGTCTTTCCAGACGCGGAGCGACGCTCCTTCGTGAACGCCGATTTCGATGATGCGAAGGTTGCCCCGGTCGCGGAACGGCGCCAGCAGCTCCTCATAGAGGTCAAGGTAATTGTGGCCATGGGACGCCTTGTCGGTGCTGTGCTTCAGTCCGAGTTCGTTGAGGTTCATGCCGGTCTCACGCGTTCAAGTTTCACCCAGCGGTCCGCTCCGATTTCGAGGCTCCTGCCGCTATTCTGTTCTGCCCAGATACTGATTTTGACGTTAGTCGCCACCTGCCGGGCACCAATCTCGACATCAATGTCGAATAGACAGACGGTACGCTCACCTACGACTGCAGCAACTGGCAGCGTGTACACCGCCGTCCCGTCGACCCTTACCTCAACACGGCGGTAACCCGCCGACGCCGTCTCGAAGGCGATCATCCCATGCACCCGGTAGGTTCCCGGCCGCTTGGGGTACACGAACGCCGTTGCGCCTCCTCCGTCATGCATCCCCATCGTGTCTTCGTTCTCTCTGTCGAACTCCACGGTGAGATGGGCGCCGCTCCTTATGGTCTGCGGTGACGTCGCCGTGAGGTGGCAAAGGTCTCGATGGAAGCCGAACTGCCGAGCCACCAAATGACCAGCGCTTTCGCAATTATCGTTCAGCGTGATCGGTCGCCGCGTCGTCTGGTTGAAGGCAAGGGCGGCGCCCACCTCATTGTGCGCCATATAGCCGTACTGCATCTTGTGCGGCAGAGAGACGAAGGGATGGCTGATGGGCGCTGCCAGCCCTCCCGTCCAGGTGACTTGGGTCGAACCCGACGTCAGCGCAACCGACCTGGTCACCGTGCCGCCTCGGGTCATGAAGGTCGCCGAATAGGTCCCGCTGTATCCTCTCCACGGAAACTGCATTCGCGCGGCGGTGGCACCAGCAAGCGCCCAGGGATCGTCATCTCCAAGCAAGTAGAAACCCTGCCGGTCGATGGCCTGGCAATTGTCGAGCACCACGCCGTCTATGCCCGCATCGGAAGGGGCAAAGACCAGAAAGCCGGTATGGGCGTTCTGCTTGTAGAAAGGGCTCCCTGGGTCGCCCGCATCGGTATGGATGTCGTTGAAACCAGGGTTCAGCGACACGCAGCTGGACAGCTGCATATTCTCGCTCTTCAATGTCGCGGTCGAGCCGCCGAGGATGAAGCCAAACATCCCGCAGTTCTCCGCCGTGTGGCCAAGGACCAAGCATTCGCTTGGCTGCCCCCATATTTCACGCCAACGCTGGCGCAGTTGAAGGTGCGGCCGCCGATGACGTTGACCTTCTTGTTGCCCCAATTGCCCCCGGATCCGCTGAGGTCGATGCCCTGATCGACATTGCTGATCTGCGGATCCAGGATGGTGACACCGTCATTGCCGCCGCCGCTGATCCCTCGCGTCCGCATGTTGGGGAAGGCTTCGACCTTGGACGCAGGATAATTGCCGGGAACGAAGCCTGAGGCGGTATAATAGGTGGCATTTCCGAGAAGGTCCCGCACCCTCGGCCGGATCAGCCGGCAATTGGAGCAGTCGTCGATCCGTATGCCCTCGACAACATCGTCTTCCACGAAGACCCGCGGATCGTTGTTGTGGATGCTCTGATCGTGGAACAGCCCGTCGTGAACATAGATGTCCTCGAAGTCGCTATCCGTGCAGCCACGCAGGAATACGTATCTGCCCTTCCCCTTGCCCGTCGCTTCGACTTGCCTGACGCGGTGGCCGCTCCCGCCCTCGATCCGCAGGCCTGACCGACTCTCCCGATCCCCGACATCTGCGATGTCGCCCGTGTCTAGATACAGGCTATCGATCCGCACCTGCTCGCAATCCTTGAAAGCGAGAATCTGGCTGTCGTGAACCGAGTTGATGTTTCTTAGTCGAAGCCTGACGATCCAGGGTCTCGACTTGCTCGCGATGACAAGGTCGTCGCTGACGCCGTAAAGCTTGTCCCCGCCATCAAGCGGTAGACCGCGGTCGAAGGCGTATGAGACGGCAGCCAGGAGGGCAGCTCGGTCGTCGGACTTCCCGTCACCCTTCGCCCCGTAAGACATAGGGCTGACGCCGGCACCGCCAAATGGAGTGAACGGCGTGGGGCTGTCGACGCGGCCTGCGACTTGCAGAAGCGTGGCGCCAAGTGCCGCTCCGCCTCCGTCCAGCAAAAAGGCTCGCCGACTGCTCTCAAGTGGCACAATTGTAGCTCCGGCGGTCCGTATACCCGCTGACGCCTTTCAGCACGCAACTTCGGATTGCAACCATCCCGAGGTGAACGTCAGGCTCTCATCGATAAAGCGGGCTGTTCGGCCATTCCGCCGGAACCGCTCAGGCGAACGCTAGGGTTTGGTAGCGGGCTCAGGGTCGGGAGAATGTCGGCGCTCGCTATCCTGCTTCAATTCGGCCAGTCCCGCGCCTTCGAGAAGCTCTTGATAAAGTGCGACCTCCGAGGTGTACCGTTCGTGTTGGAACTTGCGCGGTCCCTTCCCGGTCCAGACCAGGCTGTCCTGGCGGAAGAACCAGTCGATATAGCTCATGTCCATTTGCGCCAGCTGGACCTCATCGCCGCCAAGCTCCCGCACCGCATGGTTCAACACTACCTGATCGAGGAACCACACGGCTTCGCCCGTCTCCAGCGTGCTTCGGATCAGTTCGGCGGACCTGTCGATGAAACGACGGGCGCCCTCCGTCGGGCGCAGCGTCAATGCCCCCGCCGCGACGCCGGCGTGCGGACGTTCGTCGAAACGCATCCGGACCGTCACGTCGGCATTGTCCGAATCTGACGCAACGGCCGCTACATTGCCGCGCACGATGCAGTCTGCGTCGAGGCTCAGGTAAGAGGCCGGTGAGCGTGCAAACACTTCAGCGAGCCGAACAAAGCGGACCGACGCATAGTAGGTGCGCACGTAATCGACGCTAAGGCCGGTAAAATCCCGATGTTCGAACGAAAGGCTGATCTCGAGGCCGGGATAGATGCTCCTGAGGAGATCGATCGCAGGAGCGACGGCCTCATCCGGATTGATCAGGTGGACATGACATTTGGCGCCCGGCGACTTGGTTGCGAGCGACGCGATCAGGACGAGGCCATGCTGGAAGAAATAGCCGCTGTCGGCGGCAAAGAAGACGACATGGTCCTCGGGTGAAGCGTCGGGGAGTTCCCCAAGCAGCGGCGGTAGCGAGGCAGGGTTTCCAGCGCCCGAACCGATCAGCTCTTGAGTCCGCCAGAAGTTAGCGGCCGGATCATTTGGCGAGCGAACAAGTGCTTGGTCGAAGCTGGCCAATGCCTCGTCATAGCGGCTCTGGGCAGAAATTGTCCGGCCCAACAAAGTGTATAGATCCGGGTTTTCGAAGACAGCCGCCTGTTCGCGGAGGTACTGCTCCGCCTGCTCGACACGTCCCATCTCGATCAAGATCGTCCCGGCAAGGACCGCCAGTTGGTCGGACTGGACCTGGCGGAGCGATGCGGCGCGTAGCTCGTCCAGGGCGCTCTGCTTTTGCCCCACGCGATAGAGAATATTCGCGGCCACCACATGGCAGGCAGCGTCGCCCTCCGCCAATCGGCGGGCGATCGGCAAGGCGTAATCCAGATCGTACATCGCTAGGCTGACAGAGAGTATCCTCTCCTCCAGCTGCGCATCGAATTGCTGATCGGCCCGAAGGGATTCAAAGTGGCTCCGAGCCTCGTCCCAGCGTCCAAATCGGTCCAACAAGGACCCCAGAAGCATATTCAGCTCCGGCGGACGCTCAGGTGATGGAATTTGCTGGAGCAGCTCGAACGCACTCTCGTAGGCTGAGAAAGCTGCACGGCCTTGGATGACGTAAGCTCGGACCGCGTCGCATTTCTCTCGAAGGGTGATCGCAGGCTTCACCTCGGCTGAAGGAACTAGCCACTTTGAGCCGTCGTAAGCGGTCGCCCAGTCCGTAACTTCGCTGCCGGCCGCCTCGAACGCCGCCGCCCAATTCTCGTCGATGTGGGAACGTCGAATAAGGGTTGTATTGGGGTACCAGATGCAGTTGCGACCTTTTGCCAGCCAATAGGGCCGCGGTGTTGCCGGAAGCAGGACGAATGTCGGCACGCCCATGCTACCGGCCAGATGCGCGATCAGGCCTTCACCGCAGACGACTAGGTCCATGGCCGCAATGAGGGCCGCAAGGTCGTCCAAATCTGTCGCTCCGACCTTGCCCGTATCGGGTTCGCCGCGCTCAAGCTCGACGAGCGACAAACCCGGTGCCGCGATCCGCCTCATCAACAGGGAAGCGTTATTGTCCTCGGCAGGCCCAGCCAGGCCCACGAGGATCTGCCCCTCACCCGCTTGTGCCTGCAATCGTGCGCGTTGCGCAGCAACAGCCCCAGGGTCCGGGGCGACATAGGGCGCCATGGTGTCGAACGAGGCCAGGTCTGGCTTGAACCACTTGGACAGACTGCCCAAGGGTAGATGATGGCTAATCCCCTGCGGAGGGCCGGAACCTGCCGCTACGACGGTGATGCCATCGAGGGAGCGGCGCACAAGGCTGACCATCTCGGGCGGCACTTCGAGCATGATGCCTAACCCCAGGCCGGTGAGGTGCCGCAGATTCGCCATGTGCATGATGTTCTCACCAGCGGTGAGCCCATTTTCTGCCCAGACGAGCAGCTTGCCCTCGATTGCAAGTTGCCCGGTCCACCACTCGAACGGCGGCACCACCTCCCGTTCCACAAAGCTGGGCAGCTCCAGCCGCCGGTCGTTGAGACGGTGGAAACCCTCGACGTCGCCCTTCAGAAGTAGAGCATTCGCCAGCTTGCAACTGATCAGCGGATGCTTTGGGGCTTCGAGAAGGGCACGTTCGAACTGCTCGATGCCTTGGTCGAGCCGTCCAAGTTCAACAAGGAGCTGGCCCTTGAGCTGCAAGGCCTCCACCACCTTGGCGCCGGAAGAGATGAGAATGTGCAGCTCCTCCAGTGCCGCTGCTCGGCGTCCCAGGCCTTCCAGCGCGCGGCCTACTCCCAGACGGGCGGACGGGCTTTGAGGTTCGAGCGCGAGCGCTTGCCGGTAGGTTGATAGGGAGTCTTCCCATTCCCCGCGATCGGCGTGGTACCGCCCGAGCCAACGGTAGCCGTCGATATCGGCCGAGCCGGTGGCGATCGTTCCCTGTATGTAGTCGAGGACAGCCTTCTCGTCGGAGTTATCGACGACGATCCGCGTCAAGGCACGGCGTGCTTCCCCGTCATCCGGCCGAAGCTGGAGATATCGCTGCAGGGCGTCCTTTGCCTCGGCGAAGCGCTCGGCACCGAGCAGGGTGGTCGCCAGCTTGCGCCACGCCGGGGCGGATGCCGGATATTTGCCGACAATATCGTGAAATCGAGCAATCGCGCGCGCTATGTCGCCCGCGTTGATTAGATAATCGGCGTGTTCGAGTTCCTGCCCGGCGAGCGCATCGTCCCTGAGGCTTGCAGCTTCGGCACTCAGAGGGTCGGCACTATCCAACCTCGCCAGCAAGCGCGAAGCGGCTTGCTCAGCAGCCTGCCACTGACCTAATTCGAAGTGGCAGCGCAGCTGTAGAAAAAGAAGATCGCGGTCGAGTTCGGCATCGCCGAGGCTCGTAAGCACGGCGAGTGCCTCCGCTGCTTTGCTCAACTTGAATAATGCGCGGGCAAGCGTCGTCTTCAACTCCGTACTGCTCGGGTCTAGGGCCAACCCGACCTGCAGATGGGGAACCGCGTCCCCCCACCTTTTCTGGAGCATGTACAGGCTAGCCAACCGACCCCGCGCCTCGACAAGGTCGGGGAATTCGGCGAGCAGGTCGAGATAGGCTTGCTCAGCCTCCTCGAAGCGCTCAGCAGACGCTAGCGCTTTCGCCGCTTGCACGCCGGCAACGATCTTGCGGCTCGAAAGCTTCTGCTCGCAACGCTCTTTCCACTGCGCAAGCTTATGATCGTTCGGGTCGGCGGCCAGAAGTAGCTGCAGCACAGGCAAAGCGGCCGCATAGTCCTTCATGGCCATGTAGGCCGACGCGAGCATCCGCTTAGGCTGCGGAAACTCCGCAACAGCCGGTCCGCTCAGGACTTTGACTACATCATCGGGGCGGCCAAGCCGTTCATAAGCCTGCGCGAGCTTGAGCCGGAACTCTCCCTCTTGAGGTTGTGCCTCCACCGCAGGCTCGAGAGCCTCGACCGCTGCGGACCAATCGCCTGCTGAAGCCGCAGCTTTCGCTTTGGCGACCAAATCACTGACCGGTGTGCGGCTCGCTTCCATATCGGATCTTTGTGACACGTGCCCCTAGCGAGGTCTCAAGCCTAGCAGCAAAGGACCCGTCTAGTCACATCCGGTCAGTTTTCGAAGACATAGATGCGGTCTGACTGGGCCTTTTCCTTGGGCGTCATGCCGTAGGAGACAAGTAGATCGGCCGCTTTGCGGATGAATTCGTCATGGGCCTCGCTGAAGCCTTTTTCCTCGACCATGATCACCGGCTTGTGCCGCAGGATCGTTTCGCGGGCGCCAACGAGTGCTGCGAATTCCGCCCCCTGGATATCTAGCTTGATGAGGTCGACGGCATCGAAGTCGTAGCTATCGATTGTTCGGACCTCGACTTCGATGGCCCTGTTCGCCTTGAGCTGCACACCCTCGGGCGTCATGACCTGCGGGTGGTTGCAGATGAAGGAACCACCGGAATTCTTGGCGGTGGGATACATGCTGAGGGTGCCGACCTCGTCAGCGATTGCGCAAGGCTCAACCCGGACGTTCTGCGGAACATTCAACGTGAGGCACTCCCGCACCCGCGGGATCGGTTCGAACGCGACCACCTCGTCAAACCGGCTTGCGAAATCGCGCGAGAAGATGCCGACGTTGGCGCCGACGTCCAGCGCTCGTCGCCAGCTCTTGACGAACGGGTATGCCGCTTCGCGGTCACGCTTTTGATAATCGTGAACCTGATCACCGAACCTCGTGAAGTGGTTCTCCAGATCCGGAAAATACAGGCCGCCAACTTGCAACATGATCAAACCTTCTACGCCATGCCGGCGTGATGCCGTACTACAGCAGAACCAGGTTCAGCGTCCCGCGATCGTGCCGCGCTAGCCCTCGACGAACTGGTTCAGATCGATCGGCTCGCCCGGCACGTAGCTTTCGAACGCCCTCTCGAACACCCGATCCAGCGAAGCATCCTTATAGAAGATGTAGTTCAGCCCGCCGGCACCCTTCTTTTGGTAATTCTGGATCTGCTCAACCGTGAACTTCACCTTGCGGTGCATGCGAAGCTGATCCCAAGAGAAGCGCCAGCCCATTTCAACCATCGTGTCGATGATCGCCAGGTTCTTTGGGTTGTCGAAGTTGATCTCGACCAGCACGGTCTTCAACTCCGGCTGACGAAGCGTTTCCATCATCCCGGCAATCACACGATGCTCAAGGCCGTCGACGTCGATCTTGATGTGGTGTGGGGCCGGTATGCCCTCCTTCACCAGTGAATCGAGTGTTCGCCCGATACAGCCTTGCGGGCGGCGGTTTTCCTTGCTGACCACCCAATCCGCGGCAAACGCCTTGTCTTCCGTCCAGCTATTCTCTTCGAAATCGTGGTAGGAAATGCCGATGCCGAAGTCGCTCAACAGCAGCCTATCGACCTTGTCCACGTCGCTGAGCGCAAGACAGTAAGCGAGCACGCGCCCGTGGAGATTGTTGAGGAAGATGTTCTTGTTCAACTCGGCATAGTTGAGCGCTTCGGGCTCGAAGGCGTAAACCTCCGCATTCCGCATCACGCCGGCATAAACCGTATACATCCCAACGTTCGCGCCGATGTCGTACAGGGTTTCACCCTCAGCGAACGTGTCCATCCACGCCAGGGTGATGGGTTCTTTGGAAAAGAGGGTGCGAAGCCGCTTCTTGCTTGAGGACCCCGTCGTCGCGAACCGCATCGGTTTGCCCTGATGGGTTACTTCGCCATATTCCAGATCCAGCCACTTGGTCTGGATCCTGCCCGAATCTGCTGTAATATCTGCAATCACGCGACGCTCCTGTGGCGAGGGCGCGGATAGGTCAACCCTGGGCCAAACAATTGAATCGGCGGCATCAACACCGCCAGTCACGCCATCAAATTGCGCGCCTTCAACTCAGCATTGGCTTGCTCGAGCAGGTCTTCCGGGACGGGCTGATCTTGAACCCAGCGGACGAAACGTCTCAGCCCATCCTCGACGGTAACGGCAGGTCGAAGGCCCAGCGTGCTCGCAAGCTGTGAAAGGTCTGCGAAATTGTGCCGAATGTCACCGACACGATACTGACCGGTCACGTGCGGCTCGACCTGCCCGCCCATGATGTCCCTTAACAGCTTGGCGACTGCCATGATCGAGGTTGGCTGGCCGGAACCGACGTTCAATGTCGCGCCGCTGCCAATCGGCTGTTCAATGCTACGGAGCATCGCCTGCGCGACGTCCTCGACATGGACGAAGTCGCGGGTTTCCTCCCCATCTTCGAAGATCGGAAGCGTTTGCCCGAGCCGTATCCTCGTCGAGAAAATCGAAAGAAGCCCCGTATATGGGTTCCTCAACGATTGACCTTCGCCGAAGACATTCTGGAACCGCAGGATCGCGTGGGCAATTCCCAGGGCTCCGCACCCCACGCGCACCAGATCCTCTTGCGCAAGCTTGGTCGCAGCGTAGATCGAGGCAGGACTGAGCTTGTCGTCCTCGCGCGTAGCGGTCGCGCTAATGTCGCCTGAGCAGACCGGGCAAACCGGCGTCCACCGGTGGTCGGCAAGTTGCTGAGGAGATCGGGGACCGGGGTATCTACGTGCTCCGCCCGGGTCGCAGCTGTGGCAAAGGTAAGCGCCTTCGCCGTAGACCGACCTGCTTGAGCTCAGAACGATGTTCTGCACACCATGCTGCTGGTTCGCCAATATGTCGAACAACGTGGCGGTGGCCTGGACGTTGACCCGATAGTAGCGGTCAACCTCATACATCGACTGACCCGTACCCGTCTCGGCAGCGAGATGAACGATCGTATCGATGCCCCGGAGCGCCTGCTCGAGGTTTGAGCGAGAGGTCACGTCGCCATGAAGGAACTCTGCGCCAGGAGGCGGAACGTAATCCGGCTGGTCGCCATGGATCTGAGGGGACAGATTGTCGAGGATCGTGACCCCGTGCCCTGCGCCCACGGCCATTCTGGTTAGATGGGTACCAATGAAGCCCGCCCCGCCGGTGATCAGGATCGAGCGCATGATTAGTCGCGGTCCAAGGCGACCTCGTCGCACTCCACCTCGATCATCCGTTGAGCCGCGGCCAGATGCTCGTCCTGCTGGCTTGCGGGCTGCGGACGCGCGGCTGGAGCCTCCGACGGGCCGTCACCTGTGGCATGGGCAAGGAACAAGCGCATCACATGAGCAACCCCGTCCTCGACCACGTTGCGGAGGTCTGCCGCGTAATAGGCGCCGCGGTTGAACGATCCGGTGATGACTTCATATGACGGGAAGTAATGCACATTGTCGAACCGGAGGCGCATCGTTTCCGCGGCTACACGCAGGACCGACTTGGAGTAAGTCGTCGCGGACAAGACATGTGCGCCGGGCTGGGCCGTTGCCACCAGCGGAACCGGGGAAACGGTGAAAATGATCTGCGCCTGCGGATTCACCTCCTTCAGCGAATTCCTGAACTCCGTGAGGTCGGCAATTACGTCTTCAACCGGCTGATTGTAGAATTCGTAGCGCCGGGGATCGAACTTCCCTCCCTCTACGCCCGGGCAAATCGGGAAGACGGCCCCGTCGCTCCGGGTGCGCCAGCACTCCGTCAGGCCCAGTGTGAAGACGAACACATCCAGCTTCTCGAACATCTCACGAACGGCGGCGAGATGCTGCTTCCGATCCGCCTTCAACTCGGCGAGCGAGATATAGCCACCTGGCTGCGTTGTGGGGCGAAAAGGATCGAGAAAATGATCGGGAGCTTCCTTCCAGGCATCTTCAGCCGGAAGAAACTGGCCATAGGCACGCTTGAACAGCTGCAACAATTGGCGCGCCGTATAGATGTTGCCGTAGCGGCACGAGAAAAGACCGTAGTTATGCTTGGCGCGAATTTGTTCGGGCACGATGGGGTGACCCGCCTCGGCAACATAGTAATTGTAGCCGGAGTTCTTGAGGTAACGCGCAATATGCTGAGCAAAGCAGCTGCCGGCGGTTGCAACCTTGGTGTCAACGCCAATCCGAACATTGAACTCGCCGACCGGGTCCACGTCAGCAGGAGCAGGTTCCGCAACGGATTTGCGCCAGAATGCCTTTGCTGGGAGCGACTTATATGGATGTTTCATGAGCTTTTCTCTCGAGCTTTGCCCGACGTCCCTAAGAACCGTTTCTCAATGTCCCTAAGAACACGCTCGCCGTAGAGCCAATTACCGTGGGTAGCATCGTTGGCGTAAAACTCCGGCCGCAAGAATCCCGCCTCGTTCACGGCTCTTGCAGGCGGATCGATGAGTTTGATGCCATATTCTGCGCAAAGCTTGGCCAGAACTTGCCGCTGTAATTGCCAGAATTTGAGGCGCAGCTCGGGAGAAGACACTCCTCGCCGCGCAAGATCTTTCGCAAACGTCGTCTCGTGATTGTTCGCGATATGGTCGTTACTTTCCTTCGGCGGCGGCGGAAGAACGTGGACTACCCGGGCGGAGGTCGCCTCCCGCAATGCCTGAAGCGAACGCCCGTCCCCTGAGCGCAGACCCTTTTCGAAAAGGTGCTCGATGGTTCGGAAAGGTACTAGTTCCAGTCCTTCGCCGACCGCCTGATGTCCGGACGGCAACAGAAAGGTGAATGGCCGTGGGTGTTGGATGGTACTGTAGACCGCGTGCTGATTCCCTCCGATCATGGAGACAACCACATCCTTCGGCTCAAGGTCGCCGACGATTCTAAGAAAAGCCTCGAAGCTGGTGGTGCCGATCCGAACGCCGTTTTTTTCCTTAAGCAGCCGATGGGCCGAAAGCGGCACCGGCTGCCCTTTTCCCTCCCGCTTCAATATCGCGGTTTGGACCGCATGGGCATGGCTGTCACCGAACAGCTGGATGCGCGGCTTCACTCCCTGCTTCTTCTTCGGGACGCCGGTGCTTCCGACCGTCTCCGCTTGGACAAGGGGATTCATCTTCGTCACTCAGTGACCAGTGCGGGGAAGCTCTTCACCAACTGATCGACCTTGCTCACCTGTTCAAGGAACGGCGCCAGCGCATCCAGCGGAAGGGCGCACGGGCCGTCGCACATTGCTTTGTCGGGATCCGGGTGAGCTTCCAGGAAGAGACCCGCAATGCCGACCGCCATTCCTGACCTAGCGAGGGCAGCGACTTGCGCGCGGCGGCCGTCGGCGCTGTCGGACCTGCCGCCGGGTTTCTGAAGAGCGTGTGTGGCGTCGAACACAACCGGCGCCATGGACTTCATCAGGTCCATGCCAAGCATGTCGACCACGAGGTTGTTGTAGCCGAAGCTGGACCCGCGCTCGCAAAGGACGATCTGGTCGTTCCCGGCCTCGGCGCACTTACGAATGATATGCGCCATCTCGTGCGGCGCCAGGAACTGGGGCTTTTTGATGTTGATGACGGCCCCGGTCTTCGCAAGCGCAACGACCAAGTCAGTTTGACGCGCCAGAAAAGCAGGGAGCTGGAGGATATCGGCCACTCCGGCCACGGGTCCCGCCTGGAATGGTTCGTGAACATCGGTGAGGACCGGCACGCCAAATCTCGCCTTGACCGCGGCAAGGATCCTGAGCCCATTTTCAAGCCCTGGTCCTCGAAAGGAGTTGATTGAAGATCGGTTCGCCTTGTCGAACGACGCCTTGAAAACATAAGGGATGCCGAGCGCACTGGTCACGTCGACGAACTTGGCTGCCGTCGCCATCACGACGTCCTCATCCTCGATGACGTTCATTCCGCCGATGAGGACGAAAGGGGCGGAATTATCGAACTTGATGCCGTTCTTGAGGCTTACCGAACCTGACAACACTCTATTTCCTTACCTTCGGCCCTCCCTCGGCAGATCAGTTGGGCATCCGCCGAATGTCACCATGTGGAGAAGCCCATTCGGACCGGCAAGGCTTCCTGCCTTCAGCTCCTCGGCGGCGCATATATCACTCCAGCGGCAAGCGGCAATTCAGTTGACGACGAACCGTGGACGATCATCGTTCAAGCTGGCGAACCCCTCAATCTGTTCGCCCATCAGACCTTTGGCATTCCGTCCTGAATACCGCCTGATCTGCCACGCGCCCCTCGCCTCCTTCGAATGCATCGAACAAGGCCGCAAACCGCCGATAAACATCCAAGGGTTCAAGCGGCATCCCTTGCTGCTCGATCCAGATCCTTTGCGCCGCCAGGATGGCTTCGCGATTAAGCAGCGCCGCCTCGGCGAAACCGATCATGTCTTCAGCGGAGGAGACCTTGGCCAGGCCCGCATAGTGCCCAAGATCAACCTGGCCATCCGGATCCTGCCACACGGCCGTTGGAAGATCGGCGAGCAGCATGTCGATAATCACGGATGACGGCGGCGAGATGCCGAAGGCGAAGTCGCCCAGCCCGAGCCTGTAGAGGGGAGCTTCTTCGAGTTCGACAAAGGGCGGCACACCATGATCGCCCCTTGTTGAAAACCGGCCTCCGGGGTGAGGACGAAGGCGGGTTGCTATTCCCTTCTTGTGAAGACCTCCGGCGGCCTTCCTGAACGCTGTGAGGAATTCCTGCCGAAGCTTGCTTGAGCCGTCGAACCTGACCGAGTGCAGATTTTCGAAGACCATCCCTGCCTTGTTTGACTCGATGGCCAATCGTTTGCCGACCTGAAGCACCGATGTCGGTCCGGTGACGACTACTTTGGGTGCCTGGGACGGCGCAAGCGATGTCAGTTGCTCCAGATCGAACCAGGTGCACAAGATGTCCGCCGCGAACGATGCCGTACTTCCAAACTTTTGAGTGTGGCTCACGCCATGTCGAAGGCCGACACACTCGAACCCGTGCTGAACCGTCACTCTGAGATAATCCGCCCCGGCGTATCGAAAGATGTTGTGGGCGGTCTCATGCTCAGGCGTATTGGACTCACTTGCCGAGAAGAGAAGTCCACCGCCCTCCGAAAGGTGCCGATAAGCGTCGAGATCGTCGCCGAACCTGATCAAGGTCGCGCCTGTCTCTTGGCTGATCGCCTGCAATTCGTGGACCCAAATCCCCGACGTGTCCCGCGCGCCGAACCGATCGGACACAAGCAAGTTTGTATCGAAGCCATAGTCCCTGGCCGCCATGAAGATCAGCGGGCGGAGCACCTGCACATCCTGGAGCAGGTGGATGATGAAGACAGCCTTACGCTTACCCATCCTGTCCAGCCTCCGTCAGGGAAACGGGAATTCGGGCAGTTTCGGAAAGGATGATCCTGACCGGCCCAAGCATCTCGGCCAGCCGTGTCGCAATTTGACGCATTGTATGGCCGTATGTTGCCATCTCGAAGGCGACCGATGGCGCCCCGCGATCATTTTTAGGAAAGCCTGCGGGACGGTCGTCAGCGCGTCGGCGCCAGAACCGCCGGAATCCTCTCCTTCTTTCCGAGCCCAGGAACGCTTCACCCAGTGGGACCCTGCGGAAATCGACGTCGAAGTCCAGTTCCGCCGAGCAATAAGGACTCGCGACCGACAGACCCCCTATCCCAGCAGTGAAATTGTGGACCTCCGCCCGCGTCGCCATCCCATGAACCACGCAGATCCGTGGCTGCTCTTTCTTCAACTGGGGCGGCTCCAGGGTCGCCAGAAAGGAAGAAAGACGAACCGCTTCAGTGTCTTCGCTGCCAAGCTCCTCCAGGTGACGACAATATTCATCCTTCCGGGTGACGGACAGCCGAAGGGTTCCGGCCCTAAGGTCCGCAAGGTATACGGCGGGGTCGCGGTAGATCAGCGGGTCCAGCGCCTCGTACAGGGGATGACCGACCGAAAGAATCTGACATCCGAATGCCAGGCTCGTGAAGGCCCGGTTCAGCGATTTCGCCCGGCTGAAGAGAGCCGGCGAGACCGGCAGGAATGCCAGGTCGGCTCGTTGGAGCACCTCCTGCTCTGCGGTCTCGCTCCACTCAAGCAAGGTGAGGTCGATCGGCAGCCCCGCAAGCATGTCTAACCCGTCCGCGTCCAGCGCACGGCGGTTGGTCAATACCGAGAGTTCAACCTTCACTGCCTGGCTGAGTTCGAGCACGGCAGAGGAATGAGCCGACAGATCGGCTAGCCCGATCTCGAAATGAGGGTTGTCCCCGACGCCGAACCAGCAGGCTCGGATCGCACCAGTTCGGCTTGCTTCCTCCGCCTTGCGATCGGCCAGCGACAGGATCTCCCAAACGGACTGGCTAGGTGCTGGATCGTTCACCACGTGGACTGGAAGGTCGGGACTATATTGCCGGGTGACCTCCGCCAACGGGGGCGTTGAGCATAGTGCAAAGTGACAATCCTGAAGGATCGCCCTCAACCAGTCACGGTAACGAAGCAGCCGGCTGTCCGCATGTTGACTGAAATAGTCGTCGAACAGGTCGACGCCGACCAGTTTGCCGCGGCCTGAGGCAGCTGCCGCGGCAAGAAGCGATCGTGCATCGTGGCATTTGCTGATCACGAGTGCGTCGAAATCCGCGATCAAGGGATTGAAATCGTTGATCGGTTGCAACTGCAAGAAGATGCCGTGAGCTTGCAGACCGGCGGCGAGACGCCCGTATCGAACCCGGGCACCGGCGGACGATTGATAGTTACGCGAAGGTACAAGAACGATCAGCTTCATCCGATCAGCCGCTCAACCTTCGTGGCCGTATCCGCAAACCGCGGGACGACCAGCTCCAAAGTCGGGGCGTCGGAAGCGTTCACGACGGTCGCGCTTACCCTGGCACTGAAAAGATGAACGCATGACACGCTCGTACCGGCGCTCCCTTCCAGCCAGGATTTTGCGACGTTCGAGCGAGCCATCCAAAGGTGGGGAGATGGCGCGGCTACCGAAAAGATCTCGCCCCATAGTTCATCGGCCGCGTCCGATCCGAGGAGACCGCCGGCGTGAATAACCTTGGCATTCAAAGATCCACCGCGGCGTTCTGCAGAGACCATGGCACATGATGCGCTCGCAACTTCGGGATGCTGCAGCATCGCCGCCAGCTCTCCGGCGAGGAGGTTGGAATGCAAAATTACATTTGCCCTCACAATGGCGGTGAGGGGCGTGTCGGTTGCCCGAATCGCATTGCGCGGCGACGCCTGCCTCTGCACCTTGCCGGGGAATAGCTTCGCGGCGGAGCGAGCCTTTGACGCGGTCGCACCTGTCAGAACCAGGACATCCTGCTCCGCGAATGCTTGTAGTGCGATACTTCGAACCTGCTGCTTGAAGACGTCATCCGGCGTGTCTTGAGCGTCGACCAACCAGGTGATTGGCGCTCGGACGGTATTGCGAGCCGCCAAACCACTTACCGGTACCATTCGCTGCTCATCGGACGGCGGCCGCCGCCGGCGCCTGCGGATTGCCACTGGCGTTACCCCGTCTAGCGGACGGCCGCCACTCACGAGTGGCAGCTGTCGCAACAAACCGATGTCCAGACTGCTGATGACCTTTAGGATCTTTTCGGATGCCGAAATCAACAGAGCGGGAAGGCTTGGGTCCTTGTCAGAGACGAGCAGCGGTGCTGGCGTGAGTTCCGCTGCGCTCCCCCCTGTTTCCGCTTGAGCCCGCATCTGAACAAGCCCGCTTATCGTCGGCAGCTGATCCGGCTTCAGAATGAGCCTTTGCGGGCCAGTGCCATCCTCAAGGGCTGACGGGGGTCTAGCCATCGCTAGCCCATTGGCCAAACCGGATCGAACCACTTGAAACCGGAAGATCTGCAACAGCCATTGGCGCAGATCGATGCGGTCGAGGATGCTGTTCGCGGGCTCGCTCCAGTCCACGGCAACATTCTCGACCGGAGCACCATGCAGATGGAGCTGCTTCAGGGCCGCAGTGAGTTGCTGACCCAACGAGGCTACGCTGGAGGCGTCGGCCGTCCTTCCTGAAGCCGCCCACAGAGCTTCGGCATAATGGTCGCCGTTGCGGTAGAGCGAGGGAAACGGAATCACTTCCGCGTGCTCAACCACTCCCTCGGCCGATGTCAGTACCACCAAGACCGGGAAGTAAGGATTGCGTAGCTGGAACTCCGCGACCTGGAGTGACGATCTGACAAGCCCTTCGCCGACCTGGACCGGTGCTGTCCCGGCGCCCGGCACCAACTGAAACCCACGAAACACCAGCGGCCGCGACCCAATTGCCCAGCGGGTGCGCAACCGGACATGGCGGGCGAACCAGCCGTCCACGATCTTGCTCTGGATAGGCGGGCTGGGATCGTCTCCCAGCATTGATTTTGGATGAGCATCGCCGGAAATCCAGCGAAGCTCATCAACGGCGTTCGACAGGAGCGTTTTTTCCGAGGCCGAGGCGTAACCTACCGGCACGTCACCGACGAAGAAGAGGTTCTTGTCGCTTCCGTCCAGTTCCGACCCTCTAACCCACAGAATGTCCCCGGGATCGCTCTTAGGCATTGAGAAGCAAGGCGTTGCGGGACCAAAAAGGTCTGGATCTCCCACCGGCGTACGCGTTGCGCTGCGCTCACCGAAGCCGTGGCGACCTTCAGCCATGCCGAACTCGACAAAGTGCACGAGGGGGTTGATGCCGACGGCAGCGACATCCTCATATGCCTTCAGGTAGGCTGACGTCGTGAACATGGGGCCGGGGTCGCGGCCTTCTCTCCACCCGGTCGCCATAAAGTGATCCAGGGGATGGATCCCCGAGGTTCGAACGTCCTCATACTTCTCAAGGTACCAATGCTCGTCGAAGAACAAGGATTCTGCGACGACATGCTTGGCCTCGGCTCGATCTTCGACCGTAGCAGAGCGGTTCTTGCGGGAGATCAGACGATTAACTCGCGCCTGAATAGCAAGAAGCTTGTCGGTTAACTTGCCCGACTTCAACTCTCTAGGCATCTCGCGACCAACCGGGCGACCGCCGCTGACGGAGCTGACGGCGTCGACTTCCATGGCAGTGACGGTACAGCTCAGGCATTAGTGTGCGTGTCCCCGGCGGCGTGCCCACGTTCACTCCCCGGCAAGATGGAGCGGACTAACGGCTTGGAGCAAAGCGCCAACACAAATCCTAAGTTGGCAATCCGGCGGCAAAGGTGCATTTCTGGGGCGCCATAGCGGTTCGAGTGACCGAGTAGAACAGGGATAGGCATGAGTCTGAAGGTTTTTGTTGGGTATGACAGTCGGGAAGACATCGCCTGGCAGGTATGCCGTCACTCGATTGAACGGCACTCCGACGGAAACGTCATTGTCATTCCCGTGCGCCAGCCTGCCCTTCGTGAGCTCGGCCTCTACACGCGGACTTACGACGTCGGTTCATCGACCGAATTCTCCCTCACTCGCTTTTTGACGCCGTTCCTGTCGGCGCAAGACGGCTGGGTGGTATTTTGCGACTGTGACTTCTTGTTCACGACCGACGTTCGTGAGGTGCTGAACGGGCTCGACGATTCAAAGGCGCTTTACTGCGTCCAGCATGATTACTCGCCCGCGCACGACGTCAAGATGGATGGCAAGAAGCAGACCAGCTACCCACGGAAGAACTGGTCGTCGTTCATGGTGCTGAATTGCAGCCATCCGGATGTGAAAGCCTTGACTCCGGACGTTGTGAACTCGGCCAACCCGGCCTTCCTCCACCGGTTCGAGTGGATCAAGGATCAGAACGATATTGGAGCCCTGCCGCTCGATTGGAATTTTCTCGAGGGTGAATATCCGAAGCTTGAGCGGACACCCAGGGTCATTCACTATACCAACGGCGGGCCCTGGTTCGATCAGTGGCAGAACTGCGACTATGCCGACTTATGGCTGCAGGAGCGCGCGCTTTACCTTGCAGCGCCGGAGGTCTCGTCCGAACCGGAAACGCGGCTAGCGTCCTGATTTGGTGATCGCCGCATCCAGGGCGATCCGCATTTGCCTTCCTAAAGCCGCCTTACTGCCTCCCATCTGCCTGACCAGCAATCGCCAGTCCGCAGCCGCGCTCGTCCGGTCGTCGAGCGACCGGTAGAGAGACCAGAACTTCTCAGGTCCCAGGACGGGAATCAGGTTGAAGATCCCGTGGAAACCGAAGGAATTTCCAGCAGGCGTTCGCTCGTAAGCGAACTGTTGGGCTAGAACGGCGTCGGCGATACGCAACTTGCGCGCTTCGACCAGGTCGCGGTTCAGTCGGCAGATGGCGATGTCTTCCGGATGTCTGACCTCAAAGGCGGGGTCACGGCACAGCTCAAGCAGCCGCCTGCTTCGCAACGAGAAGCCGCCATTGCCGACCTCGTGCCCGTCGTCGAACTGGGGCCATGGCGCGCCGATATAATCGAATTCCAGGAAATCAGGCCGCCATTGCCGTGGATCGATGATGAAACCGTCCCACTGAACCACCAAGCAATGGGACGTCGCAATGTGAGGCGCGAGTTGCTTTAGCATGAAGTGAGAGTAGGCCTCGGCCGAGGGGAGCCGGTCGATCCTTCTGACTTCAATCCCTGGTTCGACCCCTGCGGGCGGGCGGTCGGTCAGGAGGAGAGCCGATCCGAAATCCGCCTGCTCCAGGCACAGCCGCAGCGCTTCGGCGGTCGCCGCGACGTTGACGGACGCGACCGCACATAGGGTGATATCGGGCAGTGAAAGCCTGGTCATCAGACCGCGATCAGGAATTGCTCAGTGAAGGGGCTGAGGTGTGGGTGATGGAATGGATCTCGGCGCTGGTCGGTTTTCCATTTGCGTTTGAGCGCCAACAGTTCCGAGGCGAAGCGAACCCTGTTCCTGCGTGCGCTATCCTTGCCGCGCGATTTGGATTCATGGTGGATCAGGGATGCGCGCGGTTCGTAGACGCTCCCCCATCCCGCCGCGTTCAGCTTCAGGCAGAGGTCGACGTCGTTGAAAGCAACCGGGAAGAGGTCTTCGTCAAATCCTCCGACCTTCAAGAATTTACTCCGCTCGACGACCAGGCATGCCGCCGTCACCGCCGTAACCTCCTGAGGCAACAGATGGCGCGAAAAGTAACCTTCCTCACCCTCCGGAACCAGACGGTGGGCATGGCCGGCCCCGCCGCCAACACCGAGGACGACCCCTGCATGCTGAACACTTCGGTCTGGGTACAGCAATCTGGCACCGACGGCTCCGACGTCGGATTGGACGGCATGGGCAGCGAGGAGGGACAGCCAGTCCCCATCGATCATCTCGACGTCGTTGTTGAGGAAGCAGAGCAATTCCGTGCTGGCCTGCTCGACGGCGCGGTTGTTTAGAGACGAATAATTAAAGGGGCCGGGCATGCGCAGCACGGACGCGCCACCCCGCTCCAGCTCTTCCAGGTAGCGCAACGTCGATGGATCATCACTGCCGTTGTCGACGACGATCAGGCGGACATTCGGGTAATCGGTGGATCGCAAGCCCTCGACGCAAAGGCGCAATAGGTCGCAACCATTACGAGTGGGAATGATGACCGTCATCGTAGGGCCGGAAGAGGGTCTCGCCTTTTCCGTTCGAGGGAGCAGCGGCTGGGGCCTGTCGCGGCGGTGATGAAGGACTAAAGGGAGCCGCTGTGGTGTTCGTCCTGCGGCGAATTCCCGGCGGCCGGCAGACGCAAGGTTCAAGCTGGGACCGGCAAGTGATTTCGCGACGTCCGACCGAACGATGCAGGCGCCTGTGAGATAGTCGTGATGCTCTGCCAGGCGATCGTTCCAGCTTGGCTTGAAATGCGGCAATCGCCGTTCGGTCGCCGGCCCGATCAAGTCATCGTCAGCGTAGATAATGCTGGCCCTCTCCGCGTCCTCAGCGGCCGCCGCATAGAAACGAAAAGCGCCGCTCGAAAGCAAATCACCCGCTGCGACGAAGCAAACCCAAGGAGCATTGTCGCCGCTCAGAGCGGCGCGGGAAGGTCGTCGGAGCCCCTCAAGACGATCGGCGGCCGGGCTGGACCGGCCGCCTGGATGGAAGCAAGGCTTGCTTCGGTCGCGAAAGAATGGGGCTCGCCAGACGGCGCGTAGACGATCGGCTGGATCAGCTCAGGCGCGTCCTTGACTCGCGCTGCGCGCCGCGCTTGCGGCTCGTGCCGCTTGATCCAGAGTGGGTAGGCCCACCTCGAACGGCCGGCGAGTGCCGACAAGCGATGTCGCGAGCGCAGCTTAAGTCCGCGCGCGCGCCACGCCACACCCTGCAAAAATGAGAAGGGGGCAGCGACAAAGGCATCCAGATAGACCCGGGCAGCGAGCAGCCCCGCGGATTGCGCTGGCTCGACTGCTGAACTGTCGGCCCTCAGCCCGTCACTCAATTCCACGCTCTTGCAGTACACGTTCGATCAGTGGAACGTCACTGGGGTTGTTCAACTCGATCGAATCCCAACTGAGTGGGTCCATCGGCACGACGGCGACCGGCAGGCCGAGATCGAGGAAGCGTAGCTGCTCGAGCCCTTCACGTTCCTCCAACTCGGACGGCGGCGCTTGAGCAAACGCGGCAAGCGCGCTCGGCCGATAAGCGTACATCCCAAGATGAAGGTGGATCGGGACCAGATCGGAAGCCGCAGCGCCGTCGGGCAGGTAAGGAATGATCCGCTTTGAAAAATAGAGTGCGCGCAAGTCGCGGGTGAATACAGCGGTTGTTCCACCGACCCGTCCATGACGCGCATCTTCCGCCAAATGCTCGTACGTCGATCGGGCGCAGCGGACGACCGGCGTCGCCATCACCGCCGCTTTATCTTCTTCCAACCGAGCAACAAGTTGTTCGACGATCATGGGCGGCGACAAAGGGGCATCGCCCTGCAGATTGACGATGACGTCCGCGACATTGCCGAGTTTGGCGATCGCATCGGCGCAGCGCTCGGTCCCGTTGGCACATTCTGGCGCCGTCATGACGACCTGGGCACCAAACCGCCGTGCCTCGTCGGCGATCCGATCGTCGTCCGTGGCCACCCAGACGCCAGCGCAGCCCGGGACGGACGCCGCGCATTCCCAGCTCCTCTGGATCAGCGTCTTCTTGACTCCGGACGCGCCGGTCAGAGCAACGAGCGGCTTTCCAGGGTAACGGGTCGACGCGAACCGCGCCGGGATGATGATCGCGAAACTTGCGCTCATTTACCGGCGCTAAGTCCGATCCGCAGGAAATCGTGAACATGGACAATTCCGATCGGAACGTCCGTGTTCACCGGTGCGTCGCGCTCCAGAACGAAAGCGCAGGTAATCTGGCTCTCGTTGAGGAAATGAAGCGCCTCTTCGGCAGGCACATCGCCCATGATCGTCTTCGGATTACGCGTCATGACGGCCTGGGCAGTTGCGGTGCCGAGCTCGTCGAAGTGTCGACGAAGATCGCCGTCGGTAATCACGCCAATCAACCGGCCCGCCTTGTCGACGACACCCGCAATGCCGAACCCGCGCGACGTCATCGTGACGATTACGTCGCGCATCGCGGCGTCTTCGTCGACCAGCGGCATGCGGCGGTGCATCATCTCACACACCGGCGTAAGGCGAAGTCCGATCGAACCAGCCGGGTGAAGAACCTTCATCCGGTCACTGGAGAAGCCGCGCATCTCCATCAAGGCCATCGCAAGAGCATCGCCCAACGCCATTTGGACGGTGGTCGATGTCGTGGGTGCGATGTTGACGGGGCAAGCTTCCCGCATCGCCGGCAGCAGAAGCTTAACGTCCGCGGTCTGCATCACCAGCGAGTCGAGCCGGGAGGCGACGCCGATGATCTTCACCCGAATACTTGCCGCGTAGCGGAGGAAGGCGCGAAGTTCGCTGGTATTGCCGGAATTGGAGATGACGACGAGCACGTCGCCGGGGACCAGCATTCCAAGGTCGCCATGCGCGGCTTCGGCCGGATGAACGTAGATGGCCGGGGTTCCCGTGGCCGCCATCGTTGCCGCCCATTTGCGGCCGATATGACCCGACTTGCCCATTCCCGTCACAACGACGCGGCCGGTGGCCGAGAATATCAGGTCGCACGCGTCCACGAACGTTTGGTCGAGGCAATCGGCGAGCTTGTGAACGGCTTCAGCTTCAAGCGTCACAACTTCGACGCCACGCCGCAACAGCGCTTCCGGCGATGGAATCGCGCGAAGCGAGGGCTGAGCAATCATAAAACCTCCAAACCCAAGGTCCGCTCGGCCAGACCGACTCACGCAACACGGCCTTTATAGGAAAAATCGGAACCGGGCCTTCGGCCTCCGGTCCACCTTGGATGATTTTCCGATGCCCTTTTGCGCTGCAGCGTCAGTCTGATCCGGTGGCAGCTCCCTCAGAATAGCCCGGCAAATCAGGCAATCACATGATTGACGCGGTGTTAGACTAATTGTGCGTGAGTTCAACCTGCTGTGCGCCTGCGAACATCGTCATTGGGGTCAGTATGGAGGGCAATCGGCGCTATTACCGAGAGAGAGCATGTTGCACATGCGCAACAAACTGATGCTATAAGATATCCTGCTCGGAACCAATCAGGTTCTTTGGCGTCTGATCAGTTGCCAAAGGGACATCCGTCACTAGCTAAGGACTGCAAGGAACTGTAACGAAGCCGATACGATCCTGGCCTTGGTTGGGGATCGTGTTCGTCATCAACAGGCTCGAAGCGGACAGAAATAAAAGGTTCACGGCAAGAATCTGCTGTGGTGTTTGTGAAAGGGGAAGTGAAATGACGCTTATTCGATTGGGCGCCTTTACGGCGTTGGCACTGGTGATGAGCCAGCAAGCCAGTGCGCAGGAATTCCGCGGCGTTCGCGCCGAAGTCAACGGCGGCGTCGACCGCTTCTACTCGGAAGGCAACAACGATACCGGCCTCGCAGTCGGTGGCGCTGCCGGCCTCGACTTCGACCTTGGCGGTCTGGTCGTCGGTCCGGAAGTTACCTTCCTCTGGTCTCCGCGTGAGAACGTCACTCGTGACGGTCCGGGCGTTGCGTATCGCAAGTCGTTCGAGGAGTGGGGCTTCGGTCTTCGCGCCGGTACGCTGATCACGCCGGACACCTTGGTGTACGCCAAGGGCGCGTTCGTCGTGAACGAGCAGCGCAAGCGCTTTGACGCGGACACGGTCGGCGATTATTACAACCACTACCGCACCCGCGGTTGGCAGGTTGGTGGCGGCATCGAGCAGATGCTGAGCGAGCACTTCTACGTGAAGGCGGAAGGCCGCTACTCCAACTATCGCACGGACTCGTCGCGCCTGACCGGCCTTCTTGGTCTCGGCGTCCTGTTCGGACCGGCCGCGCCTGCTCCGGTCGTTGCGCCGCCGCCGGCTCCGGAGCCTGCTCCGCCGCCCCCGGCTACGCAGACCTGCCCGGACGGTTCGGTGATCCTGGCGACCGACGCGTGCCCCGTGCCGCCGCCGCCGCCGCCGCCGCCGGCGCCGGAACCGGAGCGCGGCTAAGCCACGCTTCGCTTTCAAGCGAACAAGGAAGGGGCGGACTTCGGTCCGCCCCTTTTCTTTTATTTTACGAAGGAAGGCGTTCGTGCTGAGAGGCGCGCCTGCCCGCTTAGCTGCGCGGGATGGTGGCCAGGTCGGACATCCAGGCAGACGCCGTGCCATCAGACGGCGCACGCCAGTCGCCGCGAGGACTGAGGCTGCCCCCGGCCAGCACCTTGGGGCCGTTCGGAATGGCGCTGCGTTTGAACTGGCTCAAGACGAAGAAGCGGTGCACGAAATTCTCTAACCAGTGGCGGATCACCGGCAGGTCGTATTCCGCCTTGTTCTTCTCCGGGAAGGCTCCTGGCCAGTTGCCGAGGTTCCGGTCTCGCCAGGCGTGCCAGGCAAGGAAGGCAATCTTGCTCGGCGCCTGCCCCTGCCGAAGCGTGTAATAGAGGAAGAAGTCGTTCAGCGCATAAGGACCGACCTTATCCTCGGTGCTCTGCATCTCCCCATTCTCGTCCGCTGGGACCAATTCGGGCGAGATTTCCTGATCCAGTATGGCGGTGAGTACCTCCGCTGTCTCTGCATCGAACTGCTTCGACTCCACCGTCCAGCGGATCAGATACTGCATCAGCGTCTTCGGTACGCCCGTATTCACGGCATAATGGCTCATGTGGTCGCCGACGCCATAGGTCGCCCAGCCCAGGGCCAGTTCCGACAGATCGCCGGTGCCGACGACAAACCCGCCATGCTGGTTGGCCAGACGGAACAGATAGTCGGTCCTGAGGCCCGCCTGTACATTCTCGAAGGTGATATCGTACACCTTCTCACCCTTGGCGAACGGGTGCCGCATGTCCGCAAGCATCTGTTGAGCCGCAGGACGAATGTCGATTTCCTCCGCGCCGACCGCCATCGCCTGCATCAGTTTCCAGGCATTGGCCTTGGTCCCCTCGCTCGTTGCAAAGCCCGGCATGGTGTAGCCCAGGATGGTGGAGCGCGGCAGACCCATCAGGTCGCACGCCTTCGCGGCGACGATCAGGGCATGGGTCGAATCCAGACCGCCGGAGATGCCGATCACCAGATGCTTGGCCTTGGTCGCTTCCATGCGCCGGACCAGCCCGTCCACCTGGATGTTGAAGGCTTCATAGCAGTCCTGAGCCAGCCGCTCCGGCCGATTAGGAACGAACGGAAAGCGGCGCAGCTTGCGGATCAGGCCGGTGTCGCCATCCTGCAGATCTAGGTTGAACTGGATGCGCCGGAATCTGGTTTCCGGCTGGCCGGCGAAGCTCGCGGCATCGTTGTGGGTGCCCGTCCGCATCCGGTCCAGAGCCAGACGCCGCACGTCCACGTCGGCATAGATCACGCCCGGATCGCGGCAGAAGCGCTTGGACGCGGCCATCTCCTCGCCGAGCTCGAAAATGACGCTCTGCCCGTCCCAGGCAACGTCGGTGGTGCTCTCCCCTGCCCCGGCGGCCGCATAGACGTAGGCGGCGGCGCAGCGGTTCGATTGCGAGGCGCACAGCAGCGAGCGCTCGTCCGCTTTGGCGATGGTAATGTTGGAAGCCGACAGGTTGCACAGCACCGTCGCTCCGGCGAGCGCGCCCGCGGTGGATGGCGGCGTCGGCGACCAGAGATCCTCGCAAATTTCCGCGTGGAAGCAGAAGTCCGCATAGTTGCCGGCGGCGAATAGCAGGTCGACCCCGAAGGGCGCTTCCCGGCCCGCCACCGTGATGGTGGCGCGGCACTGGTCGTGGCCCGAGGCGAACCAGCGTTTTTCGTAGAATTCGCGGTAGTTGGGCAGGAAGGTCTTGGGGACGACGCCAAGGATCGTGCCGGCGTGAATGGCGATCGCGCAATTGTAGAGCCGACCGTTCCGGCGCAGCGGCGCTCCCACCAGCAGCACCGACCGCAAATCATTGCTTGCGTCCACGATCCTCGCAATCGCCGCCTCGCTCAGGTCGAGCAAAGCCTGTTGAAGGTGAAGATCGTCAATGGCGTAGGCCGATACGCACAGCTCAGGAAAGACGACCAGGTCGGCACCCCGCGCATGAGCCTCCTGGGCAAGCGCGATTATGCTGTCGGCATTGGCTGCCGGGTCGGCGATCGTCACCCGGGGCCGCGCCGCCCCTACCCGCACCAGTCCGTGCCGGTGGATGGAGGTGAATGGCAACTCAGTCATCACGGTCCCTTCAGAGGCAGCCTTGGCATCGCCTTTAGCGGCAAGACGCCGTGCGGACCAAATCGCTCCCGCTCAGTCGCCCGTGATGCGCGGATCGATGTCCTGCGGCTCGGCTGGCACGTGCAACTGCGGCTGTCCTACATCACCCTTGCCGACCGTGTTGCCGGCCATCTCCAGCATCCGCTCCAGCGGGACCCGGGCACGGTTCATCAGGTCGGTGCTCATCTCGATCCGCGGCTCGAGGTCGCGCAGCGCAACGTACAGTTTCTCCAACGTATTCAGCGCCATATATGGGCACATGTTGCAGTTGCAGTTGCCGTCGCCCCCAGGCACCCCGATGAACGTCTTGTGCGGCGCAGCCTTCACCATCTGGTGAATGATGTGCGGTTCCGTCGCGACGAGTACCGTATCGGCATCGGTCGTCAGCGCGAAGTCTAGGATCGCCTTGGTCGACCCGACGATGTCGGCGTGATCAACGATGTGGGGCGGGCATTCCGGATGCGCCGCGACCGGCGCGCCGGGATGCTCGGCCATCAGCTTCAGCAATTCGGTCTCGCTGAACGCCTGGTGCACGATGCAGATGCCGGGCCACAGCAGCATCTCGCGACCCATCTTGCGCGATAGGTAACCGCCGAGGTGACGGTCAGGACCGAAGATGATCTTTTGGTCCTTGGGGATTTGGTCGAGAATGGTCTGGGCCGAGGAACTGGTGACGATGATGTCGCTCAGCGCTTTCACCTCGGCCGAGCAATTGATGTAGGTCAGCGCGATATGATCCGGGTGCGCCTCCCGGAACCGCTTGAACTGGTCAGGCGGGCAACTGTCCTCAAGCGAGCAGCCGGCGTCCATATCGGGCAGGATGACGGTCTTCTGCGGTGAGAGGATCTTCGCCGTCTCGGCCATGAAGCGGACGCCGCAAAAGGCGATCACGTCCGCATCCGTGGCCGCTGCCTTGCGCGACAGGTCGAGGCTGTCGCCGACGAAATCGGCTAGATCCTGGATCTCGGGCTTCTGGTAATAGTGCGCCAGAATAACCGCGTTGCGCTCGCGCTTCAGCCGCTCGATCTCGGCAAGCAGATCGAGGCCCTTCAGGCTCGCGGTTTGAACGGTCATTCGTGGCTCTCCCGGGCGGGGCCGCTTGCCCCCGCCCCAGATAAGAACCGCGCTAGCCCGCCGCAACTCCGTTGGCGAAGGCGACGACAGGCGGCAGTATGGCAACCACCTCGAGCAACACGTGCGACAGTGTCAGCAGCGCAGCCACGGCAATCGTTGCGGGGTGGACGGCGCCAAGCACCTTGCGATCGTGCCGCGCGAGCACGCCGACGAAGATCAGCTGGATGGCCAGCGTTACCCACTCGCCCCAAGGCATGATGAGCGGCATCGGCAGCAAACGGCCAAGCGCGGGCTCCAGAAGCATGAACATGGCGCCGAGCATCACGCGGCGGTGCCACTGCACCTGCTTGCGGAGCGCGATCGCCCAAGCGACCATTCCTCCAAAGAACAGCGCGCCGACGCTTGTCAGCGTCAGGAAATAAGGCGGCGAGAAGAATGGCGGCTGCCGGCCAAGCGACAGCGAATTGTAGCCGACGAGCACGAAGGTCACGCAGATGACCGCCGCTAGAACGGCCGAAACCCAGCCCAACTTGCGGTGGATGCCAAGCTCGCCTTTGTGGACGAGGAGGTTCTGCGCGATGAAAATGCCGAGCCAGCTCACCATCAGGCCGGCATGAAGGTGCACCATCGCGGGTGCCTCGCCGAACCTTGTGAACCCACGAGCGGCGAATTGCAGAAATCCGAACATGATGAAGGCGGCCAGAACGACCGCATAGCGAACGAAGAAGCCCTGATCGGCCATATAGCCACGCTGCCGCACGGCGGGCGCAGCACCAGCATCCTGAACTTGAGTAGCCATGTGAAAACCCCCGTGTCCTCCCCCCGAGGACGACAAATTGTTTACCGCTTTTCAGCGCCGGTGAAAAGATCAGCGCCGCTTACGCGCAGCCTCCTCCAGCACCTCGTTATAGCTTCGGCTCTGGTCGATGTAGGACGGATCACGCGTACCCGACTCGAACGGGAAGCGGGCCACGACCTTCGCATCCTCGAAGCCCGCGGCGCGAAGGGGCATGGCGAAGCTGCGCGCGATGGCCTGCCTCGCCGCTTCCCTGGCCAGGCGCATCGGCGTGTCGGCCGCCGCCTGCTTTCGTAGGTCCGTTACTGCAGCGGCCCGGTTCGCCTGATCGAGCTGCGGCTGCGTGTTGGCAATGGCGCCGATGATACCGCCGCCGCCATATTCCCGCGCCTTGGCGAGATCGACTTCCGGCCCTGCGACTTCAACGTCGGGTATCGTCACGGTCAGTGTTTTGGAACCCGCGTCCCACCGCACGTCGCGGTCGCCCAGCTTGGCCAAGTCCACCTCATAGCGAACGTCGCCCGGCAGAATCAGGGTACGCTCGTTTGAAAAGCCGAAGCGGCTCACCTTTGACGTGGTGACGGAGACGTAACGGGCGGCGAAGACGTTCAGCCGGCTCTGAGCCCGCATTGATTCGAGGCTGGCCGATGCGATGGTCTCCGGCTTCGGGCCGCCGATCACCCGGTCGAACAGGCCGAGCGTCCCGCCGAGCAGAAGCCCGATCAGCAGCGCCGCGGCGACAGCACCCGCCACCATCCATTTCTTCAACGACCGATCCATAACTCTCCCGCACGCTCAACGAGCCCGCGCCTTTCCAGGTCCAGAAGATGTGCCAGCACCGTGCCGCCGGCCGCTGGCACGAGCTTCGGGTCGAGCCCCGGATAGCCCTCCGCGACGATCGCGGGAATGTCGCGTGCTCCACCTTCGAGGATGCGTTGGATCTGACGCTCGCGCTGCATCCGGTGGCCAAGCATGCCGCGGATCAACTGCTTCGGCCTCGTCACCGCAGGGCCGTGGGCCGGGTAATAGACCCGGTCGTCGCGTCCCTGGAGCTTTCCAAGGCTCGCCATGTAATCAGCCATGTCGCCGTCGGGCGGGATCACAACCGTCGTCGACCAACCCATCACATGGTCCCCGGTGAACAAGGCACCGCGATAGGCGAAGCATAAGTGATTGGAGGTGTGGCCGGGCGTAGCGACGACCGCGACCTCCCACCCATCGACCTCCAGCGTATCACCGTCCCGCAGTTCGCGGTCGGGGCGATAGTCGCCGTCGAATGCTGCGTCGGCTCTGGGACCCACCGACTCCAGCGCCAGTGGAGCGCATCCCATCACCGGCGCGCCGGTCAGCTGTGCCAGCGGCCGGGCCGCAGGACTGTGATCGCGATGGGTGTGAGTAACGAGGATGGCGCGAAGTGGCCGAGATCCGATCGCTACTCGAATGGCGTCCACATGATCATCATCGGCGGGTCCCGGATCGATGACGGCGACCTCCGCATCACCGATGAGGTAGGTCTGTGTGCCGGTAAAGGTGAACGGCGACGGATTGTGTGCCAGCAACCGGGCAATGCCGGGCTCAAGCTGTTCCAACTGGCCGTAAGGTGCGTCCACCGCCGCCCTGTCGCACGAAGCGGAGGGGCAAGGAAGTCAGCGGAGGGACTTGAGCCTTTCGGAAGTCGCCTCGTCCGCCGGGAAAAAGCTCTCGATCGTTACTTCCGACAAGGTGACTTCGACGGCTGTTCCAAAGACGGTGGTGGTCGACAGAAAGGACAATGGGCCTGCCGGGGAATCCAGAATGAGCGGCGACGCAACCTCCGAGAGCTGATGATGGCCGCTGGATGCCGGCGCAGGATAGGACTTCAGCTCCTCCAGCAATGCGGCAAGCTGAGGGTCGCCGCTCGCGCGCACTTGCCCGCCTAAACGGGCGAGCAGGTGAGCCTTCCACTCGGCCAGGTTGGCTATGCGGGGCGCGAGACCCTCGGGATGAAGGCTGAGCCGAAGCACGTTGGGCTGCGGGACGAGCAACGCGCCGGCGACGCCCTCGATCAATGTGTGAACCGCCGCATTAGCGTGAAGCAGGTTCCAGTGGCGATCCACCGCCAGTGCGGGAAAGGGCAGATGACCGTCGATGATCCGCTCGACCGCCGCGCGTGCTGCGGCAAGGCTTGGGTGATCGAACGGACGCTCGGCCACGTCCGGTGCAAATCCCGCCGCAATCAGCAACGCATTGCGCTCCCTGGGCGGTAGGTCGAGGCTGGCGGCGAGCCTGGCGACCATCTCCCGTGACGGCGCCGACCGGCCAGTTTCGATGAAACTCAGATGCTTGGTGCTGATGTCCGCTTCGCAAGCGAGGTCCAACTGGCTCATCCGCCGGCGTTGCCGCCAGGATCGAAGCTGCTCGCCAAGTCGGCAATCCATGTAGCTCATAACCGCCTTCTAACGTTCGCCCGGCGCAGGAGCCATTACCTCGGCGGTAATCGACCTGCACCGCCCGGCGCGCGAACTTCGGAGCAGGGAATCGTCCCTTGCTGGAGACCGGACATGATCATCTCACCTTTCCTACGCACCATATTGAAGCTCGACAGCGCCAGCTGCCTGATCATGGCAGCAGGCCTGATCCCCGCCTCCAAACTGCTGGAGCCAATGCTTGGGATGCCGACCGCATTTCTGGCGGCCGCCGGGGCCAGCTTGCTTCCCGTCGGGCTATTCATCCTATGGCTGAGCAGCCGTCGCGAAGCGGCGAAAAGCCTTGTGCTGCTGGTAATCGCCGGAAACGTCGGCTGGGTCGCGGCGAGCTTGCTGTCGCTGGGCTGGTTGCAGGATCGAACGGCGCTGGGAACGGCGTTGCTGTTGGCGCAGGGGGCGGCAGTGGCCTTGTTCGCCATGCTCGAATGGCGCGGCCTTCGCGAGTCCGCCTGGGCATCTGCCGCTTAAGGGCGAAAGGCGTTCCCGGTCGGCGTTTGGCCGGGAACGCCCCTTCAAGGCACCTAGCTGCCCGCCTTCAGCTCCGCGATGCGGGCCTTCAGCTTGGCAGCCAGTTGCGCCTTGTTCTCGGCCGGCATGTCACTGTCGCCCTCGACCCGGCTGAGAACCTTTTCCAACGATGCGGCGGTTTCCGCCTTGGTCGTGCCCGCCTTGGCGCAGATCAGCATGCGGGTGCGGGTCTTTTTCTCAGCCGTCGGCGTCGCATTGACGTCAGCTTCGAACTTCTCGCCGTTGCAGGCTGCCATCTTGGCTTTGACCTCGGACGGCAGCGCTCGGCGAACCTGATCGCCGCCGCCGATCTGGCGTATTTCGATCCGCTCGACGACGTCCTTTTCCTGAGCGGCGACGGGTGCCGCCAAGGTCAGGCCCGCACCGGCGAGCACGAGGGCGATCGCGCCGCCGGCGAGCTGCCGGCCGCGGCTGGGCATGTTGTTCAGCATTGTCAGTCTTTCCTTCAATTCGCCGATTGGAGTGAGGGCACAGACGGTTTGCGGCATCGGCTGCGCGGCACAGCGCAGGATTGTCTGCGCATATTTGTGCCGGGCGTCGCTGCCGCGAATGTCGATCAGGCTGGCATCGCACGCGGCCTCAAGGTCGCGCCGGAACAGCCGATGAGCGATGTGAGCGATGGGATTGAACCAGTGGAGCGCAACCATGAACAGCGCCGCCGCACTGGCAAGGAGGTCGCCGCGGCGATGATGCATGGCTTCGTGAGCAAGTGCCAGTTCCCGCTCCGCTGCATCGAAGCGACTTGCAAAGTCGATGGGCAGCAAGATGTACCGACGCAGGATACCTGCGGCCGCAGGACCGGTCACGGCGCTTGTCAGCAGCACGGTAAAGCCAGGAACCGCTGCGTCCGTAAGAGGCCGGCCAGCCTGCACCGCACGAAACATGAAGCGGCGGTAGTTCAGCAGGTGCCACAACAAAAAGGAACTCGTCCCAGCTAGCCACAGAGCGAAAGCGCCTTGAGCCAAAGAAAAGGTCCAACCTGCGGTCAGAGCTGGAGCAGGTGCGATCGCACCGAGGTCGATCATCACGGTCCGATCAGGAACCTGGATCGCAAACGGCGGCAGAAGGAGCCGCGTCGTGGGAACAAGCCAAAGCGCATAGGCTGCCCGCGCACCAAATGCGCGAGCGACGGGGCCGCGCAACACCAGCACCACAAGGATGAGGACGGCCGTCGCCGCCAGTGTCTCCGCCACCCAACTCATTTCCGCAGGCTCCGAACCAGTTCTTCCAGTTCATCGAGATCCTTCGGGTCGAGATCGCGCTGCTCGGCCAGTTGCGCGACCAAAGGCGACACCCGGCCACCGAACAGGCGGTCCACCAGGCCGGTGGCCTGCCGCGCCGCAATGACATCCCTTTCGACCGCAGGACGATATAGAAAGCGTCGTCCGTCTGCCTGGGTCGCAACAGCGCCCTTGGCCGCAAGCCGCGCCAGCAATGTCTTGACCGTGGTCAGGCTCCAGCCGAGGCGGCTACCCACCTGTTGCGCCAGATCGGACGCGGTCATGGGCGAGTCGTCCCACAACGCCTGCATCAGCTGCAGCTCGGCGTCACTGACCTTGATCTCTTGTTCGCTCATGACGACTACAAGTGTAGTCGACGCCCTGAACGGCAGGTGAATGTCAGGCTGGCGGCAGTTCCGCTGCAGGCCGAAGGAAGGACGAGAAGGCCGACGGCGCAGCCTTGTGTCCCACGCGCCCACTCAGCGCCGTCGGATAGACGGTGCCGAACAGGCTCTCCATGCTTCGCGCCCAGCTATATTGCTTGGCTTCCGCCATCGCCGCTTCCGACAGCTGCCGGCGATCCGACCGCCAGATCTTCAGAATGTTGCCGGCCATCGCATCGCTGTCGCCCACCGGGCCGAGCAGGCCGACATGCTCGCCGACCCGGTCGATCATTGCACCAGAGGCGACCCCGACAACTGGAAGGCCGGAGGCCTGTGCTTCGACGATGGACACGCCGAACGTCTCGTCCGCCATTGCGGAAACGTAGATGTCGGCGCTTGCCAGCCAGCGCGACAGATCTGTGCGGCTTTTGACGTAACCGGGCATCGAAATGCGCGAGTCGGCGAGCTGGCTGATTTCCTCGCGGAGCGGTCCTTCGCCGAGCAGAACGAGACGTGCTCCAAGCTCTGCCGGCAGCTTACGAAATGCGTCGACGACCACGTCCGGCCGCTTCTCGATATCGAGGCGACCGACGTAGATGAGCAAAGGCTGACTTTCGGTCAGGCCAAGGGAGTGGCGCAGTCGCTCGTCGCGCCTGGTCGGACCGAACTCACCAAGTTCGACGCCAAGGCCGACAACCTCCACGTTACCGACTCCGAGCGCGCGCAGCTTGGTGCCGCCACCATTTTCACTCAATGCAAACACGGTGTCGAAGCGCCGATAGAGCGCTCCGCAATATCGGTAACACAAACGCGCTGCCGCTCCGCCAACCACCTTGCCCAGAAATTTGGAGACTGGCCGTTCGACATAGACAGTCGGGAAATCCGTCATGTACGCTGCGACCAGCGCCGTTTCAGGGTGACGCTTGCGATGCGCGACCGCTGCCCAAGGAAGGTTGTAGGCATCCTGGCACTCGATCAGATCGGGCCGAAAACGATCGAGCGCGGCTTGCACTGCGCTGTTGCGAAGCAAGAGGCGGTAGTGCGGGCTTAGCGGCACGTGCGGTGACTTGATGGTCACGGTGATCGCGCGGCCCTCTTCGACCACCTCGTCGCGCTCTCCTGGTATGATCAGAAGGTGCCGGTGCGGCGTATTGTCGAGGATGTGCCGGCGTTTGTGCAGCAAGTAGGTGCGCACCCCGCCGCCGACGTCGGACCAGCTCTGCGTCAGGTCACAGAACAATCTGGGCATCGCGAGCGGGCTGCCAAGGTCGGGGTCGTCGCGTCCCATCACCGGCAACAACCCGGCAGCGGCCCCAAAGTGTCCCTCACCCTGACACGATGCGCAATGTGTCGAAAAACTTTACGCAGGGCGAAGGTCCTTAGAAATAGGAAGCTACATTAAGTACAGAAATCCGCCGTTTTTTGCATTTGGCACGGCGGTTGCAATATTGTTCGTGTCCACTTGGTTCCACGCCACGTAAGGGGCGGTGAGGCGGTTCTCTGGTCCCCCTCACTGCCCCTTTAGCGTTACTGGGATTCCGAATTCGCCGGCGCGACAAGCTGCTGAAGCTCACCACTTTCGAACATTTCCATCATGATGTCCGATCCGCCGACGAATTCGCCGCGAACGTACAGCTGGGGAATAGTCGGCCAATCGCTATATTCCTTGATGCCGTTGCGGATTCCCTGGTCCTGAAGCACGTCCACCGTTTCGAACGGGGTGCCCAGATGATCAAGGATCGCAACCGCGCGGCTGGAAAAGCCGCACTGCGGGAATAGGGCGGTGCCCTTCATGAACAGCACCACGTCATTCTTCTTCACGATCTCGTCGATGCGTGCCGAAACGTCACTCACTGATGGTCTCCCGATGGCGTGGCAGTGGTCAACTGCAGCGCGTGTAATTCCCCGCCCATGCGCCCGCCAAGAGCGGCATAAACGGCCTGATGCTGCCTGACCCTGCTGAGGCCCGCGAAGCTCGCCGACACGACATGGGCGGCATAATGGTCGCCGTCTCCGGCAAGGTCGCGAATCTCCACAACGGCATCCGGAATAGCCTCGCGGATCAGTTGCTCGATATCGTTCGCAGCCATCGGCACGGGATCAGGCCTGTGCCTCGATCAACTGACGCCGCGCTTCGGCTTCGTTGCGCGTAAGGGCGTCCCGGACGCTCGCTTCGTCCGTCTCGACTCCCGCGGCGGTCAGATCGCCGATCAGCTTGCGGATCACCGCCTCGTCGCCGCCTTCCTCGAATTCTGCGTGCACGACTTCGCGCGCGTAAGCGTCCCGTTCCACGTTGGACAGCTTCATTTCGCGGGCGGCCCACTCACCGAGCAGCCGATTGCGGCGAGCGACGATGCGAAACCGCATTTCCTCATCATGGGCAAACTTGGCTTCAAATGCGCGTTCACGGTCGTCGAAAGTGGTCATAGGGTCCTTCCCGATGTGCGCTGCACGAGATAGTGAGCCGCACCGCCTGCGTCCAGCAGACTACGTGGGTTCTTGCCTGCCCCACAGCCCAGGACGCAGCAGTTACTCGGCTCCTAGTTCGTGGGCCCGCTGGTCCGCCACCACCTGAGCAGCGGTCATTCCGTCGAAGGTAACGCGCGCCAACGCCTCCGGATCGCGATTGCCGAACCGCCGGCCGCCGACGGTGCGAAGGGCTCGGTCGAATACCAGCCGGTCCGCGTCCGGGATCGTGCGCCTCGCCTTCTCACTCGTAGTTTCGAAGCTCTCTTTCGAGGAGCCGTCGATCAGCACCGTCTCGTCTTTGTGGCAGCCCGCGAGGAACAGCAGCAGAACGCCGACGGTCCACTTCATTCGACGTAAAGCGCCGACGTCTTGGCTCGAACCTCATCAGGGCCAACGCCGGGCGCCAGCTCGATCAGCTTGAACGGGCTCGCATGATCCGGCCTTTGGAATACGGCGATATCCGTGATGATCATGTCCACGACATTCTTGCCGGTCAGCGGCAAGGTGCAGGCCGGGATGAACTTGGGATCACCGTTCTTGGAAACATGCTCCATCACCACGATGATCTTCTTGACGCCTGCGACCAGGTCCATCGCACCGCCCATGCCCTTGATCATCTTGCCCGGGATCATCCAGTTGGCGATGTCGCCGTTCTCCGCCACTTCCATGGCGCCCAGCACGGTTAGGTCGATATGCCCGCCCCGGATCATTGCAAAGCTGTCTGCTGAGCTGAAGTAGCTCGACGAAGGCAGCTCACTGATCGTCTGCTTGCCGGCATTGATGAGGTCTGGGTCCTCCTCCCCCTCGTAAGGGAACGGACCGATCCCAAGCATTCCGTTCTCGCTCTGCAGCGTCACCGTCAGGCCTTCGGGGATGTGGTTGGCCACCAGCGTCGGGATGCCGATGCCTAGATTGACGTAATATCCGTCCTCCAGCTCCTGGGCGGCGCGCGCCGCCATCTCGTCCCTGGACCAGGCCATCATGCAGTCTCCCGCTGCCGAACGGTGCGGAACTCGATCTTCTTGTCGTAGGGCGCGCCGCTGATAAGTCGCTTCACGTAGATGCTCGGCAGGTGGATTGCGTCGGGATCGAGCGAGCCCACGGCCACGATCTCCTCGACCTCGGCGACACAGATCCTGCCGCAGGTCGCGGCGGGTGCATTGAAGTTGCGCGCCGTCTTGCGGAAGACGAGATTTCCGGCCTCATCCGCTTTCCAGCCCTTGATGATCGACAGATCGGCGCGGATGCCGCGTTCCAGGATGTAATCCTCGCCGTCGAAGCTCTTCACTTCCTTGCCCTCGGCGACCTGGGTGCCGACGCCCGTCTTGGTGTAGAAGCCGGGAATGCCCGCACCTCCGGCGCGCATCCGCTCGGCCAGCGTCCCCTGGGGGCAGAATTCCACCTCCAGCTCGCCAGCGAGGAATTGCCGCTCGAACTCCTTATTCTCGCCGACGTAAGAGCTGATCATCTTCTTGACCTGGCGGGTGCGCAGCAGCTTGCCGAGCCCCTCATTGTCGATGCCAGCGTTATTGGAGGCGATGGTAAGATCCTTGACTCCGCTGGCGACGATCGCGTCGATCAGCCGCTCGGGAATGCCGCACAGGCCAAAGCCCCCGGCGGCGATTGTCATGCCGTCGAACAGCAGCCCGTCGAGCGCCTCCGTGGCCGTGGTGTAGATGGTCGCCATGACGCTGCGGTAGGCAAAGGCGAACCGCGTTTCAACTCGCCGTTCAGCTCTTCAGGCGCTTGAACAAGCTCCCAAGTTCCATGGCAGCGGCCAGGTCGCCCCTAACCCGCAGCCGCCCGCTCATGTAGGCACGCATTGGATCGAGCTCACCGTCCGACAGCGCCAGCCAGTCCGCCCAGGAAATGCTGATGCTCGTCTCGGCCGGCGAATCCTCCTCGCCGATCCGCTCTTCGATACCGTCGATCAGCAGGACTCCGTCGTTTCCGAAATCCAGCTTCAACCTCTTGCCGGGAAGCCAGGCATCATGCCGGCGAAGCTTGTCGGCAAACTCCTGCTTGGTCATGGTGCGCCCGCTACCCGCCCGTTGTTCGCGGGGCAAGGCGGGCCTATCTGCTGCCCATGGGCTACGAAACCGATTTGAAACTCTTCATCGACGGCAGCTGGCGCACCGGCGAGAACCGAGACCACTTCGCCGTCGTCAATCCCGTCGACGGGAACCGCATCGCGGACCTGCCGCTCGCCACTGAAGCCGACCTCAACGAGGCTGCCGAGGCTGCCCGCCGCGCCTTCCCAATCTGGCGCGACACGGCGGTTGAGGAGCGCGGGACGATCCTTCGCACGACGGCGCAGATCCTGCGCAAGCGTGCCGACCAGATCGCGGCGATCATGACGCAGGAGCAGGGCAAGCCGCTCGCCGAGTCCCGCGCCGAAGTCGCCGGCTCCGCGTCCATGTTCGACTGGTATGCAGAGGAGATCAAACGCGATTACGGCCGCGTTCTCGTCCGCCCGACGGGTCAGCGCTCGATCGTCACCCATCAGCCGGTCGGCCCGGTGGCTACCTTCACGCCCTGGAATTTCCCGCTCTACCTGCTCGCCAAGAAGGTCGCCGCCGCGCTTGCCGCCGGATGCTCGGTCATATCCAAGCCGCCGGAAGAGACCCCAGGTTCAACACAGGCGCTGGCCGAAGCGCTCGATCATGCGGGTCTTCCGCGCGGCGTTTTTCAGATGGTGTTCGGCAACCCCGACCTCGTCAGCCGCACGCTGATAGCTCACCCTGCCATCCGCAAGATCAGCTTCACGGGCTCCACGCCCGTCGGCAAGCACCTCATGAAACTCTGCGCCGACAGCATGACCCGCGTGACCCTGGAACTCGGCGGCCATGCCCCCGTGCTGATCTTCGACGATTGCGACCTCGACAAGACGCTCGACATGGTGGTGCCGCAGAAGTTCAGGAACGCCGGCCAGGTCTGCGTCTCGCCGACACGCTTCTATGTTCAGGAGGGCATCTACGACGCCTTCCTGAAGGGCTTCGCGGAACGCACTGCGCAGGTGAAGGTCGGGGATGGCCTGCTAACCGACACGAAGATGGGTCCGCTGGCCAACAAGCGTCGACCCGAAGCGATCGGTGCACTGGTCGACGATGCCAAGGCGAAAGGCGCCAAGCTCCTCGCCGGCGGCGAACCCGGAGACAGCGGCTTCTTCTTCAGGCCGACCCTCCTTGCCGACGTGCCGCTCGACGCGAATATCATGAACGAGGAGCCGTTCGGCCCAGTTGCCGTCAGCCGGTCCTTCACGAGCTTCGACGAGGCCATCGAACAGGCCAACCGGCTCCCTTACGGCCTCGCCGCCTTCGCCTTCACGGAGAACGGCCGCCGCGCCAATCTGCTGGGCGACGCGATCGAGGCGGGCATGGTCGGTATCAACACCTTCGCCATCTCCACGGCCGACACACCGTTCGGCGGGGTGAAGGATAGCGGCTTCGGCAGCGAAGGCGGCAAGGAAGGGCTGGAAAGCTATCAGGTCGTGAAGGCCATTCACCAGGCCTGACGGTCTGCATTTCGCGACCGCCGTAGGCTGGGGGAACTCATTGGCTCCAATTTCAAGGGCTCGGCAATGGACGGTCGGAGCGCGCTTCACCGCCACCGTCTTTGTCGGATCGTTCCTGCTGTTCCTAGTGCAGCCGATGATTGCCCGGCTTGCGCTGCCGAGGCTCGGTGGAGCGCCGGCCGTCTGGAACTCGGCCATGCTGGTGTATCAGGCATTGCTCCTGGCCGGTTACGCCTACGCCCATCTGCTTGGCCGACTTGCACCGCGCAAGCAGGCCGCCGTTCACCTTGGCGTCTTCGCACTGGCGGCCTTTTCTCTTCCGATCGGCCTTTTAGATTTGGACGTGCCGCAGGGCGCCGGTCTGTTCCTGTGGGTCCCATGGCTGCTTCTGGTCTCGGTCGGCCCCCTGTTCTTCGTCATCTCCGCTCAGACGCCGCTTCTCCAGCGCTGGTTCGCGCTGACCAGCGGAAAGGATCCCTACCCCCTCTACGCCGCGTCGAACCTTGGCAGCTTTGCAGGTCTCTTTGCGTACCCGCTTCTTGTCGAGCCCATGGTCGCGGTCGCGGACCAGCGCTGGTATTGGAGTGCCGCTTACCTCGGCCTTGCGGCCCTCGCCGCCTGGTGCGCACTTGCGCTTCCGCGCACGGCACCGGTCGATCAACGCGAGGTTCGCTCGACCAGACCTGCCAGGAACATCGTGCTGTCCTGGATTATGGTGGCCGCCATCCCGTCCGGGCTGGTCTTGTCGACCACCCTCTACATAACCACGGATATCGTCGCGATCCCGTTGCTCTGGGCATTGCCGCTCGGGCTTTATCTGTTGAGCTTCACGGTCGCCTTCGGTGCTCCGGAGATAATCGTCCGACCGATCATGTGGGCTGCGCCGGTTGTCCTGCTTCTGAACGCCGTGCTTCTGTTTTCCGCCCCTTCCTCCGGCTCGGCAGTGCTCTTTGCCGGTCTGTCTGCGCTCGGACTGTTCCTGGTTTCCGTTTCGCTGCATCGCCGATTGTACGAGACCCGCCCGCCTGCGGACCAACTCACCGCCTTCTACCTGGCACTTGCCGTAGGCGGCGTCCTGGGCGGCCTGTTCTGCGCCTTGATTGCGCCTTTGCTGTTCGACTGGACCTACGAACATGCCTTGCTGATCGTTGCGGCGGCGCTGCTCCTGACCGCCCGGAGCCCCTTCAAGCCCGTCTATGATCTTTGGGATGGCGGCCGTCTGGCCAATGTCGTGACCCTGATCGGCATTCCGACGGTGCTGCTGCTGTCGGTCGCGAGCATTCCGCTGGGCCGACTGGCGGTGGCTCCGGCCATCCTTGTCGTGGCAATCGCCGCAATCGGCAATCGTCCGTTGTTCGCTGCCGCCGTTGCAAGTTTGGTGCTGACCACCGGCGGCTGGAACAACCTTAGGGCGTCGGTCGAGCCTGGCCGACTTACCCGAAGTTTCTTCGGCGTTTACACCTTGGAGGAGAATGCCCGCGACAGGGCGATCAGTCATGGAACGACGGTGCACGGTATCCAGAATCGTGGCTCGCCCGAGCGGGAGCGGATGCCGACCACCTACTATGCTCCGCGCTCAGGCGTGGGTCTGGTGCTAAGCTCGCCGCTGATCGCCGACACTGCCCGCGTCGGCCTTGTGGGCCTGGGTGCCGGAACCCTCTCCTGCTACGCCCGGCCGGCACAGCAGTGGACGATCTACGAGATCGATCCCGTCGTCGTGCAGATCGCCAGCGATCCGCGGCGCTTCAGCTTCCTGTCCCGCTGCCTGCCGAAGCGCCGGATGGTAATCGGCGATGCCCGGCTGACGCTGGCGCGCGAGACTGCCCCGAAGGTGGACATGCTCATCATCGATGCCTTCTCTTCGGACTCGATCCCTGTCCATCTGCTCACCCGCGAAGCGTTCCAGATTTACCGCCAGCGCCTGAAGGACGACGGCCTGCTCCTCGTCCACATCAGTAACCGCTACCTGCACCTCGACAGCGTGCTCGGCGCCGAGGCGGAGGCGGCGGGCTGGTCCGCGCGGATCCGGATCTTCAAACCGAAACGCGCGGATCGGTCGCTCAACTATTTCGGCTCCGATTGGGTCGTACTGTCACCCTCGCAGATAAGGATCAGCGCACTCGAGCAGGCTGAGCCCGGGCTCACCTGGCTGCCTTTACCGCCCCCGGTGTCCGCGCCCTGGTCGGATGATCACGCCAGTTTGCTACCGGTTTTGAAGTTCTAGCCCGCACCCATTCGGCTGTCGGGTGGCGTCAGCGCGCGCAAACGCCTAAGTGGCACCCCATGCAACATCCTCAAATTCATTCCGCGCTTGCGGAAGCCCTCGACGCGCGCGGGTATGAGACACTAACGGCGGTGCAGTCGGCGGTGATCGCCGACGAAGCGCATGGCCGCGACCTCATCGTTTCCGCCAAAACCGGCTCGGGCAAGACCGTCGCCTTTGGCCTCGCCATGGCCGGCCAGCTGATCGAGGCCGACAAGGTGCCCTGGTCGCGCGAGCCGCTCGGCCTCGTCATTGCCCCCACGCGCGAGCTGGCGCTTCAGGTCAGCAAAGAGCTCGACTGGCTCTACGCCAGCGCCGGCGCGCGCATCGTCACCTGCGTCGGCGGCATGGACCCGATGAAGGAGCGCCGCGCGCTCAACGGTGGTGCCCACATCGTCGTCGGCACACCCGGCCGCCTGCGCGACCATCTCGAGCGCGGCGCTCTCGACCTTTCTTCGATCCGTGCAGTTGTGCTCGACGAGGCGGACGAGATGCTCGACATGGGCTTCCGGGAGGAGCTCGAGGCTTTGCTCGACGGCACGCCCGAGACGCGCCGCACCCTGCTCTTCTCCGCAACCATGCCCAAGCCGATTCAGGCGCTCGCCAAGCGCTACCAGAAGGATGCGCTGCGGATCGAAACCGTCGGTGACCGCGAAGGCCACACGGACATCGCCTACCAGGCGGTGGCGCTCGCGCCGACCGACATTGAGCATGCCGTGGTCAACCTGCTGCGTCTCCACGAGGCAGAGACTGCGATCCTGTTCTGTGCCACCCGCGACGCGGTTCGCCGCCTGCATTCCAGCCTGACCGAGCGCGGCTTCAAATCGGTCGCCCTCTCCGGCGAGCACAGCCAGTCGGAGCGCAACAACGCCATCCAGGCGCTTCGCGACCAGCGCGCCCGCGTCTGTGTTGCGACCGACGTCGCCGCGCGCGGCATAGACCTTCCCTCCGTCAGCTTGGTCATCCACGTCGAACTGCCCCGCGATGCCGAGGCGCTCCAGCACCGCTCGGGCCGCACCGGCCGCGCCGGCCGCAAGGGCACGGCGATCCTGCTTGTCCCCTTCCGCGCCCGCCGCCGGGTCGAGACCATGCTCCGCAACGCCCGCATCCAGGCACAGTGGATTGCCCCACCCACCGCCGCCGAGATCCATAAGATGGATCATGAGCGCTGGATGGATACACTCCGCAACGCTCCCGAGGCGGAGGATGAGGACAAGGAGATGGCGGCGCAGCTGATGGCGGAGCTCTCGCCCGAAGCCATCGCCGCTGCTTTGGTGCGCGCGATGCGCACCGACCTGCCCGCGCCGGAGGAACTCCACGTCCAGGCACCGCGTGATGGCGCGGCCGAGCCCGGCCCGCGCGCCGGTTTCGAAGGGGCGGCCTGGTTCCGGATCAACGCCGGCCGCCGCCACAATGCCGATCCGCGCTGGTTGCTGCCCGTCATCTGCCGCTACGGCCACATCAGCCGCAATGAGGTCGGCGCGATCCGCATCGCATCGAACGACAGCTATTTCCAGGTCAGCGAGCGCGCTGTGCAGAGCTTCGTCAAGGCGCTTCGCCGCGCCACCATCGCACCCGAAGATCAGGGCATGATTATCGAAATGGCACCGCCCCGTGAAGTCGCCGTCGCGGGCGCGGCGCCTACGCGCCAGGACAAGCCCTCGCCCGGGGAGCAGCAATTCAAGGGCCGCCCGAAGAAGAAGCCGAAGGGGTGGAAGCCGAGCTAAGGCTCAGACCAGCTCCGGCTCCCGGACCCGCTCGCCTTCGTCCACATCCGCCTCGTCCTCCGCCGCGACGCCCTGCTCAAGTGCCGCCTCGTCGGCGAACAGTTCGTCGGCATCTTCGGCATAGATGCCGAACCGCTCGGCCACGTCCGGCGCGAACCGGAGCAGGTCGGGGCGGAGCTTGATGATCGACACGTCCTTGGACTTGCCCTCCATCATGACGTCGAACTCCAGCCCCGCCGCCATGCGCATGAAGGTCGCGAACTCGAACGGGTTGGTGAAGTCGCTGTGCCCGGTCCAGATCGGCGGCAGCAGCACCGTCTTGGTCCGCGCTGTCGCCTTGACCGGGGCCTTCACCAGCTCCTTCGACTTGCGCGCCCTACCCGCCTTCGCCGCCGCTCGCTGCTTGGGCGTGATCTGACGCTTCACCTCCCGCATCTCGGTTCGGGGCGAGGAGAAGTGGATCTTGGGCCGGACGCCCTTCGGCCACGTCTTGAGAAAGCGCTCCAACGTGTCGCGGATTTCCAGCCGTTCGGGGTTGAGGCACCAGAAATGCTGATAGTCGAAGATCAGCCGCACGCCCGTCCGCTCATGAATCCAAAGCACGTCCGCAGCGGAGAAGCGGATATCGTCATTCTCCAGCACCAGCCGGTCCTTGACGTGCTGCGGGCATTGCTCCCAGCCTTCGATCCAGCGGGCCCGGCTCGCCTCATGATCGTCGTAGACGCCGCCGACATGGGTCACCATCACCGCCTCCGGCCCCGCGCCCATCCGGTCGAGCATCTCGGCCTGGCTTGAAAAGTCCCAGATGCTTTTCTTCGTCAGCTCCGGGTTGAGGCTGTTCAGAAGCACATATTGCGACGGGTGAAAGGAGGTGCGGATGTCCAGCTCTCGTGCCTTGGCGCCGATGGCGCGCAGCTCGGTGTCGCTCTCAGCCACCATTTTGTGAAATTGCGGCATGTCGGGATGGGTCGCGTAAGGCGCCAGGTCGGACGAGAAACGGTACATGTCGATCTCGACCTCCTTCAGATAGTCGAAGATCGCGTCGATATATTCGAGGCTGCATTTCAGGTGCGGGTTCTTCTGCCAGCGCCGCGTGTCGTTCGCCCTCATGCCTGGCCGGCCCATCACCTTGACCGGGAAGCCGAGCCGCAGCGGGCGGGTTGGATTAATCATGCGATCTGCTCCTCGGGAAAGCCCAGGTCGGTGATGAAGCGGTTCCATTGTTCGTGGCGGAGCGCACCGCCGCTCGCCTGCCGGTGGCCGCTTCCATACTCGCTGCCCGCCCCGTCGGGCCGATGATCTGCGAAAAAGCGGATGAGGTCGCGGCCGGAGCCGGTGCGTGCGGCGAAATGGACCCAGCCGGGCCGGTAGTCCTTGTTGGCCGCGATCACGACCTTGTCGCGCAGTCGCCCGCGCCACTGCTGCGCGATCAGCGGATGGATCTGGCACGGCGATGCCAGCGGGATCAACGCCACCTCGCCGCGTACCTTGGGCGCCGCGCGCTTGGCATCGTCCATCGCACAGCGCACCTCGTCCTTCGCGGCAAGAAGCTCGGCCGTTTCCGGATGCTCACCCGACAGCAGTTCCTTGGGTGAATTGCACTTCAGCAGCAGCCTCAGCGCCGGCGTAGCGTCCGCCTTCGCGGTGCGCCGAGGCGCGTTGATGAGGCTGACGGCATTGCGGAGCGCCGTCTTGCCGTACCGCGCCTGCGCCGCTGTCATCTCTGCAAAGCCGGACTCCTCCGCCATGTCGCCGATCAGCCCAATGGCGGCGAGCCACAACAAGTCGTCGGACGTTCCAATCCGCGCGCGCACCAATAGGCCAGCAGCGCCGATGTCGGCTCCGGCTTCCAGCCATGGCCGCTGATCACGACCGCATCGCCCGGCGTCCCGGTCGGCACATGATGATCGACGATGGCCGTCGGCGTGCTCGCCAGCAAAGCGCCCTCACGAACGCCGAGATCGGTGACGATCAGCCCGCCCGGTGCCGCATGGCGAAGCTCCGAACGGATTTCCTCCGACCACGGATTTTCGCCCTTGCCGACGATCCGCAAGGTCGCACCATCGAGGCTTCGCTGAAATATCGCGGCAGCCGCCAACCCATCCGCATCGAAATGGCCGAGGATCAGTGGCGCTGGTCCGAACCGGCTGGCCACCTCGGCAAATGTCGCGCCGACCTGCTGACGCCGGCTCTCGGTTTCATCCTCTGCCACGGTCACTAAACGTCCGGGCGCTGCAGCCGTGCCGTCAGGGGGCGAAAGGCGGTACGGGTGCCGCTCTTCAGAGGCTGAGGTTATAATAAAGCGAGAGGCGCCACTTGCCGTCGTATCCGGGGTAGGGTCGATCGATGACCCGAGCGCCCTCGAGACCCAGTTCCACTAGTTCCTTGTACCGCAATCGCACTCCGGCGCCCGCAGAGGCGAGGTCGAAGCGCTGGGACGGCAACGGTCCGCGGCGGTGATAGGAGAGCCGCGCCGCATCGCCGAACGCATAGATTTCGCTTTTCGTCAGATCGCCCTTGCCGAGCGGCTGATAGGCGAGCTCGAGCACGCCGCCGACGCCGCTGTCTCCGGTCAGGAAGCTGGTATCGAAGGCACGCCCCACCGTCGCACCGCCGACGGCGAACAGTTCGGCGCCAGGCAGCGGGTCGGGGCTGTATTGGCCGGTCAGCGTCGCCCGGCCGGAAAAGCGGGTCTCGACCTTCTGATCGACGCCGATGTTGCCGTTGACCTTGCGGAAGTTCGCTTTCGCGAGCGGGGAGATCACACGAGCATTCAAGATGTCGAGGCCATGGGACGCAATCGCGCTGGCGCTGATCGTGCGCTTCGGCGTGGCCGTCACAAAGCCTCCGCTGAGGCGCGCGGCCCGGGTCTGCTCCGTCGCGATGACGTTGCCGAACGCGGCATTCTCACTGTTCACGCCATCGACGCCCAGGCTGACGTCCGCGGCCTGCTCGTAGGTGCGGATAACGGGATAGGTCAGCGCGACGGACACCAGCTTGGCGGTGCCCTCGATATTGAAGCGGCTGGCGCGGGTTCGAACCCAGGCAGCGTTGCTCGACAGGGTCAGGCCGTCGGCGCCGATTGGAACCGAATACGAAGCGCCGAGCTGCCGGTATCGGCGGATCTTCGCACTGTTCATCGCAGTGAAGCTCAGATGGTCGCCGTGGGTCGCCAGGCCATAGAAACTCAGCCGTGCTTGCGCGAGCAGGTCGCCGGCAAGGTCGGGGCCACGGTTGCCGATCCCGGTGACGAGTTGGGCGTGCTTCTGCTTGGCATTGACGATCAACTTCAGCGCATCGTTCGATCCCGAATTGTCGAACTGCGTATCGAAGCTAAGGCCGGGGATTGCCCGCATCAGCGAGAATTGCCGCTGCATCGCCGCCTTCTCCAGCGGCTGTTGCCCAACGAGCCGCGCTGCCTGCTTCTGCAGCAGCGGCACCGGCCGGCCCTTGTTCGAGCGAACATCGACGCTGCCGATCGACCCTTCGGCAAGCTGGACCACGACGACATTTTTCTCGAACGGCTGGTCGGGAACGGAGATGGTGTAGAGCGCAACGTCGCTCTTTTTATAAGCGCGCGACAATGCTCCTGCGAGCTCAACCAGCGTATCGCGGTTGATCGGGCGGCCGACGAAGGCCTCCGCCGCGGCTGCAACATTCACTGGTGCCTGGGCGCCTCGAAAGGCGATGCCCGCTATCGGCTGTCCATTGCCTACGGTCTCGACCTTCGTCTGACCGCTCGGGCCAGGTTTCCTGACGACCGGGGCGGGTGGACGTTGGTCAAGACGCTCGCGGGTGATGCCCGCACCGCCTGTCGGAAGCTGCTGCAATACGGCAGCAGCAAGCAGGATGCTCAATGCCATGATGGCCCCCTTGGATGGACGGAGGCGCCGGCGCCTCGAAACGGGCGCCGGCGGCCGGGTAGATCAATGCTTGAGGAGCGATCCGCCCAAGGTTCCGTTCACCGTCCCGTTAAGAGTGCCATTGACGAGGCCTCCGACGGTCCCATTCACCGTCGTCGTCACAGCACTGGTGACACTCGGGTTGGTGGGCTGAAGCCCGACCAGTGAGGCCACCTGCGGCGCCAGGACGAGCGATCCGCTGTTGGTGCTTGGATTGACCACCGTCACGCCGAGCAGATTTCCGCCCGACACCGCACTGACCGTCGCCAGTTGGCCGGTCGTCGGGTTGGCAGCAAGGACGTTGAGCCCGATCAGCGGGCGAGGACCGCCGACCACGGTGCCGCGACCGAGATCCAGCCGGACGAGGTCGCCAAGCCGTCCTCCGGTGCCCGGAAGAAGCACGGAGGTTCCGCCTCCAAGCTGCACCAAGGTGTGGCCGCTGGTGTTATTGTTATCGCTAACATTACTGCGCATGACCTAGTGCGTCCGCGTCGACCCTAGTAGAAGCGGCGGATGGCCACACGTCTCGGTGCCCGCTCAGGCGGCCGCATTCTCGTCGATCAGCTTCGTATTCAGGGCTGCGACCGGATCTTCACCGTTCCCGGCGAAAGCTTCCTCGCTGTCCTAGACGCGCTTCATGACACGCCGGAGATCGACCTCGTCGTCTGCCGGCAGGAAGGCGGCGCCGCCTACATGGCAGACGCCGACGGCAAGATGACCGGCCGCCCCGGCATCTGCTTCGTTACCCGCGGGCCCGGCGCCACCAACGCCAGCGGCGGCGTGCACGTCGCATTTCAGGATTCGACCCCGATGATCCTGTTCGTCGGCGATGTCGCCCGCGGTGACCGTGATCGGGAGGGGTTCCAGGAAGTCGACTTCCCTGCCTTCTTCGGCCCGATCGCGAAGTGGGCGGCGCGGATCGACGATGCCCGCCGTATTCCCGAATATGTCGCCCGAGCCTACCGCGTTGCGACCTCGGGACGCCCCGGGCCCGTCGTGCTCGCCCTTCCAGAGGACATGCTCCGAGACGAGGTCGAAGCCCTCGACCGCCCACTCGTCGCGCCGGTGGCAGAGGCACCGGACCCCGGCGCCATCGCGGCCTTGTTCGAACTTCTGAAGCACGCCTGCGCGCCGGTCGCCATCATCGGGGGCGCCGACTGGAACCCGCGCGCCGCGCATCATTTCGCTACTTTCGCGCACCGCCATGGTATCCCTGTCGCCGCCAGTTTCCGCCGCCAGGACGCGATTTCCAACAGCTGCGGCGTCTACGCCGGCAACACCGGTTACGGCCCCAATCCCCAATTGCTCCAGCGCATCCGCGAGGCCGACCTGATCCTGGCCGTGGGTACCCGGCTCGGAGAATCCACCACCGAAGGCTACACGCTGATCACACCCGACCACCCCGGACAGACCCTCTTCCACGTCCATCCCGACCCGAACGAACTCGACCGCGTCTTCCGCACGGACCTGCCGATCTGTTCCGACATGGGGAGTTCGCGGAAAGCATTGCCACCTGGCATGACCCGGACCTCATCCGCTTCTCGGCAGGCGACGAAGCCCACGCGCAATGGCTCAATTGGAGCACTCCCAAGCCGCGCGACGGCGTGACCCTCGACCTCGGCCCCTGCGTCGCGACCATGCGCGACAAGCTTCCGGAGACTACAATCATCTGCAACGGCGCCGGTAACTATTCGGGCTGGTGGCACCGCTACTGGCGTTACGGCTCCATGCCGACCCAGCTTGCCCCGACCAGTGGCACCATGGGCTACGGTCTTCCCGCCGCTGTCGCCGCTGCCCTGCGCTTCAAGGACCGTCCGGTGGTGTGCGTCACCGGGGACGGCGACTTCCTGATGAACGGCCAGGAACTCGCTACCGCCGTCCAGTACGGCGCCGACCTGCTGGTGATCGTCGTCGACAATGGCAGCTACGGCACCATCCGCATGCACCAGGAACGCGACTATCCGAACCGCGTCTCAGGCACCCGCCTCGCCAATCCGGATTTTGCTGCCCTCGCCCTCGCGTTCGGAGGCTGGTCCGAAGTGGTTGAGCGCACCGATGACTTCGCCCCGGCGTTCGATCGCGCCTTGGAACGCGGCGGCATCCGGCTGATTCACTGCAAGACGGACGTCGAACAGATCACCAATGCGCGGACGCTCAGCGACCTTCGTCAACGCTGAGGCTGCGCCGCCTCGAACAGCTTCTGGTTGAGGATAAAGATGCGGCAGGTCTCCTGCCTCTCGTCGGCCGCTTGTTCCGGTTTCCGGTGCACGTCGACGCTGACCCGCGGCTGATCGGGTTGCCCGAACTTCGGCAACAGTTCATCGAGCGGCGCGCCGAAGCTTCCGGGCGCCCCCTTGCGGCCTTGGGCCATGGGTCGTCTCCCGCACTGTGTACCGAGCGGATGAGTCTACGATTGAAACTGATTTTCGGTCCGCACATCTCCGAGGCGGACGAATTACTTGTGCTAAATCAAACCCGCCAGCGGGCTCGACGGGTCGGCATAGCGCCGCTTCTGCATCCGCCCGGCGAAATAGGCCATTCGCCCGGCCTCAACCGCTGATTTCATCGCCCGCGCCATCAGCACCGGGTCCTTGGCTTCGGCAATCGCCGTATTCATCAGCACGCCGTCGCAGCCGAGCTCCATCGCCTCGGCCGCATCGCTTGCCGTGCCGACGCCGGCATCGACCAGCACCGGCACCTTGGCGCCCTCGACGATCAGCCGGATGGTGACGAGGTTCTGCAGGCCGAGCCCCGACCCGATTGGCGCGCCAAGCGGCATGATCGCCACCGCGCCGGCATCTTCAAGCTGCTTCGCAGCGATGGGATCGTCGGTGCAATAGACCATCGGCTCGAAGCCCTCCTTGGCCAGCACCTCGGTCGCGCGCAGGGTCTCCACCATGTTCGGGTAGAGCGTCTTGGCCTCGCCCAGCACCTCCAGCTTCACGAGGTTCCACCCGCCCGCCTCGCGCGCCAGCCGAAGCGTCCGGATTGCATCCTCGGCGGTGAAGCAGCCGGCGGTATTCGGAAGATAGGTGACCTTCTTCGGGTCGATATAGTCCATCAGCACCGGCTGGTTCGGGTCGGAGATGTTGACCCGCCGCACGGCAACCGTGACGATCTCCGCGCCCGATGCCTCGACGGCCGCAGCGTTTTGAGCGAAGTCCTTATATTTGCCGGTGCCGACGATCAGGCGCGAGGTGAAGGTTCGTCCTGCAACGGTCCAGGTGTCGGCGCTGATATTCACGGGCGCGTTCATCAGCCGCCTCCAACGAAATGAACGATCTCGAAATCGTCGCCGTCTTCCACCTTGATCTCCGCGAGCGTCGATTTGGGCACCAGTTCGACGTTGCGTTCCACCCCGACGCGGCCCGGGTCGAACCCAAGTTCACGCACCAGATCGGCGATGCTGATTCCAGGCGCCACGCGGCGATGCTCGCCGTTGACTCGGATGGAGAGGGATTCGTCCAAGCTCATTGACAAGCGCAGATAGGAAGCTGCACGCCGCAGCGCAAATGGCGAAGACGATCCTTGTTCTCAACGGCCCCAACCTCAACCGCCTCGGCAAGCGGGAGCCGGAAATCTACGGCACGCAAACCCTCGACGACATCGCCGCCATGGTGGTGGAGCATGCAGCCAAGCTCGGCTTTACCGCCGACGTCCGGCAGTCCAACCATGAAGGTCACCTCATCGACTGGCTGCACGAGGCGGAGGACACCGACGCGGCTGCTGTCATCATCAACCCCGGCGGCTACAGCCACACGTCCGTCGCGCTCCACGATGCGGTGAAGGCGATCAGGACTCCGGTCATCGAGGTGCATCTTAGCGACCCCGAAACCCGCGAAGCGTTCCGCCACATCGACTATGTCGGAATGGCCGCAACGCAGGTGATCAAGGGACAGGGCGCGCAAGGTTACCTGTCTGCACTGGACGTAGCGGCCCGGCTCTGCGAGTAGGCCGCGCTTGAGGGCCGTCTGGGCCGCACGAATTTAACAAGGGAAAGAAAGCCATGGCAGACCGCGAGGAGAACGGTGCAATGCGCATCGATCCGGCGCTGGTGCGTGAGCTTGCCGAGCTCCTCACCACCAACGAGCTGACCGAGATCGAAGTCGAAGACGGCGACCGCAAGATCAAGGTCGTCCGCAATCCTGCGCCGGTGTTCGCCGGGGCGGCACCTGCCCCCGCTCCCGTTGCTGCTGCCCCAGCCGCAGCAGCCACGCCCGCCGCGTCAACTGCCGAAGCGCCGGCTTCGGCCGAGGAAGCGAGCGGCGAAACGGTGAAATCGCCGATGGTCGGAACCGCCTTTCTCGCAGGACAGCCCGGTGCCAAGCCCTTCGTCAGTGTCGGCGATGCGGTGAAGGCGGGCGACACCCTGCTGATCGTCGAAGCGATGAAGGTCATGAACCCGATCACAGCGCCGAATGGCGGCGTGGTGAAGAAGATCATGGTCGCCGACGCGCAGCCGGTTGAATATGACCAGCCGCTCGTCGTCATCGGCTGAGCGGGCCCATGACCATTAAGAAGCTGCTGATCGCCAATCGCGGCGAGATCGCGCTGCGTATCCACCGTGCCTGTCATGAAATGGGCATCAAGACGGTGGCGGTTCACTCCACCGCCGACGCCGACGCAATGCACGTCCGGTTGGCGGACGAAACCGTTTGCATCGGTCCGCCTTCTGCCACGGATTCCTACCTCAACATTCCGGCAATCATCTCGGCGGCGGAGATCGTCCACGCCGACGCCATCCATCCTGGCTACGGCTTCTTGTCGGAGAACGCCCAGTTCGCGGAGATCGTGGAAAGCCACGGGATCATCTGGGTCGGCCCCAAGCCTGAACATATCCGCACCATGGGCGACAAGATCGAGGCGAAGCGCACCGCCGCCGCGCTCGGCCTGCCACTGGTTCCCGGCTCGCCCGGCCCACTGGACAGCGTCGCCGACGCCCACAGGCTGGCGGAAGAGATCGGCTATCCGGTCCTCATCAAGGCGGCATCCGGCGGCGGCGGCCGCGGCATGAAGGTGGTCCCGTCGGAGGATCAGCTCGAGGCGCTGATGGCGCAGGCGTCGTCCGAGGCGAAGGCGGCGTTCGGCGACGACACCGTCTACATGGAAAAATATCTCGGCGACCCGAAGCATATCGAGTTCCAGGTTTTCGGCGACGGCAATGGCGCCGCCATTCACCTCGGTGAACGCGACTGCTCGGTCCAGCGCCGCCACCAGAAGGTCATCGAGGAAGCGCCTTCCCCCGTCATCTCCGCCGAGCAGCGCGCGCACATGGGCGAGGTCGTCCGCAAGGCCATGGCCGACATGGGCTATCGCGGCGCCGGCACCATCGAATTCCTCTACGAAAATGGCGAATTTTACTTCATCGAGATGAACACCCGGCTGCAGGTCGAGCATCCGGTGACCGAGATGATCAGCGGAATGGACCTGGTTCGCGAACAGATACGGGTGGCCTGCGGTGAGGGCCTAAGCGTCACACAGGACGAGGTTCACCTCAACGGCCATGCTATCGAATGCCGGATCAATGCCGAGGATCCGCAAACCTTCATGCCCTCGCCCGGGCTGGTGAAGAATTATGTCGCGCCCGGCGGCATGCATGTCCGAGTCGATAGCGGCCTCTACACCGGCTACCGCGTGCCGCCTTATTACGACAGCATGATCGGCAAGCTGATCGTCTATGGCGCCGATCGCAACGAGGCCATTCGCCGCCTCAAGCGGGCTCTCGAGGAGTTCGTGGTCGAGGGGATGAAGACGACCATCCCGTTGCACCAAAGGATCATCGCCGATCCCGCATTCACCGGCGGCGACTACACGATCAAGTGGCTGGAAAAATGGCTTGAGGAAAATCCCGCCGCCTGACGCTTATTGGTAGTCTGCCGTCACCGCGAACGTGCCGGTATAGAGCCCGTCCGGTGTTGCATTGGTCAGGGTCAGCGTTCCGCCGATGTTGAAATCGGTCCCGGGAAAGCCGGAGTTGGCCAGAACCAGCGAGCTTGGTGCGCTGGTGGTCATGGTAATCGTCCCATAAGGGCCCGTCAGCGTCATGCTCGGCGGCACGTTGATCTGCACGGGCGACTGCTTGCTTCCCTGAACATTATAGGTCGCCGGCGACGTGGCTCCGGTGCACGTCAGTGTCGCGGGGCAGGTGAAGACGCCGTTCTGCCCGATCGACACACTCGCCGTGAAGTTGGTCGCCGCAGACAGGAGGATGGTGCCGAAACTCAAGTCGGCAACCCGCGAAATGACGAGTGGCTTGTTGACCGATGCGGCGACCGCGGCCGTCGTCGTCGCAGCCGCTGCTGGAACGGCGCAACATGCGGCTACCAGCAAGGCAGCAACAGCACTCGATTTACGCCAACTTGCAGTCATTCCATCCCCGCCACAGCCACGGCTGTCGAACGCAGCACGGCCATGGTGAAGGGGCTTTTAACCCTTTGCGGCTTTCGAGTTTCTTGGGCTTTATGGTTAACGACAGCTTAGGAGGTCAGGATCATGCCGCGCCAAGCTGCGCCAGATGCGCTTGCTCGGCTTCTTCGATCAGCTCCGCGGCGCGCTCCGGCCCACCGACACTCAGCACCTCATAGCTCTGACCGCGCATCCGTTTGTAGGTCTGGAAGAAAACGGTGACTTCATCGACGAAGGTCCGCCCGAGCTGGTCGATGTGATCGACCTGGCTGAACAATTTGCTCTCCGTCAGCCGGGCAATGATCCGATCATTGCGCTTGGCCTTCTTGCCAACCTTCTGCTGCACCGATTCCATCACGCCGAGAATGCGGACCTTGACGATGCAGCCCACCGGTAGCGGGGCTTCGGGCAGGATCAGAAGGTCAACCGGATCCCCGTCGCCACCCAGCGTGGAGGGGATAAAGGCGAAATCGAACGGGAACACCATGCCCATCGGCAGGAACTTGCCGATCCGGAAGCGATGGCTTTCGGGGTCGTAATAGACCTTCACGCGCGATCCCGCGGGTGCCTCGACGATCGCCTGGCAAGTGGAGGACGCGCGGTCGAGTTCGTGCGGCAATTGTTCTAGAGGAATCATCAACGCTCAATCCCGCACCTGATGGAAAGTTGCTTTTGGGGAGCGCTTACGACTTCTTGCCCTTGCCGCTTCCCTTTGCCTGCTCGGCGGCGATCGCTTCCAGTGCCTTGCGCCCGACGTCCTTGGCAAGGTCCCACATCACCTGCCCGTCTTTGCCCGCTTTGCCGGACAAGGTCTTCAGCTGGTCGCCCGCGTCATCGGCCAGCGCATGCGCCTTCTTATTGTCCTTGAGCGCCGCGGCCATCGAGACCAATGCAGCCGCGACCACATCGGCAACCAGCGGGTTCTGCGTCAGAGCCTTCATGCCCTCGACGGCCGTGCTGACCGGGCTTTTGGGAGCTTTCGCTGCCTTCACCGATGATGCTTCGGCCTTCTTGGACTTTTTCAGCTTCTTCTCGGCCTTGCTCTTCTTGTCTTTTGGCACGTGCGTCCTTTCTCCACATCGAGCGTTGGCTGCTCACATTTCCTTGCTGTCATATCAGTGTAACACGGCTCTGTTTCAACTTGGCGACATGAATTGGCGAAAAGCGCAGGCGATCCTAAGCGTTCCGGCAAGCTGATGGACGAAGGTACGGAGCCTTCGGTCGGTCCATCATCGATCGAGAGGCGCTTCTTCAATCGGGAAATGAGCTGGCTCGCCTTCAACCGGCGCGTCCTCGAAGAAGCCTGCAACCCACGCCACCCGTTGCTGGAGCGGCTTCGTTTCCTGTCCATTTCCGCGAACAATCTGGACGAATTCTTCATGGTCCGTGTCGCCGGCCTGAAGGCGCATCAGTCGCTCAAGGTCGAGGACGTCTCCATCGATGGTCTGACACCCTCGCAGCAGCTCGCCGCCATCATCGCCGAAGCCGACAGTCTGGTGAAAAGCCAGCATGAGGTCTGGGCGGTCCTCCGCTCCGAACTGGCCGAGGCGGGAATGACCGTCCTTGCCGGCGAGGAGCCGCTCGACGATGAAGCGGACGCCTGGCTCGACAAGCATTTCCGCGAGCAGATCTTCCCCATCCTGACTCCACAGGCGATCGATCCGGCGCACCCCTTCCCGTTCATCCCGAACAAGGGTGCGTCTCTGATCTTTGAGCTGAAGCGCGGCCGCACCTCGGTGCGCGAGCTGATCATGACGCCTTCCAGCGTTCCGCGCTTCATCCGCATTCCGGGAAAGAACGCCCGCTACATCGCGCTGGAGGACCTGATCCGCCGCAAAACAGCCTACCTCTTCCCCCGCTACCAGGTGGTGCGCGGCGGCGGCTTCCGCCTCATCCGCGACAGCGACATCGAGATAGAGGAGGAGGCGGAAGACCTCGCGCTTTACCTCGGCAAGGCGATCAAGCGGCGGCGCCGGGGCCGTGTCGTCCGGCTGGAGCTTGAGCCCGGCATGCCGGACAGCCTGGTCTCCGCGGTCCAGGAAGGGTTGGACGCCACCGGCGGCGCGATCATTTCAGAAACTCGTGGCTTGCTCGGCATGACCGACCTCTCGCAGCTGGTCGAGGAAGACCGGCCCGAACTCAAGTTCACGCCGTTCACACCGCGCTTCCCCGAGCGGGTCCGCGAACATGGCGGTGACTGCTTCGCGGCGATCAAGGAAAAGGACTTCCTCGTTCACCACCCGTACGAAAGCTTTGAGGTGGTGGTGGAATTCATCGAGCAGGCCGCCGCCGACCCGGATGTTGTCGCCATCAAGCAGACGCTTTACCGCGCGGGCAAGCAGTCGGCGATCATCCGCGCCCTCATCGACGCTGCCGAGGCTGGCAAGTCCGTCACCGCCGTCGTCGAATTGAAGGCGCGCTTCGACGAAGAACAGAATCTGGTTTGGGCCAATGCGCTCGAACGCGCTGGCGTCCAGGTCGTCTACGGCTTCATTGAATGGAAAACCCACGCGAAAGTGTCGATGGTCGTCCGGCGCGAGGAGAAGGGCTTTCGTACCTACTGCCACTTCGGCACCGGCAATTACCATCCGGTCACCGCCAAGGTGTACACCGACCTCAGCTACTTCACCGCCGATGCGAAGATCGGCCGGGATGCGGTGAAGCTGTTCAACTACATCACCGGCTATCTGGAGCCCAAGACGCTCAACCACCTTGTCATGTCGCCGCAGCAGATGCGGGGCGAGATCATCCGCCTGATCGACGTCGAGATCGCCAATGCCAAGGCCGGCAAGCCGTCGGGCATCTGGGCCAAGTTCAACTCGCTTGTCGACCCCACCATCATCGAGAAATTGTACGAGGCAAGCGCGGCGGGCGTGAAAATCGATCTCGTCGTTCGCGGCATCTGCTGCCTTCGCCCCGGCGTTCCCGGGATGAGCGACAATATCTACGTCAAGTCGATCGTCGGCCGCTTCCTGGAGCATGGCCGGCTGTGGTGCTTCGGGAATGGCGAGGAACTGCCCGGCCCGAATGCCAAGGTCTACATCAGTTCCGCCGATTGGATGCCGCGCAACTTCGATCGGCGCATCGAATATATGCTGCCGATCCAGAACCCGACTGTCCATGCCCAGCTATTGGAGCAGGTCATGGTGGCCAACCTCATCGATAATGAGCAGAGCTGGCGCCTGAACCCGGACGGGTCCTACACCCGCATCGCGGCGGCGGAAGGACACGCCTTCAACCTGCACCAATATTTCATGTCCAACCCATCGCTGTCAGGCCGCGGCCAGGCGCTGAAGAAGGGCCGCCGGGTGCCCAAGCTGCGGTTCCAGCGTGGCCGCTAACAAAGGTTAGCAAAGCCTTGTTTTCGGCTGGTCTTTAGACCCTGAACGGAACCAGAAACCGCGTGCGCCGGTTCTTTGAGCATGGCAACATTGTTCAAATGGGAGGCCCGACCGGCCTCCATCGATCTCTTCGGAGAGGAGATTCAGCGCCGTCTAGCGCACTGGAACCGCGACCGGCTGGCCCCTCGCTTCCCGGACGAAGACTGGAGCGACCGGCTCCATACCGATACCGAGATGCTGGAGCTTCAGGCGGCTTTTCTCGAACGTCTACGCGCGAAGGTGCGCTCCGCCGCGGCGGCGGCACCAACCGACGCGGATGGCTTTGTCGCCTGGTTCGAAGGGCTGAAGGCAAATGGCCCCGGTCAATTCGACCCATTATTCGACTGGCTCGCGGACAGCGCCAGCATGGAAGAGATGCGCTGGTACCTGGAGCAGGAGGCAGCGGGAGAGGCCGGTTTCGACGACCTGACCGCGCTGACCCAGATCAAGCTACCTGAGCGTGTGAAGCTGGAGCTTGCCCGCAACTATTGGGACGAAATGGGCCGCGGCAATCCCAAGGGGATGCATGGCCCGATGCTCGAGCGGCTAGTCACGGCCTTGGAACTTCAGCCGTCGATCGAGACCACCTGTGCGGAAAGCCTTGCGCTCGCCAATGCAATGACCGCGATGGCATCGCGCCGTGACTATGCGTGGCACGCCGTCGGCGCGCTTGGCGTCATCGAACTGACCGCACCGGACCGCTCGGCAGCCGTCGCGACTGGCCTGAAGCGCCTGGGCATCTCGCCCAAGACCCGCCTCTATTTCGATCTTCACGCCACATTGGACGTCAAGCATAGCGAGGAGTGGAACAAGGAGGCGATCGGGCCCGCCGTTGCCGAAGATCCGCGCCGTGCCCATGCCATTGCGGAAGGCGCACTAATGCGGCTGACGTGCGGCGCCCGCTGCTTCGAACGCTATCGCGCGACGCTCTGGCAGCGCTGAAAACCTTGTGCCCCCTTGTGCGTTTCGGTGACGCACAGGGAAAGGCACGATGGCCAGCTACCGCGGCACGGCAAACGGGCAGGACAAGGCCAAGGCGGCCGCCGCGGTCCTGCTTGTCCATGCCGGGCTTGCTGCGCTTATCCTGACCGGCCTCAACCCGCAGGTCGTGCACCGTACCATCAGTGCACTGAAGACATTCGATGTCCGCCCCGACGTACCGCCGCCTCCGCCGCCACCGCCGCCGCAACCGGCGCGATCTTCCCCGGCGAAGGAGGCTGAAGGAATTGCAGGCAAGAAGGCAGAGCCGTCGCCGATCGTTCTCCCCGAACAGCGCGTTCCGCTGCCAGTGAAGCCGCCATTGCAAGCCGCCTCTGTCGCCGGCAGCGGAAGTGCCTCCAATGCCGGTGCTGCTGCAGTTGGCGAAGGCCCGGGCGCGGGAAATAACGGTTCGGGCCGCGGTGGCGGCGGCATCGGCGGCCGCGGTCCGGACTATTCGAAGTTCACGCCGGTGCAGCGTATCTCACGCATTCCCAACCGAGAATATCGCCGGCTGGTCGCGGCAAGCGGCCGGGACTTCGGCACCGTCGGGCTCACGCTCAAGGTCAACACGGACGGCAACCCGTCAAACTGCCGGATCGTCCGCACCAGCGGCGATCGCAGCGTCGATGCGCTGATGTGCCAGCTTGCGCTCAGCTATATCCGCTTCCGGCCCGCACGCGACGACCGTGGCCGTCCGGTGGCGCAGGATTATACCTGGTTTCCCGACTGGTCGCCCTATTAAGGTGCTGCGGCCGCGCTTCCGGCGCCAACCGGTTCGCCTGCCAGCCGCGCTGCGTCTCGTTTGTAGATGTCGTCGTAAAAGGCGACCGTGCCATTGTCGGGCACGGCCGTCAGATAGGTGATGTAGACGGGCACCGGGCGATCCAGATCGACGCGCTCCTCGGTCCCCGCGCCCTGCCATTCAAGGTGGCGGCCGAACAGCCACTCGCCAAGCCGGCTCGCATCCTCCAGCCGGACGCAGCCGCCGCTGAACAGCCGCGATGCCTCGCTAAGCAGCTCCTTTTCCGGGGTGTCGTGAAGGTACACGCCTTCCCGATTGGGAAACATGAACTTCATCCGTCCCATGCTGTTGTGCGGTCCGGGCAGCTGCCGCACCCACACTTCGGCTTTGTGATCCGCCACCGCCTTCCAATCGACGGTTGCGGGATCCAGAATTTGCGGGTTGTCGCTGAAGTCGCTGACCACCTCGTAACCGCGACTCTTGAGGTAGCCGAGCCCCATCTTCACGACGTTCGGCGCGATGCGCTCCGCCGCCAGATCCGGCGGCACGTACCAATAGGGGTTGAGGTTGGCGAAGCGGATCAGCGCCGCCATCATGGGCGTCGGGTAGATGGGCTTGCCGACTACGACGTTCATGCTGTCCGCCACCCGGCCATTCTCATAAGCGTAGAGTCGCTGGGCGGCGGCGTTGACCACGATGTAGCGCCCCTGACCGCCAGGCAGCGTCCGCGCCCGCTGCAGATTCAGCCAAAGCAGCCGCCGCTGGTGGTCGTCGCCGTAGCTGCGGTCGGCCAGCGCCTGGCGAAGCTGCGCATACAAAGGGTTCATCCAGCCCATGTCGGTGATGAACTTCTCAAGCGACGGCGCCGCGGCCGCCTGGTCGAGCCACACACGGGCGTTCCGCGGGTGCGGCGCCAGCTCACGATCGACGAAATAGGTCTCGGAATTGGGAACGCGCCGGAGGTCGTTCACATAGTCCGCGAAAGCCTGCGAGAGCATGCGGTCAGCGCGGTCCACCGCCTTGGGCTTACCGCCCCAAGCCGCCTGCAGTGCACGGTCGAGCTCGGGCGCGTGATATTTCCGGGGGTCGAGGCCGTCGACATGGGCGCTGTCGAGCCGCTGAAGCAGCAATTGTGCGGCGCTGCCCGATTGGCGGGCAAGCCATAGCGGCGCACCGCCACGCGCGCGGTAGAAGTCGCCCAGACTTTGATCGTTGGGTTTAAGCTGCGCCGCCTGCGCAGCCGCCGGCACCGGCATAAGCGCCATCGGCCCGGCAAGTGCCAGGCCCATTGAGAAGATGACGCTGCCAGGACGGTAAAAAATGCGCACCGGCAGCGATTTGCCGCCGGTGCGCACCCTAGGCAAACAATTCGTCACGAGTGGACGTTAGCCGCGCTCGCCCGAACGCGCCGGCGTCGAGTAAGTCGGCGTGGTCGTGGTCGTGGCCGGAGCACCCGAGTAATAGGTGCCGTTCTGGTAGTAACCATCGACGCGGCCGTCGCGGTCGTTGTCGGCCCAGACAGCGCCGGCGAGACCGCCGATGGCTGCACCGATCACCGCGCCCTCGAGCGGGTTGATGCCGCCGATGACTGCACCGGCAGCAGCGCCGAGCGCCGCGCCGCCGAGCGCACCGGTGGTGACGCGGCGAAGAGTGGGATCATAACCCTGCGGCTGACCGGCGTAATACTGGCCGTTGTAGTTGTAGCCGTCGACATAGCCGTCGTTGTTGTTGTCCGACCAGACAGCACCGGCGAGACCGCCGATGCCGGCGCCAACCGCCGCACCTTCGATCACGCTCACGCCCGGAATGACTGCGCCGGCAGCAGCGCCCAGCGCGGCGCCACCGGCCGCTCCCTGGGCGATGTCGCCGTTCTGCGCCGTGCTCGTGCAAGCGGCGAGCGACAGCGAGCTTGCAAGCGTCACCGCGATAATGGATTTCCGCATCATTGTTCTCCCGTTGTAGTTAAACTGTGGACCATGCACGGACCCTTTGACCCCGGCCAATCGCACGTGTCACAGCGCAGGAACGACACATTGCCCATATCGTTCCGGATGTGCAGCAAGCGTGCCGTCGGCTCTTCAGCCACCTGTGGGCACATGCGGATTTCTGTAACGTGAACGTAACGATCTACCACAATCCCGCGTGCGGCACCTCGCGCAAGACACTCGCGATCCTGCAAGAAGCCGACGCCAACATCACGGTCATCGAATACCTGAAGAATCCGCCAAGTCGGGAGGAGTTGCAGAGGATCTATATTCGTGGCGGCATGACGCCACGGCAAGGTCTTCGCGCCAAGGAGCCGCTGGCGGAGGAGCTTGGCCTCACCCAACCCGTAGCGTCCGACGACGCAATCCTGGATGCGATGGTTCGCCATCCCATCCTCATCAACCGGCCGCTGGTCGAAACCGACAAGGGCGTTCGCCTGTGCCGGCCTCAGGAATTGGTGCGGGAGCTTCTCTGACCGCCGCTTCACGCCCGCTCCCGAAGAACTGCGAATGAGCCGGCTGGACGCCCGGCTGCTGCTTCGCGGCTATGCGGCGGGCATTTTCCCGATGGCCGACAGCCGCGATGCCGACGACCTGTTCTGGGTCGAGCCGCGGGTCCGCGCCATTCTTCCGCTCGACAGGTTCCACCTGTCGCGGTCGCTTCGCCGAACGGTCGTTGCCGGCCGCTTCAGCGTTACCCGCGACCGTGATTTCGGCGCCGTGATCGCGGCCTGCGCCGAGCGGGAGGAGACGTGGATCAATGCGGAGATCGAACGCGCCATGCTGGACCTCCATCTCCGCGGCCACGCTCACTCGGTGGAAGTTTGGCTGGGCGATGCGCTGGCTGGCGGCCTTTACGGAGTGAAGCTCGGCCGCGCCTTCTTCGGCGAAAGCATGTTCAGCCGGGCCACCGACGCGTCAAAGGTCGCTCTCGCCTGGCTGGTGGCACGTCTTCGCGCGGGCCGCTTCACCCTGCTCGACTGTCAGTTCATGACCGACCATCTCGCCTCGTTGGGCGCCGTTGAGGTGCCCCGCGATGCCTACCTTCAGTTGTTGAATTCGGCCGTGTCCGGCGCTGCTGGTGGAGGCGAGGAGTTCCCGCGTCCCGACTTCCTGGCGCTGGATTCGCTGGTGGATGCCGACGCGTCGGGCACCGCCACACCTGCCGGAAAGCTCATTGCGCAACTCTTGACCCAGACGTCGTAGACCGGGTGCTCGACAACGTTCAGAGACGGCGACTCCTTGTAGACCCAGCCTGAAAACACCCGCTTCCATTGCGAGTCCGTCTGGAGAGAGTCGACTTGCACAAAGGCGCCGGTCAGCTTCTCCGTTTCCCACGGCGCAGTCGTTTCGCACGCCCGCAGGCGGACGATCACGTCCTTCACCTTGATTGCCTGACCGGGCCGCATCGACAGGTCGCGGACGATCCCGTTGCGCTTATTGAGCAGGCCGATCACCGCGACCCTTTGGTTCATCGGCGTAATCCCCGGAGCGTTGGGGCGGGCGGCGGAGCTCCGGCGACGGCGCGCGGCTTGCCTGCGGCCTCGTTGCCTTCAGCCTGATTGTCGGTTGGCTGTGCCTTGCAGCCGGCCAGCAGCACCGCGCCGACCCCGATCAGCAGCGGCAGGCGCATGCTCAGTCCGGGGTCCAGGGCTGATAGTCGCCGGTCGAGAGCGGCCGCACCTTGCCGCTGCCGAGCGCTCCGTCCGGACGGAAGGCCGCCATGGTGCCGGTGAGGTTCGGCTCCGGCTTCTGCTGGAACGTCCGGACCGGCGGAAGCGACTTCTCCGGCAAGTCGTCGATGGTTCCGCGGAGCCATGCCTGCCACGCGGGCGGGACTCGGCTGCCGTCATTATTGCCGTCGTAGATGACCCAGCGGCGAGCCGGATCCTTCTTGTGCTGGTAATAGATGTTGCCGGAATCGTCGCGGCCGACCTCCCTGCCCTTGCTCCGCGTGAACAAGGCGGTTCCGACGGTGGCGCCGTTCCACCAGGTGAAGGTCTTGGCCAGGAATCCCATGCATGGAGCCTCTGCCGCGTCCGGCGAACGAGTGCAAGCGCCGCGCTGGCGAGTCCCCGCGGCTCAGCAGCCGCTCGGCACGATCTCGAACAGCTTGGTCCAATATTTGCCGGTCACGAACAGCCGGTCGCCCGCTTCGTCATAAGCAATGCCGTTGGGAACCGCCTCCACATCGCTGCCACCTGCTTGCCGGCGAAGCTCGGAAAGATCCATGACCGACCGCACGGCTCCGGACGCCGGGTCGAAGATGACGACCTGATTGGTTGTCCAGACGTTGGCCATCAGCGCACCTCGGCGCCACTCGAGCTCGTTGATGTTGGCCACCGGTTGGCCGCCGGCATTCACGGTGAAGGTCCGGACCACCTTCATGCTCTTGGGGTCGAGCACCCGTACGACGGGCGTGCCGTCGCTCATGAAGATTTGCTTGCCGTCGTTGGTCAGGCCCCAGCCTTCGCCCGTGTAGGAGAACTCGCCCGTCTTGCGGAACGTCCTGGCGTTCCAGCGGAAGCCTTTGCCTTCCTTCCAGGTGACGCTGAACATCTCATTGCCCAGCTTGGTGAGACCCTCGCCGAAATAGGGAGGCGGCACCACCGCCTGCTGAAGCACCTTGCCGTCCGACAGCCGGACCCGGCGCACACCCGATTGCCCGACCATGCCGGTGCTTTCGTAAAGCTGGCCGCCGTCGAACAGCAGCCCTTCGGTGAAAGCCTTGGGGTCATGGGGGTAGGACTTGCGGACCGTAAAGGTGCACAATGTCGGAAGGATCGGCTCGGCGATCGCCGGCGCCGAACTTGCCTCGGCGGCGCTGTTGCCGGTGGCCGCGCGCGGGCCGCAGGTTGCAACGACCGTCCCCAGCAGAAGGGCGGCAACGACCTGAAGAGACTTGGTCGACCGTCTCATCTCAGTGCGGCCATTCGACTTTGTCGCCAACCTTGATGCCTAGCTCGGCTGCTCGCCCGCCAGGGATTTCAAGGACGGCGATCACCGCCTCCGTCGAGACGACCGGCTCAAGCGATTGCGGCACAGCGTCTGCCCCGATCGTGGCGATGGTGCCATCCGGCCGGATGAAGATCATGTCGATCGGGATCAGCATATTCTTCATCCACAGGCTGACCGGCCGCGGCGGTTCGAACGGGAAAACCATGCCGTGATCGGCTGGCAGCAACTTGCGGAACATCAAGCCCTTTTCCTGTTCCTCGGGAGTGTCCGCTACCTCGACCGTGAAACGATGAGTCCTGCCGCTTGAAACGATGGTCAATGGCACGGTGCGATGTTCGGGCGCGGGCAGCTCCACGTTGGTCGCCTCGGAAGTTTGCTGATTGTTGCAGGCCCCCAGCGCGGCGGCAGACAGCAGGGCCGCCGTGATCAGGACGCCGTTCGAAGCTCCACCGCCGTGTGACCCTTGGCCGTCGGCGCGATCCGCGCCTCCAGCCGCTGCCCCGGCTGAAGCTCCCCCGTCGCCGCGTCGCGAACCGTTTCCATGTGAACGAAGATGTCCTCGTCCGGCGCACCCAGCCGCTGCACGAAGCCATAGCCCTTGACGCGATTGAACCACTTCACCTCCACCGCCTCGAACTCGCCCGCCGCATCGACGAGTGCCCGGCGGTTTGCCCGTTCCGGGCGGGGAAGGGAAGGCCTGGGTTCCGGCTCGGCCGCAGTCGCGAGGTCGATGCCGATCACCCGCTTCGCCTGGATGCCCCGCTCCATGACGACAGGGATGCATTCAACCGTGGCGCCCTCGGGCAGGCTCCGCCGGCCATGCTCGCGAAGCACGCTGAAGTGAATCAGGATGTCGCCGTCCATCTCGTCCGAAACCACGAACCCGAACCCGCGGGTCGCGTCGAACCATTTCACCCGCCCGGTGACCGGTGCGGGCTCGCCGTCAACTTCGTCCGTGTTCACTGCCAATCTGCTTGCCAAGCCGAGTCCTGCCATCGCGACGGATGCGCCTTAACATGGGTAAGTCTGTCGGCAAACCGACTATCAAACTCACTTACATGAAGTTGGCGAATAACTCACCCGCTTCGGGCTCCTGCCCTGGCGGAAGACGGAGGATCGCCTTGCTTACGGTCAGGTCGTGGCCGGCCCGGATCATCGATGCCAATGCCTTGTCAAAGCCTTTCGGATCGTGTGCCGTCGTCGCAAAAGGCCCGATCCTTCGCCGCCGCGCGAAGCGAAGCGCCGCCTCGATCCTTTCTTCCTCAGCCAACTCGCGTGCCTCGGCCCCGTCTTCCTCGCCGACCCCGGCAAGGCGAAGCGATTGCACCACCCGCGACTTGCCATAGCCGCGGCCCGTCAGTGAGCGGCTTTTGGCCAGTGCGTAAGCCGCATCGTCGACGTAGCCACTCCGCCGGAAACGGTCGGCGATCGCCTCCAGCTCGGGCGAACCCTCGCCTGCCCAGCCGCGCTCCTGCACCTTGCGGCGAAGATAATCCAGCAGCTTCGCGCGCGTCGTTGCGAAGCGCCCGACGTAGCGCAGCGCCATCTCCTCGAGCTTGGCGGAATTGAGCGGGGGACGCTCCCGGCGAGGCTTTGGGGCAGGCATCGGCCCTTTTTGTGCCACACTCACCCGTCACACGAAATGGGCCGTGAACGATGGTTAACGTGCGGCACTGCGTATCGCAAAAGAGAGAGGAAGCGGGTGCTCGACCGCACGATGGACATTCAGGCAACGCTTGCACCCCCGGCGCAACTGCGACCCTCGACGATCTTCCACGGCGGACGGCGGATTTCGGCACCCTCGCCGAGGCGCTCGACTATGCGGCTAACGGCAAGCGCGGCATGAATTTCCATGATGCCCGCGGTACGCTGGTTCGCCCTTATCCCTATTCGCAACTTCGTTCGGACGCGCAGGATCTCTCCGGCCGCCTTGCCGCGCTGGGGATCGGAAAGGGCGACCGCGTTGCCTTGATCGCCGAGACCGGACCTGAATTCGCGGCATGCTTCTTCGCTGCCATCTATCTCGGCGCGTGGCCGGTTCCGCTGCCGCTTCCGACCAGCTTCGGCGGCCGTGAGGCCTATGTCGAGCAGTTGAAGGTGATGATGACCAGCAGCGATCCCAAGCTGCTGATCTACCCGCCGGAATTGGCCGAGTTCGCTGAGGATGCCGCAGCGCAGCTCGGCGTCGACGCCCGCGCCTGGGACAGCTTGCCGGAAGCTCCTGCCGTCGAAGCGACGCCGGGCACCGCCGACGACGTTGCCTACCTTCAATATTCCAGCGGCTCGACCCGCTTCCCGCACGGCGTTGCGGTGACTCATCGTCAATTGCTGTCCAACCTTCGCGCCCACGGCATCGGCCTTCAGGTGCAGGACGACGACCGCTGCATCTCCTGGCTACCCTGGTACCACGACATGGGCCTCGTCGGATGCATGCTCTCGCCCGTCTCTCTGCAGATTTCGGCCGACTATCTGAAGACGGAGGACTTCGCCCGCCGTCCGCTCGCCTGGCTCGACATGATCAGCCGCAATCCGGGCAGCAGCGTCTCATATTCACCGACCTTCGGCTACGACATCTGCTCGCGCCGCATGAGCTCGCAGACCCGCGCCGCCGATCGCTTCGACCTGTCGCGCTGGCGGATCGCCGGCAACGGTGCCGACATGATCCGCCCCGACGTGATGCAGGCTTTCGTCGACAGCTTCGCCGAAGCGGGCTTCAAGGCCGGCGCCTTCTGTCCCAGCTACGGCCTTGCCGAGGCGACGCTGGCCGTCTCCTTGATGCCGCCGGGCGAAGGCATTCGACTGGAGCTGGTGGACGAAGCCGAATTATCGGGCGTCCCTGCCGATGAGGGCAAGCCCAAGCGTTACCGCGCCATCGTCAACTGCGGCCGTGCCGTGGAAGGCATGGAGATCGAAATCCGCGGCCCGGGCGGCGACATTCTGCCCGACCGCTCGATCGGCAAGGTGTTCGTGCGCGGCACCTCCGTCATGGTCGGCTACTACCGCGACGAGGAATCCACCAAGGCTTGCCTGTCCGAGGATCGTTGGCTCGACACCGGCGATATGGGCTACATGTCGAACGGCTACATCTTCATCGTCGGCCGCGCCAAGGACATGATCATCATCAACGGCAAGAATCATTGGCCGCAGGACATCGAATGGGCGGTGGAACAGCTGCCCGGCTTCAAGTCCGGCGACATTGCCGCCTTCGCCATCACCGGCCCGTCCGGCGAGGAAACGCCTGCCGTTCTCGTCCACTGCCGGGTGTCCGATCCGGAGGAACGTGGGCGTCTGCGCGACGACATCAAGGAACGCATCCGGGCCATTACCGGCATCACGCCGGTGGTCGAGTTGGTTCCGCCACGCACCCTGCCCCGCACCTCCTCGGGCAAGCTCTCGCGCACCAAAGCGCGCAACCTCTACCTAACCGGCGAAATCGTCCCCTACGACATCGCTGCGTAGCCGCGGAGCGCAGCGAAGCGATTGTGCAGCGATCGTTAGCAGCGCGACGGCAAACGCCGCCGGCGGGTCGCTTGCGAGCCCGTTTCGACGTCACGAAACTTGCCTCCGTGACGGCCTCAGGTGGATTTGCCCCACACCCGACGCGCCAGCGCAAGCGCAGCACACCCGGCCACGAACGACAGCAAGGTGATCGGCGGCATACCGCCCGGCCACTTGGCGGGTTCGATCCAATTGTGGAGACCAGTCACACCGGCGTGAAAACCAGATGCCGCCGCAATCGCCCCCAGGGCGAGGGCGCGTCCGCGATACGTCAGGGTGCCCGACTTCCGTGCCCCGATCTCCATCCCTACCGCCGCCGCCGCGCCCGCCAGCAGCGACAGTCCCGCGGCAAAGCTCATCTTCGGCCCAACGAAGAAACCGGGGAAATAGCCCGGCTCCAGAATCGCCAGCGACACCGCAACGTGCAGCAGCACGCCGCCTCCTGCCCATGCAAGCAACCGCCTTGGGCTCCGCCCCGCCACCATGGCCTGCACGCCCGCAAGGATCAGCAGCAGCGCCGACAGGCCCACGGCCTTGTTGACGATCAAGCTTGGCCAATCCGCCCACGGCACGCCTTTGAAGACGTTGTAGCGAACCGTTGCATAAACGAGCGACGCGGCGGAGAGCGCGGCAACGATCCGGAGATCGCGCCGTGCTTCCCCCCTGTCCGCGGACTCCTTGACCCGCAGAAGCTCGCCGACCGCGTTCACTGGCCGCCTGCCGCCGCGATGCCCCCAAGCACCTTGACCCGCTCGAGCGGCACCGGCTCGGACGTCGTCTTCGCTTCCGATGTCGAGATCGAGTGCGCGAACAAGAGGTCGCCCGAGTGGCCGTCGCGGAACTCGAAGATCACCTGCGGTTCCGGATAGGCGATCCAGCGGTCGCGGCCCGCCTTGTCCGGGATGTTGAAAGCGTTGTTGACCCGGACGATCGTATAGACCGGCCAACCCTTGCCGTTCGCCTGCGAGCTGCTGCCGCCGCTGTCGTTGCGATATTGGTTGCTCGCCCACAGCACGTTCACCTTTCGGTCGCCGCTATTGTACCAGCCGCTGGGCGGAGAGCCGCCGGCGTCGCCGATCCGGTGGTTGTTGCTGGTGTGCGGGCCGCTGGCGACATCGTAGACCCCCGGCGCGACACGCGCGACGAAGCTCTTGTGCAGGTCGCCCGTCAGGAAGATGACCGGTTTGCCGAGCGACTGCGCGAGGTTCAGCAGTTCCGCCCGCTCGTGCAAATGCGCTGTCCAGCCATCGTCCTTGGACGCACCGCCCGACCCTTGCCCGTACCAGGCGCCATTGTCGTGCGGCACGGCAAGGTTCACCGACGATACGATGAAGATGAAGTCCGCGTCGCTGCCCTTGAGATTGTCGAACAGCCATTTCTTCTGATCCGCACCGATCATGGTCGTCTTCGGATCGGAAAGGTTGTTCTTGTCGTGCAGGCTCCGCTCCGACCGGGCATCGAGCAGGTAGAAATCGGCGTTGGACACCCGGAACTTGGAATAAAGATTGGTGCCGATGCTGTAGCGGACCTTCTCGCTTACCGTGAATGACGGCTCGATCTGTACCCGATGCCGGTCGAGCACCTTCGCGATCCGGTACACGCCCGTGTTCCCGAAGCCCCAGAGCACGTGGAGATTGTTGGTCTTCGCCGGATCCAGCTTCGTGAAGTCCGCCGAGCGGTCCGTCAGGATATTGCTGCCGGCCTTGATGTCCGTCTGCCCGAAGTGCGGATCGCGCTGATTGCCGATGTCCGGGTTGCTCCAGCCGACGTAATCGCGCCACGCATGGAGCGCCGGGTCGCGAAAGACGGCGCGCTCCACCTCGTTGCTGACGCTGTCCGCGCGGATATTCTCCTGGAACGGCTTGCCGCGTGCATCGAGGCGGTAGCCGATTTCACCCGAGCCGGTGACGTCATTTAGGATTTCGTGATCGTCCAGCGTCACGAACAAGGGCACTTCGCGATAGAAGTTCGCGAGATTGTCGTTCTTCAGATACTCTTTGTAATTCTGCCAGACGCCGGCCACCCCGCGGGCCAGTTGCGTGACCTTGGGCTGCTTGGCCACGCCATTTTCGGCCGCCCACTGCGCCTCCGTTTTGTCGCGCCCCACTTCGTAGATCCAGTCGCCGTTCTGGATCTGGAACAGAATCTTGTCCTTCAATTCGCTCAGGATGCGGCCGTACGTTCCCGGCACCGGGTTCTGTGACTGGTTGTTGCCGGTTCCGATTTCGAAAGCGAAATTGAAGGCGCCCTTGGGGTTCAGCGCCGGATCGCGAAAGGCCTCGCTGCTCGGGAGGGTCAGGAAGCTGTTGACCTTGCCGCCCACGCGGGTGTCCGCGTGCCGGCCGTCGACCACCAGCGCGTAATAATATTTGGTGCCTGGCTGCAGCCCTGAAGTTGCACCCAGCCGGTGGAATCATGCTCCCAACTGGTGCGGACCGGTGCGGACAGCGTTCCCCCGAAAGGTCCGGTGATGTCGAATAATGAACGCGAAATTCGCCGGGCTGCTTGAGCCGCGCCCAAACCCTGATGGACGTCGGCGAGACGTTGCCGAGCTGTGGCCCGTTGGTGATTGAATCAAGCTTGGCGAACTGCACCGGCGCTGAAGGTGCCTGCGCCAATGCCGGTTGAGTGAGGATGGCGGTCAGGGACAGCGCTGCCAGCAGCCGCGCGCGAGACGAGATCGTGGTCATGGTTGAGGGTTCCTTGGCTGTTGCTCTAGAAGTGCGCGCGAAGGGTCGCGCCGAAGCTGCGCTCGTCGCCGAGATTGGCGGTGATGAGGCCGAGGTTGGAGGCGCTCAGTGCCGTGAAATATTGTTTGTCGAATAGGTTCGTGACCCAGGCCGACAAGTCGTAGCGCCCATCCCCGAACCGCAGTCCGACACGCGCATTGGCGATCCCGTAGGCGGGGATCTTCGTGTAGATGGAGTTGCTGCCGCTGGTGTCGTTGGACGAGCGGTGGTTCCAGTCGACGCGGCCGTAAACCTCGTCACCAACGCCGAAGAGCTGGACGGGCTGAGTCACATCCGCGCCGACGTAGTAAATGAACTTCGGCGCGTTCGCGAGCTGGACGCCCGACAGGTCCTGCACCTGGCTGACGTTGCGGTTCTCCGGCGCAACCTGGGCGTTTCTATAGTCCCGGTAGACCGCGTCATTGTAGGCGGCGGAGGCCGTCAGCCGCACCCAGCGGCTCGGCGCCACCGTCAGATCCGCTTCCACGCCGCGCGAGCGCACGCCGGGAATGTTGGAAATGTAGCGGATCGACGAGCTTGTGGTGCCGATCTGCTCCGTAACGCCTGCCTGGTAATCCTTGACCTTAGTCAAATAGGCGGCGGCGTTGAGCGTGATGCGCCGGTCCCAGAACTGGCTTTTCACGCCCAGTTCCCAGGCGTCGACCTTTTCGGGATCGACCACCGGCGAAATTCCGGCCGGCAGATCGCCGAGGCTGAGGCCCCCCGACTTGCTGCCGCGCGAATAGGTCGCGTACGTCAGCACATCCGGCGCAACCTTGTAGGACAGCGTCACCTGTCCGGTCAGCGCATTGTCCTTGAGACCGGTGGTGTAGCGCTTCTCCGGGTAGATGGCGTTGCGCAGGTTCTGCGCCGTCACCCGCTGCGCCGGAGTCAGTAGAGACAGGTCGTTGCCCGCCGCCGTATATTGGTCGAACAGCCCGGTCTTCTTCTCATGGGTGAAGCGAAGCCCGCCCGTCACGCTTAGCCGGTCGCTGGCGTGCCAGGTCGCCTGCCCGAATGCCGCATAGCTGTGGGTGATCGGCTCGATCACCGACAGCGACAGGAAACCGTTCAGCGCGTAGTTTGCGATGGTCTGGTTGGCGTTTGGGTTGTTCCACAAAGCCGAGGCAGGCCCCTGCTGGTAGTGCCCGAGCCCGTTGACGTTCTGCCAGAAGTAATAAAGCCCGCCGACGTAATCGATCTTCCCGTCGCCCTTCGACGCGGCCCGGAATTCCTGGCTGAACTGCCGCTGATGATTGTCGGTACCGCTGTGCAGCGTCAGCTCGAGCGGCGTATTGTCCGTGTCATTGTCCGGATACCAGTCCCAGCCGCGCCAGGCGGTGATGGATGTCAGCACGACCGGTCCGACATCCCAGTCGGCTTTCCCCGAGACGCCGTAGCCCTTCATGTTCGCCTGAACCGGGCCGTTGACGTCCACCACCCGGGCGAACGGGTCGGTGATATCGAAGCGCGGCTCGTACCCCCCGCGGCGTGCCCGATCGAGCCAGTTGTTGGTGAGCGGTGCGCCGTTCGCGTAGCGGGTGAACAGGCCGACGATGCTGGTCGTGCGCGAATAGCTGGTCTGCCGCGAATAATCGCCGATCAGCCTGACGTTGATGTCCGGCGTCGGGGTCAGAAGCAGCTGGCCGCGGAGGTTGAAGTTGGTGAAATCGTTGATTTCACGCCCATCGAACAGGTTTCGCAAGCTGCCGTCGCGATGGGTGTGCGACAGCGTCACCCGATAAGCAGCGAGGTCCTCGGCAATCGGCCCGGTCAGCGATCCGCGAAGCTGATGGTAGCCGTCGTCGCCGATCGTCGCCTCGCCGGTGAAGCCATGTCTGAATTCCGGCGCACGCGTGGTGATGCTGATTGCACCGGCCGTGGTGTTCTTGCCGAACAATGTTCCCTGCGGCCCACGCAGCACCTCGACCCGCTCCAGGTCGATTAGGTCGAACTGGGACGCGCCGATCCGCCCGTAATAGACATCGTCGACATAGAAGCCGACGCCGATCTCCAGCCCGTCGTTCTGGTCGGAGTTCGACCCCAACCCGCGGATGTTGGCGAAGGTGTTGCGGGCATTGTTGTTGCGGATGACGAGAGAGGGCGTCAGCTGCGCGATTTGCGTCAGGTTGGTTGCGCCGATCCGGTCCAGCGTCTCGCCGCTGACCGCCGTCAGTGCGATCGGCACGTCCTGCGCGCGCTCCTTGCGGCGCCGCGCGGTGACGACGATTTCCGGGTCGTTCTGCGTGGAAGCGGCGGCGGCGGTTCCGGCGCCGGCAGCGACGGCGGCACTAGCCTCGCCAGCGGTCTCGTTGGCGGGTTGTGTCGCATCCGTCTGCGCAGCGGCAGGGGCGGAAAGAGCGATGGCCGAAGCGCCTGCAAACAGCAGGTGGCGGGCAGCCGGAAGAGATTGGAAATGAAGCAAGGTCGGTCCTTCACGTGGATGGCGGCGCACGGCCGCGCACCGTCCGCCGGCGCTGGCGGCGCGGTTCTGAACAAGGCTCGGGCGTCGTCAGGCCGCGCGGCGTGCGAGGTCTGGAAGGGCGCTGGGCGCCGCAACGTCCGTGGGGAATGGCTTAGGGAAGCGCCTCAGGGGCGCTCAGCGGATCAGTCGGTACACGTCATCGTATCGCCCCATCGTCTTGGGGGAACACGATCCCTGGCGTTGTCGCCTTGGAACCGTGCGCTTTAGCCGTTAGTGACGCGGAGCAAGCTGCATCCCGATCAAAAGCCGCGGGTTTGAACACCGGCGACCGGCCGGCGACGCAGCAACCACCTGCGTCTTCTGTAATCCCTAGCTACTTACTAGGGTAATTGCCGTCAACCGCTAAATTGCGCGATGCCAGCCGTCATGCGAGGCGCGTCTTTTCGGTGACGTCGAACTGCACCACCCGGCCGTTGTGGATGGTAATGGCGATCGACCCGTAGCGGATTCGCTCCAGATGATGGCGGAGCTCCTCGACGATGTCCGGCTCGCGTGAGCCCGGCCCGCTTCGCGCCTGTTCTTCATGTCCGATCATTGGCCCCTCGATCCTGGCGCGCCGGGAATCGCGCGCCGCCGCCTCCTACCGACGCTTACTCTACTCATCAACTAGGGATTGCATTCAGCCGTGCGAAAGCCGCTGGGGCCTAGCCTCCGGCGCCATGAGGATTGAACCGCTTTCCAGACGAGGCTTCGTGGTCGCTGGCGCAAGCTCCGCCTTCGCGCTCGCTGCCTGCGGCAACGCCGCACCCGCCGCCGGCCGCCGGTTTGAGGTCAACCTCACTGCGGCCGAGTGGCGCAAGCGCCTGGGCCCGCAACGCTACCACGTCCTGCGCGAAGCCGGCACCGAATTCCCGAACACCAGCCCGCTGAACAAGGAGCATCGCCGCGGTACCTTTGCATGCGCCGGCTGCGGCCTCCCGCTGTTCGCCTCCGCCACCAAGTTCGACAGCGGCACCGGCTGGCCCAGCTTCTTCCGCCCGCTCCCCAAAGCCGTCGTTACTCGCGCCGACCGAAGCTTGCTGATGGAGCGCACCGAAGTGCTCTGCCGTCGCTGCGGCGGCCATCTCGGTCACCTGTTCGAGGACGGACCCAGGCCGACCGGCCTTCGCTACTGCATGAATGGGCTGGCGTTGAAGTTCGAGCCAGCCTGAAGCGAGCCCTTGCCTGCGCTTGCCGTTCAGCGGCCTTGCGCTCAGCCGGTGCGGACGGTAGGTCGCACGCCGGCCTAGGGGTATAGCTCAGTTGGTAGAGCATCGGTCTCCAAAACCGAGGGTCGTGGGTTCGAGTCCCTCTGCCCCTGCCAGTCAATCCGCCATATGCTTGAACGTGCGCACAACCCGCGCTACATCATGCGTCTATCGAGGTCCCGGCCAGCGCCGCGGACCTCGTTTTTCTATCACTTTGAGGTGAGCAAGACAGTGGCCAAGGTCTCTCCCGGCGAATTCATGCGGCAGGTCCGGCTCGAAGCCATCAACCGCGTGTCCTGGCCGAGCGCGGGCGAAACCCGCACCACCGCGATCATGGTCGTCATTATGACCACCTTGCTCGCCCTCTTCTTTTTCGCGGTCGACGGCACCTTCGGATTTCTCGTCCGCCAGGTCCTCGGTCTTCTAGGTTAAGGTTTTCCCATGTCCCGCTGGTACATCATCCACGCTTATTCGGGCTTCGAGAACAAGGTCCGCGAATCGATCCAGAGCGAGGCCAGGCGCCTCGGCCTTGAGCGCGCCGTCGAGGCGATCGAGGTCCCGACCGAGACGATCACCGAGGTGAAGCGCGGCAAGAAGGTGCAGTCCGAACGCAAGTTCATGCCGGGCTACGTGCTCGCCAAGCTGGAGATGAACGACCAGGTCTACCACCTCGTCAAGAACACGCCCAAGGTCACCGGCTTTCTCGGGCCCGGCGGCAAGCCGCAGCCGATCCCGGACGCCCAGGCCGCGCGCATGCTCGACCAGAAGGAAGAAGCCGCCGCCAACGCGCCCAAGCAGAAGATCAACGTCGATTATGAGATCGGCGACGCGGTCAAGGTGCTGGACGGCCCCTTCGCGACCTTCAACGGTACGGTGGAAGAGCTCGACTTCGACCGTTCGCGGGTCAAAGTCAGCGTCTCGATCTTCGGCCGTGCTACCCCCGTCGAATTGGAATTCGAACAGGTCGAGCGCGTTAAGTAGCCGCGAGCGCAGCGCCGCCGGCGCGAAACGCGTCGCCGAAGCAGCGTAGTAGACGGCTGCAGCGCCCGGCCGGCGGGGCGGTCAGTCCAACTGACCCAGCCCGTCCGACGTCACGGGATTCACTCCCGTGACGGACTCACTTTCTTCCCGTAAGACGCGGCCATGGCCACCGGCGAAAAGTTCGAACGTCACCGCCAGCCTTGGCGCCAGGACGAAATCCAGAAGCTCCATCAGCTCGCCGCCAAAGGCATGAGCCTCAAGGCCATCGCAAAAGCGCTGACCCGAAGCGAGGAAAGCACCAAGGACCGCGCCAAGGCTGACGGGCTGAAGATCGCCAAGGTACGATAAGGCGGGGTAAGCCCGATCGGGTCTTGCCGCAGTAGCTGGCCCGTGGATCCTATGGTACCGCGCCCTGGGGTTCGCGAGGGGAGACGGAAAATTGGCGAGAAGCCGCCTCGCTCTGGGTGTTGCCGGAGGCCTGGTCGTCGGCTTCCTTGCGCTTTTCGCCGTCGTCGGCATGACGATGTGGCTTGGCGAACGGTCCAACGCGCTCTTCCGGGATGCGGCCTTGCAGCGGGACGCGCGGGTCGCCGCGGTTGAACTCCGCGATGCGCTGAGAACGGCCGAGTCCAGCCAACGCGGCTATCTTCTGACCGGCAATGAGATCTATCTCGCGCCCTACGACACGGCCAAGGTTCGCGCCCAGCAGCAGCTGTCGGATTTCCAGCGGCGCGTAGCGACGGCGTCCCAGGCACCGCCGTACCTGCCAAGCCTGCGCACGGCGGTCACCGACAAGCTGGAGGAGATGGACCGGAGCGTCGGGCTGAAGCGCGCCGGTTCCGACGCGGATGCCCTGTCGATCCTCCGCAGCAACCGCGGCAAGGCCTTGATGGATGAGATCAACGTCTACCTCTACGGCGCAATGCTGGACGCCGACGAGAAAACGACCCTGTTCGAGGGAGAGCAGCATGACAATGCCGCCATGCTGCGCTGGGTGTCCATCGCCGCCGCGCTGGTGATCACGCTGGTCGTCGCCGCGGTGGCGTTCACCGTCCATCGCAACCGGCAGGACATCACCCAGGCGCGCGACGAGGTGCGGGCCATCAACCGGACGCTGGAAGACCGGGTCGAACAGCGAACGCGTGAGCTGGCGCTTGCCCGCGAACGGGCGGAGCTCCTGCTGACGGAGGTCAATCATCGCGTCGCCAACAGCCTGCAGCTCATCTCGGCCCTGGTCAGCATGCAATCCAAGACGGTCACCGACGAAGCGGCCAAGGGCGCGCTGAAGGAAACGGAGTCGCGGATCCAGGCGATCTCCCAGATCCACAAGAGCCTCTACACCTCGGGCGACGTGACCTCGGTCGCCTTGAACGAATATCTGGCCGTCATGCTGCAGAACCTTGGCGCCGCCATGCACAACGACGGCCACACGGCGCGCCTGACGAGTGAGCTCGATCCCGTGAGCCTGCCTACCGACCAGAGCATCAGCCTCGGCGTTATCGCCACGGAGTTGGTGACGAACGCCTTCAAATATGCCTATCCGGAAGGGCATCCGGGCGACATCCGCGTGAGGTTGCGCAAGCTCGACGACGGACAGGCCGAGCTCGTGGTTCAGGACGACGGCGTCGGGCTGGGCAGCACCGGCCATCTGGGCGGAACGGGCCTGGGATCGAAGATCGTCGCCGCCATGGCCGCCGGCCTGAAGACCAGGGTCGAATATGTCGCCCGCACGCCGGGGACCGCCGCCCGCCTGACATTCTCCACCGCACAGCCGGCATGACACGCGCCCCTTCATCGGCTGCACAATGGCGCGTGTTCACGAGGCTTCACATGCGCGTCGCCGCGCTCGCGCTGCTGGCCGTCGCACCGCCGTCCGCCGCGCGCGAGCCCGGCAACGGCATCACCCGACCTGTCGTCCTTCCTCCGTTCGATCCCGCCGCCCGCGCCTGCACCAGGCCCCGCGGCCTTCGGAACGAGCTCGTCTTCGTCCAGGATAATGAGCGCGAATTCGTGCAGGGCATCGCGCGCGGCCTGGCGGTCGCCGCTTCGGACCGGGGGCTCGCCTATCGCGTGGTCCGCTCGAACAACAACGCCGCCCTGATGATCCGGCAGGTGAACGGCCTCAACGCCCAAAAGGCCGGCGCGATCGTCGTCGCGCCGATCGACCCGCCCTCGCTGAGCCCGAGCCTCCGGCGCGCCATCCGGGGCGGCGCTTATGTCGGGGCGATCGTGCCGCCGCCGGCAACCACCATCCTGAACGCGCCGCAATATCAGACCGGCAAGGTGCTTGCGGAGGCGGCCGCCGCGCACATTCGCACCCGGCTGGGCGGCAAGGCCAAGGTAGTCCTGCTGACCCACGACAATCTGCAATTCCTAGCGCCGCGCTTCACCGCGATGCGGGATACGCTGCGGCGGCTGCCCGGCGTCACCATCGTCGCCGACATCTCCCCCGTCACCGTCGATCGCGCCGGCGGTCACCGCACCATGAAGATGATCCTTCTGGCCCATCCCAGGGTCGACGTGGTCCTCGGCGCCGACACGGTGGTGCTGGGCGCGCTCGACGCGCTGCGGCAGGCGCGCAAGGCTCGGCCGGACCAGTTCCTCGGCGGCATCGACGGAGAACGTGCGGCCGTCGCCGAACTGAAGAAGGCGGGCAGCCCCTACAAGGCCAGCATCAGCCTCGCCTCTCCCATCTTCGGCTACGCCATGGGCCGGTTCGCGTCCGACTGGCTGAGCGGGAAGTCGGTCCCCCAGGCCATGGACATCCTGCCCAAGGCCCTCACCATCGCCAACATCGCGCAGTACGAGCGCGACGTCGCCGACCCCAGGGCCGTCTATGCCGACCCCCGGCGCCGATATTCCTACCTCCGGATGTACGGCAACATCTGCTCCGACACGCGGGATCGGTATCTGAACTTCCCCTGGTCGTCGGAAAGGAAGTGACACCGAGCGCAGCGAAGCGATTGCGCAGCAATCGTTAGCAGCGCGAAGAGTTGTCACGCGCCGGCCGGCGGGGCGCGTAGCCTAAAGCGTAGCGAACCCGTTCCACGTCACGGATTCACTCCGTGACGGCTTCTTCCCTGATCTCGTCAGTCTGTCGATCCCATGGATCACAACAAACTCCCCTGCTTCCGCCCGCTCTCATCCTCCCGCTTCGCTCGCTTCACGCTTGCGGGATCAACAAACGGGATATCCGGCTTCTTGCCCTGGAACAGCTCGGCCAGCGTGATGATCTGCAACTTCGGATAAGTTCGCCCCCACTCATCCGTGAAACGCCCCACAGCCGCCGCTTCCGTCTCCATCGGCCGCGTCGGGTTCACGGCGGTGATGAACACCCCAATGGGCGCTTTCTCCCGCTCCATGGCGCTGTGCAGGTCGCGGATCATGTTGACCGAGACATTGTTGCCGCCCTTTACCGACACCAGCGCCTTTTCGGTCCTTTTGCCGTCGGGCTTGAAGTAGATGATGCCGTCGATCCCGCCGTCGGCACCCTTCTTCTTGCCGCCGAACGGCAGCGCATCGACCATCGACACCGCCCACCACTGAAACTGATATTTGTCGCGGATGGCGAGGTCCTGCGCCGAGGCGAGATCCTTGGGCGTGCCGTGCACTTCGAAAGCGATACCAGGAAAGGCGTCCTTGAGGCGCTTCTCTATCAAACTGATGGCGAGGTGGGTCACGTCAATGCCGATCCACTGGCGCCCGAGCTTTTGCGCCGCGTGGACGGCGGTCCCGCAACCGCAGAAAGGGTCGAGAATGACATCGCCTTCCTTGACGATGCAGCAATGATGCGCTCCAGAAGCGCTACCGGCTTCTGTGTGGGATATCCCAAACGTTCGTGCCCGGCTGATGGCCCAATGTCGCTCCACTCGTTCTGCAGGGGAACACCGGGCATCTCATCTAAGTAGCGCTTGAATCTTGGAACTCCGGTCCCTGAGTATCCGATCCGCCCCTCTTCGGCCATTCGACGCATATTCTCTAAAGAGTATGCCCAGATACGACCCTTGTAGGGCTTCGATCCAACATATTCCCAACCATCCTTCGGGGTCAGATGCTCCGAAGTTAAATCGTGCTGCCAATCACCGCCCGCCGGCCGCTTGGCACGCCATTCATAAAGTGTGTCTCCGCCGGGTTTCGCCGCTGTAAGGTTATCCAGCTGAAAACGGCGACCGGTTTCGGGATCAACGTTCTTATACGATGTTTCAATGTACGATTGGCTATATGGAGTGAAGATCCAGTTCCAGGTGTATTGGGATGTCTTCGTGTAGAAGAATATCACGTCCCGAATGTTGCCGTACTGAGTTCTGCCTTGTTTCGCATCACTGTGGGCGGTCGTGCGTCTCCAGCTAATTTCTGACCGGTAGTTCTCAGATCTGAATACAGCATCCAATAGCAACTTTAAATAATGCGACGCCGTCGGATCGCAGTGAAGGTACAAGCTCCCGGTCGGCTTCAGCACCCGATGCAACTCGATCAGCCGCACCGCCATCATGGCGAGATACGCCATCATGTCATTCTCGCCGAGGAACGTGCGCATGGCGCGCAGCAGCTCGGCGGCATCGGTATTACCGCTGCGGATCACCTGGTCGAAGGCGTCCTCCGCCTTGTCGTTCCAGTGCCAGGTGTCCTCGAACGCCTCGATCTGCGCGTCCGAGCCGTCGCCGGTCTTCGACTTGAACAGTATGTTGTAGTTGGCGTTCGAATTGAACGGCGGGTCGAGGTAGATGAGATCGACGCTCTCGCTTGCGATATGCTCGCGCAGTACGTCGAGATTGTCCCCGTAAAAAAGCTTGTTCGTCACGCACTTCCCCGCCCCGAGTGCCTCAACCGTAGCAAGCCCGTCACGGGAGTAAATCCCGTGACGTCGGACGGGATCGGTCAGCTTGCCTGACCGCCCCGCCGGCCGGCACTGCATGGCTCTACGCGCTGCTTCCCGGTTGCTTTCGCAACCGCTCAGCTGCGCTCGGCATTTCGTGCTGTCCTACACCCCTCCCCGCGTGCCACACTCCACCCGCACAGGAGGAACCCGCATGCCCACCAGCTTTCTCGGCCTGTTCCTGGTCTCGACCGCGCTCTCCCTTGCCGCCACCTTCACGGTGCTCGGTCTCAGGAAGCTCGTCCGCACGGCCTATCCGCCGCGCCGCAGACCGATCGAACTGCCTCGGGCCTGACGATCGGAAAGCGACACCATCAAACCCCGCCAGAACGTCAACCGTGTAAACTTCCCCTTAGCAAAAGTCCTACAGCCACCTCTTTCAGGGCCGCAGATGCGGCGAAGTTGACGAAGGTCACATTTCAGCCCTCCTCCGCTCCCGCGGCAAACCCGCGCAGACCGCCGAATGCGTGACCTTCGCCGCTCCCTTCACTTTTGCCGCCATTTGCTGTAGTGGCGCCCGCATCCAGGACATCGTCATGGGAATCGCTGTGGGAGGCTGAGCTTCGGCTTGGCCGCTTGAACCACTAAACTTCAAACCGGGGCAAAGTACCACTTTGGCCCGAACTCGAGAGTGATATGGCAAAGAAAATCACCGGCTACATCAAGCTGCAGGTGCCTGCGGGCGCCGCCAATCCGTCGCCGCCGATCGGCCCTGCTTTGGGTCAGCGCGGCGTCAACATCATGGAATTCTGCAAGGCGTTCAACGCCGCGACCGGCGACCAGGAAAAAGGCATGCCGATCCCGACGGTGATCACCGTCTATGCGGACCGCTCCTTCTCCTTCGCGACCAAGACTCCGCCGGCCTCCTTCCTTTTGAAGAAGGCCGCGAACCTCAAGTCGGGCTCCAAGGAGCCGGGCAAGGTGTCGGCGGGCACGATCAAGCGGTCCAAGCTGGCCGAGATCGCCGAAACCAAGATGAAGGACCTCAACGCGAACGACATTGAGGCCGCGACCAAGATCATCGAAGGCTCCGCTCGCGCGATGGGCCTCCAGGTTGTGGAGGGCTAACACCATGGCAAAGCTGACCAAGAAGCAGAAGAACCAGGCATCCGCGGTCGACCGCGACAAGCTGTACGGCGTCGATGAGGCGCTGGGCATCGTCAAGGCGAACGCCACCTCCAAGTTCGACGAAACCGTCGAAGTGGCGCTGAACCTGGGCGTCGATCCCCGCCATGCGGACCAGATGGTGCGCGGCGTGGTGAACCTGCCCAAGGGCACCGGCAAGACAGTGCGCGTCGCCGTGTTCGCCAAGGGCGCCAAGGCCGAGGAAGCGACCAAGGCGGGTGCCGACGTCGTCGGTGCCGAGGACCTGATGGAGACTATCCAGGGCGGAACCATCGACTTCGACCGCGTGATCGCGACCCCCGACATGATGGGCGTCGTCGGCCGCTTGGGTAAGGTGCTTGGTCCCAAGGGCCTGATGCCGAACCCGAAGCTCGGCACCGTCACCATGGACGTCACCAAGGCGGTGACGGACGCCAAGTCCGGCCAGATCGAGTTCCGCGTCGAGAAGGCGGGCATCATCCACGCCGGCATCGGCAAGGCGAGCTTCCCCGCGGAGGACCTCAAGGCCAACTATGACGCGTTCGTCGACGCGATCCTGAAGGCCAAGCCGACGGGCTCCAAGGGCAAGTATCTCAAGAAGGCCAGCATCAGCTCGACCATGGGTCCGGGCGTGAAGGTCGAGATCGGCGAGATTGCCGGCGCTTAAGAAAAGCTAACCTTCATCAACTGTTCAGGGAGGAGCTCCGGCCAAGGTCGGGGCTCCTCTTTTGCATCCAGGCAGGTGTGTCGGCGATGCAACACTTTTTGAAAGCATGCCGCACGTGCGAAACTCTGTTCGCCGTAGCGGGTTTGGACCTCCGTCTTCACTAACGAAGCAAGAGGTTATTTAAATGAAGAAGTTTCTCTTGGCCGCTGCCGCTACGGCAGCGCTTGCCGCACCTGCGGCTGCCCGTGACGGGTCGCCCTATGTCGGTATCGAAGGCGGTCTGCTGCTGCCCCGCGACGTCAATGGCGATGCATTCGTCGACAACGTCCGCACGGTTGGCGCTGGCGCCGACTTCAGCGACGGCGGTGCGTTCGAGCATAACCTGAAGCGCGGTTGGGACGTCGATGTCATCGGCGGTTACGACTTCGGTGCCTTCCGCCTTGAAGGCGAACTCGGCTGGAAGCGTGCGAAGCGCGAAGGCCTAAACCCGGACGGCAGCTTTCTTGGCTCGCTGAACACCGGCCTCAACCGTCCCTCGGTTGCTCCGGATCCCGGCGCGCCGGGCCTCGCGGCATTCACCGCCGACGACTTCGACGACGTTGACGGCAAGGTTTCCGTCCGCTCGGCGATGGTCAACGCGCTCGTCGATTTCGGCGCTGACGACGGTCTGTCCTTCTACGGCGGCGTCGGCGCGGGTCGTGCTTGGGCGAAGGCACTCAACGATAGCGACAGCGCCTGGGCGTTCCAGGGCATCCTGGGCCTCCGCACCGCGGTTAGCGAGAACATCGACCTGGGTCTGAAGTATCGCTACTTCCGCACCGGCCGCATGGGCTTCGTCGGTGGTCCAATCACCCTCGCGGGCAATCCGGACTCGGTGTTCGGCGGAACCTACTCCAACATCACGCCGACCCTGAACGACCGCTTCCGCTCGCACTCGCTGCTGGCGTCGCTGACGTTCAACTTCGGTGCGCCTGTTGAGCCGGCCCCGGTGGTCGCAGCGCCGCCGCCCCCGCCGGCCGCTCCGGCCACTCAGACCTGCCCGGACGGCAGCGTCGTTCTGGCGACTGACGTCTGCCCGGCGCCGCCGCCCCCGCCGCCGCCGGCTCCGGCTCCGGCTGGCGAACGCGGCTAAGCTTCACGGCTTTGCTTCAAGGAGACCCCGGACGAGCGACCCTCGTCCGGGGTCTTTCTTTATGGTGCCTACCGTTCGTCGAAAAGCTTTTGGTTTCCGTTTCTTAGGGCGTAGCGAGAGGCAAGATCTCTCGGAGTGACCACCCTCATGAATGTTCGTCCGCTGCTTGCCCTGTCCGTTGCCGCCGCCGCTCTGCTCGCCGCACCTCAGCAATCCGCCGCAGCGCCCGACACGGTGGACGCCAGCCTTCCGACGCAATTGCCGCGCGAAGCGGTGCCGAGCCATTACGCAATCACCGTCACCCCGAACGCACCCAAGCTGACGTTCGACGCCAATGTGCTGATCGACCTTCAGGTGGTGAAACCGACCCGTAGCTTGACGCTCAACGCAGCCGACCTGTCATTCCGCAAGGTCAGCATCAGCGGCGCGGCACAGGCCACCGGCCGTGCCAAGACCAATGCCGATGCGCAGACCGCGACCTTCGACTTCGGGCGTACGCTTGCTCCCGGCAAGTACCGGCTGGCAGTCGATTATTCGGGCAAGATCAACACGCAGGCCAACGGACTGTTCGCGCTCGACTATAAGAACAAGGAGGGCAAGGACGCCCGGTCCTTGTTTACTCAGTTCGAGGCTCCGGACGCGCGGCGGTTCGTACCGAGCTGGGATGAACCGGATTACAAGGCGACGTTCGACCTCACCGCCCGTGTGCCCGCCGCCGAGACGGCGGTCAGCAACATGCCGGTAGCGACCAGCCGCACGATTGCCGGCGGGCTGAAGGAGTATCGCTTCCAGACCTCGCCGGTCATGTCATCCTACCTGCTGTTCTTCGCGCAGGGTGATTTCGAGCGGATCGCGAAGAAGGTCGGTGACCGCGAAGTCGGGATCGTCGTTTCCCGCGGCAACGGCGACAAGGCACGCTACGCGCTCGACGCGGAAGCGCAGTTGCTCCCCTATTTCGACGATTACTTCGGCGTGCCCTACCCGCTGCCCAAGCTCGACAATGTGGCCGGTCCGGGACAGTCGCAATTCTTCGGCGCGATGGAGAATTGGGGCGCCATCTTCACCTTCGAGAAGATCCTCCTGAACGACCCTGCGATCACTACCGAGCGCGACCGGCAGGCGATCTTTTCCGTCGAGGCGCACGAAATGGCGCACCAATGGTTCGGCAATCTCGTCACCATGGCCTGGTGGGACGACCTATGGTTGAACGAAGGGTTCGCGAGCTGGATGGCGACCCGCGCGACCCAGCATTTCCATCCTGACTGGGGCGCGGACGTCGATCGCGTCGCTTCCCGCGAAGAGGCGATGGCGCTGGACGCGATCAAGTCGACGCACCCGATCGTCCAGCAGATCCGGACCGTCGAGCAGGCCAATCAGGCGTTCGACAACATCACCTATGAAAAGGGCCAGTCCGTCATCACAATGCTGGAAGGGTTCGCCGGCGCTGACATCTGGCAGGCCGGCATCCAGGCCTATATGAAGCGGCACGCTTACCAGAACACGCGCACTGCCGACTTGTGGGCAGCAGTCGAAGGCGCCGGGGCCAAGGGGCTGACCCAGGTCGCCAACGACTTCACCAATCAGCCCGGTATCCCGTTGATCACGGTGGGACCGGCGCGCTGCGTCGGCGGGCGCACTGTGGCCACACTGACCCAGACTCAATTTGCCGGGGACGATCGCGCGCGGGTTAGTACCCCGCTGCGCTGGCACGTCCCCGTTCGGGCTAGTGCAGGAGGCAAGGTCGCGCAGATCATCACTGCGGGGCCGACCAACACGATCGAGGTGGAAGGCTGCGGACCCTTGCTGATCAATCCGGGACAGACCGGCTATTTCCGTACCTTGTACCAGCCTCAGCAAGCGGCGGCTCTGATTGGGCGGTTCGGAGCGCTCGGCCCGGTCGATCAGTTCGGCCTGATGACCGAGCAACTGGTACTTTCAAGCGCCGGTTACCAGCCGATGTCGGTCGGCCTGGATGCGATTGCCGCCGTACCGGCGACCGGCAACGCCAAGGTGGTCAACGAAGCGGTGAGCCGGTGGAATGACTTGTACGATGAGCTTGAGGGGCAGCCGGCCCTGCAGCAGGCGATCGCTAGCCGCATGGTTCGCACCTACGGCCCGCGGCTCCAGCAGCTTGGCTTCGCGCCTCGGGCGGGCGAGTCCCCGATCGAAACCCTGCTTCGGCCGACCTTGATCGGGAGGCTTGGCAAGTACGGCGACCCCGCCGTCAAAGCGGAAGGCAAAAGACTGTTCACGGCCTGGCAGTCGAACCCGGACGCTATTCCAGGCTCGCTGAAAGGCAGCTGGCTCGGCGTCGTCGCCGACAATGCCGACGCCGCGACATGGGATGCGCTTCATCGCAGTGCCCAACGGGCCAGTGGTGCGGTGGAGCGGTCGACATTGTACGAGTTGCTGGGGCGCGCCCGGAACGAAGCTCTGGCGCGCCGGGCACTGGAACTCGCCCTTACCGATGAACCGGGCAAGACGGTCAGCGCTTCGATCATCCGGTCCGTGGCAGCGGTTCACCCGAAGATGGCGATCGAGTTCGTTCTCGCGCACCTCGCGCAAGTTAACGAGCTCGTCGACATTTCGGGGCGGTCGCGGTTCATGCAGCGGCTCGTCGGGGACAGCAGCGACGCCAGCCTGATCCCAATCCTGGAAAGCTATGCCAACGCCAATCTTGCAGCAACCGATCGGGCGCCGATCAACCAGGCGATCGATACCATCAGATTGCTGTCTGCGCGGCAAAGCAGGATGCGCTCCGAGGTAGGCGCGTGGCTTGCCGGCCGTTCGTCTTAAGCGTCAATCGTCAGCGAGGCCCAGCATTGCGCAGTAATGGCGGCAGGCCCGCAGATGAGCGACCCGCTCGCGTTCGCTTCTGGCGTTCTCGGCCAGCAGCAACGCGCGCTTCAGGCGGTCCATCAGGTAGATGCGATAGCCGGAGTCGCCTCTTTCGGATCGAGCAGTCGGCATTACCAACCCCCACCAAGCCATCAGGAAAGTGCCTGAAGATCAGCTACTTACGCTATGTTAGCTGGGGCCGGACTGAATAATCGAGTCATCGCTCGTTCAACGACTCGCGGGCTGCCGTGTTGGCGCATCGGCTTGAACGGCCGGCAAAAATCTGTATAGGCGCGGTTCGCTCCCGGCTTGCCGGGCGCACCGTCCGAGACAGCTGCTGAGGGCTCCCCTCTTAATCCGCAGCCTAGACGGGGACAGGAATCATTCGGCGGACTTCAGGTCTGCCGTCGTGCGTTGCATGTGCAGCGCTTCGATCTCCAACCCCACGGACATACGTTCTCGTCGCGGCTTGCTGCGCCGAGTTTTTGAAGTCTCGGCCAAAGTACCACTTTGGCCGAAAACATGGAGTTGGCATGGATCGTTCGCAAAAAGCCGATCTGGTTGCCGAGCTGAAGAGCGTCTTCTCCGAGACCAGCGTGGTGGTTGTCACCCGCAATCTCGGGCTTTCGGTGGCCCAGTCTACCGACCTGCGCCTGAAGATGCGCGATGCCGGGGCCCAGTTCAAAGTTGCGAAGAACCGGCTTGCACTCATCGCGCTGGATGGCTCGCGCTATCAGCCGATCGGGGACCTTCTGAAGGGCCCGACCGCGCTGGCGACCTCCATCGATCCCGTGGCCGCCGCCAAGGTGGCCGTGGACTTCGCCAAGACGACCGACAAGTTCGAGATCGTCGGCGGCGCGATGGGCGACACCGTGCTCGACGTGAACGGGATCAAGGCGCTCGCCGAACTCCCGTCGCTCGACGAAATGCGTGGGACGCTGATCGGCCTTATCCAGGCCCCGGCGACCAAGATCGCGCGGACCGTCGCCGAGCCCGGTGCACAGCTTGCACGGATCTTCCAGGCTTATGCTTCCAAGGAAGCCGCATAAGCCCCTTCGTTTTCAACGCACGACAATTGGGCACGATTGCCCGCACAGGAGTAACAAATGGCTGACATCAATGCGCTGGTTGACCAGCTTTCCGAACTGACCGTCCTCGAGGCGGCCGAGCTCGCCAAGGCCCTCGAAGAGAAGTGGGGCGTTTCTGCTGCCGCCGCCGTTGCGGTTGCCGGTCCGGCTGCCGGCGGCGCTGCTGCCCCGGCTGCTGAAGAGAAGACCGAGTTCGACGTGATCCTCACCGGCGACGGTGGCAAGAAGATCAACGTCATCAAGGAAGTCCGCGCGATCACCGGCCTGGGCCTCGGCGAGGCCAAGGCGCTCGTCGAGTCGGCTCCGAAGCCGATCAAGGAAGGCGTCAACAAGGACGAAGCCGAGAAGATCAAGAAGCAGATCGAGGAAGCCGGCGGCACCATCGAACTCAAGTAAGCTTCGCTTACGCGAAAAGCTTCTTCGCTTTCTCAGCGACGAAACAGGAAGGGCGGCCTCGCGAGGGGCCGCCCTTTTCGTTTTCAGATGTTCCACTGACCCAGCACTGCTAAAGGACGATCGAGAGGTTTAACGAAGTGCGCGTCGCTCATCCATTGCTCAAGCTTCCGTTTAAATTCTGCGCGGAGACCCTGGCGCGCGAAGTTGCCGCTTTGCCCAAGGACGCCTGGGTTGAACATCCTTCCAAAATCGACGGCAATCTGGCCGTACGGCTCGTAAGTCCGGGAGGTGCGCATACAGACGACTGGGTCGGCGCCATGGCGCCAACGCCGTTCCTCCAGCAGACGCCTTATATTCGTCAGATCATGGAAGCGCTCGATGCGCCGTGGGGACGAAGCCGGCTCATGGGTCTCGAAGCTGGCGCGACCGTACCGCACCATGTCGACGTCCATTATTACTGGCGGACGCACCTGCGGATCCACGTTCCAATCGTCACCAACCCTGGGGTGGAATTCACCTGCGACGGCACGACGGTGCACATGGCCGCTGGGGAGTGCTGGCTGCTCGATTCCTTCTTTCCTCATTCGGTTGAGAACCGGGGCGAGGATTTGCGTATCCACCTGGTTCTCGACACGGTCGGCAGCAGCGCTCTTTGGGACCTGATCGACGCCGCGGCAACCGGCGCGAGCCAGCCGACGCTGGTGGCGCCGGGCGGCGCAGGTGCAAAGCCCTTGCTGTTTGAACAAGTCAACGCGCCCGAGGTGATGTCGCCGTGGGAGATCAAGTCCCACATCGCCTATATTTTCGACTGGATGGATGATGATCCGAAGCTCACCCCGGTTCAGCAAATCCTTGATCGTTTCGTGACCGGATGGGCTGGCGTTTGGGCTGTCTACGGTACCAACGACAGTGGCATCGTTGCCTATCTTCGGCTGATCAAGGAAGTGCGGGAGCAGCTTGCTCGGTCCGGCGGCAAGGAGCTGATGATGCGTAATGGCTGGCCCATGCTCGACTCGCTGCAACGTTACGTTCTTGGCAATGCAGTGCTGCCCGCGAAGGTGCAGCGGTTCGTGGCCGCCGCCCGCGCGGCGCAGCAGGCCGCGACCGCATGAGTTCGCCGTCGTACCGCGACTTGATCAAGGATCCGATCTTCGCCGTCAGCACTCCGCGGTCTGGCTCAACCCTATTGTTCGAGACGCTCGCAAAGGCACGGGGTCTGTTCACACCTGGTGGGGAAAGCCACAGCCGAATTGAAAAGGTCGCGAATTTCCATCCCGCGGCACGGAACTGGACGTCGAACCGACTGACACAGGACGACGCTACGAATAGCAACGTCGAGCAATTGGCGGAGCTATTCTATCGTGACCTGCGCGAAGCCGAGGGTGAACTTCCCGAGGGGGCTGTTCGGATGCTCGAGAAGACCCCGAAGAACTCGCTTCGGATCCCCTTCTTCTCGGCGGCATGGCCATCCGCAACCTTTGTCTACCTGTACCGTGATCCGCGGGCTACCTTGGCCAGCATGGCGGAAGCCTGGGCTACAGGACGGTTCACCACATATCCGCAGCTGCCAGGATGGACAGGACTTCCCTGGTCGCTGTTGCTGGTTCCAGGTTGGAGAGACCTGATCGGCAAGCCGCTAATGGAAGTTGTTGCCGCCCAATGGGCGCGGACCACCGAGATCATCCTCGACGATCTTGCCAACCAGTCGAATGTGGTCGCGATCGCTTACGACGATCTCATCGCCGATCCGAACGGATTGTTGAGCAGGCTGACCAGCAGGCTCGGTATCGATTGGGACGTCCGGCTTCCGGACGAACTGCCTTATTCGAAAATGACCTATTCGAAGCCGTCAGCTGAAAAATGGCGGCGGCTTGAAGACAAGATCTCCGCGGTGCTTCCGATCGTTGCGGCCGCCGATGAACGCGCCCGCCGCTTCTCCGATGAGGTCGGGTTAAGAGTTTAGGCGCATCCGGATCGGACGAAGTTGCAGGCGATCGGCAATCATCATGGGTTCAGCCATGGCGCATGCTTTCGCTCATCGTTGCTGCAACCCTGCTTCCTCAAAAGGTGACCGCCACGGCGACGATCCGGATTATGCAGCAGGCGCGTGCGAGCGAGGAAAGCTGGTGGTCGGCGCCCCAGCGCACCGAGCGGTCACTCCGCGACGAGGCCGGACGATTGGTCCGGCTCCGTCTGGTTGAGCATGAGTGAGCGCTAGAGCGCCTGCCCCGCCGCCCAGCCGCTCGCCCACGCCCACTGGAAGTTGTACCCGCCGAGCCAGCCGGTGACGTCCACCGCCTCGCCGATGGCGTACAGCCCGGGGACCGAGCGAGCTTCCATCGTTTGCGACGACAGGCCGGCAGTTGCGATGCCGCCGACGGTGACTTCGGCCTTGGCAAACCCCTCCGTGCCGGTTGGGCGAAAGCGCCAGTCGCCCAGCTGCGCCTCGGCATGCATCAGCTTGCGGTCGGGCAGGTTGGCAAGGTCGCCATCGATGCCAAGCCGGTCCACCAACGTCGTCGCCAGCCGTTCGGGAAGCATGGTGCCGAGAAAGCCGCGCAAGCGGGTGCGGGGCCGTTCGCGTTTCGCAGCCAGGAGCCATCCCGAAACGGCATTCGGGAGGAAGTCGACGCCCACCTCCTCGCCCGGTCGCCAGTAGGATGAGACCTGAAGTATCGCCGGGCCGGACAGGCCGCGATGGGTGAACAATGCCGCCTCGCGGAAGCTCGCCTTCCCTGCGTGGGCGACGACCTCGGTGGTGACGCCCGACAACTCGCGAAACAAAATTTGATCACCACCAAGCGTCAGCGGCACCAGCGCCGGCCGGGGTTCGACCACCTTGAGGCCGAACCGTCGGGCGAGATCATAGGCGAAGCCCGTTGCTCCAAGCTTCGGGATCGAGGGGCCGCCAGTGGCGATGACCAGTGCCGGTGCCTCATGGATCCGGTCGCCCGCTTTAACCCTAAAACGGCCGTCGGCGTGACTGATGTCACGTAGTGGCGCCTTTAGTTGCAAAGTCACGGCCCCTTTGTCGCACTCGGCGAGGAGCATGGCGACGATCTGGCGGGCACTGCCGTCGCAGAAGAGCTGACCAAGCGTCTTCTCATGCCAGGCGATGCCGTGCCGCTCGACCAGCGCGAGGAAGTCCGCGGCTGTATAGCGGCCCAGTGCCGATTTCATGAAGTGTGGGTTGGCGGAAAGATATTGCTGCGGGCCCGCGTTCACATTGGTGAAATTGCACCGGCCGCCGCCCGAGATCAGGATCTTCTTGCCGGGTGCGTCGGCATGGTCGAGCAACAGCACTTTGCGGCCCCGCTGCCCCGCCACCGCGGCGCACATCAGCCCCGCCCCGCCCGCACCGAGGATGATTGCATCGAAGCTTTGCGCAGGTCTGCTCACGCGGCCTGCCTAGCGGCTTCCCGGCCGAATGTCCGCCTGTCGCCGGTAAGTCTGGCTGGCCGAAATGGCGCGATAAAAAAAGGCTCCGGGCGCTAAGCCTCGGAGCCTTTGAAAGGTTATCGCCTCGAGCGGGGTCGGCAGAAGCGACGGTCGGGAAACGACACTGAAGCTAAAACGCCGAGCATTCGCTCCAGATCCAAAAGAAACGCCTGCGAATCAGTATGTTGGTTGTGAGCGCCGACGCGCTCAGCGGATCAGGCGGCGCGCAGCTGCAGGCGCTGACGGCGACGGCGCACCTGGAAGCCGACTGCGCCGAAGCCGACGATCAACATTGCCCAGACATCCGCTTCCGGAACCGGTGAAACCAATTTCGGCGTAAGATCGGCAAACTGCGTCAGGTTGCCCGTCGCCGAGCCGCCGTTCGACGAGGTGCTCTGATAGCGCGTGTGAAAGTCGCTGAAGGTCAGAGGAGCGGGAGCGGTATCGCCGCTGAAGGCAAGGATAAAACTTCCGCTCCAAGTGTCCTTCACAGGCACGCCGATATTGGACCCGCCCGAACAATTATTGTCATTCTTGCCCTTACCGCCCGTCAGGCAGAACAGCACTTGGTATCCGTTGGCGATGCTGCCGCTGGACACCTTGGAGTAAAGGCTGTCCTCCGAAGAGGCCGATATCAGCGGCGCGGGACTCGTGTTGAAGCCAAAGGCCGTCACCTTCGACGAGTCGTGGCCAACGCTGGTTCTTGATGGTGAAGTCGAACAGATAATCGCCGGTGCCGTTCACGCCGGTATAGGTCAACGTCAGATAGCTACCCAAACCGGAAACCGTATTGCTCCCCGATACGCCGTCGAAGGTGAAGCCCAGCGTGCTGCCGGTCCCATATTCGACGCCATTATACTTGATCTGCGCGGAAGCTGGTGACGCGAAAAAAGCACCGCAGGCAATCGCCATGGCGCCAAAGCTTTTCGTCAACGTCCGCATTTTCCCCACCCCAGAACAAGGCCTAACCAGCCGTGAAGGACTCATGATCTCATCGCCTGTAAATCAAAAATTAACGGTAGGCGAGTCCTGAAGACCGGGTCTTAGGGCGGTATTCAGCGGTATGGTCCCGGATTGGCACAGCCCGTTCGCAGCACGGCACAGTGGCCTGATTCCGCGCCCCTTGTGGATCAAAGCACCGCGTGGACGGTCGCGATGGCTTTCATCACCGCGCCGATGCGGGCCGCGGACTGGATGACGTCCGACTTGACGCCATGCTGCTGAAGCACACGCTCATGGCTGTCGATGCACATGCCGCAACCGTTCATCGCCGATACGGCGATCGAGAAAAGCTCGAAATCGTCCTTGTCGATGCCATGGCTGCCGATGAAGTTCATCCTGAGCTTGGCCGGCAGCGTCCCATATTCGGGGTTCGAGGCCAGGTGGACGAAACGGTAATAGACGTTGTTCATCGCCATCAGCGCCGCCGCACCGCGCGCGGCATTGGCATATTGGTCGCTCAGCTTACCTTCGATCTCCGACTCCGTGGCTGCCACCAGTGGACGATAGCCAGAGCCGTGAGCGCAGGCGAGCAACAGGCCGAGCTTGCGCTCGTCACCCAGAAGCTGGTCGCTGAGGATGGAGGAGATGTTGAGCCGGAGGTCCTTGGCGTAGTCCGGCAAAGTGTCGGCGAATTGCTTAAGCGACATTGGGGGGCAGCTCCGAAGGTCTTGGGGTAATCCCGAGGCAGAGGCCAGCGGGAACGCTGAAACCTCTGCCGCGGGAGGCGAGCAGCCAAGGGGGCGCGGCTGCCCGCTCACGGCACCGAGCAATCGGGCCGGAAGCTGCGGAACAGGGGGAACCGCAGCTACTCGTAAGGGTGTTAGGCCGCGACCGGCTTCAGGACATCCTGTCCTTCCGTCCAGTTGCACGGGCACAGCTCGTCCGTTTGCAGCGCGTCGAGCACCCGCAGCGTCTCCGCCGGGTTGCGGCCGACGTTGAGGCCGTTGACGGTGACGTGCTGGATCACGTTATCCGGATCGATGATGAAGGTGGCGCGATAGGCGACGCCTTCTTCCGGATGCAGGATGCCAAGCGCTTCCGCCAGCTTCTTCGAATTGTCCGCGATCCACGGGAAGTCGGCGGCGGCCAGGCGCTCGTCCGACTTGCGCCAAGCGAAGTGGACGTGGCTGGTGTCGGTGGACGCACCGATCAGCACGGCATCGCGATCCTCGAAGTCACCCTTTAGGTCGCCATAGCCGACGATCTCCGTCGGGCAGACGAAGGTGAAGTCCTTCGGCCAGTAGAAGAGGATCTTCCACTTGCCGTTGGTCTCCGCGAGGTTCAGCGTCTCGCCTTCCGGAAGCGCCGAAGTGCCCTGCTGGACGGGGACCGTAAGGCTGGGAAGCTTATCGCCAACGGTAAGCATGGATGTGTCTCCTGTTGTGGGTGAATCTCTATTGCAGTGCAGCATCTAGGGTGCTGGCATCAATCGTTCAACTGCTTTAAAGCGGTCTTACTGATTGGAAATTTCGATTAAGCAGATGAGCGTCCATCCGCCCACGATCAAGCAGTTGCAATATCTGGTGGCGCTTCGCCAGCACGGCCATTTCGGGCGTGCCGCGGATGCATGTTTCGTCACCCAATCCACCTTATCGGCAGGTCTCCGCGAATTGGAGACCCTGCTCGGCGTCACATTGGTAGAGCGCACGCGGCGAGTGGTTCGGTTCACCGCGCTGGGGGAGAAGATCGCCGACAAGGCGATTGCGGTGATCCGCGAGGCCGAGGAGCTGACCGAGCTCGCCCGCGCCGACGGCCAGCCGCTGCATGGCGAGCTGCGGATGGGCGTCATCCCGACGATTGCGCCCTTTCTGCTGCCAGCGATGCTTCCGAAACTTCGCAGCGAGTGGCCGAACCTCAAGCTCTACCTGCGAGAGGAGACCAGCCACGCAGCATGCGAGGCCCTGCACCGCGGCCGGCTCGACTGCGTCCTGCTCGCCCTCCCCTTCGGTTGCGGCGATGTCGACAGCGTGACCCTGTTCGACGATCGGTTGCTGGTCGCCTTTCCACGCGGCGAGGCGCCGGCCGCCAAGTCAGTCGAGGCCGGTGCCATCGACGAGAACCGCCTGCTCCTGCTTGAAGACGGGCATTGCCTGAAGGACCATGCCCTTTCGGCCTGCAACCGGCCGGAGATGCGGGCGCACGCGGCTATGATGGGGACGTCGCTGCACACATTGGTGCAGATGGTCGACAATGGTCTGGGCGTGACCTTCGTCCCGGCCATGGCGATCAGCGCCGGAATTCTCCAGGGCACCAACATCGAGGCGCGGCCGCTGAAGTCGGATCACGGATACCGCCGAATTGCGCTTATCTGGCGTCGGTCGTCGCCCCGTGAGGGAGAGTTCAACCTCTTGGCCTCAGCGCTCCGGCGGATCCTTCGCGAGATCAGTCCAGACCTAACAGCCACTGCGCCAGCGGAACGGGTCTCGGCTTAGCGAGGGGCATGCTGCGGTTGAGGTCGGAACGGTGCGCCATCACCCAGCGAAGACATTCGGACTGGCTGTCGAAGGCGGTGAAGTCCTGGGCGCTAGCCCGAAGCGTATCGGCATCGACCAGGAAGCGGGAGCCGCGACGGCACCCAGGCGCCCCACTCCAGTTGCGCTCGGGCGAAGTAACCGCGACCACCCAATAGGTGCGTGTCGGATCGAGCTGATCCACGTCCTTCCGGTGCATCGGCCTCTCCAAGCCGTTGTTGTGGGCCGCAGGCTGAACCTGCGGCCCACGTTCGTCAATCAGGCGATTCCCGCCTCGTCATTCTTGTAGCCGCTGGCAACGTCGAAGCGGTCGGCATCCATCACCTTGGTCCAGGCCTTGACGAAATCGCGGACGAACTTCTCCTCGTTGCCACGCTCGGCATAGACCTCTGCGGTGGCGCGAAGCTGGCTGTTCGACCCGAAGATGAGGTCGGTGCGGGTCGCGCGCCACTTCTCTTGGTTGCCGCCGCGGTCGTAACCGATGAACTCCTCGTCGCCGCTGGTGTCGACCACCTTCCAGAAGGTGTCATTGTCCAGCAGGTTGACGAAGAAGTCGTTGGTCAGCTGCCCCTTGCGGTTCGTGAACACGCCTTCCGGCGCATCCTTGTGATTGGCGCCGAGCACTCGAAGACCACCGAGCAGCACCGTCATTTCCGGCGCCGACAGGCCGAGCAATGAGGCCCGGTCCACCAAGAGTTCCTCCGTCTTCACGCTATGCTTGGTCTTCAGGTAGTTGCGGAAGCCGTCGGCAACGGGCTCCATGACCGCGAAGCTGTCGACGTCCGTCCATTCCTGAGCGGCGTCGCCGCGGCCGCCGGTGAACGGCACCTCGACGTCGAAGCCGGCATCGCGCGCCGCTTTCTCGACCGCTGCCGTGCCGGCCAGCACGATCGCGTCCGCCATCGATAGGCCGCCACGCAACTCGTCGATCTTGGCGAGGATGCCGGACAGTTCCTCGGGCTCGTTCACCGCCCAGCCACGCTGCGGCTCAAGCCGGATGCGCGCGCCATTGGCGCCGCCGCGATGGTCCGAGCGGCGGTAGGTGGATGCCGAAGCCCAGGCGGTCTTGACCAACTGGCCGACGGTGAAGCCCGCATCGAGGATCCTCGACTTGAAGGCGCTGACGTCGGCATCGGATGGAGTGGAGCCAGCCGGCACTGGGTCCTGCCAGATCAGGTCCTCGGCCGGCACTTCCGGGCCGAGGTAACGGACCTTGGGGCCCATGTCGCGGTGGGTCAGCTTGAACCAGGCACGGGCGAAGGCGTCCTTGAACGCTTCATGGTCGTTGCGGAACTTTTCGGAGATCGCCCGCAGTTCCGGGTCTTCGCGAAGCGCCATGTCCGCCGTTGTCATCATGGTCGGCACGCGCTTGTTGGGGTCGTGCGCTGCCGGCGCCATGTCCTCCTCGCGCTGGTTGATCGGCTGCCATTGCTTGGCGCCGGCCGGACTGGTCACCAGTTCGTACTCATAGTCGAGCAGCAGCCGGAAGTAATTCTCGGACCATTGCGTCGGCGTGTTCACCCAGGCGCCTTCGATGCCGCTGGTGATGGTATGCTCGCCGATACCGCTTTCGTAAGCGCTGGCCCAGCCGAGGCCCTGAAGCGAGATGTCCGCCCCTTCGGGCGACTCGCCGACCAGGCTGGCGTCGCCCGCGCCGTGCGCCTTGCCGAAGGTGTGGCCGCCGGCCGCGAGCGCTACCGTCTCCTCATGGTTCATTGCCATGCGCTCAAAGGTGATCTTGATGTCGCGGGCGGACTGAAGCGGGTCGGGCACGCCGCCCGGGCCTTCCGGATTGACGTAGATGAGGCCCATCTGGATGGCGGCGAGCGGATTTTCCAGCTCCAGTTCTTCCTCGGGAAGGATGCGGGTCTTGTTGTCCGCATGGCCGACGAACTGCTCTTCCGAGCCCCAGTAGATGTCCTTCTCAGGCTCGAACACGTCGGCGCGGCCGCCGCCGAAGCCGAACACCGGCCCACCCATGCTTTCGATGGCAACATTGCCAGCGAGGATGAACAGGTCGGCCCAGCTGATATGCTTGCCGTACTTCTGCTTAATCGGCCACAGCAGGCGCCGGGCCTTGTCCAGGTTGCCGTTGTCCGGCCAGCTGTTGAGCGGGGCAAAGCGCTGCTGCCCGCTATTGGCGCCGCCCCTTCCGTCGGCGGTGCGGTAAGTACCGGCCGCGTGCCAGGCCATGCGAATCATGAATGGGCCGTAGTGACCATAGTCCGCAGGCCACCAAGGCTTGCTGTCGGTCATCAAAGCGGTGAGATCGGCCTTCAGCGCGTGGTAGTCGAGCTTCTTGAACGCTTCGGCATAATCGAACTCGTCGCCCATTGGGTCGGGCGAGGTGCCGCCCTGGTGGAGGATGTCGACGGGAAGCTGGTCCGGCCACCAGTCGCGGTTGGTCCGCCCGAGCAGCCCCCGCACCGTCGTCGGCTTGTCGAATGGGCATCCCATTTCGCCGGTCTTCGCGTCCATGTCTCACCTCTCCTTATCGCATTGGATAGGCAGGCTAGGCCTGATCGGTGACAGATCGAAACGAGGAAAAGCGGTCAGTGAGACAGAAGCATTCGATTATAAGACGGGGCGAAGATCGCCTTTATTGGCATCGCTGAGCGCAGCAGCGAGGGTTTCCCGCACCTTCATCATTACCCGTTTGTGCACCACTGCTGAGTCGTCGGCTCGGAACCGGGTTTGGCCGCTAATATGGCTTTTTCATCATCACTGCGGACCCCTTGTCTCTTCCAATGCCATTGTCCAGCAGGCGCCCACGGCCCGGAACGACGTGGAAATGGTAAATTTCTCGGGAACCAAGCACGTTTAATGCTCCTTGAGGCGCGGCTGGCATTTAGGCCTCCTCGATTACTCGTGTGGGGAACCAACAATGCGTTATCTTCTCGGTACTGCGGCTGCTGCCGCACTTTTCGCAGTGGCCACGCCGGCCGCTGCTCAGACGGCGACGGTGACGTCGACCGCCGAAGCCACGGCTCGCGGCACGGTCCTGACCTCACAGTCTTTGACCAAGACGGAAGACCTGGACTTCGGCGTCGTCACCGTTGACCCGACCAGCTTGGGCGGCACCGTGAGCGTCAGCGCGTCGGCGGGCTCGGTCCAGAATGTCACGGGCGGCGTGTCGGCGCTTTCCGCGCTTGCCAAGTCAGCCCGTTTCGACGGCCTGGCGGCACCCGGCCAGAGCGTCTCGCTGACCCTCAATCCCCCGGCTTCCGGCACGCTTGTCGGCGCGGTCGGCGCGGTGGACATCGTGTCGATGGAAATGGACACCACGACCGGCTCGAAGACTGCCGGTTCTGATGGCAAGTTCACCGTCTATGTCGGCGGCGAATTCCAGATCGATCCTGATCAGGCCGCCGGTGTCTACAGCAACACGTTCGAACTGACCGCTGAGTATCAGTAAGCTTTTTCAGCAAACTGAAGCGGCACGGGGGCGGTTGCGCGAGCAGCCGCCCCTTTGTTTAATCCATGTGCCGTAGGCCGATCCGTAAATAGTCGTAGCCGGTGATCAGAGTCAGTGCAGCGGCTACCCACAGGCTTCCAAGCCCCACATCGTGCACCCATGGTTGGTCCGGAACGGAGCCACCCAGGATCAGCGCGCCCAGGGCCACCAGCTGGAAGGTGGTCTTCCACTTCGCAAGCGCACTCACGGGCACGGACACCTGCAGTCCGGCCAGGAATTCCCGCAGCCCCGAGACGATGATTTCGCGAAGCAGGATGATCAGCGCAGGCACGATGTGCAGCCCGTGGATCTCCGGCTCACCGCTCATCTTGCGCGTCGACACGAGCATCACGATGACGCCCGCGACCATGATCTTGTCGGCGATGGGATCGAGAAACTGACCCAAGCGCGAGATCCGCCCCTGGGCGCGCGCCAGGTAGCCGTCGAAATAGTCTGTGATCCCGACAACGCAGTAGAGAACGAAGGTGATCGCGTAATCCACGGGGTGGGCCGCCACAGCAGGAACACCAGGATCGGCACCGCGAAGATGCGCGACAGCGTGAGGAGGTTGGGCAAGGACAGCATGCTCGACCGCTTTGTCATCGAACGGGCCACTTGAGCAAGCCGGCGCGCTTGCCGAGCGAAATCAAGACGCTAGAGCGGTGAGATGATCCTTGTTTCCCGTCGCCTGCCCGTTCGTCGATGAACGACTCGCTTCATCTGGTCAGGACCCGCCGGTTCCTGCCGCTGTTCGTCACCCAGTTCCTCGGCGCCTTCAACGACAATCTGTTCCGCACCGCGATGGTGATGCTGGTCATTTACGGCATCTACCGGGACGAGGCACATGAAGCGACGTTCAGCGCCATTGCCGGCGGCCTGTTCATCGCCCCCTTCTTCCTGCTTTCCGCTTTGTCCGGCCAGCTCGCCGATGCACGCGACAAGGCGGCCATTATTCGGATTGTGAAGACGGCCGAGATCCTGATCATGATCGTCGGGGCGGCTGGCTTGCTGATGCACAGCCCGGCGCTGATGCTCACGGCCTTGTTCGCGATGGGCGTTCACTCGACGTTTTTCGGCCCAATCAAATATGCGATCCTGCCGCAGCATCTGCAGCCGGAGGAAGTGCTTGGCGGAACCGGCCTGGTGGAGGCCGGGACCTACATCGCGATCTTGGGCGGGACCATCCTGGGCGGTCTCCTGGTGCTGCAGCGGCCGGACGGGACCTATCATGCCGAATGGGCAGCGGTGGCCGTCATCGCCGTCGCGCTAATCGGCCGCGTCGCCGGATCGTTCGTGCCCGCCGCACCCTCCGTCGATGAGCCGGAAATCCCGGGCTTTCCCAAGCGCGGCATGGACTGGCACATCGTTCGTGCGTCGGTGACCCTCGTCAGGGCGACCATGCACATCCCCCGGCTGTTCCTGGCAATCATGGCGATCAGCTTCTTTTGGGCGATGGGCGCGGTGCTGGCGGCGCAGTTCCCACCGCTGGTCAAGAACGTGTTCAACGGGACGTCAGGAGTGGCAACGCTGTTCCTCGCCATCTTCTCGGTCGGCGTCGCGGTCGGATCGGTCGCGATCAATCGCCTTCTGAAGGGTGAAGTGTCCGCGCGCTACGCGCCGGCGGCGGTGCTTGCGATGGGCCTGTTCGTGCTCCTGCTCTACCTACTGTGCCGCAACTGGCCGGCGTCGGCGACCTTGGTGCCGGTGCGGGAGTTCGTGGAGAGCCCCCGCGGCGTGCTTGTCGTGGCCGACCTGTTTTTCGTGGCGGTGGCCGGCGGCATGTTCGTTGTTCCGCTTTACGCCTTTCTCACCACCACGGTCCCCAAGTCCGAAACAGCGCGAACCGTCGCCGCCAACAATATCGTGAATTCCGGTTTCATGGTCGCGGCCTCGGTGATCCAGGCGGTGGCGATCGGGTTCCTGAACGTAAGCGTCGCTCAGAGCTTGTTGATCGTGTCGCTGGCGAGCGTGGTGGCGGCCTGGCTCGGGTGGAAACTGCACTGTGCCTGCGAAGCTGCGGCCGCAAGCGCGTCCTAAGCGAGCATCAACGTCACGAACAGGAAGCCGGCCGCGAAGGTCGTCGCGAACAGGCGGACGTCGTTGCTGATCGTCGGTGAAGCATTGGCCGGCGCCGCATCAGCATGCAGGACGATCCGGCGGCCGAAGCGGCGCGGGTCGGGTGCAAGGGCGGGTCGGTAGGCGGTCACGCCAATTCCTTAACATGGTTTTTACCATGTGTAGAACCCGGACGAGCCGCGTGCGATCCGGCCGTCCCAAAGTGGGATCACCGGCATTCCGCAGCGAGGCTGTTTAGTTCGAAGCCGCCCGGCTGGACGGTCGTGGAGACATTTGGTGGGCCGATGCCCGCTCCCGCTGGGTTTGATTCACCAGCTGCAGCGCGCGCTCCGCCGGCATCGGTTTGCCGAAGTACCAGCCTTGGCCGATCTGACAGCCAAGCTCCAACACCACCGCATGGGTCGCCTCATTCTCGATCCCTTCGACGAGGACCGGGACCGACAAGGCGCCGGCGAGCGTCGTCACCGCGCGCACGATGGCGGTGCTTTCCTTGTTCGACTGGATGTTGGTGACAAATGCCCGGTCGACCTTGATAAGGTCGAAGGGCAGCGAGCGAAGGTGCGACAAGGAGGAGAAGCCCGTCCCGAAGTCGTCGAGCGCGAGCCTGATCCCTTGGTTTTTCAGGCTGGTCACAATGGTTCGCGCAAGATCGATGTCGGCGAAGAGCGAGCTTTCGGTGATTTCGACGACCAGCCGCTCCGCCGGGAACCCTGTCTCGGTCAGCATCCGGACGATCCGCTGAGCAAGCCAACTGTCGGCGAGCTGAAGCGGCGAGATGTTGACCGAAATCTTGATGGACGGATCCCAGTCGGCGGACTGGGCAAGTGCCTGGCGGATGACCTGCTCGGACAGGATGTCGATCAGTCCGATCTCTTCAGCGACGGGAATGAAGCGGTCGGGCTCCACGATGCCACTCAGCGGATGATCCCAACGCGCCAGGACCTCGAAGCCGATCAGCTTGCCTGTCTCGAGGTCCACCTGCGGCTCGAAATAAGGCACGAATTGGCCGTGATCGAGGCCAAACCTGATACCCTGCTCGATTTCGTCCTGGATCAGGAGCGCGCGCTCCATCCCAGCGTCAAACCAGACCGGTCGCGCCACCCGTCCGCTCTTAGCCCGATCCATGGCGATGTCAGCGCGGCGGAGCAGGTCGGGGATGCCGGCGTCGCTGGGCTCGGCCGAGGCTAGGCCTGCGAAGGCTCCCACCTGCATCATCCGTTCGCCCAGGGTAAATGGGCGGGTCACTGCCCGAAGAAGCGCGTCCGCAACCCATTCGGCGTCCGTCACATCCTCTTCCGCGAAGGTCATCGCCACCGCGAACTCATCACCGCTCATGCGGGCGACAATGGCGCCCTCCCCCGCTGCCTGTTGCATGGCGGAGGCGACCAGTTTCAGCAGCTCGTCTCCCGCTTCATAGCCATGGCGGTCGTTGATCGCCTTGAAGCGGTTGATCTGAAGCGAGATGATGACGAGGTGCTGGCCGCCGAGCGCTGCCCTTTCCCGAAGTTCCTGGCCACGATCCGCAAAGCCTTTGCGGTTGTTCAGGCCCGTGGACGCGTCGGTGGAGGCCATGATCGCCGCCCGCCGTTCTCCGTCCGCCCGCAACTCGGCCTCATGCTGAAGGTCGACGTAGCGGCGCCATCCGAACAGGATCAGCGCGACGTTGAGGGTCAGGGCCGTGCTTGCGATCTGAATTTCGCGGCTGAATTGCTGCCCCGCGATCTTGATTTCGGAGAAGAAGGTGCTGCCGTTCCAGATCAGCAGCATGACGGCCGCGATGAGGACCGTGAGCACGATCGCGTCTCGCCGCGCATTCTGCGTCGCCGGCTGAGCCTTGCTGGCGGGGGATGCATGGCCTTGATCAGTGAACACGAACGGCGTGGTAGGCACGAAGACTTAAGATTTCGTCCACAACGGAGTTGGGTCGGAACGCCGCCGTGGTTAGCAAAAATGCAGGTCCTGAGCCGGAACTAGCGAAGGAGCTTGAAGCGAATTGCGGCTCCGCCACCCGGTGCCAGGTGGACGCTTAGCGTGTCGGCCGCGGTGACCTGCTTGCGCTCGATGAGCAGGTCTTGCGGATTGGTGCGAAAATCGGCGTTCGGCCCGTCGCGGTAGATCTGCGCTTCATAGGTGCGCCCCGGCTCCAGGAAGGTCAGCGGCTGCGCCACATCGCGGCCGTTTTCGTCCGTGATGGCGCCGAGATACCAATCCTCGCCACCGCGCTGCCGCCGCGCGACGACGACGAAGTCGCCGATTTCGCCCTGCAACGTTCGGGAGATGTCCCAGTCAGTCGGCACGTCGCGGATGAACTGAAAGGCGCGCGGGTTCGCCTCGTAATTCTCCGGGAGATCGGCGGCCATGTGCACCGGGCTGTAGACCACCACATATTCCGCCAACTGCGTCGCTAGGGTCGACTGCACCCGCTCTTCCAGCTTCTCCTTGCCGAAGGTCAGGTCGAAGATGCCGGGCGTGAAGTCCATCGGCCCGCCGAGCAGCCGAGTGAACGGCAGGATTGTCATATGCTCGGGCGGGTTGGTGGGACGTCCCCAGGCATTGAACTCCTGCCCTCGCGCGCCTTCGCGGCTCAGCATGTTGGGATATGTGCGGCGCAGACCGGTGTCTTTGACCGGCTCATGCGCGTCAATGGCGATACGATGCCGCGCCGCGACCTGAGCAACCTTCAGATGATGGCGAACCATATATTGACCGGCGAACCACTGCTTGCCGCCCGCCGCATCGACGATGTCTCCGCTGTGGCGAACATAGCCGGTCTTGACCACGGAGACGCCGTTCCGCTCGTACAGAGCCATCGCCTGTTCCAGCTGACGCTCATAATTTTCGACGCCGCCGCCCGTCTCGTTATGGCCGATGATGCGGACGCCCCTTGAGCGTGCATAAGCGGACAGCGCCGGCAGGTCGAAGTCAGGATAGCTGCGCGTGAAGCTGAATTTGTCGCCATTGGCGATCCAATCGCCGTCCCACCCTTCATTCCAGCCTTCGACGAGCACGCCGTCAAATCCATATTTGGCGGCGAAGTCGATGTAGCGGCGCACATTGGCGTTGTTGGCTCCGTGGGTCGGGCCGCTCCCCCATGTCGACTTCTGGAGATGCATCTCCCACCAAATGCCGACATATTTGCCGGGCTTCACCCAGGATACGTCGCCGAGCTTGTTGGGCTCGTTGAGGTTCAGCTCGATCCTGCTGTCCGCAAGCGCCGCCGCAGTGTCTCCAATCAGAATTGTCCGCCAAGGCGTCGCAAACGGTCCTGTTTTCTTCGCCAGCACGCCATCGGGCCACGGCATCAGCCGTGCCGTCAGCGCCCCCGCACCGTCGCCGGCGAGGAGCATGCTCGGAAAATCCACCAGGCCCGCCTCGTGAAAGGACAGATGCAGCCCGTCAGACCGGCGCAGAGTCAGCGGCGTTTCGGCCAGCGTTATTCGACGCGCATCGGTCTGGGTGTAGAGATACTCGTCCCGCTCCTGACCTAGTCCATCGTACCACCAGGCTTGGTACTCGCCGACCGGGTGAAAGCTGGTGCTATCGCCGGTGACCTGGACGGCCCGGCCGGCCTGGATGCCGTCATAGAGGTAGCGGAAGCCGAGCCCGTCGTCGAAGATGCGGAAGACGACGGTCGGATTCCGGTTGAGTGCAGTGTCGCCGCTCAGCGTCAGCGCCAGTTCGTTGTGGCGATCGCGGATCACCCGCTCCTCACCCCACGGCTGCTCCCAGCTATTATCGACCGAGTGGCGGCGTACTGCGGTGATGGCGGCGAACCGCGGCGCGGCTTCGCCGGCAAAGGACAGGCCAAGTGCGGAGGGCGCGATCACCGGCCGCCCTCCCCGGGCGACCGTGTAGAGGGCCCTGCCCTGATCGACGGTCACGCACACTTCGATCGTTCGGCTTGGCGACTGCGCGCATTCGCGCGTCGCGGCGGCGCCGGCCGACGGCACGAGTGCAAGCGCGGCGCCCCCTAGCGCCCAACGTACCGCCTTCAAACGAGCCGGCGTAAAGATTGACGACATCAGTGCACTTCCTCGCCTAGACGCGACCCGGTCGCGGAGTTGAATTGGAGATGGTCAGGACGAGGCATGCGCCAGCCGCTGCAAGTGCGCGCCATGATCCATCTGCTGAAGGACCTTGGCGCGGATGAATTCGACCATGCCGCCGATCTCGGCCTGCAGCGTCTCCACCGGCACATGGTCCACGCTGGGTGGCCAGCTTTCCGGCAGGACCCGAAGGCCGATGAACAGGGCGCGCCAGCTGTCGTGCGAAAAGCTTTCATGCTCGAGCGGCGCCACCTCGCCGCGCGCCATGAAGGTCGCAATACGATGCTCCAGATCGGGTGAAACCGAGCGCGACCGCGCGCGACTCCACAAGCTGCCCTTGTTGGAACTCAGCTTGTAGTAAGCGTCCTGAAAATCGCGGATACGCGCGACACTTTCCGACATCACCCGATTGAATTCGTCCTGCTCGGCATGGTGGTCGGCGGAAACCGGAAATAGATTCAGCAAGTGGACGATGCCCAGCTGCGCCAAGTGAAGGCCGGCGCCGTGGAGCGGATCCAACGAGGCGGCGGCAGCACCGATGGCGACCACGTTTCCGGCCCAGTGAGGGCCGGTGGTTCGCTGGATGAGCGGCGTGATCGAGATTTCACGGAGATCGAACTGTGCTGCGTTTGACGCGGCACGGACCGCATGCTCGTCGCTTTCGCACTCGCTGCTGAAGGCATGCGCGACATGCGTTCCGGTTTGAGTCGGCAGCAGCAGCGTCCACCCACCGCTGCTCGGCACCACGCTGGCGAACGGCGGAAGCCGCTTCAGCCGAGGCGCATGGCTGGTGAGCAGCCGGTCCACAAGGCCGGCCTCAGGCTCCTCCGCGCGCGAGGGGCCTATCAGCAAGGCATCCGTACCCGTCGCATCTACGTATAGATCGGCCCCAAGCCGAGCACCGCCCGGCAGGCACACCGCCTTGACGTTCCCGTGCTGAGTGCGCTCGACATCCAAGTCGGCGGCATTGTGGCCGATTACGCCGAGCGCCAGCGCGTGACGTTTGACCAGGGCCGCGTAGAGGTGGGCGGGCAATTGATACGCGAAATCGGTGCGGCCGAACCGGGCGGTCTCCGAATCCGGCCGCATCAGCCGGCAGGTGCGCGCGGCGACGGCACTCAAGGAGAAATCCTGAAATGGCAGGCGAAGACCGAAGCGGCTCGCCCGAAGCCAGCACGGAAGAAAGTCCTGCCCGGCAATCGCATGTCCGTACGACGCCCAGGCGTGGAAGAAGCCGTCGCCTGACTGGCCAAATTGCCAGCCAAGGGAGAAACTGCCTCCCGTGGCGGCTATAAGTTCGCGCTCGTCGATCCCGATGCGGCGATGCAGCGCTTCGATCGGCGGGAGCGTGGGCACCACCGCCCAAGCCGGCAACTTGCTGGGCAGCTGCACGGCGTCGACCGAAACGTCCGACATCGCGAGCGCTCTCCGGATGGCGGCGGCGGCAAGCCACAGCTCCGCATCCCGGCCGACCACCACCACGTTGCGCGGCGGCGCGTTCATGCGACCTCCTGCCGGTAAGGCTCGGCGCAATAGCGTGCCACGAACGTGCCGTGATCGGCGTGGCTTGAAACACATCGGTCGAGCCGGGCCTCGAGGTCGCGCAATCGCTGCTCCAGCTGCCTGGGACCCATCGCGTCGGCGCAGCGGTCATAGCGTTCCGCGACAATCCCCTGACCCGCCAGGACCGCCAGCCAACTGTCCTTGGAAAAGAGGCCGAGTTCGTAGTCTGGCGTCGTGCCGCGCGAGCGAAACAGGTCTATCTTGTGCCGCAGCGTATCCGGCAGCGGCATGGCGCGGAGATAGTCCCACAGCGGCTCTCCGACACGGTCATTGGCGACGTAGTGAAGCACCAGGAAATCGCGAACGCGATCGTAGTGCATGCCGAACAGCCGATTATATTCTGCCGCAAGCCGCGGGTCGGCCGTGCTTCCACGACGCGGGAAGAGCTTCAGCAGGTCCATGATGGCGGCCTGGATGAGGTATATGCTGGTGGACTCCAGCGGCTCCAGGAAGCCGCTCGACAGGCCGATCGCCACGCAATTGTTTTTCCAGGCGAGGGCCCGGCGGCCGGCTGCAAATCGAAGCAGCTTGGGATCGGCATCCGTCTCCCCGTCGAGTTGCTCCAATAGCGCTTCGGCAGCCCTGTCGGGCGGCAGGAAGCTGCTGGCAAAGACATAGCCGTTGCCGGTGCGATGCTGCAGCGGAATTCGCCAGATCCAGCCGCCTGCTTTGGCCGTCGAGCGCGTGTACGGGGTCAGCTCGCCGCCGCTGGCGCAGGGCACCGCAAGCGCGGAATCGCACGGCAGCCAATGTGCCCAATCCTCCCAAGCGATGCCCAGCGTCTGGTCGAGGAGCATGGACCGGAAACCGGAGCAGTCGATGAACAAATCCGCTTCCAGCTCGATGCCCGATTCGAGCCGGACGGCAGCAATGTCGCCGCTGCCCCCGTTACGGTGAACTCCCGTGATGCGACCTTCCACGCGCTCGACGCCGCGGTCGACGCACCACCGCCGTAGGTAGGCGGCGTAGCGGCCCGCATCGAAATGATAGGCGTAGGAGAAGGTCGAACCGATGTTCCCGTGCTCGCCTGCGGGAAAGCCGAACCGATCTTCCCGTGCCAGACGCACGGCGAGGGAGTAATCCTGGAGTGGACGGACCGCGACGTCGCAATGTTGCGCACGTAGCCAATGATGCTGAAAATCGACCCCGGCCCAAGGCTCACCGAAGGCGCCGAATGGATGGATGTAGCTGTGACCCGTCCGTAGCCAGTCCCCGAACTCGATGCCGAGCTTAAAGGTGGCGCCGGTCTCGGCCATGAACTCGGCCTCGTCGAGCCCCAGCATGTCGTTGAAGAGCTTGATGTGCGGAAGCGTCGCCTCACCCACCCCCACAGTGCCGATCTGTTCGGATTCAACCAGCCGGATCGCATAATCCTGCTCCGGGAGGATCCGGCGAAGACCGGCCGCCGCCATCCAACCAGCGGTGCCGCCACCGACGATAAGGACGTTGAAGATGGGGGCGGAGCTCATCGCCATGTGCCTTTGCAGCGGGGAGGATGCCGTGGGGCCGGGATCATCGATTTCCGGCCCCACGTCCCCACCGCGTCGCTCCTGTTGCCTAGAACTTCACCCGGACGCCGAACTGATAGCGCCGGTCGACCCGGTTCCAGGCAGAGTCGAAGTAGACCGGCTTGGCGCCGGGCGTCGCAATCGAGTCACCGAAAATCTGCTGTTCGTACACGGTAGTCGTGTTCAGCAGGTTCGATGCGTCGAGCGACAGTTCGAGGTATTTGTTGATCGAGTAGCGGATCGACCCGTCGAGGAAGCCCGCGGCCTTCTGGTACACCGGAAGGCCGATGCAGCAGTCGAGGTTGTTGGTGAGGTACCGCGAGCGCCAGTTGTAGGCGAGGCGAACGCCGAGCGGTCCCTTTTCGTAAAGGGCCACGGCGTTGAACGTGTGCTTGGATATGCCCTGCAGCTTGTGGGAGTCGATCAGCGCCGTTCCGCCTTCCACCGGAACGCCGATGCCGACCGCGCCAACGCCACCGCCCGACGTCGCATTGATCAAGTTGGAATTGTTGATCCCCGATTGCTTGACGTAGGTGTAGTTGAGCTGGGTACCCAGCCCGTCAAACGGCTGTGGCAGGAAGTCGAAGAAGGTCTGGAACGCCGCTTCGAACCCGTAGAGCTTGCCGCCGCCCTTTTCATTGTCCGGCCCACGCACTTCGACATTCTGGGTCGATCCATTGTTCGTGAACTGCCGGGTAAACAGGCCGTAGGAAACCGTGTTGCGCAGCTTCTTGTAGAAGGCGTCCACGGTGAAGGAGCTGCTAGGTCCGAAATATTTCTCGAACGAGACATCGAACTGGTCGGCGACGACCGGCTTCAGGCCGGCATTGCCCGCTTCGGCACGGAACACGAAGTTGTACCCCGTGACGTTTGCCGCCGTGTGCGCCGCCGTGGGCGAATTATAAACCACGTAGGGCGAGTCCGGGCCGGTGTTGATGACCGGCGCGTTGATCGACACGAAGTTGCGCAACAGGCCAATGTCCGGCCGCGAGATTGCGCGAGAGTAAGCGAAGCGGACGTAGGTGCGGTCGGGAAGGCCCAAGCGCAGGTTGAAGCTTGGCAGCCAATTGGTGAATGACGCCTTGTAGGTGTCGTCCGTGCCGCCGCCGCTGGCGAACGCGATCGTGTCGGCAGTCAGGTAGCAACGCGGATTGACCACCGCATTGCCCGACAGCGGGGTCCCGCAAGCGGGCAGCGACAGCAAGGTCGTCGCTGCCGGGAAAGCGACCGAACCGCGGCTGTTCTCCGTCGTGCGAACGACGCGCAGGCCGATGTTACCCTTGACCGTGACGTTGCCGAACAAGGTCGTATCGTCGCCGCCGAACCGCAGCATCGCATAGCCGGCGAGCGTCCGTTCCTTGAGGCGCATCACCTCCGACGGGGTGAAGCAATCATGCTCCGTCGCCTCGGGCCGATCGCAGATGGCGGTGTAGCCGCTTCCGATCGGCGAATTGGTGGCGGCGCCGCCAAGCGCGCCGATCAGCCGGTCGAAATCGCGGAGCGTGTCGCGGTTCAGATAGACGAGATCGCCATTGTCGTAGACGTCGCCGTCATAGAAGTTGCCTCCGCCCAGCGCGTAGGACTCCCAGATGCCATCGCCATAACCCTGGAACGGCGGATGTCCTGCGGCGCACGCGGGATAGGGCGCCGGCGACGTATTGTCCGCGTTGAATCCCGGACCGTTGCAGTTCCAGCTGGCCGCGATTGGCGTCCAGTTGAAGGTAGAGTAACGCACCGTTTGCTTGCGCTCGGCATTGCGGACGCCAACCTTCAGCGAGTCCAGCCATCCGCCTTCGTCGAAGTCATATTCGGCATCGGCACGCAGCGCGAGTTCGGTACCGTCATTGTCCTCGACATGACCCTGGATGAACGGGATCCAGTAGTTGTGAGGATTGGCCAGCCCGCCGTCGGCGTAGTTGACGTTCGATCCGGGCAGCGAGGTGATCTGCGGGGTGCCGTCGCTGTTCACCCGATAGTCCATGTTCGCCAGCGATCCCGCGGCCACCAGGATATCGTTGTTGTAAGTGGTCGCATCGACATATTGCACATCGAAGTTGGTGTGCAGGCGGTCGGTAACGTCCCACCGCGCATTGAGCGAATAATCCTTCGTTCCTTCTCGGTGACCGAAATTCCGCGCCTCATTTTCGAAACGCATTCCGTCCCGAAGCGATGAGCAGGGACGGTTCGTCCCACCCGCGCAGGAATTGACGAACGGAATGCCGGGCACGGCCGAGCCGGTGTCGGCCGCCGCCTGGTCGCTCTCGAAGCTTCCACGCCAGAAGCCATGCCCTTGGGTCAAGACGCCGGACTGGAGCATGCCATCCGATCCGAACGCAAGCGCGGGTGTTCCGGGCGCGGGGCCGAGGATAGTGCTGGTCCGCGGGAAGAAGGCGGGCGTGCCGAAGTAATTGCCGTCGAAGATGGCGTGGCTGGCTCGTTCGAACCAGGCGTTCTTGTAATGCGAGTTGGTATATTGCGCGGTCAGACGGAAATTGCCGGCGACATTCTCATATTGCGCGGCCGCAGCGATACCGCGCCGCTTGCGATCATAGTCGACTTCGGAAAACCGCACCCCATCAGGCGCATAGGCCCAACCCGTGCCGCCGAACGGATTGCCGTTGCAGGCAACCGCGCCATTGGTGATCGTTGCGCTGGCCTGCGTGCCGAAGCCGCCGGTGCAATAGGTGTCGATCTTATCCATGATGACGCTTTCGGTCCGCGTCACGACATGGGACTGGGCGTAATCGGCCATCAGGCCGAAGCGGCCGGCTTCCGTATCCCAAGTATTGCTGACCAGCGCCGAGAATTCGGGCGTCCAGCGTCCTGAACGATCGCCATAGTTCATCCGGAAGGTGCCGGTTGCCTGCAGTCCCTTGCTGTCGAACGGCAACCGCGTGCGCAGATTGACCGTGCCCGCAATGCCGCCCTCGATCATCTCGGCAGTTAAATTCTTGTATGCGTCGACACCGGCGAGCAGCTCGGGCGAAACGTCGTTGAAGTTCAGCCCCCGGGCCGAGTCCGCGGAGAAGCTGTCGCGCCCGTTGAACTCGGTCTTCACGAATGGAAGGCCACGGATCAGGACGCTGGTCGGCTCGCCCGACGGGTGGGTGCTGTCGTCCGCGGACTGCAACCGGTTCACTGTGATGCCGGGAACGCGGGACAATGCTTCGGACGCGGACTTGTCCGGGAAGGCGCCGATGTCGGTCGCCGTGATGGAATCGACGACGGTGTTGGCGTTACGCTTGATGTCCTGCGATGTTGCCAAGGCGCGGCGGACGCCGACAACGACGATGTCGTCGCCGGGCGAGGCCTGCGACGGCGCTTCCGTGCTGCCGGTGGAAGATTGCTGGGCCTGCGCGGCCTGGTCGTCAGTGGTTGCGCTGTCCTGCGCATGCGCCGCACCGGAGGCGACCACCGTTAATGCAAAAACGGAAACGCTGTTGCGGAATATTGCGCTGCACGCGGCACGCGAACGGCCCTTGATCATCTGACACCCCCTTCATGCGCTGGCACTCTTACTGGCGCCATGTGCAATAATTTGTCGCAAATTTATGCAAAGCGCAAGAGGGTTTGCAAACACTCCTCTGAACCAGACCCTATTGCTTCTATGCAAAACTTTGCATTACATGTGCAAATCGGGTGCAAGAGGATCCGACTCGCGGGGGATCAAAAAGGTGAGGACGGCAGCAATCAGGAAGGCCGCGGCAGCGATGTCGAGCGCCCGAGTCGGATCGTCGCCGAACAGGTTCCCGATCATCGGCCCAAGGACGGCCGCCGCCGCCAGCTGCGGCAGCACGAGGAACATGTTGTGAATGCCCATGTAGACGCCGACCCGCTCCGGCGGGACGGCGCTTGCCACCATCGCATATGGTGTCGACAGGACCGATCCCCAGGCGCACCCAATCGCCGCGGTGGGGAGCCACAGCAGGCCCGGGTCGTCCACGGCGCCGATCCCGGCAAAGCCCAAGGCGCCCACTGCAAGGCACAAGGCGTGCGATCCGCGCCGTCCAAGCACGCCGACGATAGCGGGCAGCAAGAGCGCGAAAAGGGCGGCACAGCCGTTGTAGGCCGCAAACAGGATGCCCACAGCGTCGGCGGCTTCGTTGTACCGGGCGCTTCCAGCCACCGGCGCGCCATAGTGCAGGTTCGCCACTGCGGGCACCAGGTAGACCCACATGGCGAACAGCCCGAACCAGGTCGCGAACTGCGTCCAGGCCAACCGGCGCATAACCCTGGGCATGGTGATGATGGCGGTCGCAACTGCACCTGCCTGCGACGCGAAGCGGATGGAGGGCCAGGCTGCCAGCAGCTGGATCACCCCGTATGCGGCGATGACGCCGCACAGGAGATAGCCTTCGCGGTGAAGGTCAAGAACCGCGACACTCGCCGTGCCCCCGGCCGCCAGCAGAACCCACACGCCTCCCCGCCGGGCGAGCTGCCGCGCGTTGTCGGGCTTGCTGAGGACCCCGGCCGACGCAACCTCGGCCGGCGCCGGCGGCTCCCGCGTGGCGACTACGGACCACAGAACGGTCAGCAGCACGCCAGCAGCGCCCGTATAGAAAGCCGCGTGCACGGATGGCGGCAGTCCGTCAGGCGACGATCCGCCCGACCAGCCGAGCCAGTTCCCGAAGATCCATGGCAGCAGGGAGGCAAACACCGCTCCGCTGCCGATGAACAAAACTTGCATGGCAAAGCCGGCGTCGCGCTGCTCCTCCGGCAGGACGTCCGCGAGCAAGGCGCGGAACGGCTCCATCACGACATTGATGGAAATGGTAAGAAGCCACAGGCCCGCACTGGCGGTCCACACACTGGTGACGTTGGGCATCAGCAGCAGGGAAAGTGCGGTCAGGAACGCGCCTGCAAGCAGGAACGGACGCCGGCGGCCGAGCGGTCCCCGCGTCCGGTCGCTCCACTGGCCAATAATCGGCTGGACGATCAGACCGGCGATCGGCCCGGCAATCCACAGCATGGGCAATTCGGCAACGTCGGCGCCCAAGGTTTGGAAGATCCGGCTCGTGTTGACGTTCTGGAGACCCCAGACGATCTGCACGCCGAACAGCCCGCAACAGATGCTGGCGATTTGCCCGATCGACAGGCGCGGGCGCGTTTCGGGACCTTGGGGCGGAGGGTTCAACCGCTAGGCTCCGGCCCGGCGAATCATTAGGGACGGGGCAGGAATGAACGACCAGACCAACAGCAAGACGACGCTGGAGCAGATCGCCAAGCTGGCCGGCGTGTCCATCTCAACCGTGTCGCGGGCACTCAACGATCACCCCCTGATCAGCCGAAGCACCAAGGAGCGGATCTGGGCGCTGGCACATGAGCAGGACTATACCTTCCGCCAGGCCATGCCAACCGCGCCGATCGGAGCGGAAGGATCCATCGCGATTGTCATGCCCTACTTCCACGGGCGGCCACTTCCCTTATCGCACCCCTTCTTCCTGGAGCTGCTGGCAAGCATCGGCGAAGCAGCCCGCGCCCGTTCGTGCGACTTCACGGTCAGCCACGTAGCACCCGCAAGCTACGGCGACCTGGTCCTTGCCACGACCACCAGCCGCGCCAGCGGCGTCATCTTTCTGGGACAAAGCGCGCTTCACCGCGAGCTGAACAAACTTGCCGAAACTCCGGCAAGGTTCGTCGTCTGGGGCGCCAATCTGCCGGGGCAAAGTTATCGCACGATCGGCTCCGACAATCTGATGGGCGGCCGCCGCGCAACCATGCACCTTGCACGGCTGGGCCGGAAAGCCATCGCCTTTGTCGGCGGCACTGACCCTGAGGCCATGCAGCGGCGCCGCGGCTACCTGGACGCGCTGAAGCAGGCAGGCATTGCGTCCAACCCTGACCTTGTCTGCGAAGCGGAGTTCGAACTGGAATCGGCCGAAGCGGCGGTCGGAAGCCTGCTTCGGCGCGGGATCACCTTCGACGCCGTCGTGGCGGGCAGCGACCTGACTGCATTAGGCGCTATCCGCGCACTGCGCGATCGCGGCCTCAGCGTTCCCCAGGACGTGTCGGTAGTCGGCTACGACGACATGCTGCTGGCTCGGCTCAGCACACCCGCACTTACGACGATCAGGCAGGACACTCAGGAAGCCGGACGTCTTCTTGTGTCCAGCGTCCTGGACCAGCATGCATCCGATCAGTCTCGACGGCTTTCCACCGAACTGGTCGTGAGAGAGTCCTGCGGCGCGTAAGGCGCGCTCATTTCAAGCTACGCTGGATGATAGATATAGCCGCACAGCTTTCAGCAGCGTGTGCAGTGAGTGCATGGTGCGGACGGCGGGACTCGAACCCGCACGCCCTGAGGGCAGAAGATTTTAAGTCTCCAGCGTCTACCGGTTCCGCCACGTCCGCGCCAAGCGGCACGCTCTATCGCAGCGGCAGCAAGGGCGCTAGCGGCTGCGTCTTCCTAAGGTCGCTCGCGGCACCTTCACTGCGCCGAGAACATCGCAACACTTGCGCTATCTAGCGCATGCGCCACGCCCGGCGGGCAGAGTAGATGGGAGACTCTCCGAACTGAGCCGGGCTCTTGGTGGGGCGGTAAGGAGCGGACTGCGCGGGTTGCTGATCCCCGGCAGGACCCATCAACGGAGTAGCCCGGTCGAGCCTTATTCGGCGGTCACTTCGCCAAGGTTCAAGCGCTCGCGCATTTCCTTGCCGGGCTTGAAATATGGGACGCGCTTGGCGTCGACATCGACAGCCTCGCCGGTGCGCGGGTTGCGCCCGACGCGGGCATCGCGGCCCCGGGTCGAGAAGGCGCCAAAGCCACGAAGCTCGACACGGCCGCCACTGGCAAGCTGTTCGGTGATGGAGTCGAAGAACGCGTTTACAGCCGTCTCGATCTCACGCTGCGTGAGGTCAGGAAAGTCGGTGCACAGTTTCTGCACTAGTTCCGAACGAATCATCGGCGTCCCCGCTGCCGGCCCTTCGGGCCTCCTTGAGCAGCGCGCCCCCTGCACATCTGCTCAGTCCGCAAACATTCTCACAATGGCTGCCCCCGCGCAACCCGCGCGGGGCAAACATCGAAGATTACTGCTTTTTCGCCTGCTTCAGGGCTTCGCCAAGGATGTCGCCGAGCGATGCACCCGAGTCCGACGAACCGTACTGGGCGACGGCCTGCTTCTCTTCGGCGATCTGCATCGCCTTGATCGAGAAGTTGGGCTTCTTGGAACGGTCGAAGCCGATGACCATTGCATCGAACTTCTGGCCGACCTGGAAACGCTCCGGACGCTGCTCGTCGCGATCGCGGCCGAGATCGGTGCGCTTGATGAAGCCGGTCACGCCATCGTCGCCGACCTGAACTTCAAGGCCGCCGTCGCGGACTTCGAGAACGGTGACGGTAACCACGTCGTTCTTGTTGACGCCAGCGCCGCCAGAGGCACCCGCAGCCGACACGCCGCCGCGCTCAAGCTGCTTCATGCCAAGGCTGATGCGCTCCTTCTCGACATCCACGTCGAGAACGACGGCCGTGACCGTCTCGCCCTTGTGATGAAGCTGAAGCGCTTCCTCGCCCGACACGCCCCAGGCGATGTCCGACATGTGGACCATGCCGTCGACGTCGCCTTCCAGGCCGATGAACAGTCCGAACTCGGTCGCATTCTTGACTTCGCCTTCGACCTGCGAACCGACGGGATGCTTCTCGGCGAAGTCCGACCAGGGGTTCGACTGAGCCTGCTTGAGGCCCAGCGAAATCCGGCGCTTCTCCTCGTCGACCTCGAGCACCTTGACGTCCACTTCCTGCGAAGTGCTGACGATCTTGCCCGGGTGGACGTTCTTCTTGGTCCAGCTCATCTCCGAAACGTGGACCAGCCCTTCGATACCCGGTTCCAGCTCCACGAAGGCGCCATATTCGGTGATGTTGGTGACGCGGCCGCGGAAAGTGCCTTCCAGCGGATACTTGGCGGCGGCGCCTTCCCACGGATCGCTCTCGAGCTGCTTCATGCCGAGGCTGATGCGCTGCGTGTCGCGGTTGATGCGGACGATCTGCACCTTCACCGTGTCGCCGATGTTCAGCACCTCGGACGGGTGATTGACGCGCTTGTAGCTGATGTCGGTGACGTGCAGCAGGCCGTCGATGCCGCCCAGGTCCACGAAGGCGCCGTAATCGGTGATGTTCTTGACGACGCCGTCGATCACCTGGCCCTCGGCCAGCGACTGGATCAGGCCCGAACGCTGCTCGGCGCGGGTTTCCTCAAGGATGGCGCGACGCGACACGACGATGTTGCCGCGGCGGCGGTCCATCTTCAAAATCTGGAACGGCTGGGCGATGTCCATCAGCGGGCCGACGTCGCGGACCGGACGGATGTCCACCTGCGAACCGGGAAGGAACGCCACGGCGCCGCCGAGGTCGACGGTGAAGCCGCCCTTGACGCGGCCGAAGATCACGCCGTCGACGCGGTTGCCGGCTTCGAATTCCTTTTCAAGCTTGTCCCAGGCGGCTTCGCGGCGTGCGCGGTCGCGGCTGAGCATGGCTTCGCCGTTGGAATTCTCGACGCGGTCGACATAAACTTCGACTTCGTCGCCAACGTTCAGCTCGGCCTTCTGGCCCGGAGCGGCGAACTCGCGCAGCGGAACACGGCCTTCCGACTTCAATCCGACGTCAATCACCGCGAGATCATTTTCGATCGCAGTGACGGTGCCCTTCACCACCTTGCCTTCGAAGGTTTCGTTTTCGCCACCTAGGCTCTGGTTCAGGAGGGCCGCGAAATCGTCGCGGGTCGGAAAGGCTGCTGTCGCCATAAAGTCGATTGTCTCTCGTTCTTCAAACGGGCCTGCCGCGTGACCGTCACCATGACGGGCATTCACATGCGGACCTGGTTGCATTCACCGCCGCGCACGGACCATCCGGTCGCAGCATCCTTGGGTATGGAAAGCTCCCGCAACGGCAGCACGAATGCGCGTCGGGCAGCGGCATGGAGCCGATTGCCAAACGCGCCAGGTAGAAGCTGCTCGCCGCGAGAGGCACTTGGCACACCCGCCGGACGGACGTCCCCTAGCCTAAAGGCCACAAAAGGACAAGGCTGAGCGCCGCCGCCTCACTGACGCGACGGCGCTTTCGCGAGCTCGGCCCCGATCGTGGGCGCAATTGCGCGGACCACCCTCTGCACACCCTCGCGGTTGGGATGGATCCGGTCCGGCAGCATCAACGCCGAATCCGTAACCACGCCCTGAAGAAAGAATGGGTAGAGCGCTGCGCCGCATTGCTTTGCGACGTCCGGGAAAACCGCATCGAACCGGCGGCGGTAGTCGGCGCCGAGGTTGGGCGGCGCGAGCATACCGGTCAGTACCACCGGAATGCCGCGTTCACGCAATCGCCCGCAGATCGATTGGAGGTTGCGGCGGGTCACGGCCGGATCAAGCCCCCGCAACATGTCGTTCCCACCAAGTCCGACGATGGCAAGGTCAGGGACCCGTGGCAGTCCGGCGAGCGTGAATTCGAGCCGCTCCAGTCCCGCTGCCGTGGTATCGCCCGACACGCCGGCATTCTGCACGCTGACGGCGACGCCGCTCTTGCGCAAGGCCTGCTCCAGTTGCGCCGGAAAGCTTTCATTGGGAGCCAGGCCATAGCCGGCATAAAGGCTATCCCCGAAGGCGAGGACCAGCTTCCCGACCCCCTGCGGCTCGCCCGCCAAGGCGGTGGGCTCACTCTTCTCCGAACGCTGCGCAGGCTGCGCTTCCGGCGAGCAGGACGACGCAAGCAGGTGGACGGCGGCCACGGCACTCGCATAACAGGACAATCTCCAGCTCAAGGACCCATTACCTTTCATGGCCAGTCAGAAGGACGGCGCCGATAGCATGATCAGCGCCCGAAACATCAGGTTAACCTTGGGCGCGCGCGGCGCCGAGACAGAGATCCTCAAAGGCGTCGACCTCGATATTCGTGCCGGGGAGAGCCTTGCGATCCTGGGGCCGTCCGGCTCGGGTAAATCCTCGTTGATGGCGGTCCTGTCCGGACTCGAGCGGGCAACTTCCGGTGAGCTGACGGTTGCCGGGGTCGATTATTCGAGCCTCAGTGAAGACGATCTTGCCCGTGCGCGGCGGGGCAAGATAGGCATTGTGTTGCAGGCATTTCACCTGCTTCCGACCATGACGGCGCTGGAGAATGTGGCCGTGCCGTTGGAGCTTGCGGGTGCTAGCGACGCATTTGCCACCGCCGAAGCGGAACTGATGGCAGTAGGTCTCGGTCACCGCCTTGCCCATTTTCCCTCGCAATTGTCGGGCGGAGAACAGCAACGCGTGGCAATAGCCCGCGCCGTGGCGCCGAAGCCCGCAATCATCTTCGCTGACGAGCCCACCGGAAATCTTGACCAGTCCACAAGCGCCGGGATCGTCGATCTGCTGTTCGAGCGTCAGAAGTCCGCCTCGGCAACTTTGATCATCATCACGCACGACCAGACGCTCGCCGACCGTTGCGGAAGGATCATCCGGATGCAGGACGGCACGATCGCCTCGGACAGCGCCGCTTGACCGGGCTGGGCTGGCGAGGCGCCTGGAAGCTGGCGCGCCGCGACTTGTCGGGCGGCTTTCGCGGCCTTCGCCTGCTGTTCATCTGCTTGTTCCTGGGCGTTACGACGCTTGCGACCATCGGCAGCCTGACCGCGGCCATCCAGAACGAATTGTCCGTAAATGGCCAAGCATTTCTGGGCGGCGACCTGGAAGTCGAGATTTCGCAGCGGGAGGCGACGGGCGTAGAGAAAGCAGCTCTCGCTCGTGAAGGTCGGCTTAGCGAGACCGTTCGAACCCAGGCCATGGCCCGGCGTGGGGACGAGCAAGGCGTTGGCGTGCTGACCGAGCTGAAGGCGGTCGACCGCAACTATCCTTTGTTCGGCGAATTCAAGGTGCAGGGTGCCGGACTGCCGCTCGGCCCTGCCGACGCGCTGATTGGCCCGGGGCTCGCGGAACGCCTGGCGCTTAAAATTGGAGACCGCGTTCGCTACGGCGAGGCCAATTTTCTGGTGCGCGGGATCATTTCCGATGAACCCGATCGGGTAAGCGAAGGCTTCACGCTCGGCCCGGTCGCGATCGTTTCCCTGGAGGGTCTGAGGCGTACCCGGCTGATTGCCCCCGGAAGTCTATTCCAGAGCAAATATCGGATCCGGCTTGCCGAGGGCGGCGAACCCGAGCCGGTGATCGAGCGCCTGCAAGGACGGTTCGAGAATCAGGGTTGGGAGTTTCAAAGCCGTAACGGCGCTGCTCCAGGCGCAAGCCGTTTCTTCGACCGAATGGGTCAGTTCTTGTCGCTGATCGGCCTTGCCGCACTGGTGATAGCCGGGATCGGAGTCGGCAACGGCGTGACGTCTTACCTGGCGGGCAAGCGCAACGGCACCGCTACCCTGAAAATCCTCGGCGCCACATCGCAAGACATCGGCCGCATCTACTTCCTCGAAATCGGCATCGTGGCCGCGGCTGCCGTGGGCCTGGGGCTGATTGCCGGCGCTGTGCTGCCACTGCTCGCGATATCGGTCGCGGGGGACTTGCTACCGGTGCAGCCGCGATTTGCCATTCACCCCGTGCCGCTCGCGACAAGCGCCGAGTACGGGCTGCTGATCGCCTTCATCTTTGCCTTGCCTCCATTGGCCCGCGCCCGGCTCTACCCGGCAGCTTCGCAGTTTCGGGCTCTCGTCGACGAGCGTCGGCGCATCGATATTGGCACAGTGCTGGTCATCGGGGCCGCACTTGTCCTGCTCGTTGCAACGGCGCTCGTCTCGTCCGACAACCCGGGCTTCGTGGGCATGTTCATGGGGGCGGTCGTCGCCGCGCTGATCCTGCTGGCTGCCGTGGGCTCCTTGCTGCGCTGGGCCGCGCGCCGGCTGCCGAGGGTGCGGCGGCCCTTGTTGCGCACCGCCATCTCCAACCTTCACCGGCCCGGGTCGCAGACGGTGGCCCTGGTCATCGCGCTGGGACTTTCACTGACGCTTTTCGTTACGATTTCCGCCATTCAGACCAGCCTCAGGGCCGAGATCGAGGGCAGCGTCCCGAAGCGCGCGCCCGACCAGTTCGTGCTCGATATCCCCGCACCTCAACGCCCACGGTTCGAACAGGTCGTCCGTCGTCATGCGCCCGGCGCGGCGCTGAACGTCGTTCCAACTTTGCGCGGCACGATCACGGCCTATGGCGGAACGCGTGTTTCCGATCTGGAGGAGCTTCCGGAAGGCGCGTGGTTCCTGCGCGGCGATCGCGGCGTCACCTATAGCGCCGACCTGCCGGAAAGCAGCGAACTGGTTGAGGGCAGCTGGTGGCCGTCGGGCTATTCGGGTCCGCCTTTGGTGTCCATCGATGTGGAGGCCGCGCGGATCATGGGCGTCGGCGTCGGCGACACGATGACGGTGAGCATCCTTGGCCGTGAGATCGAGGCACGCATTGCGTCCTTGCGGAAGGTCAACTGGCGATCGTTAGGCTTCAACTACATTCTGGTATTCTCGCCAAACAGCCTCGCCGGCGCGCCGCATACCGTCGCCGGCACCATCAGCATGGATGGACCGCCAAGCTCCGCATTAAATCGTGACCTTCTCACCGCCTTTCCCTTCGCGTCCGTGATCGACGTGGGCGAGTTGATCGGGCGCATACAAGCCATGCTTGGTCAGATGGCCGCAGCGATCCTGATTGCCGCTTCCGTGACGGTGCTCGCCGGGATCGCCGTCCTCGTCGGTGCCATCGCAGCATCCCGGCACGCGCGAAGCTATGACAGCGTCATCATCAAGGTGCTTGGCGGAACCAGGCTTCAGATCCTTGGCAGTCAGGCGATCGAATATGCGATGCTTGCCGCGGTTCTTTCAGCCTTTGCGCTCGCAATAGGGCTGTACGCTGCTCACTATGTGGTCGTTCAACTGTTCGAATTCGGCTGGGCGCCCCATTGGCCCACGGTCCTGTTGACCCTGGGCGCCGGCTCTGTCCTCACGCTCGTCATCGGCCTGCTGGGCTCCTTGCCGCTTATGGCAGTGAGGCCAGCAGCAGCGCTAAGAACGGCATAGGCCAATAGGCAAAATCCTATTGCCAAAAGGAAACAAATAGGGAACATGGACTCGCTCGGAGTCGCTCACATGATCGTTTTGAATTCGTCCCTTCTGCTGGCAATCGCCGCACTGATCACAAGTCTGTCCGCCCTGATCTGGTCGGTTCGCCGCAAGCCTTAACCCCGGAGCCGCTGTACTAGGCGGCCGCCCTGCCAAAGCTCGGCAGACCCGGTGCCGCGTCGCTGTTGCGCAACGGCGAGTGCCGCATCGTCGTCAAGCGCGTCGAAATACTCCGGAGCGGAAGCGATCTGACCGGCGCCGTCCAGACGATACAACTTATATTCCGGCATGCCGCGCCCCTTCCGTCGGGCGCTATGACGACTGCCAAGCTAAGTTCCTAGTCCGCGACCCGACACTTGGCGCCAAGCACTTGCGGATCAGCCTAACCGTTGCTTTTCCACAATGACGATCGCTGCCGCGACCGCCTCCTCCGCGCTCATCCGGCTGGTGTCGAGCAGCACGGCATCTTCCGCTTGCCGAAGCGGCGCCGACGAGCGGTCGCTGTCGCGGGCGTCCCGCGCCTCGATGTCGGCCAAAATGTCGGGCAGGTGGGCAGGCATGCCACGTGCCTGAAGCTCTTTCAGTCGGCGTTCCGCACGGATCTGCGGTGAGGCGGTCACGAACAGTTTCACGTCCGCGTCAGGTGCAATCACCGTTCCGATGTCGCGGCCGTCCAGCACCGCCCCTGACGGGCCCGCCGCGAATCTTTTCTGCCGCTCGAGCAAGGCTTCGCGGACCATCGGGTAGGCGGAAATTCGCGATGCAATGCTGGACACCGTTTCGCTGCGAAGCTCGGGATCGTCCCAGCCGATGCCGTCGATATGACAGGCACGGACCGCCTCGAACTCGCTTCCCGGGTCGCCACCGAACCGCCACAGGTTCAGCGCCACGGAGCGGTAGAGTAGCCCGGTATCGAGATGGGGCAGCCCAAAATGTCGGGCAAGGGCGCGCGCGATTGTCCCCTTGCCGCTCGCCGCCGGTCCGTCGACGGCGATCACCAGGGGCGCGTTCGCTGCAGGAGGCACCGGCTCATCCAAGCCCGGCGCTTTGACAGGGGCAAACCGCTATGGCAAGGCGCCGCCGAATGCCACACGACGGCATCAACGATCACAGCAGCGTTGGAGTATTCTCACCATGGTGAAGCCCGAATGGGGCACCAAGCGCACTTGCCCCAAGTGCTCGACCCGTTTCTACGATCTCGGCAAGGACGATCCGGTCCATTGCATCGAGTGCGGCACCGACTTCGTGCCGGAGCCGGTGCTGAAGTCCAAGCAGCCGCTGGCGTTTGAAGTCGCTGCGACCGCAAAGGAGCCGGCAACGACCGATGCGGACCTCGAGGCTGAGGATCTGGCGATTGTCGAGGAAGAGGAGCCGAGCGCCGACGACGAAGTCGACCTGGACACGGGGGACGAGGATCTTGGCGTCGAAGCCGGCGGCGAGGACGACGAGGGCTAAGCGCCCTCGTCTCCCCAGCTAACGTCGGGCGGCGAGAACGTCGGCCCAGCTGACCAGCTTGAAATTCTGTGATTGGGCGGGTTCACCCCGTCCTGCACGACCAACAACCCGCGCGGATACGTCGGCCCGAACGCACCCGCGTGGAACGTGATGCCGTCGGTTTCTTCCGTTGAACCGAGCGCACCGGGAGCGACGCGGAAGCGGCCTGCGGGCCCCTCGGAGCTGACGACGTTCAAGCCATCGAACGACAATGTGGTCCAGCAATTGGGTGCGCCGCGAAGGCTGATGTAGCGAGCCTGACCCTGATCGCGCTCAACCGCGACGCCGGGCAGGCGGCTGGCGGCCTGAGCGACGTTCTGGTCGGGAAGACGGCCGACCGCATCGGACGCGGCGACGGCAACGATCGAGTCCGCGCGGCGCTGAACATTCAGTGCGGCAGCTTCGGACTCCGCGATCGGCCTGCTGCCGGTGACGACGATTTCGTCGAGCGGGACGTCATTCGTGCGGCTTTCGGTCGCAAGGCTTCCATCCTCGGCTGGCGGCGTCGGTGCTTGCTGCGCTAGCGCCTGACCGGACCAGCTGATGGCGATTGCGAGAGAGCAGGCGCCGCAACGCGCCCTATGACGAAACGATGTCATGTTGATCCCCACTCGACTTGAGTTGAGGGGCGGATATGTTTGCAATGCTACGGCAAACCGGCCCGAGTCATGTCAGTTCGGAGACTCGGCACTGGTAGAAGCACTGCTGTTGCAGTTCCGCCGCGGGTCACGTGCGGAAAGCGCATTTTCCCATTTGCTTGGCAGGGAGTTTCGCCTAAAGGCGGCGGCCACGGGGCCGTAGCTCAGCTGGGAGAGCGTCGCAATGGCATTGCGAAGGTCAGGGGTTCGATCCCCCTCGGCTCCACCATCCCTTAATCGTTAATGGAAGTCCCGCGTGCGTTGGCGGATGACCTGTTCCGGGTCGGCGCCGGTGCGGAAGGGCTTGTGGTACTGGTCGTTGGTTTTCGGCCACTTGCGATCTTCCTCGCCGCGGTCAGGTGAGCCGCCGTTGGTAGCGCCGTCGCCGCGGCCGACACGGTGGTGGAAGTCCATCTCGCCGACCGCGCGCAGCATGGGGGTATAATCCTCGATTGTGTCGGCGATGACGTGGATCACGCCGCCTTCGCGCTGGACGGTGCCCCTGACCGCAATCATGGAGGAGGAGAGCACGACGCGGCGGTGGGTCTCGAACTTGTGCGGCCAGATGATGATGTTGGCGATGCCCGTCTCGTCCTCGATCGTCGCGAACAGCACGCCCTTGGCGCTGCCCGGCTTCTGGCGGATGAGGATGATGCCGGCGACCGTCACCTTGCGGCCGTCCTTGGTAGTGTTGAGGTCGAGGCAGCGAGTAAGGCGGCGGCGGTCGAGTTCGGGCCGCAGAAAGGCGACCGGGTGGGCCCGCAGCGACAGCTGAAGCGCACGATAATCTTCCACCACCTCGCGGCCCTCGCTCATGGCGTGGAGTTGAACGAAGGGCTCGACGACTTCGGCCTGCCGGGCATCGGCGGCGGCGAACAAAGGCAGCGGCGCTTCGCCGAGACCCCGCACCTGCCACAGCGCCTGGCGGCGGTCGGCGCCGAGGCTTGCGAATCCGTCGGCTTCCGCGATCCGCTCCAGCGCCGCCAAGGGCACGCCCGATCGGCGCCACACATCCTCAATGGACGTGAAAGATCCATCGCCCCGCGCCGCCACAATCCGAGCGGCATGCTCGTTGGCAAGACCGCGCACCATGCGGAGGCCGAGGCGGAGGGGCAGCCAAGCCCCCTTTCCCGCAAGCGGCAGAGGGTTGGGGTGAGGGTTTTCTCCTTTTCGTAGCGGGGAAGGAGAAGAGGGCAGACCATCACGCTGCTCTCCCCGGCTCGCGAGAGAGGGTTCCAACGTGCAATCCCAGCGGCTGGCGTTGATGCAGACGGCCCGCACCTCCACCCCATGTTCCCGCGCGTCGCGGACGATCTGGGCAGGCGCATAAAACCCCATGGGCTGAGCGTTCAGCAGCGCGGCGCAGAAGACGTCCGGATGGTGGCACTTCATCCATGACGAGGCGTAGGCGATCTTGGCAAAGCTGGCGGCGTGGCTTTCGGGAAAGCCGTAGCTTCCGAACCCCTCGATCTGCTTGAAGGTGCGCGTTGCGAAGTCGCGGCTGTAGCCGCGCGCCACCATCCCTTCGATGAGCTTGTCCTGAAAGTGGCTGACCCCGCCGGTAAATTTGAAGGTCGCCATGGAGCGTCGCAGCGCATCGGCTTCGGCGGGGGTAAAACCCGCGCCGACGATCGCGACCTTCATCGCCTGCTCCTGAAACAGCGGCACGCCCAGTGTCTTCTTGAGCACCGCCTCCAACTCCGGCTTGGGATATTCGGGCACTTCCTTGCCCTCGCGGCGGCGAAGATAGGGGTGAACCATGTCGCCCTGGATCGGCCCTGGGCGGACGATCGCAACTTCGATCACCAGGTCGTAGAACTCCTTGGGCTTCATGCGCGGCAGCATGCTCATCTGTGCGCGGCTTTCGATCTGGAACACGCCCAGCGTGTCGGCGCGCTGGATCATTTCAAAGACCTTAGGGTCGTCATCTTGGAGACTCTCCAGCCCCATCCGCACACCCCTATATTCGTCCAGCAGGTCGAATGCGCGGCGCATGCACCCCAGCATGCCAAGGCCGAGCACGTCGACCTTCATGAAGCCCAGTTCCTCGATATCCTCCTTTTCCCACTCGATCACGCGCCGGTCGGGCATGGCGGCAGGTTCGATCGGCACCAGCGTATCGAGCCGGTCGCGGGTGAGGACGAAGCCGCCGGGATGCTGGCTGAGGTGCCGCGGTGTGCCGATCAGCTGCCGCGCAAGGTCGAGCGTCAGCGCCAGACGCGGGTTGGTGGAGTCGAGGTTCAGTTGCTCGACATGGGTTTCGGCAACGCCTTCGTTGGACCAGCCCCATACCTGCCCTGCAAGCGCGCCGGTGAGGTCTTCAGGGAGGCCCAGCGCCTTGCCGACTTCCCGTACCGCGCCGCGCGCGCGAAATCGGCTCACCACCGCGGTCAGTGCCGCATGTTCATGGCCGTAGGTGTTGTAGATCCACTGGATCACTTCTTCTCGGCGCTCATGCTCGAAATCCACGTCGATGTCCGGCGGCTCGTCACGCGCTTCGGAGATGAAGCGCTCAAAGAGTAGCTCATGCTTGATCGGGTCGATGGAGGTGATGCCAAGCACGTAGCAGATCATCGAATTGGCCGCTGACCCGCGCCCCTGACAGAGGATGCCTTGGCTGCGCGCAAAGGTGACGATGGAGTTCACCGTTAGGAAGTAAGGCGCATAGTTGCAGCGCCCGACCAGCCGCAGTTCATGCTCCAAAAGGTCGGCGTAGCGCTGGGGAACGCCGTCGGGATATCTGTCCGCCAGCGCCGCCCGGGCCATGTGCGCCAGCGCATCCTGCGGCGAGCGGCCGGACATGACGATTTCGTCCGGATATTGGTAGCTGAGTTCGCGCAATTGGAAGGGGCAAGCGGCGGCAATGTCGGCTGTGGCCTGGATGGCGTCGGGGTAATCGGCGAAGCGGCGCTCCATCTCGGCGACGCTTTTCAGATGCCGGTCGGCGAAGCGCTCGCGCCGGAAGCCGAGGTCGTCGATGGTGCTGTGCTCGCGGATGGCGGTGACCACGTCCTGCAACATGCGTTTGTCGGGAGAGTCGTAGAGTACGTCGCCGGTGGCGAGGCTGCGGACGCGGTGCTGGCGGGCGAGCTGGTCGAGAGCATGGAGGCGCTGCTTGTCGCCGGGACGGCGGCGGTAGGTCAGCGCGCAATGGGCACGGTCGCCGAAGATATCCCTAACTGCCGCGAGCGATGCGGCAGCGGTGTCCACATCGTCGGGCAGTAGCGCTGCGACAAGGCCTTCAGACCAGGCCTCGACATCTTCCCAGTGGAGAAAGCATTGCCCTTTTTCGCCCTTACGGGGGTCGGCGCGCTTCTTGCCCTCGCTGAGTAACAGTGTGAGCCGGGTCCAGGCGGCGCGGTCCTGCGGCCACACGAGGAGTGACGCGCCGTCCATAAGGTTGAGGCGGCAGCCCGCGACGAGGCGAACGCCGGTGGTATCCGCCGCCACCAGCGAGCGAACCAGCCCGCCGACGCTGTTCCAATCGGTGACGCCCAGCGCCGGATAGCCGAGCTGGGCCGCGGCGGAGAACAATTGCTCCGGGCTGGAAACCCCGCGCAGGAAGCTGAAGTGGGTGGTGGTCTGAAGCTCGACATAGGTCATGGGCGGAGTCACCCGAACGCCCCGTGGAGCCACCAGCTATGGTCGCCGGTGCGTGGGTCGACGCCGTCGCCGCGGCGGAACAGCCAGAAGCGTGCACCGCCTTCATCCTCGACCTGGAAGTAATCGCGGACGCTGTCCGCCTCCTTGCCGTGCTTCCACCATTCCCCGTGGATCCGCTCCGGCCCGTCGGCACGGCGAACGACATGCATCTCACCGCGCCAGGCGAAGCGGATCGGCGGCTGGTCGGGGAGCTCGGCCATCACTTTGTCGATCCTCTCGGGCGGCGACAGCAGGCGCACGGGGCGCGGCCATTCGGCGGGCCAACCGGCGCCCTCCTCCAGCGGCGCGATTTTCCGGACGCTGCGTTCGGGGACGTCGCTTTCGACGAAGGTGGAGCGGTAGAGCGCGCGTTGCCCAAGCCGCATCACCAGCCGGTCGACCAGCTGGCCAAGGTCGGGCACCGGGCCCTCGCCGCCAAGATCGTGCGCCACCGGTTGCGGCTGGAGCGGCTCGCAGCGGCCGGCGGTGAGGCGCATCGCCTCGATCCCGAACCCCGGCTCGACCGCCTCGATCTTCATTGCCAGCAGGCGATGGAGATGGGCGGGATCGCGGGTGGCGCGGGCAGTGCCGATGGTGAGACCCTGCTCCTCCCCATCAACGCGGGTGCAGGTCAGCGTCAGCATGCGGGCGCCAACCCCCTGCCCTTCCAGTGTACGAGTCAGCATGGCGAGCAGATCACGGAGCACCTGTTCGATAGCATCTGCAGTCGCGATCGGCTCCAGCAGGCGGAGGTGGGCCTCCAGTGGTTCTTCGGGGATGAGTGGATCAATTGGCTCGCCGGCCCGGCCCAGTGCCTGGTCGAGGCGGGTCAGCAGCATCTGGCCGAAACGCCGCGCCAAGGGCCCGCGCGGCATGGCGATGAGGTCACCAACCGTGGCGATGCCCATCCGCTGCGCGGTGCGGAGCGCCTTGTCGTCGATCCGCAGCGCCGCCACCGGCATGCTGGCGATCGCCTGCGCTTCCGATCCGCTGGCGCAAAGCGTCACCGGCTTTGCCGTGCATCGGGCCAAGGCGTGCGCAGCTCCGGCGGTTCCAGCAACGGCAATGCGGGCGGTGTAGCCCAGGCGCGCGCAGAAGCGGACGATACGCCGGCACATCCGCTCCTCGCCCCGAACAGGTGCGACACACCGGACAGGTCTAGCCAAAGGCCGGTCGGGTCCGACACCGCGACCCGCGGAGTCCAGCGCCGGGCCGTGAAGATCGCCAGCTGGGTCAGAACGGCTAGGTCCGCGTCCGGTTCGGAGGGGCGGGTCTCCAGCCCGGGGACCAGCGCCTGCGCCTGGGTCACGGCCATTCCGGTGTGGAGGCCGAGTGCGCGGGCGACTGGGCAGGCGGCGGCTACCGTCATCCGCTGTCCGCTGCGTTCAATGGTGACGATGGGCGGGCCGTCCACAGCAATGGGGTCGGATATCATCACCGGCCGCTGCACCGACGGTCCGCTTCGGAACGGCACTTCCGCCGCTTCGCTCCGCCGCCCAAGCTCACGCACCGGCGGCTTCTGGTGGGTGGGCAAGCTGTCGATCTGCGCCTGCACCTCCGCGCGCCGGGCCCAGCGCGCACCGGGGCGCCAGCCGCCGCCGCGCGGGCAGGAGCAATCCTCTATCCGGTTGCCGATGTCCGGCGGATCGGTGGGATCGAATCGGCGGGCGGGCGGCGGCGCAACAGCGTCATGCCGCCTGGCGGACGCCGCCCCGATCCGCCGCAGCCGATCGATGGGAAGGTCCGGCAGGAAGAGCGAGGCGACCCTCGGCATCACTGCCCTCCATGATCCAGTGGTGAGGCTCGCCGCCACGCTGGCGGACGAGATGGATGTTCCAGCGAGGACGGCCGACGCCCGGCACCGGAAGCTCAGCCGACGGCACGCAGCCCACAGTCCAGCGGGTTACGGCGCAGGACGGTTGGACGAGGGGCTCGGCACCATTCTTGCGCCACTTGCGAAGCATCAGCGCCATGGTCCCGCTCTGCTCGGCAGCCAGTTGCAGCCGCCGGGTCGCGGCCATCGGCACCTGCCCAACCTCACCAACCACCGCGGCCAGGCCGCCATGACGAAGCCCCTCTTCCATCACCGCCAACACATCCTCGTCGCGGCGGCATTCGGCCTGGATCAGCCGGTCGGGAGTCAGCCCCGCCTGCGCCAAACCGGGGGCAAACAGGTCGCGCCAGCGAAGAGCCCACAGCACCGGATAGGCCGATACGCGCGCCGTGATACCGGCGATGAACAGCAAGGCCGCGGCATCGTCGTTGATTTTGGAACTGGCGCCGGCCACCTCGTGCAAGGCCCCAAGCAGCAGCCCGCCGCCAAGCCGCGAATCCATGGCCTCGACTCCGAACGACAACACGCCGGACGCATCGGTACGGCCCGCCATCTCGATGGCGCGAACCTCGGCACGAAGCGCTTCCAGGCGCGGATCGGATGATGGCAAAGCAAGGGTCACGGCGACTCGAACGACTCATTTGTTCTCTTTATGTTCCGTGAGTCGCAGGCCAGAGTCAACCAACTCCCATGCTTATTCGAGGGATGCGGTGACGCTGCTGAATGGACGGGCGAGTGCATCTCCAACGGCGAAAAAGGCGATCGATGCCGCCGTTGCGCCAACGAAGATGAAGCAAGCAAACTCCAGCAGGCGGCCGACCAGGCGATTATCCTCGAACCGCGAGCCGGTGGTCGGGCGCTGCGCCGCACGTCGCTCGATCGTTTCCGTTGCGACTGGACAGGCGAGCGACTTGTCCGGCTCGTGGATCACGGCATCCATCGCGATCACGTCTTGCGTCTGGACTCCAAACCGGTCCTCGCCTGACCACACCGCCCGGGCGATGATCACATGCTTCCCGCGCCGAATCTCGATATATTCCCCACGCCTGGGCGGCTGCCGCGACTGGATCAGCAGCCCGCGCGAGGACATGTTGAGGATGAGTGCGTCGCCCCAGCGCTCGGCGATGCGCATCCGCGCTTTGATGAGTACGTTGCGGCGCTGTTCCCGCGGTTTCACGTCTGCGACCCTCCCAGGCCGTTCGAAACGGCGCATGAGAGGTGAGGCGAACAGCCTCAGCAGTAACTTAACACCGGCACCGAAACGGATTCTTCTCCTCCGGTCGCACGTTTGTAGAGCACAAAAAAAGCGGCGGCGCCTTTCGACGCCGCCGCCCTTTTTCAACCGTTCGGCGAAAGCTTAGAGCTTCGCAGCAACGTTGTTGAAGGTCGTGCCCAGCTTGGTGCCGACGCTGCCCATGGCGGCAATCGCGGCAACGGCGATGAGGGCGGCAATCAGGCCGTACTCGATCGCGGTAGCACCATCTTCGTTCTTGATCAGCTTCAGAAACTTGGCCATCTCTGGTCTCCTATAGGCTCCACTTGCGGGGAACCTCTGTTCCCCCACCCGGCCGTTCCATCGCCCAGGTTGCAGCCTTCCTATCCGCGGACCGGTTGAGAAAGTTTTAAAGCCAGCAGTTTCCGTACGTTAACCAATATCGCGGCTCAGCCGCCGAAAAGTTCCTCCAATGCGCGTACCAAATCCCCGACCGGATCGCCGCCTTCGCTGCTCCCCGAGGCTGGCGCTTCGGACCGTTTCACCTTGGGTTTGAACGGCAGTTCAGGCCCTCCGCTTCCTTCGATGGCGATCGCCGAAGTCATGAAGTCCTTCCACATCCCGGCGGGAACCGTTCCGCCCGTCATCCCGCCGAGCGGCTTGTTATCGTCCCGTCCAACCCAGACTCCGACAACGAGATTACCGGCAAAACCGACGAACAGCGCGTCGCGATGCTCTTGAGTCGTTCCCGTCTTCCCGAAGGTTGGAACACGAAGCGCCGCGCGTTTGCCGGTTCCCTGGTTAGCGGCCGACCAGAGAAGGTCGAGCATCGGCGCCCAGTCGCGGCGTCGGTCGAGGCTGCCGCCCCTGCTCCGGAAGAAGTCGGTGAAGCCCTGCTCCTCTTTTTCCTTGATGCTCACCCCTTGGGCGCTGACCGGGTACCTGCCGCCGGCCACGGCGGCGTAGGCGGCCGTAAGCTCCAGCAAGCTGACGCCCTCCGTGCCAAGCGCCGCGCTCGGATGGTTGGGCAGCGGCGTCGATATCCCAAGCTCCCGCGCCACGCGCAGCACGTTCTGGCGACCGACCTGTTCCGACAGGCGAACCGCTGCCGCATTACTCGAACGGGCGAATGCATCCCGCAAGGTGATGCTGCCGCGATACACCCCGTCCGAGTTGGCCGGAGTCCACCCGTCGATCGTGATCGGCCGGTCTTCGATCTTGCTGTCCGGCGTCCAGCCGGAACGCAGGGCCGCGAGGTAGACGAACAGCTTGAAGGCCGATCCGGGCTGCCGGCGCGCTTGCGTGGCGCGGTTGAATGGGCTCGCCTTGTAGCTCTTGCCACCCACCATCGCGACGACCCTGCCGTCCGGCCGCATTGCCACGAGGGCAGCTTGTGCCTGGGCGATCGGAGCGCGTGATATCACGCGTTCGGCGATCCGTTGGAGATCATAGTCGAGGGTAGTCTCAACCTTGACCTCGCCGAAGTCCGCCTCGAACGCGTCGCGGGCTTCGGGGGCAACCCAGTCGGCGAAGTACGTGCCTGCGGGCAACTTCGCTGCTTGCCGAACTGGGCGTGCAGGTGTCACCGCGGACGCCCGGGCAGGGGTTATGACCCCAGTGTCGGCCATTGCAGCCAACACCAGCTTGGCCCGCTTGCGCGAGGCGGCCAGGTTGCGCGTTGGGGCTAGGCGCGAGGGTGCTTGGACGACCCCTGCAAGCATTGCTGACTGCGCGAGCGTGAGATTTTCGGGCTTTTTGTTGAAATAGTGCCGTGCTGCTGCACGAAGGCCGTACACACCGTCCCCGAAATAGACGCTTGATAGGTAGCGCGACAGAATCTCGTCCTTGGTCAGCCACGCCTCCAGCCAGAAGGCGATGATCACCTCCTGTGCCTTGCGCTTGTAGCTTCGATCGCTCGACAGGAAGCTGGTCTTGGCCAGCTGTTGCGTCAGCGTGCTGCCGCCTTGACGGACTCCCCCGGCCCGGAAGTTGGCCACGAAGGCGCGGCCGATGGCGCGCGGGTCGATGCCCCAATGGCGGCGGAACCGGCGATCCTCGATGGCGATGAACGCGTTGGGAGTCAGCGGATTGAGCTTGGCAACTTCAACCGGCGCTTCTTTGATTGCACCGCGCCGCGCAATGGCATGACCATCCGCGGTCATCAGGAGCATGGCAGGGTCGTCGAGCGGTTCAAGCGCCCGGGACAAAGGTGCAGTGACGATCAACCAAGCCAAGGTGATCAGAGTCAGCGCGGCAACAATGTACAGTGTGTGCCGCAACCAACGTCGGCGCTTCGGCGCAGGCTCCGGCGGCTCTGAGTCGAAATCCGTGGTGAGAGTGTCACTATCGGCCACCGGCTCCACGTCCGGAGCGGCGAAGGGGTCGGGCAGATCCTCGACATTGGCGCCATTCCGCGCCCAAATCCCGCCGCCAAATGCCAACTGCGCCTTCTCCGAAACGGCTGAGTGCTTTAGCTTAGTAAAACAGTGAAGAGCAGATATCCAGAGCCTTGCGGAACCTGCGCTCTACCGTCCGGCTTGGGACTGGCGCAGGCTGGGGCTAAGGACGCTGCGATGAACGGGAACCATGCCTTTTCGGCCATCCTGCTGTCCCTTGCAGCGCTGTTGACGCCGGGCTGCAAAAAGGATGACGAGGCGCCGACCAGGGTGGCGGTGATCGGTTCCCGGATGAAGGTGGCCGATCCGTCCAGTTCAGTCCTAAGCGCCGGCGATCAACTCCTGGTCGCCAATGTGGCTCAAGGGCTCGTCCGCTTCGATGCACGCGGTCAGATTGAGCCTGGACTCGCCGAACGATGGAACGTCAGCGACGACGGGCTTAGCTATGTTTTTCGCCTCCGGAGCGCCGAGTGGCACGACGGCAGCAAGCTTACCGCGCAGCAGGTTGCCCGGCTTCTCCGTCGCGCCACCAACCAGGAGGGCCGCAATCCGCTTCGGGATAGCCTCGGTGCAGTGACGGAGATCGTCGCAATGACAGACCGGGTTCTGGAGCTCCGCCTGAGCGCACCGCGGCCGAATCTTCTTCAGCTGCTGGCCCAGCCCGAACTGGCGATCATCCGCGGCGGTGGCTCTGGGCCGTTCCAACTGGGTGAGGATACGGGCGAAGAAGGTCGTCTGACCCTGTCCCGTGAAATCCTCGTCAACGACGGCGACGAGGTGCGGAAGGAAGAGGTGGAGCTTCGACACCTCCCGACCCGCGAAGCGGTTGAAGCCTTCGCTCGCGGCGATGTTGACCTGGTGCTTGGGGGGACATTCGCCGACCTTCCAATCGCTCGCGGGGTTCGGCATCCCCGCAACGCCCTGCTTTTCGATCCCGTAGCCGGGCTGTTCGGGCTGGTGCCCGTCGACAGCGCCGGACCTTTGAACGAACCGGACGTCCGTCGCCTGCTTACCCAGGCGATCGACCGAGACGCCTTGATCGCCGCGTTGGGCGTTCCCAATCTGGCACCCCGAACGACGTTGCTCCAGACGGGACTTGAAGGAGTTCCGACGCTTGCGGCGCAGCCATGGTTTACCAGGCCGCTGTCGGATCGCCGCGCTTCATTGATCGCCGAATCCAACCGTCTGTTCGGCACCGATGAGAAGCCGTCGTTGCGGATTGGCCTTCCGGATGGTTCCGGCGCGGACCTATTGTTTGCGCGTCTTCAGGCGGACTGGGGCGCGATCGGCCTTACCGTGCAGCGGGTTGGTGCGACCGATCGGGCCGACCTTCGGCTGGTGGACGCGGTCGCGCCATCAACATCGCCGTCCTGGTTCCTTCGGCAGTTTCGCTGCGCCGTTGCGCCGATCTGCAGCGAAGATGCCGACGCCTTGCTGGACTCGGCGCGGCAGGCGATGGTGGCCGAGCAACGCGCCGCCTTCTTCCTTCAGGCAGGGCAAGTCATGGATGAGCAGGTTCTCTTCTTTCCTCTGACCGCGCCCATTCGCTGGTCGCTGGTGTCCCCCGCCGTCCAGGGCTTTGCCGGGAACCGCTTTGCCCGTCACACGCTCACCGGTCTAAGGACGCAACTGGAGCGGAGTTCGTCGGAATGAGCACAGACACACAACGCCGATTGTCGGCACTGTCGGCCGAGCCGCAATCCGTCCGCCAGCGCATCGAAGCGCTCGAGCGGGTGATGGAAGGGTTGTTCGAGATCCCCGGTCTGAACCGGAAGGTCGGTTTGGACGTGCTGCTCGACTTCATTCCCGGCGTCGGTCCGACAGCGGCGGCGGCGATCGGCGCTTATCTGGTGTGGGAAGCGCGGAATCTAGGCCTGTCCAAATGGCAGATCGCCCGCATGGGCGGAAACGTCGGAACGGACTGGCTGCTCGGGATGATCCCCTTCGTGGGCGCCATCCCCGACTTCTTCTTTCGGTCGAACAGCCGCAACCTCAGGATCATCAAGCGGCACCTCGACAAGCATCACCCCGGCACCGCAACCCTGAACGCCGACACATTTACACGGCGCTTGTAACATTGGGCGGATCGTCGGGCAGCTTCTCACTTCACCCTGATATCGATCGGCAATCACTCAGGCGCGACTTTGCCGAGCAGGGCTGTGTTCAGATCGCGCCGTTCATCTCCGACGATGCCGCTGAAGAATTGCGGGACCATGTGATAGCCCGCGATGACTGGCGAGTGCGTGTTCTTGCAGGAAGCAGCAAGCCGATCGAGTTCGCATTGCCGGCCTGGACCGCGATGAGCGACACCCAGCGGCAAGCTATCCGTCAGGCTGCGGGACCCATCGATCGAGACCCATTCCGGTACATCTTTCAACAGATCGTTGTCATAGCCGACGACCTCCGCAACCTCGAACCAAGTACCGTACTCGGCCGATTCGCAGCGTTCATGTCGAGCGACCCGGTCGTTGAGCTGATGCGATTCCTTACCGGGGCGCCCGACATTGACGCCGCGGACGCGAGCGCAACCCGTTATGGTGCCGGCGACTTCCTAACCTTGCACAACGACCATCTGGACGAACATGGGCGCAGGGCCGCCTACGTTTTCGGACTCACTAAGGAATGGCGTACCGAGTGGGGCGGGCTGCTGCAGTTCCATTCCAAGTCCGGCGATATCCTGCATGGCAAGGTGCCGCGAATGAACGCGCTGACCTTGTTCGCCGTGCCGCAGGATCACAGCGTCAGCCAGGTATCCAGCTTCGCGCCCAATTCGCGTTACTCGGTCACTGGCTGGCTTCGGGCCACCTAGATATCGAGCAGGGCGTACGGGCGGTCGAACGCCTTTTTCACCACGAACTGCGCGCAATTGTAGACCGGCTTGCCGCCCATCGTCTTGCCTTCGTAGCTGCCGTGATGGGCGTGGCCGTGGACCACCGCCTGGACATGGTCGAAGCGGTCGATCGCGTCTGCCAGCCGTTGGGTGCCGAGATATTGGAAGATCTCCGTCCATTCGCCGACCAACGTGTCCGGGATTGGCGAGTAGTGAAGCACCGCCACGGACTTCGGTGTGCGGATCGTGCGCAGCCCATTCTCGAGCTTGCGCGCCTCATTGTTGGCGACGTCGACGAAGGCCTTGATCTCCGGCTCCCCGAACGGCGCCAACTCGCCGCGTCCGAACCCGCCGACGAAGCCCTTCACGCCGGCAAAGCCGATGCCTTCGATCTCCACCGCTTGCTCGTCGAGCACGGTCATGCCTGCCTGCTGGAGGATCTCCTTCACATGCTCCGGCTGGCCGCATTCGTAATCGTGATTTCCCAGCACACCGACCACGGGCACCTTCGCGGCACGGATGTCGTCGGCGAGGATCTCGGCCTCCTTCGTCTTACCGAAGTTGGTGAGGTCGCCGCACAGCACGATGACGTCCGCTTCGCCCGACATTTCGACGAACAGGTCGCGGTAGGGATTGGCGTTGCTCTCGGTGACGTGAAGGTCGCCGATCGCGGCGATGCGCACCGTGGCGCTGGTGGTGTCCTGCTGTTCAACGTCGTTCATGGCGTTCCTCAAGATTGCCGACGGCTTCGGAGAAGCCCCATTCCTTGATGTCGGGGAGATAGTCGCGCGGGGAGAAGAGCCGGCCGCGGCAGACCTTCATGCCCGGTGCGGGCATTTCCGCCTGCGCCTGCAGGCGCCCGATCAATTCGTCGAACAGCCACCGCGGGATCGCTTCGCGCTCGCTCGGGTAGATGAAGCGGAAGTTGAGCACTGCCATCAGCAGCACTTCCCAGTGAAGCTCCATGTTCGACAGCAGCCGGCGCCAGTCGATTTCGTCATGCTTTTTGAGGATAACGTGGGCGACGTCCGCGCCGTCGTAGCGGTAGCGGTCCTGGACGTAGATCTTCGACCAGACGAACTCGGTCGGCGGCACGATCTTCACCACCGTGTCGTATATGCTGACGCGGGGCGCATGTTCGAACCAGTCGTCGGTGACGTGGGTCGAGGCGGTGGGCATGTTGAAGATAACGTCCAGGAACAGCTCGCCCCGGCACACGCGCGCCAGCCAGCGCTCGTCCACCATCTGGACCTCAAACCCATGGCTCTTGAAGAAGGCGAGGATGCGCAGGCAGTCGCCGGCCTTTGCAAACACGTCGACGTCCTTCGTCGGGCGAACGATCCCGGTGTAAAATGACAAGGCGTAAGTGCCGGACACAAGGAAGGGCACTTCCGACTGGGCGAGCAGGTGCAGCACCTCTGAAAAGAAATCTTCCGAATCCGGTGGCGGGTCGAACTGGGACGTGTCGAGTATGGTAGGCTCGTGAAGCATAAGTCCTGAACGCGGCGCGGCGTTGGAGTTTCCGGAGCGCCATTCACAAAGCCGTGTGCAGCCAGTCGCGACCGGCCGCGTTACACTTTCATGACAGAGCTTCTTCAAGCCAACTCGTTCGAGATTCTGCCTCACCTCCTGTCGCTTCTCGTCGCCTACGCCCTGGCTTTCCCGATTGGCTGGAATCGTGAGCGCGAAGAAAGAAGCGCGGGCCTCCGCACGTTTCCGCTAGTTGCGGTCGCTACCTGCGGCGTCGTGCAGGCGGCGGAGAGCTCGATGCCTGCGACACCGGAGGCGATGGCGCGCATCATCGAAGGGCTGATTACCGGCATGGGTTTCATCGGCGGCGGCGCGATCCTCCGAATGAAGGACAGTGTGCGCGGCACGGCGACCGCCGCGAGCCTTTGGATCACCGGAGCGATCGGCATTTCGGTCGGGCTTGGAAGCTATGATGTCGCGATCTTGCTCGCGGCGGCGACGGTGATCACCTTGTGGCTATTGTCGCCGCTGAAGAAGCTTGGACAGTCCGCCTCCAACCTCACCGAACCGGATGACCGTGCGGCAGCGGATGCGAATGCGGACAAGCCGAAGGAAGAGCGTCAGCAGTAGCGAAGCAGGTGCGCTTGCCCTATCGGCGGCGACATGATCCGCATATCTTCGCCCCTTGCCTTTCTTCTTCTCGCATCTTGCTCCGGCGAGGCTGGCGCGCCCCAGATCGAAGTCAAAGATGCGTGGGTGCGACCCACGGTCGGCGCAGGACAGATGACCGCCGGTTACGCGACCATCGTCAATTCGGGCGGCGCCAACGATCGATTGATCGGCGCGGAGACGGACGCCGCCGCCAAGGTCACGCTCCATTCGTCTTCAAACAAGAATGGCATTGCACGCATGCGCCCGCTGGCAAACGGCCTTCCGGTCGGTGGCGGCGGTACGGCGACGCTTAGCCCGGGCGGCAACCATCTGATGTTGGAACAGCTCAGCCGTCCGCTTGCGCCCGGACAGAGCGTCCGGCTGACCCTTCGCTTCGAGAAAGCGGGTGAAAAGGTCGTCACCGCTGCAGTTAGGAATGAACCGGCAACGACGGGTCACGAAGGACATTGAGATGAAGCGCGTTCGCATCTTCCTGTGGTTGCTGGTCGCACTTGCGCTTGCCGGCTTTGCATATCTCCAGCTGCGGCCTGCACCGGAGCAGGCTGGCGGCAGCGGTTCGGCTGTGTCCGCCCTGACACTGGGTGGACCGTTCACCCTCACCGGCGCCGACGGCAAGCCGTTCAGCAGCCAAACGCTCAGCGGGAAGCCCTACGTCATTTTCTTCGGCTTCACCCATTGCCCCGACGTTTGCCCGACGACGCTGGCGCGCCTAGTGCGCTTGCGTCAGCAGCTCGGCGGCGACGGCAACACGCCGGCAATTCTGTTCGTGTCCGTCGACCCGGAGCGCGACGGCCCTGCTGAGGTCGGCAAATATGCGACCTTGTTCAACGCGCCGATCACCGGGCTTACGGGCACGCCCGCTCAGATTGCGCAGGTGAAGAAGCAGTTCGGCATCTTTTCAAAGAAGGTGCTTGACGGAAGCGGCGGCTACAGCGTCGATCATACGGCAACCGCCCTGCTATTCGGCAGTGACGGCAAGTTCGTCGCCACGATTGCGCCGGAGGAACCCGACAGCAGTGCGCTGGACAAGCTGAAGCGGATCGCCGGCTGATGCGATTCCCGCTTGCCCTCCCTGCGCTTTGCGGCGAACCTTGCGGCCATGAAACAACTTCTCGCCGCCACCGCCCTGCTCTTCACTCTTAGCGCCGCCGCACCGATGAACGCGCCCGTCCCCGAAGCGAAGATCGAGCGGCAGGATGCCGCGCTCGACCGGCTGATCGCTCCCGGCACCACCGTCCGCAAGCTCGGCGAAGGCATGCGATGGTCGGAAGGTCCGGTGTGGATCGCCGACGGACAATATCTGCTGTTCAGTGATGTGCCGGGCAACCGAATCCACAAGTGGAGCGAAGCAGAAGGCCTAACCGTCTGGAAGGAGCCCTCGGGTGGCGACGGACCGGCCAAGCCCGGCTTTCGGGAGCCGGGCACCAACGGATTGAAGCCCGGGTTCGCCGGACAGATCCTCGCCGCCGATCATGGCAGCCGGGCGATCGCCGCCATCGACCTCGCGACCAAGGCGAAGCGGATGCTGGTCACCAGCTATCAGGGGAAGAAGTTCAACTCGCCTAATGACATTGCGGTCGCCGCTGACGGGACGATCTGGTTCACTGACCCGCCCTACGGGCTCGACGGGCTGAACGATTCCCCGCTCAAGGAGCAAAAGGCCAACGGCGTCTATCGGGCGACATCGGACGGCAAGGCCGTACTGGTCGAACCGTCGCTAAGCTTTCCCAACGGCCTCGGCTTCTCGCCCGACGGAAAGACGTTGTACGTTACTGTCTCCGATCCCAAGCGCGCGGTCATCATGGCTTATGACGTGACGCCGCAGCAAACGTTGGCCCGCGCCCGCGTGTTCAGCGACATGACGGCGCTGGTAAGCCCGGCGAACCCCGGCCTTCCGGACGGCATGACCGTCGACGAATATGGCAACGTCTGGTCCAGCGGCCCGGGCGGCATTCACATCTTCTCGCCGGCGGGTAAGCGGCTCGGGCTCATCAGAACGGGCACGGCGATCGCCAACCTGGCGTTTGGCGGACCCGATGGAACGACACTGTTCCTGACCTCCAATCACATGCTGGTGTCGCTACCCACCAAGGTGCACGCGGCGCCTGTCCACGCACCCGCCATCTTCGAAACCGGCGAGCGCGGATAGGGTTCATCAAAGCAGCGCTTGCCAGAATCGGCAGCGCTCTGTTAGCGCTAACAGCGGGAGAGTCGGGGGACGTCGACCAACCCGGGAGAGGAATGAAATGAACGGCAAAGCGTATCTGGCCCTGTTGGCCGCTGGCACGGCTTCCATCACCCTGTCCGGCTGCACCACCGCAGCTGCGGTCGCTGCAGCGCAGGTCGCATCCACTGCGGCGCAGGTGGCAGCGCAGGCCAACACTGCAGAGGCTGCCGCTCCAGCGCCAGCTGTTGTAGCTGCAGCAGCAAACGAGCCCCGCTCGCCGGAAGGTCTGCGCTACCTCTCGCAGCCATTGGTCACGGAAATCTACACCGCCGATCCATCGGCGCACGTGTTCGACAACCGTTTCTACATCTACGGTTCGCACGACATCAACGGCACGACGCCGGAAGACGATCTCGGCTCCCACTTCGAGATGCGCGACTATCGCGTGCTGTCGATGGACAGGGTCGGTGCGCCGGTGACGGTTCACCCGGTAGCCCTCGATATCAAGGACGTGCCCTGGGCGGGCCGGCAGATGTGGGCGCCCGACGCCGCCTTCAAGAACGGCAAATACTACCTCTATTTCCCGGCCAAGGATAAGCAGGACGTCTTCCGCATCGGCGTTGCCACCAGCAACAGTCCGACCGGTCCGTTCACCGCGCAGCCGCAGGCGATCAAGGGCAGCTACAGCATGGACCCGGCCGTCTTCACCGACGACGACGGCACCAGCTACATGTATTTCGGCGGCATCTGGGGCGGGCAGCTCCAGCGCTGGAACGGCAACACTTACAATCCGGACGGCGGCAATACCGACCTGAAGCAGGACAATGCCCCGGCAGCGGCGCCCCGCGTCGCCAAGATGCGTGGCGACATGCTCGAGTTCGCGGAGAGCCCGCGTCAGGTGCAGATCGTCGATGAGGCAGGCAAGCCTATCCTGGGTGGCGACCACGACCGGCGCTTCTTCGAAGCCTCGTGGATGCACAAGTACAACGGCAAATACTATTTCAGCTATTCGACCGGCGACACGCACTTCATCGCTTATGCAACGGGCGACTCACCCTATGGCCCGTTCACCTATCGCGGGCGCATCCTGTCGCCGGTCCAGGGTTGGACATCGCACCATTCGATCGTCCAGAAGGACGGCCGCTGGTGGCTGTTCTACCACGACACGCAGCTCACGAATAAGACTCACCTGCGCAATGTGAAGGTGACGGAGCTGACCTATAATCCGGATGGCACGATCCGGACCATTGACCCTTTCGTCCGTTAAGCCGTCATGTATCTCGGCATTGATGTCGGCACGTCCGGCGTAAAGGCGGCATTGCTTGCCGCCGACGGCTCGCTGGTCGAGCAGGCGACGGCGCCGCTCGAAGTTTCCCGCCCCGCCCCGATGCACTCGGAACAGGACCCAGCCGACTGGTGGGCGGCGACGGAAAAGGCGGTGCTGTCGCTTAAGGCTCAGAACCGCAAGGCGGTGCGGGGCATCGGCGTTGCCGGGCAAATGCACGGCGCCACCCTGCTCGATGCGCAGGACCGTGTGCTTCGCCCCGCTATTTTGTGGAACGACGGTCGCTCCGAAGCCGAGTGCGCAGAACTGGAAGCCGCCGAACCGCGCAGCCGCGAGATCATCGCCAACGCGGTAATGGCCGGCTTCACCGCGCCCAAGCTGCTGTGGGTGAGGAAGCACGAGCGGGAGATCTTTGACCAGGTCCGCTCCGTGCTGCTGCCCAAGGATTATGTGCGGCTGCTGATGACCGGCACCAAGGCGTGCGACATGGCGGACGCCAGCGGCACCTGCTGGCTCGACGTGGCAAACAGGTCCTGGTCCGAAGAGATGCTGACCGCCACCGGGCTCAGCCTCTCGGCGATGCCCGAGCTGTTCGAAGGCAATGCTGTCACCGGCAATCTCTTGGCCGACGTCGCCGCACGCTGGGGCATGGACAGCGTGCCCGTCGTTGCCGGCGGCGGCGATAATGCCGCGGCTGCGGTCGGCCTTGGCGTGGTCAATGATGGCGATGCCTTCATCTCGCTCGGTACATCGGGTGTCGTGTTCGTCGCCACCGACAGCCTGCGCGCCAACCCGAGCCGAGGCCTTCATGCGTTCTGTCACGCATTACCCAACATGTGGCACCAGATGTCGGTGATGCTGAGCGCCGCCGCCTCGCTCGACTGGGCGTCGAAGAATGTACTCGGCACGGAGGACGTTCCTGCGCTGCTGACGCTCGCCGAGGACAGCACCGGCGAAGCGCCCTACTTCCTTCCGTACCTGACTGGCGAGCGTACCCCCCACGCCGACCCGCATGCGCAGGGCGTTCTGTTCGGGCTGCGCGCCGAGACGGGGCGTCCGGAAATCGCCCGATCGATCGTCGAGGGTGTCGCGATGGGTCTCCGCGACGGGCTCGATACGATTACCGAGTCGGGCTCCAAAGTCGAAAGCCTCACCGTGGCTGGCGGCGGCTCGCGCTCTCTCTTCTGGGGCCGCATCCTCGCCGGTGCGCTCGACACGCCGCTCGTCTACCGCGCCGGCGGGGACGTTGGTCCCGCTTTCGGCGCCGCGCGGCTTGCGCTGATGGCAGTGGAGGGCGCACCGGTTGCCGATGCTTGCCCACCCCCGACCATGATCGCGACCGTGGAACCCGAGCCCGCGATCGTTTCCTACTTTCAAGGGCGGCAGCCGCGCTTCCGCTCCCTCTATTCCGCACTCCAGTCCAGCTTCCGAGGTGACCAATGACCGACCGCGTTTTCGCCGACATCGAGCCCATCAAGTATGAGGGCCCGGACAGCGACAATATGCTCGCCTACCGCTATTACGATCCCAAGCGACAGGTGCTGGGCAAGTCGATGGAGGAGCATCTCCGCCTCGCCGTTTGCTATTGGCATAGCTTCGCCTGGCCGGGTGCGGACATTTTTGGCGCGGGCACGTTCGAGCGTCCTTGGATGCCGGCGCAGGCCTGCACTGAGGACATGGCCGAGATCAAGCTGCAGAACGCATTCGACTTCTTCGAGCGGCTCGGCGCCCCCTTCTTCTGCTTCCACGATGTCGACGCCATGGCCGTCGCCAACACGACGCAGGAGCATCAGCGCAACCTGGCCGCCATTGCAGACGCAATGCAGAAGCGGATGGAGACCGGTGGCACCAAGCTGCTGTGGGGCACCGCCAACCTCTTCTCCCACCCGCGCTATGCCGCCGGTGCGGCGACCAGCCCCGATCCCGACATCTATGCGTGGGCCGCCTTCCAGGTCCGCGAAATGCTGGAGACCACGCATCGTCTGGGCGGCGCGAATTACGTCCTGTGGGGCGGCCGGGAAGGCTACGACTCTATTCTCAACACCAAGCTGGGCCAGGAGCTCGATCAGCTCGGCCGCTTCCTGAATATGGTCGTCGAGCACAAGCATAAGATCGGCTTCACGGGCAAAATCCTGATTGAACCGAAGCCGCATGAGCCGGCCAAGCACCAGTACGATCGCGACACGGCCACTGTGTACGGCTTCCTGGAGCGCTACGGCCTCATCGGCGAAGTGTTCGTCAACATCGAGGCGAACCATGCGACTCTCGCCGGCAACAGCTTCGAGCATGAGATCGCTACCGCCGTCGCGCTGGGCGTGTTCGGCTCCATCGACATCAACCGCGGCGACCCGCAGAACGGCTGGGACACGGACCAATTCCCGAACGATGTGCCGGGCCTGACGCTGGCGTTGCTGGAGATCCTGAAGGGCGGCGGTTTCGACACCGGCGGCTTCAACTTCGACAGCAAGGTGCGGCGCCAGTCGATCGATCCTGTCGATCTCTACTACGGCCACATTGGCGGCATCGACGTTCTCGCCAAGGCGCTGCTCAATGCGGCCGCGCTCATCGAAGATGGCCGACTGCAGAAGTTCGCCGACGAACGCTACGCCGGCTGGCAGGGCGAGTTCGGGCAGAAGGCGCTGAAGTCTGCAACGCTTGCAGAACTGGCCGACCATGCGCTGCAGGCGAACAGCACCAAGCGTCCGTCATCCGGTCGTCAGGAATATCTCGAAAACCTCATCAACCGCTTCGTCTGATCCAAAACCATCTCCGATGAACGTGTCGCCCGGCCTTCGTGCCGGGCGATTTCGCATGTGAAGAACGAGATTTCGGTACGTTTGCGCAATGTTAGCGTTACCAAGCACTTGTGGGCCTTTTCCCTTGCCCATAAGCACGTCGGTCGGAGCCTGGGAGAGCTCCTTGGAGGGAATGCACACATGTTGACGGCTAAGCGCGCGTCGTTCGTCCTCGCTGCTCTGCTAGCGAGCGCCTGCACCACCACTGCCCCGGTCGCCCCCGCAGCGCCCATGGCGCCGGAAGCGCCGGCCGCACCGCAGGCGCCTGCCGACGCCCGTGTGCGCTGGCCCTCGGTCCAGAGCCAGGTGCCGATCGACGCCGCGGTTGAATCGCGCATCACCCGGATCATGAGCCGCATGAGCGTCGACGAGAAAGTCGCGCAGACGATCCAGCCGGACATCTCGACGGTCACCCCCGCCGACATGCGGAAGTATAAGTTCGGCTCGATCCTGGCCGGCGGCAATTCGGCACCGAACAATCAGGACATCACCTCGACCGGCGCCGACTGGCTGAAGCTTGCCGACGAATTTTGGGATGCGGCGAACACCGCCCAGTGGTCCGGCGACAAGATCCCGCCGATCTTCGGCATCGACGCCGTCCACGGCCACGCCAACATCCCGGGTGCCACCATCTTCCCGCAGAATGTCGGCCTAGGCGCAATGCGCGACCCCGACATCATCGAGAAGATCGGCGAGATCACTGCCAAGGAAATGACCGTCACCGGCATCGAATGGGATTTCTCGCCCACTATCGCGGTTGGCCGCGACGATCGCTGGGGCCGCTCGTACGAATCCTTCTCCGAAAACCCGGAGGTCGTCCGCGCCTACTCGCCGCGAATGATCCTCGGCCTTCAAGGCCGTCCCGGAACGCCGGACTTCATGGGCCCGGGCCGCGTCGTCGGAACGGTGAAGCATTTCGTCGGCGACGGCGGCACCGATGGCGGCAAGGACCAGGGCGACAATCTTTCAACCCCCGAGCAGTTGCGCGATATCCACGGCGCAGGCTACCCACCTGCCATCGAATCCGGCGTGCAAAGCGTCATGGCCAGCTTCTCGCTGGTGCGCGGCGAAAAGGTGCACGGCAGCAAGGAATTGCTGACCGACATCCTGAAGGGCGACATGAACTTCAACGGATTCGTCGTCGGCGACTGGAACGCGCACGGTCAGGTGCCCGGCTGCACGAACACCAATTGCCCGCAATCGATCAACGCCGGTCTCGACATGTATATGGCGCCCGACAGCTGGAAAGGCCTTTACGAAAATACGCTGGCGCAGGTGAATTCGGGCGTGATCCCGATGTCACGCCTGGATGATGCGGTGCGCCGGATCCTTCGCGTCAAAATCCGCGCCGGCCTGTTCGAGAGGCCGAAGCCCTCGGCTCGTCCGTTTGGCGGTCAGTTCAACCTGCTCGGTGCGCCCGAGCATCGCGCCGTGGCGCGTGAGGCGGTGCGCAAGTCGCTGGTGCTGTTAAAGAACAGCAATCAGATCCTGCCGCTGCGGCCGCAGGCGAATGTGCTGGTGGTGGGTGACGGCGCCGACAATATCGCCAAGCAATCGGGCGGCTGGACGCTGACCTGGCAGGGCACCGGCCTGAAGAACAGCGACTTCCGCAATGCCCAGTCGATTTATTCGGGCATTCGCGAAGCGGTAACCGCCGCCGGTGGCCGTGCGACCCTCAGTGCCGACGGCAAGTACGGCCGCAAGCCCGATGTCGCGATCGTCGTCTTTGGTGAGGATCCCTATGCCGAGTTCGTGGGCGACCGCCCGCGCTCGGTCGAGTTCAGCCCGGCCGACAAGAAGGATTTGGCGCTGCTTCAGCGGCTCAAGAAGGCGGGCATTCCTGTTGTCTCCGTCTTCCTCTCGGGCCGCCCCTGTGGGCGAATCCAGAGATCAACGCGTCAGATGCCTTCGTTGCGGCGTTCCTGCCAGGCGGCGAAGGCGGGGGCGTGTCGGACGTTTTGTTCCGAAAGGCCGACGGCAGCGTGAACCACGACTTCACCGGCAAGCTCGCCTTTTCGTGGCCGAAGCGGGTCGACCAGACGCCGCTGAACTTCGGCGATGCCAATTATGATCCGTTGTTCGCCTACGGTTATGGTCTCAGCTACGGCCAGCCTGGCGAGCTTGCCGCACTGTCCGAGGACCGTCCACCGAACGAGGATCTGCCCGATGGCATTCTGTTCGGCCGCGGCACCGTGCCGCAGGGCTGGAACTTCGACTTCCTGCCCGGCACCGCCGGCCAGATCCGGAGCATCGACCGCCGCGCGCAGGAAGACGCGCGCAGCATCCTCTTCCCGGGGACCGGAACGTCGGCTGTTGCGATCCAGGCGCCCGCCGCGCTGGATTTCAATCGGCAGTTCACCGGCCAGCTTCACCTTGTGATGGAGTATCGCATCGACCGCCGGCCCACCGGCCCGGTGGTGCTGCGTATGCTGTCCGGCAGCGCGGCCGGTGCGGATGTTCCGGTCACCAACACGTTCCGCTCGGCGCCGCTCGGCCAATGGCAGACGCTGACTCTGCCGCTTGGCTGCTTCGGCCGCGGGCTCGATGCGACCAAGATCACGGCACCACTGGTGATCGAGACCGCCGGGCAGCTCGGTCTCTCCGTCTCCGACGTGAAGATCATCAGCGCGAACACGCCTCAGGGTCAGTGCGGCAGCTAAGCCCGCGGGCATGATCCGCGTCGGCCTCGCAGGCTACGGACTGGGCGGGAGCGCGTTTCACGCCCCGCTCATCCGGGCCTGCGAAGGTCTCGAGCTTAGCGGCATCCTGACTAGCCGCGACGTGGCTGGTCGCGTCGACAGCCTCGATGCGCTGATCGCCGGCTGTGACCTGATCGTGGTCGCAACGCCCAATGCCACACACTTCCCCTTTGCTAAGGCTGCGCTCGAGGCCGGCCGGCATGTGGTGATCGAGAAGCCATTCACTGCGACAGTCGAGGAAGCGGACGCTCTGATGGCGCTGGCCGATCGGCAGCAGCGCCTGCTTACCGTGTTTCATAACCGCCGCTGGGACAGCGACTTCCTGACGCTGCGCGACATGCTCCCCCGCTTGGGTGCGGTGCAATTGTTCGAAGCCAATTGGGATCGCTTTCGCGTCGAGATCCGTGACAGTTGGAAAGAAGCGCCGGACGGGAGCACGGGGCTGCTCGCCGACCTTGGTTCGCACATGATCGATCAGGTGCTGCAGCTGTTCGGACCGCCTGACGCACTGCAGGCGGACATGGCCAAGCAGCGCCCTGGTGTCAGGGTCGACGACTATTTTCAGCTCACCTTGTTCTATGGCGACATGCGCGCCGTGCTGAGCGGCTCCACCCTGGTGGCAAGCGCACGTCCGCGCTTTGCGGTGCACGGCATGGGCGGCAGCTTCATCAAGCATGGCCTCGACCCGCAGGAAGGGCAGCTTAAGGGCGGGCTGATCCCCGGATCGCCAGATTACGGCCTCGACCCCTCGCCCGGTCGTTTCGTGACGCCGAGCGGCACGACGGAGCTATTGCCGTCTGGCCGCGGCAACTATCTCGCCTTCTATCAGGGTGTCGCCCAGGCTATCGTGAGCGGCGCTCCGCCGCCTGTCCTGCCTAACGAAGCGCGGGACGTCATGCGTATCATTGAACTTGCCAAACGCAGTGCCGACATTGGCGAACGCCTGAAACTTCCCATCTGATACCGTGCTGGACTAGCGCCCGCCGACTGAAAATGTTAGCGCTACCAGTCTAGCCCGAGTCACGGCACTTCCTGGTTGCAAAATCCGGTTGGAACGCCAAGGCACGGTGGACCGCTCAAGCTCGACGGAGCGGCCGCCGTGAGCAGGCGCGGGCGAGCAGTAAAACGGAGAGTGCTGACGTGATTGAAGGCAAGATGTTCATCGGCGCCCGTGCGGTGCAGGGTACCCAGGGCGAGATTCGCGGGATCAGCGCGGCCACGGGCGAGAAGCTCGACCCGGCATTCGGTGGCGCCACCAAGGACGACCTCGACGATTCCTGCCGCTTGGCCGACGAAGCCTTCGACACTTATCGCAACACCGATCCGGAAACCCGCGCCGCTTTCCTGGAGGCGATCGCCCAGAACATTCTCGACCTTGGCGACGAGCTGGTTGAGCGCTGCATGACCGAGAGCGGACTGCCTCGTCCCCGTATCGAGGGCGAGCGCGGCCGCACGGTCGGTCAGCTTCGCCTATTCGCGCAGGTGGTGCGTGCCGGCCGCTATCTCGACGTCCGCATCGATCCGGCTATGCCGGACCGCCAGCCGCTTCCACGCCCTGATCTTCGGTCGCGCATGATCCCGGTCGGGCCGGTCGCAGTTTTCGGCGCGTCCAACTTCCCGCTCGCTTTCTCGGTCGCCGGTGGCGACACCGCTTCCGCGCTCGCGGCCGGCTGCCCGGTCGTCGCCAAAGCCCACTCGGCGCACCCCGGCACCTCTGAACTGGTCGGCTCCGCCATCCAGAAAGCAGTTGCCTCCAGCGGCCTCCCCGAAGGTGTCTTCTCGCTGCTATTCGATAGCGGCCGCGAAATCGGCCAGGGCTTGGTCGCCGACCACCGCATCAAGGCCGTCGGCTTCACCGGTTCGCGCGGCGGCGGAACCGCGCTGATGAAGATAGCGGCCGAGCGCAAAGAGCCGATCCCGGTCTATGCCGAGATGAGCTCGATCAATCCAGTGATCCTGTTCGAAGGTGCGCTTAAGGAGCGCGCCGAAGCGATCGGCAAGGCGTTCGTCGGCTCGCTGACGCTCGGCGCCGGTCAGTTCTGCACCAATCCTGGCCTAATCCTCGCCGAAGAGGGCGAAGGCCTGAATACATTTCTCAGCGCGGCAGCTGAGACCCTGAAGGAAGCGGCGGCATCGACCATGCTGACGCCGGGCATTCACCAGTCCTACTGCCAAGGCGTCGAGGCGCTCGCCGGCCACAACCAGGTGGAAACGGTCGCGCGGGGCAAGGCGGGTGAGAACTTCCAGGGTCAGGCCGCGCTGTTTGCGACCTCCTCCGAAGCGTTCCTTGCCGATCCCCACCTCCAGGAAGAAGTATTCGGTTCCAGCTCGCTGGTGGTCCGTTGCCCCGATCGCGATGCCGTGCGCGACGTCGTCGAGGCGCTCGAAGGCCAGCTGACGGCAGCGATTCACATTGCCGAGTCCGATTATCCGCAAGCCAAGGAGCTGCTGCCACTTCTCGAGAAGAAGGTTGGCCGCATCCTCGTCAACGGTTTCGGCACGGGAGTTGAGGTCGCGCATGCAATGGTTCACGGCGGCCCGTACCCGTCCACGGCCGATGGGCGCTCGACGTCGGTTGGCACGATGGCCATTGATCGCTTCCTGCGCCCGGTCAGCTACCAAGACTTGCCGGACGCGCTGCTTCCTGACGACGTCAAGGACAGCAATCCGCATAAGCTCGAGCGTTTGATGGACGGCAAGGCCGTTCTCGCCGACTAAGACTTAAACAAACGGGGTGAAGGGCTTGGAGCAGGCTTTCTCGGCGGCGATGCTGCCTGACGATCTCGACGGCGCGGTTCTTGCAGGCCGACTTCGGCTGGATGCGGGACCGACGCCGGTCATCATCCGGGGCGGCGAGGTGTTCGACGTCTCCCGCACCGCGCCGACGGTCGCCGACCTCCTCGACCGCGATGATGCGGCGAGTGTCACCGGCGAACGAATTTGTTCGACCGAGGAGCTCATTGCCAAGGTCGCGTCGTCGGCGCCTGGTTCCTACCTGCTGTCGCCAGTCGACCTTCAAGTCGTGAAGGCGGCCGGCGTCACATTCGCGGTGTCTGCCGTGGAACGGGTGATCGAGGAACGGGCGCGCGGCGACAGCGACAAGGCGGCGCAGATCCGCACCTCGTTGGAAAGCACGATCGGCAAGGGAATCCGCGCGGTGGTTCCCGGAAGCGAGGAGGCTGCAAAGCTCAAGGACGCTTTGCTCGAAGCGGGCATGTGGTCCCAGTATCTTGAGGTCGCGATCGGCCCGGATGCCGAGATCTTTACCAAGTCGGCCGTGCTTTCCACCGTCGGCTGGGGCGCGGAGATCGGCGTGCGTTCGGACTCCACCTGGAACAATCCGGAACCCGAGGTCGTGCTGATCGTCAACAGCCATGGCAAGGCTATGGGCGCGACGCTCGGCAACGACGTTAACCTGCGCGACTTTGAGGGCCGAAGCGCGCTGCTGCTGTCCAAGGCCAAGGACAATAATGCGTCCTGCGCCATCGGTCCCTTCATTCGCTTGTTCGACGAGCAGTTCACGATGGACGACGTTCGCAATGCGGTCGTCGAGCTCGATATTGACGGTCCGGAAGGCTACCGCCTTGAAGGCACCAATCGGATGACGGAGATCAGCCGCGATCCCGAGGAACTGGTCCGACAGGCGCTCAGCGAACATCATTTCCCGGATGGCTTTACCCTGTTCCTGGGCACCCTGTTCGCGCCGGTGCAGGACCGGGACGAGGCGGGCCGCGGCTTTACCCACAAGATCGGCGACGTGGTGAAGATCTCCGCGCCGAAGATCGGCACGTTGCAGAACCGGGTCACAACCTCGCGCGATGCGCCGGCCTGGCACTTCGGCGTGCGTGACCTGATGCGAAATCTCGCAGGCCGCGGCCTGCTTTAAACAACAACGCCCTCGCTCGAAGGGTCGGCAACAGTTCAGTTCGGATAGGATGTTTTAAGTGACGCAAGCCAGTGATCAGCGTGCCATCTACCCCAGCCTGAAGGGCAAGCGCGTCCTTATCACCGGCGGTGGATCAGGCATCGGTGAAGGCATCGTCGAAGGCTTTGCGCATCAGGGGAGCGAGGTCACGTTTTTCGACATTTCGGCCAACTCGCAGGCGGTTGCGGAACGCACCGGCGCCAAGTTCGTCGACATCAACCTGACCAACATCGGCGCCGTCAAGCAGGCAGTGTTGGACAACGGGCCGTTCGACGTGCTGGTCAACAATGCCGCCAACGACGACCGCCACGACATCGAGGCCGTCACCGAGGAATATTGGGACGACCGGATGGACGTGAACCTCAAACACCTCTTCTTCTGCACGCAGGCTGCGGTGAAGGGGATGAAGGAACGCGGGGGCGGATCGATCATCAACCTGGGCTCGATCAGCTGGCACCTCGCACTGCCTGATCTGGCGCTCTATCAGACCGCGAAGGCCGCGATCGAGGGACTGACCCGCAGCCTTGCCCGCGATCTCGGGCGCGACAAGATCCGCGTGAACTGCGTTGTGCCCGGCAACGTCCGTACCGAACGCCAGCTTCAATGGTACACGCCGGAGGGCGAGCAGGAGATCGTCGACGCGCAGTGCATGTCGGGGCGCCTGATGCCCGAGGACGTCGCGGCCTTGGTGATGTTCCTGGCGGCTGACGACAGCAAGTTGATGACTGGACACGAATATTTCGTGGATGCAGGCTGGCGCTGATGAGTGAACCGCATAGCGTCTGGGAGCTTGGCGCCGAACTTGGCGAAGGACCCGTTTGGGTCGAGCGGGATCAGGCGCTCTGGTTCGTCGATATCAAGAAGAAGCATATCCACTGCTTCGATCCGGCGAGCGGTGACAAACAGAGTTGGGATGCTCCCGAGTTCGTCGGCTTCGCCCTACCCGCGCGCAGCGGTGGGTTCATCGCCGGGCTGCAAAGCGGGCTGGCTCGTTTCGATCCGGCGGACGGCAGCTTCTCGCGCATTGCGGCGGTTGAGCCGAATCTGCCCGACAACCGCCTCAACGATGCGGTAACGGACCCGACCGGCACAATGTGGTTCGGGTCGATGGACAACAGGGAGGTCGCCAAGTCCGGCGCTTTCTACCGTTTCTCCATCGGCAAGGTCCATGCTGCCGGCGTCGCCGACATCGAAATCACCAACGGGCCTGCCGTCTCCCCTGATGGGCGCACGATCTATCTCGTCGACACGCTAGGCCGCTCACTCACCGCCGCGGACCTTGGCCCCGATGGTCGGATCGGGCCGCGCCGGCCCTTTCTCCAGTTGACCGAGGCTGACGGCTATCCCGACGGCCCGACGATCGACAGCGAAGGCTGCGTTTGGGTGTCGATATATGCTGGCTGGGAAACGCGCCGCTATTCCCCGGCAGGCGAGCTTCTCCAGCGGGTTCGATTTCCAGTGCCCAACGTCACCAAGATTGCGTTCGGCGGTCCCGACCTCACCACCGCCTATGCGACAACCGCGCGGCAGGGAATGTCGGCGGAGGAGCTGGACCGCGCACCGCAGTCCGGCGACCTATTCAGCTTCCAAGTCGATGTGCCGGGGGTATCATGCGCGTACGTAGCCGACTGACCACATTCGCCGCTCTTCTGGGCGGCATCACCACGCCCGCGTTTCCGGCCCCCACACTTCACCCGCTGATCAGCGACCATGCCGTACTCCAGCGCGGCACGCCGCTTCGGATCTACGGGACCGCGACTCCGGGCGAGCGGCTCACAGTGGCACTTGGCGACGGAAGCCGCAGCATCCGCGCGGACAAACAGGGTCGCTGGCTTGCCGAACTGCCGGCAATGCAGGCGGGCGGACCCTATTCGCTCCAGGTCACCGGTGCCAATGGCGCTACCGCTTCGGCCCAAGACGTGATGATCGGCGATGTCTGGCTCTGTTCGGGCCAGTCGAACATGGAATTCGGCCTTGCACAGTCGCTCGGCTCGTTCGGTGCGATCATGACCTCGGCCGACGAGCAGCTGCGCATCACCACCATTGCCAAGAAGACGTCGATCAACCCGGAAACCTCTTTCGGCGAAGCGCCGAAGTGGGACCTTGCCGGCCCGAAGACGGTCCCCGATTTTTCCGCCGCCTGTTACTTCATGGGGCGCGATCTTCGCGGGTCGCAGAAGGTGCCGATCGGCCTTATCGATTCCACCTGGGGCGGTACGCCGATCCGTGCGTGGATGAACGAAGCCGCGGTGGAATCGGTCGACGGTAAGGCAGCCACCGGTCTGATCTCCACCTTCCGGCGAGACCCGGCAGCAGCGCAGCGGCAGCTCGGCCAGGACTTCGGCACCTGGTGGCGAGCGCAAAGCGGGGACAGCGCCGGCCGGGAGCCGTGGCTCAAAGGTAGTGCACTAAACTGGGCGGCAATTCCCAACGTCGGCTTCTTCAGCACATGGGGCGCCGACTGGAGCGGCTTCACAGGCGCAATCTGGCTGCGTCGTACGGTCAGCCTCACCGCCGCGCAGGCGGCTGCAGGCGGCACCCTTTCCTTGGGCGTCGTTGACGATATGGATCAGACCTTCGTCAACGGTGTCGGCGTCGGCAACACCAACGATTGGGGCGCCGAGCGGACCTACAAGATCGCGCCCGGCATCCTGAAGGCCGGCGAGAATGAGATCATCGTCTTCGCCCGCAACAGCTGGGGTCCGGGCGGTCTGGCCGGCCCCGCGGAGAAGCTGAAGCTGACCTTCGCCGATGGCAGCACGCAGCCGCTCGGCGACGGGTGGCAATTCGCCAAGGTGGACCCGAAGATCGGCGCGCCTCCCTCCGCTCCCTGGTCGGGTCCTAACGGTGCCGCGACGCTCTACAACGCGATGATCGCGCCGCTTGGGCCGATGGCACTCAAGGGCGCCGCCTGGTACCAGGGCGAAACCGACGTCGACACACCCAGTTACGACCGGCGCCTCGCTGCCCTGTTCGGCACGTGGCGCAAGCAGTTCCGTGACCCTAACCTCCCCGCGATCGTCGTCGGGCTCGCCGGATATGGTCCCATGCGATCGACGCCGTTCGACAGCGGCTGGGCACGGCTTGCGAGCGAGCAGCGCGCCTTCGCGCAGACCGACGCTCATGCCGCCTTTGTCCCCGCGATCGACCTTGGCGAACCGGACGATATCCATCCGACCAACAAGCTGGAGCTTGGTCGCAGGCTGGCGCTGGCGGCGCGTACAATTGCCTATGCGGATACCGGGGGGAAGCTGTCGCCTCTTCCGCTTCGTGCCACGCGCACCGGTGACGCGGTGACCATCACCTTCAGCAAGCCGCTTCAGGCGTTGAGCGGCAAGTCGGCAATCGGCTTCGAACTGTGCGGCGAGACGCAGGCAAGCTGCCGCTTCGCCGATGCCCGCGTCAGCGGATCGACCGTCACGATCCCGGGAGACGGCCAGCCCGCAACACGCGTGCGCTTCGCCTGGAACGACTATCCGGTCATCAATCTATACGACACGGATCTGCTGCCCGCCTCGTCGTTCGAACTGCCGATCAACTAGGCACGTGATGGTCGCGGGGTTCTCTCAGGAAGAGGATCCCGATGACCACCGTCAGCACCGCAACCACGATCGGGTACCATAAGCCGGCATAGATGTTGCCGTTGGCGGCAACGATCGCGAAGGCGATGGTCGGAAGGAAGCCGCCGAACCAGCCGTTGCCGATATGGTAGGGCAGCGACATCGACGTGTAGCGGATGCGCGCCGGGAATAGCTCCACCAGTAGCGCCGCGATGGGCCCATAGACCATCGTCACGTAAAGGACGAGGATCGTCAGGATGAGGATCGCGAGCGGCATGTTCGCCTGCGCCGAGTTCGCCTTTGCCGGATAGCCCGCCGTCTTCAGCGCGCTTCCAGCCCGCTCCTGGAATGACTTGATCGCATCGGCCTTGGCGGGAGATGCCAACGCGGCCGCATCGGGCGCCGGCAGAGCGGTGTTGCCGATGATCAACTGGGCTGGGGAGCCGACCGCCAGCGCCCGGTTCTCGTAACTGATGCCCGCCTTGGCGACATAGGCCTTCACCACGTCGCACGAATGCGCGTCGAACTTGTTCTTGCCGATCGGATCGAATTGCACCGAGCAGTCGGCCGGGTCGGCAGCCACTGTCACCGGCGCGGCCGATTGCGCCCTGGCAAGCGCCGGGTTCACCGCACCGGCCAGCGCATGAAACAGGGGAAAGTAGGTCATCGCGGCCAGCAGGCAGCCGGCGAGGATGATCTTCTTGCGGCCGATCCGGTCGGACAGCCAGCCGAAGAAGACGAAAAATGGCGTGCCGAGCGCAAGCGCGACGGCGATCATGATGTTGGCCGTGTAGCCATCCAGCTTCATCGTCTTTTCGAGGAAGAAGAGGGCGTAGAACTGGCCCGTGTACCAGACCACCGCCTGCCCCGCGACCGCACCGAAAAGCGCGATGAGGACGATCCGGAGGTTACCCCAATTGCCGAACGCCTCGGTGAGCGGCGCTTTGGACGTCGTGCCGCTGTCCTTCATCTGCTGATATACCGGGCTCTCGTTCAGCTGCAGCCGAATCCACAAGGAAACGCCGAGAAGCAGGATCGAGGCGAGGAAGGGAATACGCCAGCCCCAGTCGGCAAATGCTTCCTCACCGATTGCGGTGCGGGTACCGATCACCACCAGCAGCGTCGCGAACAGCCCAAGCGTTGCCGTGGTCTGGATAAAGCTGGTGTAGAAGCCGCGCTTGTTGTCTGGCGCATGCTCGGCGACATAGGTCGCCGCACCGCCATATTGGCCACCGAGCGCAAGCCCCTGCAGCAGGCGAAGCACTACGAGCATCACGGGCGCGGCCACGCCTGCCGTTTTGTAGCTCGGCAGCAAGCCGACCGCGAAGGTCGAGAAGCCCATGATGCCCATGGTTACCAGGAAGGTGTTCTTGCGCCCGACCAGGTCGCCGATGCGGCCGAAGACGAGAGCCCCAAACGGCCGCACGAAAAAGCCGGCGGCGAAGGCGGCCAGTGCGAAGATAAACCCCGTCGTCTCATTCACCCCGCTGAAGAATTGCGTCGTGAGGATCGTCGCCAGCAGGCCGTAGAGGTAGAAATCATACCATTCGAAGATGGTGCCCAGCGACGATGCGGCGATGACGGATGCAACGCCTTTCTTCGGCGGCTCCGCGGCTGTTGTTGAACCCTCGGCCAAGGCCCTCTCCCATGTTCGAACGCTAGAACAAAAAAGGGGCGGTCAGCCATGCGCCAACCGCCCCTGATTCAAGTAAACGGACGGTTGGCGTCAGCCCTCCATCTGCTCCAATTCTTTGCCCTTGGTCTCTTTGATTAGCTTCTGCACAAGGAAGAAGCTGATCACCGAGCAGACAGCGTAGAAGCTGTAGCTTGCGGCCAGGCCGAGGCTTCCCAGCATGATCGGGAAGCTTTGGGCGACAAGGTAGTTGGCGAACCATTGCGCGAAGCCGCACACGGCTAGCGCCGATCCACGGATCTGGTTCGGGAACATTTCGCCCAGCATGACCCACATGACCGGGCCCCAGCTGATGTTGAACAGCGCCGAATAGGCCAGCGCCGCGACCACCGCGACCATACCCATGCTGCCCGGAAGGGCGAGCTGATCGCCGTTCAACGTGCCCGTTGAGAAGGCATAGACCATGATGAACAGCGCGATTGCCATCCCGGCCGAACCGATCAGCAGCAGCGGCTTGCGACCGATCTTGTCGACCAGCGCGACGGTAACGAAGCAGGCCGCGATCGAAATGGCACCCGAGATGATGTTGGTCTGCAGCGCCTCAGCCTCGGAGAAGCCGGCGGCCTGCCACAGAGTCGCACCATAATAGAAGATCACGTTGATCCCGACGAGCTGCTGGAACACCGCCAGCATGATGCCGGCCCACACCAAGGTGCGAAGTCCCAGGAAGCCGCGGGTTCCGGCAGGCGCCTTCACGTCGCTGAGCTTTGGACGGTGGTCAGCATCGAAGCTCGCCTTGATCTCCTCCAGCTTGGCGCTGGCGACTTCCGCCCCGAAGAGCTTGGTGAGGACCTCCTGGGCCTTTTCGTTACGGCCCTTCGAGACAAGGTAGCGCGGGCTTTCAGGGATGAAGAGCAGGGCCAGCAGGAACACTGCGGCAGGCAGCGCCTGCATCAGGTACATCCAGCGCCATGCTTCAATGCCGCCCCAGAAACTTGCCGTGGACTCACCCGCCGAAGCTGCAAGGACGTAGTTCACGAGGAAAGCAGCGGTTAGGCCGGTGATGATCATGATCTGCTGCAGCGTCGTCATACGACCGCGAATGCTCGCGGGCGCAACTTCCGAGATGTAGGCAGGCGAGAGGACGCTCGCGGCACCGACAGCCATGCCGCCCATGATACGCGCAAGCACGAACAGGGTCTGGTCGTGAGCGAGGCCCTGGATGATCGCACCGATGAAGAAGAGCACGGCGGCGATCATCATCGTGTTACGGCGACCCATCAGGTCGGCCAGGCGGCCGGCAAAGAAGGCGCCGATGAAGCAACCGATGAGCAGCGAACCGACGGTAAAACCGAGCCCCGCATCGTCCAGGTTGAATTCGGTCCTGAGACCGCCTTGCGTGCCGTTCACCGCCCCGCTGTCGTAGCCGAACAGGAACCCGCCGATCGTCGCGACGGCAACGATGGCCCCCACATATCCCATATTTGCCCGTGCCGGGCTTGCTTCAGTCATTCCCCTCTCCCTCGTGGAATGTTTCTTTGTTGTTAGCGGTAACAGTTTCCCTGCTGCGCGCAATCACTTGCTGGCAGCTTTTTCCCTGCGTTTCGAGCCTTTTTCCAGCGGTGGTGGCCCGGAAGACTCACGGATGATGAGGGCATGGGTCAAGACGCGCTCGTTCACCTTGCGCTGTGTCTTGGTAATGCGGGAGCGAAGGTCCGCCATCAGTAGGTCGAGCGCCGCCTCCGCCATAGCCGCGATCGGCTGCTTCACGGTGGTCAGTTCCGGCCAGACGCTGGTCGCAAGCATGGTGTCGTCGAAGCCCACCACACTGATGTCCTGAGGCACCGACATACCATGGCGGTGGATGACGCTGATCGCCGCCGCAGCCATGTCGTCATTGCTGGCGAAGATGGCGGTGGGCCGCTTTGCGCGCTTCAGCAGCCGTTCGGTGGCGATGATGCCGGAACGATAGCTGAAGTAGCCCTGTTCCACCGCCATATCGTCCACCTTCATTCCCGCTTCTTTGAGCGCGTCCGCGAAACCCTGCGCGCGATCCTGGCTGGCGATATGATTGGGATGGCCACGGATGAAGCCGATGTTCCGGTGTCCAAGGCAAAGCAGATAGCGCGTGATCTCCTCGGCCGCTGCGCGATCGTCGATGCGGACATTCAGGCTGTGGGGCTTTGGGGAGGCCATCGCGACCGTGACGAACGGCATCCGAAGATTGGCCAGCTCCTGCAGGATGGGTTTCGATTCAGACAGCGGCGGCGGCAGGATCACTCCGTCGACGTCGCTGAGCGCGAAGCGGCGCGCAACTTCTGCCTGCTCGCCGGCATCTTCCGACTCACATGCTTCGATCGTCAGGTGCGCGCCGGCGTGGCGGGCCGCGTGGAGGGCGCCGATCAGGAACTGGCTGAGGTAGCTGGCGCTCGGGTTCGCATAGAGCAGACCGAAGTGCATCGGCTCGCCTGCCGCCAGGCTGCGTGCAGCGCTGTTGGGCGCATAGTTGAGTTGCTTGACCGCTTCGGTCACTTTGACCCGGGTCGCCTCTCGAACGTTCTTGCCGCCATTGATGACGCGCGACACGGTCATCGCCGACACACCAGCGGCGTGCGCGACATCCTCGATGGTGACGGTGCCGCGGCTGCGGCGCGTGGACCCCCTCTCCCTGCTCACGGTGACGACGTTATTGCGGCCGCCAGCTGTTTGCAAACTGGCGTTGACGGATGGGGCGCTGGCCCCTCAGTTATGCAACAAGCGGCCGGTAAGCGCTGTCACACCTTGGAAGGATGATCATGACGAACCTGCACCGCCGGCTGAAGTCGATCGCTGCCGTTGCCAGCCTGGCCGGAATCATGGCCGCCAGTGCCGCCGCGCAGACCGGCCAAGCGATCTACAAGGACCCTCGGCAGCCGATCGAGCAACGGGTGGAGGACCTGCTGTCGCGCATGACGCTGGAGGAGAAAGCGGCGCAGCTGATCACCGTCTGGGAGGGCAAGGCTAAGATCCAGACGGATGCGGGCGTCTTCGATGCCGCGGAGGCGTCGCGCAACTTTCCCGACGGATTGGGCCAGGTGGCGCGGCCGTCCGACAAACGCGGCGTGGTGCGCTCCAACAATGCGGCGGGAGCGTCGGCGGCTGGCACCAACCGCGAGGCAGCCGACACGGCGACCTACGTCAATGCGGCGCAGCACTGGGCCGTCGAGCGCACTCGGCTCGGCATTCCCATCCTGATGCATGAGGAAGCGTTGCACGGCTACGTCGCGCGCGGAGCCACCAGCTTTCCTCAGGCGATCGGACTCGCCAGCAGCTGGGATCCCGCGCTGATCGAGCGAGTGTTCGGAGTTGCCGCGCGTGAAATGCGCGCGCGCGGCGCAACGCTGGCGCTGGCGCCAGTGGTCGATGTCGCGCGCGATCCGCGATGGGGTCGGATCGAGGAAACCTATGGCGAGGATCCGTACCTCGTGGGAACGATCGGCCTCGCCGCCATTCGCGGCTTTCAGGGCACAACCTTCCCGCTGCCGGCCGATAAGGTGCTGGTGACGCTGAAGCATATGACAGGGCATGGCCAACCGGAGAACGGCACCAACGTCGGCCCCGCGCAGGTGTCTGAGCGTATCCTGCGAGAGAATTTCTTCCCGCCCTTCGAGCGTGCCGTGAAGGAAGCGAACGCGCAGGCGGTCATGCCGTCCTACAATGAAATTGACGGTGTGCCGTCCCACGCCAACAGCTGGCTGCTCAACGACGTGCTTCGCGGCGAGTGGGGGTTCAAGGGCGCGACCGTCAGCGACTATTATGCCATTCGCGAACTGATCAGCCGCCACCACCTGTTCAGCGATATCAAGGACGCCGCCGAACGTGCCATCAAGTCTGGCGTGGATTCCGAAACGCCGGACGGGGAAGCCTACACTCACCTCCCCGAGCTCGTCAGGAATGGCAAGGTGCCGCAAGAACTGGTCGACAATGCCGTACGCCGGATGCTGCGCCTGAAGTTCGAATCTGGCCTGTTCGAGAACCCCTATCCCGACGTTGCGGGCGCCGAAGCCAAGACTGCGACCCCGGAGGCGGTGGCGCTTGCCCGCGAGGCCGCACAGCGGTCGGTGATCCTGCTGAAGAACCAGGGTGGACTGCTGCCGCTCAACATCAACGGCATCAAGCGCATCGCGCTGCTCGGCACCCATGCCAAGGACACACCGATCGGCGGCTACAGCGACGAGCCGAAGCATGTCGTCAGCGTGCTTGAAGGGCTGCAGAGCGCCACCGCAGGCAAGGTCGCCATCGACTATTCGGAAGGCGTGCGCCTGACTGAAAGCCGCTGCTGGTCATGCGACGAGGTCAACCTTGTTCCCGCCGAGGTCAATCGCAAGCTCATCGCCGAGGCCGTCGAAACCGCGAGAAAGGCGGACGTTGTGGTGATGGTGCTCGGCGACAATGAGCAGCTGAGCCGCGAAGCCTGGGCCGACGGGCACCTCGGAGACCGCACATCGCTCGACCTTGTCGGCCAGCAGAACGAACTCGCGCAGGCGGTCCTTGCGCTCGGCAAGCCGACGGTGGTCGTGCTGCTCAACGGACGGCCGCTCTCGATCAACATGCTTGCCGAGAAGGCGCCTGCGATTCTTGAAGGCTGGTATTTGGGTCAGGAGACGGGGAATGCCGTCGCCGACGTGCTGTTCGGCAAGGTCAACCCAGGGGGCAAGCTCCCCGTCAGTATCGCCCGGAACGTTGGCCAGTTGCCGATCTACTACAACCGCAAGCCGAGCGCCCGGCGCGGCTATCTGTTCGACACGACGACGCCGCTCTACCCGTTCGGCTACGGCCTCAGCTACACCAGCTTCGCAATCGGTACACCCCGCATCGCCGACGCCCGCATCCGCAAGGACCAGAGCGCGAGCGTAAGTGTCGATGTGACCAACACGGGTAAGCGCGTCGGCGACGAGGTGGTGCAACTTTACGTCCGCGACGATGAGGCGAGCATTACCCGGCCGGTGATTGAGCTAAAAGGTTTTCAGCGCGTGACGCTTCGCCCCGGAGAGCGCCGGACGTTGCGCTTTACGTTGAAGCCTGAGGACTTGTCCCTCTGGAACCTTGAGATGAAACGGGTGGTCGAACCCGGCACCTTCACCATCTCCGCCGGACCGAACTCGGTTGACCTTAAGAGCTCGAAGCTGACGGTTACGGATTAGCGCCGTTGCACATGGCGTTGAGCTCCGCCTGATGGTCCGGGGCGGCGGATAGGGATACGCCCTTGGCGCGCGCCTGGTCGCTCTCGCTCGCCGGCGCAGGCAAGGTCAGGTCCGTATAGCCCCGGTAAACGGGATCGCGCTGGGCCTGCTGAAGCGTCACCAGGCGGAAACCAGCATCGCGGTAGGCGCGGATCACCTGCGGCATCATCCGGGCGCTGAGCGCACTGACGTGCATCAGGAGGACGTAAGGGATGTCGCGGCCGTACAGCTTGTGTGCGTTTGCGCGGGCGGAGGCGATATTCTCGCCGACTGAAGCGAGATACAGACGCTCCATGCGCGCCATTGCAGCCGTGTCGCCGGCAGCGGCGCAGCGCGCGTAAGGGGCGGTGAACGCCCAGTCCGAAAAACTCATGGTCACGGCCGCGACCTTGTAGCCGTGCTTGGCGAGCACCTGCCGCCCAGCTGCGCGCTTCGCCGCATTCTCCCCTTCATCGAGGAAGGGGTAGCGGAACCAGCGCCAATCGCCGCCTCCGCCGAGCCGCTGCAGCGTCGCCTCGTTCTTCGTCACTTCCGCCTCGAACTGCGCTTGCGTGAGCTCGCTTAGGTGCGGATGGGACCATGTGTGGTTGCCCAGCGGAAAGCCGGCGGCGTGCCACGCGGCAAGTGCCTGCGCCGTTTCGGGCTGCCGCTCGACGCCGACGGCGTTGACGAAGGTAAAGGTCGGCGCCTTCGCCGCTTTCAGCGCAGCAACCATCTGCGCGTTGACCTGGTTCGCCGTCACCCCCGGAGGCATGCCGCCGTGCACAGGCAGATCGTCGATGGTGATCGCCAGCTGCAGCGGCTGCGATGCGGATGGCGCGACGCTCGCGCACCCCGCAAGTAGAACCGCGGCAAGCGTAAGGGACGCGCGACCGACCATCTCAGAGTTCCTTTACGGAAGACGAGCCTTCCCAGATATCGACGCCCTCGCTCGACGAATTGGCATCGATGCGCGCCAGTTCGTCCGGCGAGAAGTCCAGCCGCTTCAGCGCGCCCAGTGAGTCTTCCAGCTGCTGCACCGTGCGGGCACCGATCAGCGCCGATGTCACACGCGGATCGCGAAGCACCCACGCGATCGCCATCTGCGCCAGCGTCTGGCCGCGTGCCTGGGCGATGTCATTCAGCGCCCCCACGTTGCCGAGCACCTGCTCGTTCAACACGTCCTTGGGGAAATGAACGCCGCGCACCACCCGTGCGTCATCGGGAACGCCGCCAAGATATTTCTTCGTCAGCAATCCCTGCGCAAGCGGGGAAAAGGCGATGCAGCCGACACCGAGATCGTCCAGTGTGTCGAGCAGTCCGCCCTCAATCCATCGGTTGAGGATGGAATAGCTCGGCTGATGAATCAGCAGCGGCACGCCCTCCGACTTGAGGATGGCCTGCGCCTGGCGCGTCAGCTCCGGCGAGTAGGATGAAATGCCGACGTACAACGCCTTGCCCTGGCGGTGCGCCTGCACAAGCGCACTCATCGTCTCCTCCAGCGGTGTCGTCGGATCGACCCGGTGCGAATAGAAGATGTCGACATAGTCGACCCCCATCCGCTTTAGACTCTGGTCGAGGCTCGACAGCAGATATTTGCGCGACCCGCCATTGCCATAGGGTCCCGGCCACATGTCGTAGCCGGCCTTGGTCGAGATGATCAGCTCGTCGCGATAGGGAAGAAAGTCGGCCTTCAGCCAAGCGCCGAAATTCTCTTCCGCGGAGCCGTAGGGCGGCCCGTAATTATTGGCGAGGTCGAAGTGCGTGCAACCGAGGTCGAAGGCGCGCCGAAGGATCGAGCGCCCGGTTTCGAAAACGTCATTGCCACCGAAGTTCTGCCAAAGCCCGAGTGACACGACCGGCAGGTCGAGCCCGCTTCGGCCACAGCGGCGGTAAGGCATACGCCCGTCGTAGCGACTGTCCTCGGCGACAAAAGGCGGCTTGATCACGTCGTCAATTTCCTTTTCGAGTTGTGTTCATCCGACGCAGCTGATCGCGAGTCAGCTTTCCGGATTGCGAAATCATGTTGTCCGGCCACTTGCCCGATGGCGAGGCGCCCGGAAGCAAGGCCGCCGAACTCTCATTTTTGTCGGCGATCGACCAGTTCAGATAGCTGAGCTTGTTCTTTTCCATAAAGTCGAACCAGCGGCGCGTCTCAGCCACATCGACATTCCCGTTGCCATTGGCGTCAGTGCTGCCCCATTCCGTGACGAACAGGGCGGCGCCGAGCTTCATCGCCCTGTCGGCCTTGTCACGCAGCGGCTGCCGGTGCGTGCCCGCATAGAAGTGGAGCGTGTAGGCCGTGTTGGGGTCGGCCAGCGGATCGGCTGCAGCCTCGTCGACATCCTGCGACCAGCTGCGCGTGCCCGCCACGATCAGATTGTCGGGATCGGCCGCGCGGATGCTGGCGATCACTTGGTTGTGGTAGGGCTTCAGCACCGCCGCCCACCCATGTTTTGGCAAGGGCTCGTTGTATGTCTCATAGATGATATTCGGATGGCGCCCGTAGTTGCGCGCGATCCTGGCGAAGAAGTCCGCTGCCGCCTTCGGCTCGGGGTCGTGCGCGTGCCAATCCACGATGACGTAGATGCCCTCCGCGATCGCGGCGTCGATCACCTTCTCCACTTTGCGCATTTCCGCGGCCGGGCGCTCCAGGTAACCGCCGCTGTGCACCCCCATGGCGGCGCGCACGACATCGGCGTGCCAGTCCTTGGCCAACGTTCGAACGACCGCACGGTTGTAATATTTGCCCTGCCACTGGCTCCAGAACAGAGACATGCCGCGAAGGACGACATGCTTCCCATGCTGATCGACGATGCGGTTGCCCTGCACTCGGAGCGCACCATGTTCTTGCACCGGGGTTCGCGCGGCCGCCGTCGTAGCGCCGGTCAGTGCTAGAAGTGCAATCGCGATTCGCAGCAGCGTCACTTCTGGACCGAGAAGCGGAAGATGGTCGTTGCCCGATACACCTCGCCCGGACGCAACAGCGTCGATGGAAGCTGCGGGTTGTTGGGAGCGTTCGAGACATGCTGCGCCTCAAGCGCGATGCCGCCGTGGCGGGGCAGTTCGATGCCGTTCGCGCCCCGATCCCGTCCAAGATGGCCGGCCGTGTAGGCAAGGATGCTCGGCTCGGTCGTCAGCACGTCCATGACCCGGCCGGATTTCGGATCGGAGAGGCGGGCGGCAAGCCGCGCCACGTCGCCCCGCCCCTCCAGTATCCAGCCATGGTCGTAGCCGTTCGGCCCTACCAGCGGATCTCTGATCTTTGATCCGATGGTGCTGGGCGCGCGAAAGTCGAACGGGGTTGCGGCGACGGACAGATACTTCCCCGTAGGAATGGAGCCGGGGCCAAACTCTATGTAGCGATCGGAAAAAACCTGGAACCGGTGGTCGAGAATCGTCCCGTTACCCGCACCGGCGAGGTTGAAATAAGCGTGATTGGTGAGGTTCAGCACCGTCGCGGCATCGGTCCGCGCGTCGTAATCAATCTGCAGCGCATTGTCGTTCGTCAGGGTGTAGGTGACCCGCACGTCCAGCTTGCCCGGGAAGCCCTGCTCCCCCGCCGGGCTGCTGTACGTCATCAGGGCCCCGACCCGATCGCGCTGGCTGAACGGTTCCACCCGCCAAACCGTGGAACTGAGGCCATTTCCGCCGCCATGGAGCGTATTGCCCCGTTCGTTTGCGTTGAGCGGATAGTCCTTGCCGTCGATCCGGACCCGCGCACCCGCGATCCGGCCCGCGTAGCGCCCGATCACCGCGCCAAATCCATAGCCTTCGTTCTTGGCTTCCCAATCGGCCATCGAGTCGAAGCCCAGATTGACGTTGGCCACCTTGCCGTTGCGGTCGGGAACGATGATGTCGGTGATGGTCGCGCCATAGCCGATCAGACGCACCTCCATGCCATGGTCGTTGCGCAGGATCGTCTGCCCGATCTGCGTCCCGTCCTTGAGCTTGCCGTAGGGCACCTCGACCGCCGTTCCAGCCCAGACGGGGGCGGCGACCGCAAGCGCGGCCATGACCAGCAACATCCTCATTGAGCCCCTCCCTTGCCGTAAAGTCGGTCAGCGGCGAGGGCGAGGAACATGTAGTTCGTTTCTCCGCCGCCCATGACATATTCCGTCTGCTGCCAGAAAAAGGGCCATTCCTTCAGCTCCGGCAAGTCCGGCCGAATAAGGGCCGTGCCGGAAATCACGCCACCTGGGATGTAGGAGAAGTCCGCACGATTGGTACCGTAGGCCACCGTCGCCGACTTGGCGCCTACGCCGCTGACGAAGCTGTTGGTGTTCTCGCCGGGGTGAACGCCGAGCACGAAGTTTAGCGCGCTGACCCAGCTCTGCGGATCGGTGTGCTGCGGCCATCCCTTGTGGAAGAAATACTGCCGGACGCCGCGCTCCTGGATTGTCCAGCCTGCCCCCCAGATGTCGGGCTTGTAGGGCACGCCGTACGGTGAGTCCGTGCGAGCACTCTGCTTCACTGTCGCCTGATAAGCGGCGACCGCCGCATCCAGCCGCCGCTTGAAGCCTGCGTCGCGAATCTGCCCGAGCACGGGTGCAAGCCGCCAGGCGGAGTCCTCGATGTTGCCGAGGATGTCCTTCTCCATCGCAACGATCTGGCGGGCATAGGCCTGGTCGCCGGTTGCGTGCAGCAGTTCGGCAAGCGCGAATACCTTGTTCTGGACGCTCTTGCCGCGCGGCATCGCCTTCGCGGTGAGGTCGCGGGCAGCAGCCAGCGTCTCTGCGGCGAAGGCGGGATTGCTCGCCTTCATCACCCGCGCGCTCGCCGCCAGACCGGCCGCCGCGTAAAGCTCGCGATTGGGATTGTCCTCGGTGAACACCCAGCGGTCGTCGAACGGAATGGGATTGCCGCTGGCGTCCTTGCCAAGCCCCTCCACGGGCTTGCGCCAAACATTGTCCGACTGGTTCTCGGCTTGGCCAAGCATCACATATTGACGGTGCGTGGGCTCGATGATGCCGCGATAAAGGCGTCCCATCGAACGATAGCCGCCCATCACGCTCAACAGGCCATGCTCGAGCTGCTGGACGGCATCATTCTTGCCATCGGGCGTGTGGATCTCCACCAGCTTGCGCTTCTGATCGATGGTGGTGGCGTCATAATCGAGGCCGAATTCCTCCACCATCTTGGCCAGCAGCCACATGGTGCCGATCTGGCTTTCGACGCGCATGTCGTAGTCGCCGGCGTCATGCCAGCCGCCGGCATCCAGCCCGGGCACCAGTTCGTAAGGCTTATACTTGGTGAGCGTGCTCGGACCGGAGGCGTAGCCGTCAAAGTGGTTGAGGTTGGTCGGCGCCATCAGCGCGTCGTCGAGATGGTCGTGCGCGTGCCACACCCGGTACTTCTGATGCACCCGCATGTGGCACATCTGGGCGGGCAGGAAGACTTCCAGCGTCGGCTGCCACACGTGGCGCGAATAGACGTCGGCGCCGATCTTGAACGGGTGGGAGCTCTTGCCGCCGTAGCTGACGACATACATGCCGGGCTGCGTCACATTGCTGAAGTCCAGCGTGCGATACTTGTAGCGCAGGAAATCGCCCCATTGCTGCGGGACCCCTTGCATCACCTGCTCGCGGCCATTCTCCGTCAGGCGGTACAGCGTTGCGGGTCCGACGTTCGCGTCACTAGGGTCGAGCTCGAACACCGCCTTCTTCGGCTGGTTCGGGGCATAGCCGACCTGGCTGACCTGGATCACGGGCTCATATTTCCAGTTCGGCTGGACGTGCGGCGTGACCACCCATTCCAGCGCGTTCGTCGTCTTGCCTGCCGGGATCGGCTCACGAACGATGAACCAGCCATTGTTGTGGTTGAGGCGGCCGTCAATCAGCTCCATTGCGCCGCTGCTGCTCTGAAAGGTCATGCGCTGTTGATCGTCGTCGGCAGCCACGACCAGCTTGCGTCCCGTCGCGAGCGCAACGCCTTCCGGTTCGGTGTTGAGGTCGGTGACCGGCCCGTTAGGCTGCACCGGAACCGGCACCTCGACCTTCGGCGCATCGGCCGCCGGGGCCACTACCGGACCGTTGGGTTGACGCGGAAAGATGCCGCTCTGACCGTCCATCAGAAAGCTCTTGCCCCAGTAGTGGATTGGCAAGAGTTCGAAGTTGAAGCCGATCTTGCCGACCCATTCCGCCGGGATTGGCTTGTCGAGATCGACGTTGATGCGGAAGCTATTGCCCGCGAGCGGCGTCACCCGAACCTTATAATTGACGTCGATGTTGGGGTAGAAAACCGGATTGAAGCCCTTGCGGTTGGCTTCCGGGTTCGGGAAGGTCAGCGTCTGGCTGATCGTGTTGGTGGCACGGTCAACGTTGCGGGTCACGGTCTTGGGCATCGCCGACCATTGGCCGGGCGAAGGCTCCAGCCGGATGTCGCCGTTGGCAGCAACGCGCTTGCCATGCTGGATGATCGTGACGCCGGTCTGGTGGCCTTCGGGATAGTAATCGTTGAAGACCATCACATCGAGGCCTGGCGTGGTGAAATAGCCCTTGTCGTTAAGCTTCAAATTCTGCGCGAGGACGGGCGTAGCAAGGGCCGAGGAAGCGGCAAGAGCAATCAAGAACCTGGTCTTCACGCCTTATTCCGCCCGGAAACATATTGCGTTGATGCGTTGGCGAAGGCCGCGGCGATCGCATCGCGCATCGGCTTGGCACGGAAGTTGGCATCGTAGGGCGTTCCGCGCTTGATCGATTTGTCCGCGCGCGGGTCGAAGCCGGTCAGCCAGCTATATTTGTCGACCATGCCCCAAGCCATGATCGTCTGCAGCTGAGGATAGCTCAGCATCACGTCCATGTACGCGCGGGTGTAATCGGCCACCATGCGGTCGCGCTGAACGATGTCGTCCGGAGCCTTGCGGTCGTTGACGTCCAGTTCCGTGATCTCGAGCCCGTAGCCCATCGCCACCACCTCATCGAGGAAAGTGCGCCACGGACCCGTGGACTCGCGCACGATCTCGCCGACCGGCAGGTCCTTCAGCAGGCGGATGTGCGACTGGATCCCGAGCGCATGAACCGGTGTTCCGCGTTTGCGGAAACCTTCCAGCAGCTTGAGCACGCCCTTGATGTGGGTTTCGTCCTCCGTGCCGCGCTCCCAACTCATATAATCGTTGTAGACCAGCTGCGCGTGCGGCGCCTCGTTCTGCGCGGTGTGGAACATCAGATCAAGGAAGGCTTCGCCCCCATCGCCTTGGTAACCACAGTGTCACGGATCTCGCCCGTTTCCGGCTGCACCGCTTCGTTGACAACATCATAGGAGTAAATGCGCTTGCCGTAGCGCCGGGCCACCGTTTGCACATGCTCGGTCAGCATTGCCGCGGCAGCGCTCGCCGGCCGCGCGCCGAAGTCATGCGTCTTCAGCCATTCCGGATACCATTGAGTCGGCGTCCAGAAGAGCGTGTGGCCACGCAGCAGAAAATTGTGCGACGTCGCATAGTCGGCGATTGCATCGAACGACTTGAACTCGAACTGGCCCTCGTTGCGCCTCGTCCACTGCCATTTGAGCTCATTTTCAGGCACCAGCACGCCGCATTCGCGCTCCAAGATGGAGGCGTAAGCGGGGTTGGCGAAGCTGCCGCGATCGGCATTCGGAGGCGACCAGGAAACGGCGGAGCCAAAGCGCCGGCCTGTCCGCCGTGCCAGGCTGTCCAGGGAATCCGCAGGACGCAAATTGGATGCCGGTCGAACCGGCGTGCACGCGGCAAGCGCACATGCGCCGCCCAGCATCAGGCTTCCGCGCCTGGTGACTTCCATAACCTCTCCCCATGGTAGCGCTACCAATCTTTCGCGCTTACAAGCATTTAGCGCCGTCCACGAAAGAGTCGCCAGAAAATGTTGCGCCTGCTGATCCTGACTAACATCCTTTGGTCACTTCTTTTTGTTGCCGCGCCTGCCTCGGCGCAAGTGGAGGACGGCTACGATCTGTGGCTCCGCTACCGTCCGATCGCTGCCCAGGCGACGCCGCAATATGCCGGCCGCGCGACCAGCGTGGTGGCCGAATCTACATCCCCGACCATCGCGGCTGCGGCGTCCGAATTGCGGCGCGGCATCGGTGGCATGCTGCAGGTGACGCCCGCCGCCGACCTTCGCGATGGTGCGATCCTGATCGGCACGCCGGCAAGCTCCGCACTCATCCGGCAGATGCGGCTCCCACTGCGAAGGCTCGGAAACGAAGGCTATCTGCTACGATCGGCAACCCTGCGCGGTAGCCGGATTACGGTGGTAGCCGCCAATGGCGAAACAGGCGTGCTTTACGGCAGCTTTGCGCTGCTCCGTCGAATGCAGATGCAGCAGTCGATCGACAGCCTCGACATCTCGGAAACGCCCGCGCTCAAGCTCCGTATGCTCAACCATTGGGACAATCTCGATGGCTTCATCGAGCGGGGCTATTCCGGCAAGTCGATCTGGAACTGGCAGCAACTTCCCACCGTCGACGCCCGCGTCATCGATTATGCCCGTGCCAATGCCTCGGTCGGCATCAACGCGACCGTGCTCAATAACGTCAACGCCAATGCGCAAATTCTGACCGAGCCCTACCTCCTCAAGGTCAAGGCGCTCGCGGGTGCCTTTCGTCCCTATGGGATCAAAGTCTATCTTTCGGCACGTTTCTCCTCGCCGATCGATCTCGGGCACTTGAAGACGGCGGACCCGCTCGACCCTGAGGTCCGTGCCTGGTGGAAAGCGAAGGCGGACGAAATCTACCGCCTCATTCCCGACTTCGGCGGCTTCCTGGTCAAGGCCAACAGCGAGGGTCAGCCCGGTCCGCAGGGTTATGGCCGCAATCATGCCGACGGCGCCAACATGATGGCCGACGCGGTGAAGCCGCACGGCGGCCTCATTTTCTGGCGCGCCTTCGTCTACGCGATGGGCCCGGACCAGGACCGCATTCGTGCCGCCTATGACGAGTTCAAGCCGCTGGACGGCAAGTTCCGCGACAATGTGATCGTTCAGGTCAAGAACGGCCCGTTGGACTTCCAGCCGCGCGAGCCGTTTAGTCCACTGTTCGGCGCCATGCCCAAAACCAAGCTCGCGCTCGAAACTCAGGTCACCCGCGAATACCTCGGCCAGTCCACCGGTATCGCCTACCTCGGCCCGATGTGGAGCGAAGTGCTGCGCAGCCGCACCGCCCGACCTCGCCCGACCTCGGATGTGGCAAGCACCATCGTCGCGATCGCAGGCGTTTCGAACGTAGGCAACGACCGGAATTGGACCGGTACCTTGTTCGACCAGGCCAACTGGTATGCCCACGGCCGGCTTGCCTGGAATCTGCACGCCGATCCCGCTGCTGTCGCTAATGAATGGACCCGTCTCACCTGGGGGAACGCACCGCAGGCGATTACGCTGATTACGTCGCTGATGATGGGATCACGTGAAGCGACCGTCGACTACATGACTCCCTTCGGGCTCACCCACCTTATGGGAACGAGCCACCATCACGGCCCTGCGCCCTGGGTCGCCGACCTCGGCACGCCCAGTTGGAACCCGGCCTATTTCCACAAGGCCGACGCGACCGGCATTGGCTTCGACCGGACCACGGCCGGCAGCAATGCCGCGGACCAATATGCGCCCGAGATCGCCCGCACCTTCGCCGACCTGGACAAGGTTCCCGACGAATATCTTTTATGGTTCCACCACGTCCCCTGGTCGCACCGGATGCGGTCCGGCGACACGTTGTGGAACGCCTTGGTCGCGCGTTACGATCTGGGCGTCGCCAAGGTTGGCGCGATGCAGGCACAGTGGTCCGCGCTGTCCGGCACCATCGATCCCGTCCGCCATGCGCAAGTGGCCGCGGACCTGCGCGCCCAGCAGCAGGAGGCGCAATGGTGGCGGGACGCGTCGATCGCTTACTGGCAGAGTCTCAATCATCTGCCGCTACCGGAAGGTCACCCCCTCCCTGCCCGGCCGCTTAGCTATTATAAGACGATCAAATTTGAAGGACTGCCCGGCAACCCTTAGGCGGATCGTAGGCCAGGGCTGCGCGTTGCAGCAATAAGGAGAGGTCCAATGCGTTTGAACGTCCTGCCCCTGGCATGTCTCGCCCTTGTCGGCTGCTCATCTCAGAGCGGACTGTTGACCAAGGACACTTTCGCGCAGGAAGTGGAGGGACGGACAGCTGGCAAGCCGCAATCCTGCATCTCTCCGTTCGGGCAAAACAGCATCCGGACTGTGAACAAGCAGATGGTTGCGTATGGGTCGGGCTCGACGATCTACGTCAACCGCTTGCGCGCTCAATGCCCGGGTCTGGAGCCGATCAACACGCTGATCGTCGAGGCTAATGGGGGCCAGTATTGCAGCGGCGACCGGATCCGCACGCTTTATCCAGGATCCACCATTCCAGGTCCTGCTTGCCTGCTTGGAGAGTGGACGCCCTACCGGCGACCGTAACGAGCGCAGGGTAGAGTTTCAAAACCCTCTCACCGGAGGTCGGCCTAGGTTCTCGTCAAGGGCCAGCGCGATCGGTCCTAATTGACCGGCGCGAGATCCAAGACCCGGACTTATGACCAATTTGCCTTCAGGCAGCGGCATGTAGCCCGCCAGGCTATCCCGCAGCATCATCTCTATGACGGGGATCAGGTGCGGCTGTCGCTCCACCACGCCGCCTCCAACTGCGATCCGCCGAGGGGCAGCAGCGCAGACGATCACATGGCATAGTTGCGCCAAGGTCCACGCGACCGCCGTCCAGATGGGGTCCTCACCGGTGACGTCCGCGAACGCCCGTCCGGACAGACGCGCGTTCAATGCACTGCCCGACGCGAGACCTTCGACACAATCGCCATGGAATGGACACGCGCCTGTGAACCGATCGTCAGGGTGGCGAGCAACGCGGACGTGTCCAAGCTCTCCGTGCGCAAATCCCCGAGTGGGTGAGCCGTTGACGATCAGCCCCACACCAACGCCGGTACCGACGGTGATGTAAGCAAAATCCTTCAGCCCCCTCCCGGCGCCCCATCGCATTTCAGCCAAGGCGGCACTGTTGACGTCCGTGTCGAAGGCTGGTCGGACACCAACGGCTGCGCCCAGGCGGCGTCCAACGTCGGTTCGGATCCACCCTCCTTTGGGCGTGGCCGTGATATAGCCCCAAGTGGCGGATCCAGCATCGAGATCGACAGGGCCGAAGCTAGCGACCCCCAGCCGCTCGAATGCGTGCGACTGCTGCCATCCGATAAGTATCCGTTCGATCGCCGCCAGCGTTTCGTCGGGAGATGTCGTGGCAACGGTCTCCTGGGCCCGGACGTCGCCTGACGCATCGGCAAGGCTGCAAATGCACTTGGTGCCGCCAAGCTCAACGCCGGCAATCAGCACGTCTTCATCGGGCCAATCATCATGCCGCACTTCAGTCACCACGCTCCGGCTCCTGCTCTTGTCCGGCCACCCTCCGGCAAACTTCATTTGCCAACCCGGCGCACTGCCCATAGCGTTGTGGTCAAACGGAGGGGAGTAGCATGAGCCTGTCGACCATCGATACGCTGGTGGTGATCGCCTATGCGATCTTCATTTTTGGATTGGCGCAATGGGTCAGCCGCGAGAAGGCGGGCCACCAGAAGGACACGTCCGACTATTTCCTCGCGTCCAAGTCGCTTCCCTGGTGGGCGATCGGCACCTCGCTCATCGCGGCCAACATCTCCGCCGAACAGATCGTCGGCATGTCCGGCAGCGGCTATGCGATTGGGCTCGCCATCGCCTCCTACGAATGGATGGCGGCGCTGACCCTTCTGATCGTCGGCAAATATTTCCTGCCGATCTTCCTCCGCAACCAGATCTACACGATGCCCCAGTTCCTGGAGCAACGGTACGGCAAGCTGCTCCCCGTGATCATGGCGATCTTCTGGCTGGCGCTTTACGTCTTCGTGAACCTGACCTCGATCATCTGGCTAGGCTCCATCGCGGTCAACAAGGTCGCGGGTGTCAACCAGGATGTGGCGCTGGTCGCGCTCGGGGCGTTCGCCTTGCTCTATCAGCTCTACGGCGGCCTCAAGGCAGTGGCGCTGACCGACTTCGTTCAGGTCACCCTCCTGGTGCTGGGCGGGCTCGTGGTCTCCTACCTGACCTTGGACCAGATCGGCGGTGGTCAGGGCATTCTCGCCGGGTTCGCAACCCTGACGCAGCGCGCGCCCGATCACTTCGACATGATCCTTGACCCTAGCAACGAGCATTTCAAGGAGCTCCCCGGCATTGCGGTGCTGGTCGGCGGAATGTGGATCGCCAACCTCAGCTACTGGGGTTTCAATCAGTACATCATCCAGCGCGCGCTTGCGGCCAAGAACCTCGGCGAGGCGCAGAAGGGTGTGGTGCTGGCCGCTTACCTCAAGCTGCTGATGCCGGTGATCATCGTCCTGCCGGGCATTGCGGCAGTCATGCTGGCGCCGGGTCTCGACAAGCCGGATGAGGCTTACCCAACCATGATGCGGCTGTTGCCGCCCGGCCTGCTCGGTCTCGTCTTTGCGGCGCTAGTCGCGGCGATCATCGCGTCGACAGCTTCCAAGATCAACTCGATCGCAACCATCTTCACGCTCGACCTCTATGCCAAGTGGCGCGGCGAGCGGACCCGCGCCGAAGACGGTCAAGGCGAGAGCGGTGCGGAGGAAAAGCACCTTGTCATGATCGGCCGCAGCGTCGCCGCGGTGGCCGTGGTGATTGCCCTACTCACGGCCCGTCCGCTGATCGGAAGCTCCGAACAGGCCTTCCAGTTCATCCAGGAATTCTCAGGCTTCTTCACACCTGGGATCACCGTGATCTTCCTGCTCGGCCTGTTCTGGAAGCGTGCGACGGAAGCCGGCGCGATCGCCGCCGCGGTCGCTTCCGTGGTCCTGTCCTACGTCCTGAAGGTGGCGATGCCCGACTTCCCGTTCATGAATCGAATGGGCCTCGTTTTCCTGATCAGCCTGGCCCTGGCGGTGATCATCAGCCTGGCAGTGAAGGGCCGGGGCGATGCCAATCGGGTCACGATGGAAGGCGTCAGCTTCCGGACGCCCGCAATCTTCAACATCGCGGGATTGGGCGTGATCCTGATCCTCATCGCGCTCTACGCGACATGGTGGTGAGTTAGCGCCACCGACGGAGCCTTTGCTTTCGCCGACACGCGTGTCACAGTCCAAAAAAAACAGTGTTGGGGAGCAGGATGAAGTTCAGGCATTTGGTGGCGGCCGCTGCGGTGCTCGCCATGTCAGCAGCAGCAGCGGCGGCGGACCTCCCGCGACTGGTCTCCAAGAACGGCCGCCACATGTTCGAGGTAGACGGCGCGCCTTACCTTATCCTGGGTGCGCAGGCTCATAACAGCAGCAACTACCCCTCGCAGCTCGCCAAGGTCTGGCCGGCGCTGCGCGAGCTTCATGCCAACACGCTGGAAATTCCAGTGTCGTGGGAGCAGATCGAGCCGCAGGAAGGGCGGTTCGACTTTTCCTATCTCGACGCGCTGTTACCTCAGGCGCGGCAGAACAATGTCCGGGTCGTCCTGTTGTGGTTCGGCACGTGGAAGAACACCAATCCCAACTACACGCCCGAATGGGTGAAGATGAACACGGCGCGCTTTCCGCGCATGCGGACGCCCGAGGGCAAGACCCACTACGCCTTCTCGCCGCATCACCGAACGACACTGGAGGCCGACAAGCGCGCGTTCGTCCAGTTGATGCAATATCTGCGCGAGAAGGATCCGCAGAATACCGTGATCATGGTCCAGCCGGAAAATGAGATCGGCAGCTACGGACTTGCGCGCGATCACGCCCCGGCAGCCGACGCCGCCTTTCGCGGCGCGGTCCCTGCAGAACTCGCCCGCCTAAAAGGCAAGGCCGGAACCTGGACTCAGGTTTTCGGCGACTTTGCCGAGCAGGCCTTCACCAGCTGGCACATGGCCCGCTACGTCGATGAGATTGCCGCCGCGGGAAAGGCGGTGAAGCCGCTGCCCATGTATGTGAACGCCGCACTCGGTGACGCCTTTAACGCCAAGGCCGCCTCCACCGTCCCGTCGGGCGGCCCGCAGTGGAACATGGTCGACCTGTGGAAGGTCGCGGCGCCGCACATCGATGCGCTGGCACCGGACATCTACGCCCGCGATCCCAAGGCGGTTGAGGCCTATCTCAGCCATTACAATGTGTCGAGCAACGCGCTGTTCGTGCCGGAGATCGGCAATGCGCCCGAGTATGCGCGCTATTTCTGGAGCGTGCTGGGCAAGGGCGGCATCGGCTTCGCGCCCTTCGGCATGGATTACACGTCCTACTCCAACTACCCGCTCGGCGCGAAAGCGCTGGACGCCGAGGCGATGGAAGCCTTTGCGTCCAAATACAGGCTGTTCCTGCCGATCGCGAGTCAGTGGGCACGGATCGCGTTCAACCACCCCACTTGGGGAACGGCCAAGGCGACGGACGAGGCCGATCAGAGCAAGGTAATGGGCCGCTGGAAGGTCACGGCGCAATATGGACTGTGGGAGTTCGGTGAGCGGGGGATGACCTGGATCCACGTCGACCCGCATCCGACGACTGGCAAACCGGTCGGCGGCATGGCGGTGGCGCAGCTCGGTCCCGACGAATTCCTGGTTACCGGGTCCGACGTTCGCGCCCGCTTTGCGCTCGACAAACCCACACCCGGCGAGAACGGCGCGATGGTCCGGGTCGAAGAAGGGACGTTCGACAGTCAGGGCCGCTGGGTCATGCGCCGGGTGTGGAACGGCGACCAGACCGACTACGGACTCAACTTCACTGCGCAGCCCGTGCTTCTGAAGGTGAAGCTCGGCGTCTATCGCTGACTGATTTGCTTGGGAGAAAGACCGTGATCGCCACTTCCGCGCGCCTGCTCGGCGCCACTTTGCTTGTGGGTGCCAGCAGCGCCGCCCTGGCCGCCGGCGGTTACCGCAAGATCGACAATGGCGTGATCGTCACGCCTGACGCCGGCCCGGAAAGAGCGGTGCGCCTGATGGTCTACGGCGACCGGCTCATCCGCGTCACCGGCACTCCGGACGGCAGCTTCAATCTGCCGCCCAGCCTCGTCGTCAACAAGCAGCCGGTGACCAGCGGCTTCACCGTCATCGAGCGTAACGGCGAAGTGGTGGTGGCCACCCCGCTGGTCAGCGCGTCCGTGCGCTTTAGGGATGGCAATGTCCGCTTCACCGACGCCAATGGCGAGGTCGACCTTGAGGAGACCGGCCCCGGCAGCTTCGCGCCCGTCACCCTGGACGGCAAGCCGTTTGTCGCCACCCGCCAGCAGTTCAACCGCAACACCGACGAAGGCCTGTTCGGGCTTGGCCAGCACCAGAACGGGCAGATGAACTATAATGGCGAGGATGTCGAACTCGCCCAGCACAATATGGACATCGCCGTCCCCTTCCTGGTGTCGACCCGCAACTACGGCATATTGTGGGACAATTATTCGATCACCCGCTTCGGCAATCCCAAGGCCTATAGCTTCGTCGGCGAAGGCAAGACCAGCCTCCGCGTCACCGACGAGGGCGGCAATCCCGGCTTCACCGCGCAATATTTCCTCGGCGACCGGCTTGCCGCCAAGCGGAACGAAGCCACGGTCGATTATCAGTACATCGACGACCAGCTGAAGTGGCCGGCGGAAGCCAAGGCGCAGACGGTCACCGCCACCACCGGCCAGAACACTGCCGGCAATGCGGTGCAGACGCAGCGGGTGATCTGGACCGGCAAGCTGACCCCAGGCATGACCGGTCTCAACCGCTTCCGCCTCTACTCATCCAGCTATGTGAAGGTGTTCGCCGACGGCAAAGAGGTGCTCAACCGCTGGCGCCAAAACTGGAACCCCTGGTACCACAACTTGGACCTGCCGATGACCGCGGGCAAGCCGGTGGACCTGCGCATCGAGTGGGAGCCGAATGCAGGCTATATCGCCCTGCTCCACAACGATCCCCTGCCCGAGCCCGACCGGCGCTCGATCAGCTTCGCCTCCGAAGCCGGCAAGGCGATCGATTACTACTATGTCGGCGCCGGCAACCTGGACGGAGTCATCTCCGGCTACCGGCAGCTGACCGGTAAATCGGCGATGATGCCCAAGTGGGCCTACGGCTTTTGGCAAAGCCGCCAACGCTACAACACGCAGGCCGAGGTGACCGGCGTGGTGGCGGAGTATCGCAAGCGCGGGCTGCCGCTCGACAATATCGTCCAGGACTGGTTCTACTGGCCCGAGGACCAGTGGGGCTGCCAATGCTTCGACGCGAAGCGCTTCCCCGATCCCGACAAGATGGTCCGAGACGTGCACGCGGCGGGCGGCCGCATCATGATCTCGGTCTGGGCCAAGCTCTACGAGAATACCGAGAATTTCAAGGAACTGGACGCGGTCGGCGGCATGCTGCGCGGTATGGATACGCCCTCGCCAAGCGAGCCGACCACCCCGGAATATATTAAGGCCAGTTACCGCGACTGGGTTGGCCCGGGCTATCGCAGCGGTTTCTACGATCCGTACAACAAGCGAGCGGCGGACATCTTCTGGCGGCAGGTGCGCGACGGCATCGCCAGCAAAGGCTTCGACGCCTGGTGGCTCGACAGCGACGAGCCCGACTTTCACTCCAACCTGTCGATCGACGAGCGCATCCGCCGCATGGGTCCGTTCGCGGCAGGCCCGGCAGCGGCCCTGTTCAACACCTATCCCCTGGTGCACGTCGACAATTTCGCGCGCAACCTGGTCGAGTACAAACCCGACGTCCGACCCTTCATCCTGACGCGATCGGGCTTTGCCGGGATCCAGCGCTCCAGCGCCGCCTTGTGGTCCGGCGACGTCGTGTCCCGCTGGGACGACCTCAAGGATCAGATCTCCGCCGGTGTGAACCTGTCCATGTCGGGGATTCCCAATTGGACCACCGACATCGGCGGCTTCGCTCTCGAAAGCCGCTACGAGAAGGGCGAGCGACAGCATCTGCCCGAGTGGCGCGAGCTCAACATGCGCTGGTTCCAGTTCGGTGCCTTCTCGCCCCTGTTCCGAAGCCACGGCGAAGCGCCAAAGCGCGAGATCTACGAGATCGCGCCCAAGGGCTCCGCCATGTACCGGGCAATGGAATATTACGACAAGCTTCGTTACCGCCTGATGCCTTACATCTATACGCTGGGCGCCGAAACATTCCACAAGGACGCAACTATCATGCGGGGCCTGGCGATGGACTTCCCGGCCGATCGCAAGGGCTGGGACGTGAAGGACCAATATCTGTTTGGTCCAGCCTTCATGGTCGCTCCGGTGACCAGCTTCGGCGCCCGCAGCCGCTCGGTCTACCTACCCGAGGGCTCCAACTGGTACGAATTCAACACGGGACGCTACCAAGGCGGCGGCCGGACCATAACCGCCGCCGCTCCGTTCGAGCGCATGCCCGTGTTCGTCCGGGCTGGCTCCATCGTCCCGACCGGCCCGGCGCTGCAGAGCACGGCCGAGCGCAGCGACGGCTCGCTCACGCTCAACGTCTACACCGGTGCGAACGGCAGCTTTTCGCTCTACGAGGATGACGGCACCAGTCGGCAATATCTGAACGGCGCCTATTCCCGCATACCGGTCAGCTGGAACGAAGCGACCAAAACGCTGACCATCGGGGCTCGGGAGGGCAAATATGTCGGAATGCAGGGCACCCGACGCATTGGCATCCGGTTGTATCGGCCTGGAACCGCGCGACCCTTCGCTCTGGACGGGCGAGCTGACAGGAGTGTCACCTACACCGGTCAGCCGGTCACCTTGACGTTGCGCTAAGGCTCAAGGCAGCTTCAGGCGCAGCGACGTTCGGGCCGCGGGAATGTCACCACCTGTTGTGCGGGAAAAGCGGCGCCGCCCAGCGCCTGCCTGCAGCAGTCCCGAAGATTGCGAAGGCGCGCGGCGGTAAGCGGGTCCAGAGCCTCGCCCAAGGCTGCGCTGACGATGACGGATGTCAGCAACTGGGTGGCGAAATCGACGTGCTGCAGCTTGAAGGCATGACGTTCGATCGTCTCCATCGACGACGACAGATCCTCTTCAATGCCATTCAGTTGTTGAAGGATAGAGCGCAAGCGAGTGACAAGTTCGTTTCGCGAGGGACTCAGGTGCCGTAGGCCGTCGGCCATCGCTGCCGCCGCGCTCAGCTTGTCCAGCGCCTCAGGATGACGGGCCGCGGTCTCGGGAACAGCCGCAAGATCCTGATGAAGGTCCTCGAACAGCCGGCGAAGCACGCTCAGGTCGCCCAGCAGGTAAGGGTAGCATTGCGCCATCACGACGGAGAAGATCGGCGCCTGAGCGGCGTCGCCCAGCACACTGGCATCCTCCGTCAACCGATTGTCCCACCGCATGATTCGTGACCTTCCCGCTAAGGGCAGACCATCGATCAAATCGGTTAACGCAGCGTTGAGAACTGCGGCACTTCAACTCGAAATGGACGTGATTTCCTATGCTCCCCATAGGCAACGACGGGCGCAAGGGAGCGAATTCTAAAGTTGGAAGGAATTCAGGATCGGACAAGGTCCCGGCGCACCGTTGCCGCACTCGTGGGCAAGACGCTTCAAGGAATTCCGCACCGCCTGAAGCTCGGCGATCCGCTCGTCCAGCGCTGCAATCCGCTCGCTGGCAAGCTGGTGGGCACGGGCACGGTCGCTGCCCGCGTCCAGTTCCAGCAATTCGCGGATCTGCTCGAGGGTGAAGCCTGCCGCCTGCGCCTGCCGGATGAAGCGCAGCCGCCGTACCTCCTCATGGCCGTAGCGCCGGATCCCGCCGTCACGCGTTGGCTGCGGCAGCAGGCCGCGCCGCTGGTAGAAACGGATGGTCTCCACACCCACCCCGCCAGCGGCCGCGAGCTTGCCGATTGTGAGCGAATGCCGCTCTTGACTCTGTACCATGGTACAGGACGTATAGGGGTTCCGGCCAGTTCACAAGGATTGATCAAGAATCTGGCAATGACCGCCATGGCCGAGTGGATGGCCATTGGCTCCAGGGCCGGCCATTAGGGAGTTTGTCCGTGCTTTCTCGTATCCTGGGCTTTGCCCTCGCCTCCGCTGCCAGTCCCGCGCTCGCCCAGTCGGTGGATCACGGCGCCATGGACCACGAAGCGATGGGTCATGCACCAGCAGCGCCGCACCCGGATGTCACGCCTGGTCTGACACAAACGACGCCCGACCCGCATGCTCAGCATCGAGTACACGAGGCCGCGGGCACGCCCGAAGAGCCCTCGGACCACGCGCCGATTACGGATCATAGCGGTCATGACATGCGCACGGGCCATGGCGACATGCCGATGATGACTGGTGCGCTTGGCCCTTACCCGATGCAACGCGAGTCTTCGGGTACCGCTTGGCAGCCGGACACGTCGGAGCACCACGGCCTGATGGGCCACCGCGGCGACTGGATGCTGATGGGCCACGGAGTTCTTAATCTCGTCACCGATCACCAGGGTCGCGACCGGGGCGACGACAAGGCGTTCGCATCGGGCATGCTGATGGGCATGGCACAGCGCCCGGTCGGGAACGGCACGCTTCAGTTCCGGGCGATGGTCAGTCCCGATCCGCTGATGGGCAAGCGCGGCTATCCGCTGCTGCTTGCAAGCGGGGAAACGGCGGACGGGCTTGAGCATCTGGTCGACCGCCAGCACCCGCACGATTTCTTCATGGAGCTCTCCGCATCCCTGTCACGCAACATCGGGCCGACCAGCAGCATGTTCCTGTACGGAGGCCTGCCGGGCGAGCCGGCATTCGGCCCGCCGGCGTTCATGCACCGCGAGGCGATCATGGACTCGCCTGAAGCGCCGATCAGTCACCATTGGCTCGATTCCACGCACATAACCTTTGGCGTACTTACCCTAGGAGTCGTCACAAACCGGGTGAAACTGGAGGTCAGCCGCTTCAACGCGCGCGAGCCGGACCAGCATCGCTGGAACATCGAGACGGGGCCGCTGGACTCGACCGCTGCACGGCTATCGTGGAACCCGACGAACAGCCTGTCGCTGCAGGGCAGCTGGGGCAAGTTCCGGTCGCCAGAGCAATTGGAGCCAGGAGTTGACCAGAGGCGCTGGTCGGCTAGCGCGCTCTACGCCAAGGGTATCGGTAGCGGCTGGAAGTTGGCGAGCACCCTGGCCTGGGGCCGCAAGACGATCGCCGAGCATGATCACGTATTTCGCGACGATGCGGTCGTCGCGGAAGCTTCGCTGAAGAAGAACGACTGGACCCTGTTCAGCCGCGGCGAGCTGACTGAGAACCGCGAATTGATCGAGGTCGCGGGCGACCATGGCCCCGCTTACCGCGTGGGTAAGGTGTCGGTCGGTGCCGTGCGGGACTTCCGCATCTCCGAACATATTTCGGTCGGCGCCGGCGGGCTCCTGGCCCTGAACTTCGTGCCGCGCGCGCTGGAGGAGGACTATGGCTCCCGTAATCCAATGGGCACCATGGCGTTCATTCGTCTGCGGGTAGAATAGGCTTCTCTTCAACTTCGGTGCCAGAGCAACGATATGGTGCCGCACTTGAGCGCGGAGGCGGATTGATGAGAGGGTTCGGGCTGGTTGTTGCGTTGTTCGCGTCGGCGCTCGCCGGCGGTGTGGTCGCGCGGATTGTCCCGCTTGGTACCAGCGACGAGCAAGCGGCCGCTTCCACAGCACCGCCCATCGTTGACGATGAAAAGGGCGTTGCCCTTCCCGCCCTGATCCGCAAGACATCACCGGCGGTCGTCAACATCGCGGTGCTTCAGCCTTCGCCCGCGGCTCAGAACCCTCTTCTGCGTGATCCATTCTTCCGTCGCTACATGGGGGTGCCGGACTCCGCCCTGCAACCGGCGCTGTCGGCGGGGTCAGGCGTGATCGTCGACAGCGCGCGCGGGCTGGTCATTACCAATTTCCACGTCATCCAGAATGCGCAGGCCGTCGAAGTCGGCCTTAACAATGGCAAAAGCTATCCCGCGCAACTGCTCGGTGCTGCGCCGCAACTCGACATTGCTGTGCTTCGGGTCGAGCCGCGCAATCTTCCCGCATTGCCGCTTGGGGACAGTTCCAAGGTGACGGTCGGCGATTATGCGGTGGCGATCGGCAATCCGTTCAACCTCGGCCAAACCGTCACCGCCGGAATCATCAGCGCCACCAATCGCGCCCTCGCCGAGGGCGACAGCCGACGCTTCATCCAGACGGACGCGCCGATCAACCCGGGCAACTCGGGTGGCCCGCTGATCAACTCACGCGGCGAGGTAATCGGAATCAACTCCGCGCTGATCAGCCCCAATCAGGGCAACGTCGGAATCGGCTTTGCCATTCCTTCGAACATCGTCCGGCAGATATTGGAACAGGCTGAACGGCAGGCCCGCTAGGGACGGGTCGTCCGCAGGCCCACTGCGCGGACTCCTGCCTCGGCACAGGCGATGTCATCCTCCGTTTTCGCGCCGGACACTCCGATGCCGCCCAGCGCCTTTCCGTCGGCGGCAAACGCCGGAACCCCTCCGCCGAAGCTCGCGATGCCCGGCAATGTCGGCGCGTTCCACTTCGCGGTCTCAGTACCGGCGTAGCGATAGGTCGCGGCGGACCGACTCTTCAACATGGCTATATCGGAAACAGCCGTGGATGCGTCGTCCATCTTGGCAAACGCTAGCAACCGGCCGGCCTCGTCATGCACCGCGATGGAAACGTTCATCTTCCGCTCCGCCGCAAAGGCTAGACAGGCGTCGCGCATCTTCGCCGCCGTGCCATAACTCAGCACCGGCCGAAGCGTCTGCGCCGATGCCGGCGCCGAAGCGATCATCAGTAGTGTTCCGATCCATTTCTTCATCTTGCCCTCCCCATCCTCAGTTCGCTCTTAGCAACTCAAACGAGACCACGTCCCCGAAGTCGGATAGCAGGGACGAAACCGCCTTTGTCGGTCGGTGGCAGCTGCAGCCGCAGTGCGTCCGCTTCCTGTGCAAAACGAAGTTGCGGTCCTCCGAGTAGGTCGACCCGCTCGATCTCGCGGCCGCCTAGCGCCGCCTTGCCGAGGGAGGCCAGCGCGGACATACTTTGAGACCAATCCAGAAAGATGGCGTACAGAACATCGCCTTTGACCGTGAACCGCACGTCTTCGGCGGTGAACGGCTTTGCCTCTCCTTCGGCCATATGGCCAAGCGGCGGCTTGGTTGGGCCTTCGCCGAAGGTGTGCCACGGCCGCGTGCCGAAGATCGCCTCGCCGTTACGGGCATTCCACGCCGCAATCTGATCGAGGATCGCTTCTTCCTTCTCGTCGATGCTGCCGTCTCCGCGCACGGGAATGTTAAGCATCAGATTGCCGTTCTTCGACACTACGTCCGCGAGCCGCTGCACCACGTCCTTCGCGCTCTTGTAACCGCCGCGTTCGTAAAGCGGACGGTCGTAGTGCCAATTGCCGATGCAAGTGTCGGTTTGCCACGGCTGCGGCATGATGCCGGCGACGAATCCGCGCTCGACGTCCTGGACAATCCCGCGCGTCTGGATCTCGGTCAGGCGCTTGGCGGTGACCACGCCCATGTCGCCCCGCCATTCCATGCTCTTGCGGTAGAAGTGCTGCACGGCCTGAAGGCCGACGCGCCCGAACGGGATTTGATGGTCGTCGAAATAGACCATGTCGGGACGGTACTTCTCGACAAGGTCCATTTGCCGCAGCAGCCATTTGTCCGCGAACGCCTGCCGGCCGGGCGGGACATCTTCGACCCACTGCCCGTCCCGCGCATCGTGCCACTTTGTCATGGCCTCCGCGGAGGTGATCCCTGCAGGCGGTACATAGGTCGGTCCGGTGTAGAGATCCTGGGGATCGAGGCCTTCCCAGAAGGTTCCGCGCCCGTGATGCTTGCGGCGCCAGTAGGCATCATAGCGTCGGCCGCGCATCGGCCCTTCGGCGTCATAGCCATAAGCGGTCTGCCACCAGTGCCAGGCGTGGCTGCTATGATTGGACACCGCGAACTTGAGGCTGGTCTGGCGAACGAGCTTTTCCCAGGTGCCGATAATGTCCCGCTTGGGCCCGACCCGAACGCTGTTCCAATCATGGTGTGCGCTATCGAACAGATCCAAATTGTCGTGATGGTTGGCCATCGCCATGAAGTAACGGGCGCCGGTCCTCTGGTATCGCTTCAGAAGGTAGGCAGGATCCCAATTCTCGGCCTTCCACTGGCCGATGATGTCGAGAAAGCCGGTCTTGCTGGGGTGCCCGTAGGTGCCAAGATGATGTTCGTAGGCGGTTTCACCCTGTTGCCACGATTGCCGGCCCTGAATGTACATCAACCGGCCGTACCAGTCGCCCCGCTCCGGCTGACATTGCGGCCCCCAGTGCGCCCAGATGCCGAACTTCGCGTCGCGGAACCAGTCGGGAGCTTGGTAGGTGGAGGCAAGGCTCTCCCAGCTTAACTCCGTATTCTGCCCGACCGCAGCAGCCGACCCGGCACCAGCCGCAAGGCCGCCGATCAATGCCTGGCGCCGGTTTATCCGCATCCTTACTTCGCCGGACAGCGCACGCGAGTCGAAGACCCTGTCGGGGACACGATCGCCAGTCGCTTGCCGTCTCGACTGAGTAACAATGTCTCAGTCCGCTCCCATATTTCCGTGCTGCTTTCGTAGATGCTGCTCACCACCAGCTTGCGTGGCGCTTCGACACGGACGGTCAACACGTCGGCATCCGCCTCGGGTAGGCTCAGGCGCGTCGCCGCTACCCGCAGGCTTACCGGAGTGGTGAGCGCGCATTCCTCCAGGCTGTTGCGAAAGTCGCCCTGAAAGCCGGCCGGGATCGTGCGGCGAACTTGCGTGAAGCCACGTTGGACCGCCTGGTCGTCGTTCTTCATCAGAGTTGCGTCGTCCGCCCCAGGGGCGAGTATGGCCACGGCAGCCACGAGGAACATGATCATGGCAACAGGTGTAGCGGCGCCCATCGCAGGCGCAATGGGCACAAAAAAGGCCGGGCACATGGCCCGGCCGAGGTTTCCTTGGAGAGGATGCCTGAAAGGCAGAGACTTATATCGCACCGCAACAAAGATTGTGCAAGTGCGAAACGCAGGTGCGTCAAATGTTCACCGGCAGAATGGCTTTGGGAACAAAGGGCGGGTCGGGGAACAAGCAGCCGACCCCATCCTTTACTCATGAACATGGCTGATTATCGTCCCGACCCGCGCATCCTCTCCCTTGGCAACGACTTCTTCGACCCTGTTGAACCGGCCCGCTTTCCGGAGGCCAAGCAGCGCTTTTTCAACAAGCGATGGTCGCAACGCATTGGTATCGCACTTGACGAGGATTCCGCCCGTGCGCGCCACTTCTGGCTCTTTGAGCCTTTGCCCGACAATTTGCCGGAACCGCTTGCCCTCCGCTACCATGGCCACCAGTTCCGATCCTATAATCCGGACATCGGCGACGGTCGCGGCTTCCTGTTCGCCCAGCTTCGCGATGATGCCGGCAGGCTGCTCGATCTCGCCACGAAGGGGTCCGGGACTACGCCGTACAGCCGCTTCGGCGACGGAAGACTGACATTGAAAGGCGCCGTTCGGGAGGTGCTGGCAACCGAAATGCTCGAGGCCTTGGGCGTAAACACGTCCAAGACCTTCGTGGTGTTCGAGACGGGCGAGCAATTGCACCGCGGCGATGAGCCCTCGCCGACCCGCTCGGCGGTGCTCACCCGTCTCAGTCACAGCCATATCCGGATCGGCACCTTTCAGCGGCTCGCCTACTTCGAGGAGAGGGAGAATATCGATCGGCTCGTGCGCTACTGTCTCGAGCATCTTTTTGGTGAGCCGTTGAGCGAAGAGGCCGACGCTAATGCCTTGCGGCTGCTGCAACTGGTTTCGGAGGCTACCGCTGCCCTGGCAGCTTCCTATCTTGCCGCGGGGTTCGTCCACGGCGTCCTCAACACCGACAATATCAATGTGACGGGTGAGAGTTTCGATTACGGCCCGTGGCGGTTCACGCCCGATTGGGATGCGACATTCACCGCCGCTTACTTCGACCAATATGGCCTCTATGCCTTCGGGCGCCAGCCCGAGGCGATCCAATGGAATGTCGCACAGCTTGCGGGATGTCTGACGCTTGTCGCCGACGGCAAGGTAATTGCCGAGATCGTCGAAGGCTGGGCGGGCCGCTTCGAGAAGGCACTCGTTGGCGCCATGCTTCGCCGGCTTGGCGTTGCTCCGAGCCGGCCGGAGGACGACCGCAAGCTTACCGCGACACTGATCAGAGCGCTGGAAACCCGAGACGTGCAGATCGATCGTCTCTTCTTCGACTGGCGGGGCGGCCGCGATCCCGGAACGGCCGCTTATGGAGGCGACGCGTTCCGAGCACTTGCAGCGGCGCTGGAAGGACGTGCCACGGAGTGCGGCCATCCATATTGGGGTGACGAACAACCCTGCTCCATGCACATCGACGAGGTCGAGGCGATCTGGTCGGACATCGCCGACAGTGACGATTGGTCTCGGTTCGAGTCGAAGGTCGCGGCTGTTCGCCGGATGGGCGAGGCGATGGCCGAGGGCGCCGCTTGACCTTGCCGATGGCGCGTGGTGGGGAGAAGCCATGCCGGCTTCGCTGATCTCCACCAACCCAGCGACCGGGGAAGAGGTCTGGCGCGGCGACACCGGCGATGCTGAGGCGGAGGTGGGCGCCGCCCGCGCTGCTTTTCCCGATTGGTCGCGGCAGTCCGTGTCTTACCGGATTGAGGCCGTACGCCGCTTCGCCAATGTCGTCCGTGCTCGCGAAGCAGAGTTTGCCGAACTCATCTCCAACGAGACCGGCAAGCCGTTCTGGGAAGCCAGGACGGAGGTCGCCGCCGTCATCAACAAGGTCGATATATCCGTCAATGCTTATGCCGAGCGCACTCCCCAGCGGAAGCTTGAGGCAGCGCTCGGCAACAAGGTCGGCGTCCGGCACAAGCCGCATGGCGTGCTGGCGGTGCTTGGACCCTACAACTTCCCGGCGCATCTGCCGAACGGCCACATCGTTCCGGCGCTGATCGCCGGCAATGCCGTCGTCTTCAAACCGTCGGAGAAGACGCCCGGGACAGGCGAGTTCCTCGTCCGATGTTTCCACGAGGCAGGCATTCCCGAGGGTGTGTTGAGACTGCTGGTAGGCGGACCGGAGGAAGGCCGTGCCTTGGCAGGACAGGCAGGGATCGACGGCCTGTTGTTCACCGGCTCAGCCCGCGCCGGCATGGCCCTTCACAAGCAATTTGCGGAAACGCCCCACAAGATCCTCGCCCTTGAGCTTGGCGGCAACAACCCGCTGGTCGTGTGGCGCGCGAAAGATGTAGAGACCGCGGCAACGATCGCGGTTCAATCTGCCTTTCTGTCCGCGGGGCAGCGCTGCACCGCGGCTCGGCGACTAATCGTCGAAGACGGCAAGCATCAGCCTTTGATCGACGCCATCCAGCAACTGATGGGCCGGATCATCGTCGATCATCCGTTCGCTGACCCGCAGCCTTTCATGGGGCCGGTGATCGACCTGGCCGCGGCCGACCATCTGCAGGCTCAGTGGCTCGACCTGATGATGAAGGGGGGCAACGCGCTCAACCGCCTCGATCGTCCCTACGAGGAACGGCCTTACCTCACGCCGGCGCTGATCGACGTCACGGACGTCAAAGATCGTGTCGACGAGGAGATGTTCGGCCCCGTGCTTCAGGTCATTCGGGTCAAGGACTTCGACTCGGCGATCGCCGAAGCGAACAACACCCGCTACGGCCTCGCGGCAAGCCTCATCGGCGGCTCACCCGCTCAATTCGACCACTTCTGGACCGAAGTACGGGCCGGCGTCATCAACTGGAACAAGCCTACCAACGGCGCACCGTCGACAGCGCCTTTCGGTGGAGTTGGGCTGTCGGGCAATCACCGCCCCAGTGCCTTCTATGCTGCCGATTATTGCGCTTACCCGGTCACGACAAGCGAGGCGGAGGTCGCACGTGCCGCGATCGGCGAGGGGCTGCGGGACCCTAACCTGCTGGAAGACTGAACGTATCGGCGGCGATTGCTTTGGGCTACAGCATCTGGGTGCCCGCAGCGGATGCTGTTCAATCTATGATCTTCGGCCCGAGGCCTGCCGGAAGTACCGATGCGAGCTGCTGAAGCGGGTCGAGGAAGGCGTAGTCGATAGCCACGTTGCGATGGCCAGGATCGCGGAGGCTCGGCGGCTGACAAATGAGGTTCAGGCGTTGCTCGGTGACGGCGAAGACATTGCCTCCGCCCGCGATCGTTGGTCGCGCGGTGAAGAGGTGGGAACCGGCCCGAACAAGCCCTCGCTTCTCCTAAAGCTGTTCATGCTGAACCGGCTGCTCGACCGGCACTTCCGCAAGGCGCAACAGCGAATGATGTCGAATTGGGAAGTCGATAACGAACATGATCGCGGCCCGCCCGGTGAGGGGCGGGCCGCGCCCCCCACCTAGCCGCCGCGTATTTCGGGCATATAGCCCTCGTCGACGGCATCGCTGAACTTGGTGATGCGCGCGTCGAACTTCATTCGGACCTTGCCCGTAGCACCGTGACGCTGTTTGGCGACGATCACTTCGGCATCGCCGTACACGCGCTGCATCTCTTCCTGCCAGGCAGCGAAGTCCGGATGATCGTCGGCCGGCTGCTTGGCGGCGAGGTAGTAGTCGGCGCGATAGACGAACCAGACCATGTCGGCGTCCTGCTCGATCGAGCCCGATTCACGAAGGTCTGACAGCTGCGGTCGCTTGTCCTCGCGCTGTTCGACGGCGCGGCTGAGCTGCGACAACGCCAGCACCGGGCAATCCAGCTCCTTCGCCAACGTCTTAAGGCCGCGGCTGATCTCGGAAATTTCGTTCACCCGATTGTCGTTGCTGTTCTTGCCCGAGCCCTGGAGCAACTGGAGATAATCGACGACGATGAAGCCGATCCCCTTCTGGCGCTTGAGCCGCCGGGCACGAGCGCGCAGCCCGGCGATGGTCAGGCCGGGCGTGTCGTCGATGTAAAGTGGCAGGCTCTGCAATTCGGCCGATGCGCGCGCAAGATTGCGGAACTCGTGCTGGCTAATCTTGCCCATGCGGAGCGCCTCGGAGCTGATGCCGGACTGCTCGGCAAGGACGCGGGTCGCAAGCTGGTCGGCCGACATTTCGAGGCTGAAGAAGGCCGTCGGCGCACCGGCGGACTTGGCGGGCTCGATCCCGTCTTCCATGTCGCGCATGAAACGCTGCGCGGTCGAGAAGGCGATGTTCGTCGCAAGCGAGGTCTTGCCCATGCCGGGACGGCCCGCGAGAATCATCAAGTCGGAACGGTGCATGCCGCCGATCTTGGTATTGAGCGAATCCAGGCCAGTGGTGAGGCCGCTGAGGTGCCCGCCCGAGTTCAACGCCTTCTCGGCGGTTTCGAGCGCGATCTTGGTCGCCTCGCCGAAGGACTTTGCCTTGCCCTCGGCCCCGCCCTCTTCCGCGACCTTGTAGAGTTCGCTCTCCGCGCGCTCGATCTGGCTGAGCGGCGCCACCTCCTCGCTTGTATCGAGCGCGCCCTCGACCAGTCCGCGGCCCACGGCAACAAGTGCGCGCAACAGAGCGAGATCGTAGATCTGCTGGGCGAAATCGCGGGCACCGATGATCGCCGCGCCCGAGCCAGTCAGCTGCGCAAGGTAGGCTGGCCCGCCGACCTCCTTCATTGCCTCGTCGCTGTCGAACAAGGGCCGCAGCGTGACCGGGTTGGCGATCATGTTGCGATCGGTCAGCCGCAGGATGGCGTCGTAGATGCGGCCGTGCAGGGCTCGAAGAAATGCTCGGATCGAAGACGCGTCTGAACATCTTCGGCCAGCCGATTATCGATCATCAAGGCCCCAAGCAGCGCGGCCTCCGCCTCGATATTGTGCGGGAGAGTCGGTGCTTCAGGTGCTTCGGGAGCACCGGGGTGACGGAGGATTTCGGCCATGACCCGATCTGTACGACAAGCCGCGCCGACGCTCCAGCAAATGGATCGGGCCGCCTGTGGAAAATTCTGGGGCTAAGTTGGTCCGCCGGCCTGTCGAACCGCCGTTTGTCGCCGAAGTCTCCTTCCACAGAAAACCGCCGGTCCTGTGAAGCTTTCGGCTCACCCGAATTGCCGGTCCGGCACTTGCAAGTTACGCGAAGTGCATGAGCATCCTTTCCGACCGTTGGATTCGCGAGCAGGCCCAGAACCATGGGATGATCGAGCCGTTCGTTGAGGCTCAGCGGCGCGAAGGCTGCATCTCCTACGGTCTGTCGAGCTACGGCTACGACGCCCGCGTCGCGGACGACTTCAAGATCTTCACCAACGTCGACTCGGCCACGGTCGACCCCAAGGATTTCGCGTCCAACAGCTTCGTCGATCGCAAGACGGACGTCTGCATCATTCCGCCCAACAGCTTCGCGCTGGCCCGCACCGTCGAATATTTCCGGGTACCTCGCGACGTGCTGGTGATCTGCCTGGGGAAAAGCACGTACGCCAGGTGCGGCATCATCGTGAATGTCACTCCGCTGGAGCCCGGCTGGGAGGGCCATGTGACGCTGGAATTTTCCAACACAACGCCCTTGCCCGCGAAGATCTACGCCAACGAGGGCGCGTGCCAATTTCTCTTCCTGCAAGGCAATGAGCCGTGCGAGATCAGCTACGCCGACCGCGCCGGCAAATATATGGGGCAGCGCGGGGTGACCCTGCCCCGGCTCTAGCTGCCGCTACTGCCGGCCGCATCCGGTGCGAGCGCCTCGCGGCCCGCACGGATCAACTTCACCCAGTCGGCAAATGCATGACCAAGCGAGTGAAGCAACTTCGACAGGCCCTCGTCGGTGACCTGTCCGTCGTCGCCGAACTTGTCGTCGGAGATATGTCCCAGATAAGCCTCGGGCTGCTGCATGACCGGCATGTCGAGGAAGACGCAACATTGCCGCAGATGGTGATTGGCGCCGAAGCCGCCGAGCGCGCCCGGCGAGGCGGTGACGATCGCCGCCGGCTTTTTGGCGAAAACGCTTTTGCCATAGGGACGCGACCCGACGTCGATTGCGTTCTTCAAGGCGGCGGGGATGGAGCGGTTGTATTCGGGCGTGACGAACAGGACGCCATCAACCCCGGCCACCTCCCGCCGGAAGCGCGCCCAAGGTTCGGGCGTCTCCTTGTCCAGATCGGGGTCGTAGAGCGGCAGGTCGGCGATTTCGATGATGCGGCAGTCGAAGTCCGGCACGGCGCCGCACATCATGCGCGCCACCTTCCTGTTCAACGATCCTTCCCGGATGGAGCCGACGATGATCGCGATGCTGTGACTGGCCATTGATTACCCTTTTCTGCGCTTGCCGCCCTGATGACGGATGTTGGCTGGCCGGCCACGCCGTTGCTGCCCCGGGCGCATCCGGTCGTTGCGTCTGGGCGGACCACCGTATGAGCCTTCCGGAAGTTCGAAACGCAGCGACCCGCTGACCGGGTTCGCTTCCGCCAGCCGAAGCGTCAATTTTTGTCCAACGCGGTAGGTCTCACCGCTGTCTTCACCAACCAGCTGCCGCGCCGCCTCATCATAGCGGAAATATTCCTGGCCAAGCGTCTGAGCGAGCACGAGCCCGTCGCCGCCGAGACCTTCCACCGTCGCGAAGAAGCCGAACGGCTGAACACCGGTGATCCGGCATTCGACGAGCTGGCCGGTGCGATCGGCGAGGAAAGCAGCGACATAGCGGTCGATCGTGTCGCGCTCCGCCTCCATCGCCCGCCGTTCGAGCATGGAGATATGCTCGCCAATCTCGTCGAACTTCTCCTCCTCGCCCGGCGGGAGACCACCGTCGCCGAGCCGATAGGCGGTCACCAGTCCGCGATGGACGAGCAGGTCGGCATAGCGGCGAATGGGAGATGTGAAGTGGGCATAGGTTGGGAGCGCGAGGCCGAAGTGTCCGAGCCGCTCCGGCCCGTACCGAGCCTGCATCTGGGTGCGGAGAAGTTGCTCCATGATCTCGACGCGCGCCTCACTGTCGCCGATCCGTTCGATGATCCGGTTGAATGTGGCCGGCTTGATCACCTGACCGAGCGCGAATTCGAGGTCGAAGGTAGCGAGATAATCCTTCAGGGCGACGAGCTTTTCGCGACCTGGCGCTTCGTGGACGCGGTACATAACCGGCGCCTTCTTCGCCTCCAGGGCACGGGCAGCCGCGACGTTGGCGGCGATCATGTAATCCTCGACCAGCTTGTGGGCGTCGAGCCGCTCTCGCGGAGCGATGGACGTGATGCGGCCTTTCTCGTCCAGCATCACGCGGCGCTCTGGAATATCGAGCTCCAGCGGTTCGCGCTTGTTGCGGGCGGCGATCAGCGCGCGCCAGCAGGCCCACAGCGGCTTCAGCGCCGTATCGACCAGGTCCTTCGGAACGCGGCCCTCGATCGGCGGCATGGCGCACGTCGGGGACGAGACATCGACGCGGTCTTCACCCGCCGCATCGATCGCCGCCTGCGCATCTTCATAGGCAATGTTTGCGACAACACAAATTTTCGCACGTGAGAACCGCCAGGCCTTAAGGCTTCCATCCTTCCCAATCTTCAGATGGCAGGCGAGCGCGGCTCGCGCCTGCCCTTCCTTGAGGGAGCAGATGTCGGCAGACAATCCCTCGGGCAGCATCGGCACGACACGGTCGGGAAAATAGACGCTGTTGCCGCGCGCACGCGCCTCGCGGTCGAGCTCAGAACCCGGCCGCACGTAATAGCTTACATCGGCAATGGCGACGATCGCCATCCACCCGCCGACGTTGTCCGGGTCATCATCCGCGGCCGCCCAGATAGCGTCATCATGGTCGCGCGCGTCAGCCGGATCGATCGCGACGATCGGCAGGTGGGTCAGGTCCTCGCGCTCGCCAAGCGGCTGCTTCGATACGCGGTGCGCTTCGTCGATCGCCTCCTGCCGGAATTCGTGGCGAAGGCCGTGCTTGTGGATGGCGATGAGGCTGAAGCTGCGCGGGGCGAACGGGTCGCCAAGTACGGCATCGACGCGGGCGCTCACCCGGGGTGGTCGACCCGACACTTCGCACAGGACGAGGTCGCCGGCCCCGGCTTCCTTCAGGTCGATGATCGGAAGCTCGCGCCGCTCCTTTTTCTCGACCGGCGACAACCAGAAGCGCTCCCCCTCCTGCCGAACGACGCCGAGCACCAACTCCGCCGTCTTCACGAGCTTCTTCATCGGGTGCGCGATGAGCCCTCTGCCTGCCTCCTCCGTCCGGCACAGCGCGCGATCGCCGATGCCCAGTGCCGATCGGCGCCCGCGCTCGACCAGCCGAAGTTTGGGCGGCGGCCCCTCGGCCTGCCAGTTTTCGGGCACCCCCCAGACGTTGCCGCCGTCATCGACATCGGCGATGCGCAGAACCGTCACTTTCGGTACGCCGCCCGACTTATGAAAGGCGCGGCCGGGAGAGCTGTCGATCAGCCCCTCGTCCGCCATGTCCTTCAGCAGCGCCTTGAGCATGATCTTGTCATGTCCGGACAGGCCGAACGCCCGCGCAATCTCGCGCTTGCCCGCCGGTTGGTCGGACGAGGCGATAAAGTCGAGGATCTGCTTGCGGGAGGGAAGTCCGTTGGAAGTCTTGCGGGCCATTCACTCCCTACGTCCCTATCCTCGGCAAAGTTGCAAGTGCGGGCTCATTCCGCTTCCGCCATGCCGACCTCGGAGGCGCTTCGCCGGGCACGCCGATGCTCGCGCCACAGGATGACGAGGCCGCTGCCGATGATCACCGGTGCGCCGAGCCAGGTCGAGTGGGTCGGAAGTTCCGCAAACAGCCACACACCAAGCAAGGTCGCCCACAGCAGGCTGGTATAATCCATCGGCATTACCAGCGCGACGGGCGCAAGGCGCAGCGATGCGGTCAGTGTGAGCTGGGCAAGCCCACCGGTCAGGGCCATCGCCAGCAGCACGGCCCAGGTGCCGTTGTCATGCGGCTCAGCAAACCACAGCATCAGCAATCCCATCGGCACGAGCGAGCTGATGGCGAACCAGAAGACGGTGGTCGCGGCTCGCTCGGTCGCGCCGAGCCGCCGGATCATGATGGTGACGGAGGCCGTCAGCAGCGCCCCGGCGACGGCAACCGAACCGCCGAGCGGGACGACGCTCCGCCCCGGTTGGATGATCAACAGCACGCCCACGAACCCCGCCAGAACCGCACCCCATCGCCATCGGCCGGTCGCTTCGCCGAGGGTCAGCGCCGCCAGAAGCGTGGAGAAGATCGGCACCGAAAAGCCGATGGCGGTCGCGTCGGCAAGCGGAAGCATGATCATGGCGAGGAAGTTCAGCGCCATCGATGTCATTCCAAGGCCCATGCGCAGCACATGCGCCCCGACCCGTTTCGTCCTTAGCGACGCAAAGCCTGCACCGCCCGCCACCAGCGCAGTCGCGCACACCGCCGACCCAAGCTGCCGGTAGAACAAAGTCTCGACAAGGTTCACGCCGCGCGTCGAGGCGAGCTTTACCATGGCAAACATCAGCGCCAGCAGAATCGCCGTGATCAGCCGCAGGCCGATCGCAGCCAGCGGCCTCTGTTTCGCCGGTCTGTCGGTATCGAACGTCATCGTCGGTGCTCATTGGAAGGAGCGCCGCCACGAAGCAATCCGGCGGGTCGTATCACGGCGGATTGTTCATCTTGAGCAACTGATATAGCCGTTTGGGATCAACCTCTTGGGACATTTTTGGATGCGAACCCTTCTTGCTTCCGCCCTCTTGGGCTCGACTCTGATCACGACCAATGCCAGCGCTGCGGCGGTGAAAATCCCACCCGTGCTGACCGGCTCGCCAAGCGCCGCTGCGATCACCCAGCGATGCAACCTGTTCGTGAACGCCATCGGCGCCGAGCGGAAAGTGCTGGAGGGCACCGCCGGCCCCAAGGGCATCGCTGCCCTTCGCGCTTATGACCATATCTACGACATTCTTGGCGCTGCATCCGGCGAGGCAACCTTGTTCCGCGAGGTCGCAACGAGTGATGAAGCGCGTAAGGCGGGTCAGGAGTGCGAGGTCCGGCTGAGCGCCGAAGGAACCAAGATCGGCCTGTCCCGCCCCATCTACGACCGGTTGAAGGCGATCGACGCCGACGCACAGGATGCCCAGACCCGCTTCTATCTAGCTCGGGCGCTCGGCGACTTCGAACGATCCGGTGTCGCACTTGACGAGGCAGGTCGCGCAAAGGCGCAGAAGATTTCGGACGAGATTTCGTCGCTCGAGGCGCAATTCGCCGCCAACATCGCCAAGGGGCGGCGCACCGTCAGTGCCGTTCCGGCCGAACTGGACGGGCTGCCCGCGGACTTCATCGCCGCTCACAAGCCAGGCGCTGACGGCAAGGTGAGCCTGTCGACCGACTACACCGACTACATCCCGGTCATGACCTACGCCAAGAACGGCGATCTCCGGCGCCGGATGTACATCGAGTTCAATCAGCGGGCCTACCCCGAGAACGACGCCGTGTTCCGCAATCTGCTTGCGAAGCGCAACGAGCTGGTCGCCCTGCTTGGCCGAAAGAACTATGCGGCGCTGACGCTTGAGAACCGGATGCTCAACACACCGGAGAACGTACAAGCGTTCATGGACGAACAGGCCGCCGCGGCACGCCCGGCGGCGCTTCGCGACCTCGCCAAGAAGCAGGCCATGCTCCAGCAGCTCCAGCCCGGTGCGGCGAAAATCAATCCTTGGGACAGCGGCTATCTCAGCCAGCTCGTCCAGAAACAATCCTACGGCTACGACCGTCAGGAAGCCCGGAAGTATTTCGCCTACGACAATGTCCGCGACGGCATCCTGAGGCTGACCCGCGAGATGTTCGGGGTCGAAATTCGGCCGTGGAATACGCCGGTGTGGGACAAGCTGGTCGAGCCGTACGAGATGTATGAGAACGGCAAGCTGATCGGCCGCTTCTACCTCGACTCCCACCCGCGCCCCGGCAAGTACAACCATGCCAACCAGATTGCACTGCGAAGCGGCCGTCAGCCCGGGTCCGTGCCGATGGGAGCGCTGGTGATGAACCTCCCGGCGGGCGGGCACGACACCGGCCTGATGGAACATGACGATGTCGTCACCTTCCTTCATGAATATGGCCACCTGCTGCACCACATCTTCGGAAGCCAGAAGCAGAAGTGGAGCTATCAGTCCGGAGTCGCCAACGAGTGGGACTTCGTGGAGGCGCCCTCCCAGATGCTGGAGAATTGGGTTTACGACTACGACACGCTGAAGACCTTTGCCGTCGACGCCGATGGCAAGGTGATCCCGCGGGAGCTGGTCGACCAGATGAACCGCGCGCGCTTCTTCGACGAAGGCATTGGCGACATGCGCCAGATCGGCCTGTCCAACATCGCGCTCCAGTACAATCTCGGTACCATTCCGGCCGACCTTGGCGCTGCCGCGCGAGCCGCGGATGCCAAGTACGCGCTGATTCCGATGGCACCCGAAAGCCAGATGCAGGCGAGCTTCGGCCACCTCGGCAGTTCCGGCTACGGCGCGGCTTACTACACCTACAATTGGTCGAAGGTAATCGCGGACGATCTGTTCACCAGGTTCGAGCAGAAGGGTCTGCGGGACGCCGAAACCGCCCGGCAATATCGTGAGCTGGTGCTCGCGCCTGGCGGGTCGCGCCCGTCGGCCGAACTGGTCCAGAGCTTCCTGGGCCGTCCGATTAGCCTCGACGCCTACCGCGCTAAGATGGAGAAGGATCAGTAGACCTGCGGCAGGTCCTTTCTAATGTCGAGAGTGCCGGCGCATGAGCCCGGTTGTGTTACGCGAGTAATACACCTAGGGTTTGTCGATGCACCGGCTTGCGCTTGCACTGACGATCCTCCTGGCTGGCTGCGGCACGACGGAGGATCGTTTTAAGCCATCGATCTTGCATTACGTCCGGTCCAACCAGGACGGGACCGAGGCTGAGACAGTCGTGCAGTTCCGGCCCACGCCGATGGACATTGCAGTCTACAAGGCGCGGGAACGCTGCACGACCGCAGCCTATGTGACAGCCCATATGGCGAACAGTCGGGAGGCTGGCCGCTATGTGGCAGGTAAGGTTGCTAGGGACGGCTCCCAGGCGGCCTTCGGTACGCTGGAGTTGAAGCCCGATGGCCAGCTAGAAATGTCACTCAACCCACCAGGCGTGCCAAGGCTGACCGACCGCTTTCGTCCAAGGCTTCGGCCGTTCGTCATCTATGACTTCGATTTTGCTGACTTGAACGCTTCACTTCAGCTCGATCGACGGCGCAACAGCTTCCGTTACGCCCTTCCCGTTCTCTGGCCTACCACGACGGGCTTTGGATTCCGCGACCTGGGCATTTTGATTGGCCGCTTGGAACGGTTCGAGACGCACAATGGTCTCCGCTCCAAACGCTTCGCCTTGCGGGTCGAAGGCCCCCAACCCGCCGCCGGGACATTGTGGGCGCACGCGGAAAAGGGCTTCATCATCGATGCCCTGCTCAGCATCCCCAATCACCAGGAATATCGGGATTTTCGGCTAAGGCTGGTGAAAGAGGATCCGGGCGGCCAGGAAGATTGGGATAAACTCACGCGGGCTCACTACCGGGACTGCGCCACTGGTCAGTGACATGGCAGAGGTCTAGAGCCGCCCTCATAACGAAATCACATGATTTTTGAGGGTGCCTTCATGCTCCGCGACATCGACCATTTCATTGCCGGCGGGGCTCACGCCGCCGGCGATCGGACCAGTGACGTTTTCGATCCCAACCAAGGCGCCGTGCAGGCGCGGGTGCGGCTGGGCACGGCCCTTGATCTCGACCGTGCCGTAGCTGCCGCCCGCAAGGCCCAGCCGGCCTGGGCGGCCACCAATCCGCAGAAACGGGCGCGGGTCATGTTCCGCTACAAGGAGCTGATCGAGGCCAACATGGACGACCTCGCCGCATTGCTTTCGTCCGAGCATGGCAAGGTGCTGGCGGACTCACGCGGCGACATTCAGCGCGGCCTGGAGGTGATCGAATATGCGTGCGGAATCCCGCAGGCGCTCAAGGGCGAATATACGCAGGGCGCCGGCCCGGGCATCGACGTTTATTCGATGCGGCAGCCGCTCGGGATCGGCGCCGGCATTACCCCGTTCAACTTCCCGGCCATGATCCCGATGTGGATGTTCGGCATGGCGATCGCCTGCGGCAACGCCTTCATCCTCAAGCCGAGCGAGCGCGACCCCAGCGTGCCGGTACGCCTTGCCGAGCTGATGAAGGAAGCGGGCCTGCCCGGCGGCATCCTCAACGTCGTTCACGGCGACAAGGAGATGGTGCATGCCATCCTCGACCACCCCGACATCGCGGCGGTAAGCTTCGTCGGCTCGTCAGACATCGCGCAATATATCTACTCGCGCGGCACGGCGAACGGGAAACGCGTGCAGGCCTTCGGCGGCGCCAAGAACCACGGCATCGTCATGCCCGACGCCGACCTCGACCAGGTGGTCAACGATCTCACCGGCGCGGCCTTCGGCTCGGCTGGCGAACGATGCATGGCCCTGCCTGTTGTAGTGCCAGTCGGCAATGAAACAGCGGAGCGGCTCCGCGAGAAGCTGATTCCCGCGATCGAGCAGCTCCGCGTCGGCGTCTCCAGCGATCCCGATGCCCACTATGGTCCGGTCGTCAGCAAGGCGCACAAGGAGCGAATCGAAAGCTACATCCAGATGTGCGTCGACGAGGGCGGCGAGCTGGTCGTCGATGGCCGCGGCTTTTCGCTCCAGGGCAACGAGGAAGGCTTCTTCGTCGGCCCGACCTTCTTCGACCATGTGAAGCCGAGTTTCCGTTCCTACCGGGAAGAGATCTTCGGCCCGGTGCTGCAGATGGTCCGCGCCGCCGACTTCGAGGAAGCGGTGCGGCTGCCCTCAGAGCACGACTATGGCAACGGCGTCGCCATCTTCACGCGCAACGGCCACGCCGCGCGCGAATTCGTCAGCCGGGTCAATGTCGGGATGGTTGGAGTCAATGTGCCGATCCCGGTGCCCGTGTCCTACCACAGCTTCGGCGGCTGGAAGCGCTCCGGCTTCGGCGACATCGGACAATATGGTCAGGAGGGCCTGCGCTTCTGGACCAAGACCAAGGTGGTCACCCAGCGCTGGCCGGACGGCAGCGTGACGGGCGAGAACGCCTTCGTCATTCCAACCATGGGATAGGAAACCAGTTCGCCGCCGCGGCAGTTGAGCCGACATGAGATTACTTATGTTACCGCCTCTGCTTGCCGTGGCGGCATGCGGCGGCCCCGATCCGGTAGCGCGCGAAGCCAACACTGCCGACGTTCCCCTGACCGTGAATGCGACCGCGCCGGGACCCCCGCCGGCCACCCCTGACGGAAGCCCCCCGCCCGCCAAAGCGAAGCCGGCCGGTGGCAATGAAACGGAAGCGACGGCGGTGACGACCATCCCGGCGTTCCTGCACGGCCGCTGGGGAATGACACCGCAGGACTGCACCTCGACTCGCGGGGATGCAAAGGGCCTTTTGGTGATCACTGCCGGTGAGCTTCGCTTCTATGAATCCCGGGCGGTCCCGGTCGGCAACCTCAACGGTAGCGATAACAGCTTTTCGGCAGACTATCGCTTCAACGGCGAGGGTCAGACCTGGACCAGCTTTGAGACGCTGCAACTTCAGCGTACAAGGTTGGTGAGAACCACCAGCAGTCCGATGGCGAGCTATACCTATGCGAAATGCAGCTAGCATCACCCTTCTCCTGATCGGCGCGGCCGTACTGCCCGGGTGTCGCGCCGAGGTCGATCAACAGAACGGCAGCGCAGGCGCCCAGGTGAATGCCGGTGCGCAAGTCGATATCGACACCCTGCCGCCCGACGAGAGCGTCGCCACACCCTCTGACGATCTCGCCAACGGTGTCGACGACACCAACGACGGCGAGCCGGAGAACGGCTTCTAAGCCGGGGGTGGAACCGGCCGCTTCGCCAAGCTAGAGCGAGGCCATGCACCAGTTCGAACTGACCGACGACCAACTCCAAATCCAGGAGATGGCCCAACGGTTCACGGCCGACGCAATCACGCCGTTCGCCGCCGAGTGGGACGAGAAGCACATCTTCCCACGTGACACGATCCGTGAGGCAGCGGAGCTCGGCTTCGGAGCCATCTATGTCAGCGAGGAAAGCGGTGGGATCGGCCTTGGGCGCCTCGAGTCCGCGCTGATCATGGAGGCGATGGCCTACGGCTGCCCGTCCACCAGCGCTTTCATCTCCATCCACAACATGGCGGCTTGGATGATCGACCGCTTCGGTGCGGACGAGCTCAAGCAGAAGTACCTGCCTTCCATGATCACCATGGAGCGGATGGGCAGCTATTGCCTCACCGAGCCATCGTCCGGCTCCGATGCGGCAGCACTGAAGACCCGTGCCGTGCTCGACGGCGACCATTATGTCGTTTCGGGTTCGAAGGCGTTCATTTCCGGCGGCGGCGAGAACGACATCTACGTCACCATGGTTCGCACCGGCGAGGATGGGCCAAAGGGCATCACCTGCCTGGTCATCGAAAAGGAGATGGCGGGCGTCAGCTTCGGCGCGCAGGAGAGAAAGCTCGGCTGGCATTCGCAACCCACGGCGCAGGTGAACTTCGACGAGGTTCGGGTACCCGTCGGGAACCGTGTCGGCGCCGAGGGCGAGGGCTTCCGCATCGCGATGATGGGGCTCGACGGCGGGCGGCTGAACATCGGCGCCTGTTCGCTTGGCGGCGCCCAGCGCTGCCTCGATGAGGCGATCCGCTACACTAAGGAGCGCAAGCAGTTCGGCACCGCCATCGCCGACTTCCAGAACACGCAGTTCACGCTCGCTGACATGGAGACGGAGCTCCAGGCTGCGCGCTGGCTCCTTTATGTCGCCGCGGCCAAGGTCACGGCCAACGCGCCCGACAAGACCAAGTTTGCGGCCATGGCCAAGCGGCTTGCGACCGATACGGGGTCCTCGGTGGTGGACCGGGCGCTGCAGCTGCACGGCGGCTACGGCTATCTACAGGATTACCCGGTCGAGCGCTTCTGGCGCGACCTTCGGGTTCATTCGATCCTCGAAGGCACCAACCAGGTCATGCGGATGATCGTCGGCCGGGACCTCACCCGCCAGTGACCAGCGACATCATCATCGAGCAACAGGGCAGCCTCGGACGAATCCGCCTCAACCGCCCCGGAGCCATTCACGCGCTTACCCGCGAGATGTGCGAGGCGATGTCTGCGGCGCTGCTGGGCTGGCGCGAGGACGGCAACGTTCAGGCAGTGTTGATCGACCATGCGGAGGGCCGCGGCTTCTGCGCCGGCGGCGATGTCGTCATGCTGGCCAATAGCGGCGCATCCGACGGTCAAGAAGCACGCGATTTCTTCGAAGCGGAGTACCGGCTCAACCACCTGCTGTTCACCTACCCCAAGCCGACCATCGTCATCATGGACGGGATCACGATGGGCGGCGGTGTCGGCATTTCGCTGCCCTGCGAGTATCGGATCGCGACGGAGAATACGCGGTTCGCCATGCCGGAGACGGCGATTGGCTTGTTCCCGGACGTGGGCGGCGGATGGCACCTGTCGCGGCTGCCGGGCCGGCTGGGCCAGTTCATTGCATTGACAGGCGCTCGGCTGGACGGCGCCGAATGCCTCTACCTCGGCTTCGCCAATCATTATGTCGAGCAGGCCTCGCTGGAGGACATGGTGGAGCGGCTCGCCAAGACGCCGACCCGGGCCAAGGGCGCGATCGGCGCCTTTGCGGGAACTGTTCCCGACGGGCGGCTCGAGCAAAACCTTGCGGTGATCGCCCGCACTTTCGCGTCCGATCGGTTCGAGGACATTCTTGATGCGCTCGAGGCCGAACAGAGCGACTGGGCCGAAACGGAGCTGATCACGCTGCGCAGCAAGAGCCCGCTTTCCTGCAAGGTATCGCTCCGCCTACTCGCCGAGGGTGCGGACCGCGCCAGCTTCGAAGACGAAATGCGGGCGGAATATGCGCTCGCCGCGAACGTCGTCCGCACCCCCGACTTCGTGGAGGGCGTCCGCGCGCTCCTGATCGACAAGACCAACGATCCGCAGTGGCGACCAGCCACGCCCGAGGAGGTCACGGACGAGATGGTCGACACCCTGTTCAAACCGCTGCCGGTCGAAGAGCAGTGGGAGCCTTTCGGAGGGAGCCGCTGATGGCCGACTACAACACGATCCTGGTCGAGCAGCGCGATGCCGTGACCCTGGTCACGCTCAACCGCCCTCATGCGCTCAATGCGCTCAACAGCGAGGTGCTGAGTGAGCTGATTGCCGCCTTCACTGCCTACGATGACGATCCTTCACAGCGCTGCCTGGTCCTGACCGGCTCAGAAAAGGCATTCGCCGCGGGTGCCGACATCAAGGAGATGCAGGCGCAGGGCTTCGCCGACATGTACTCTTCCAACTTCTTCGCCGGCTGGGAGCAGGTCACGGCGACGCGCAAACCGTGGATTGCGGCCGTATCCGGCTATGCGCTGGGCGGAGGCTGCGAAGTGGCCATGATGGCGGACTTCATCATCGCCGGCGATAACGCCAAATTTGGCCAGCCGGAGATCAAGCTTGGCGTGACGCCGGGAATGGGCGGGTCGCAGCGGCTCGCCTCGGCGATCGGCAAGTCCAAGGCGATGGAAATGTGCCTGACGGGTCGGATGATGGACGCGGCGGAAGCGGAGCGTGCCGGGCTGGTCGCCAGGGTCGTTCCCGCCTCCGACCTGGTGGAGGAAGCGCTTAAGACCGCCGCACAGATCGCTGCCATGCCGCCGCTCGCAGCCATCGCGGTCAAGGAAATGGTCAACACCGCCGAAGAGTTGCCATTGGAGCAGGGCATTCGCTTCGAACGCCGCCTGTTCCATGGCCTTTTCGGAACGGAGGACCAGAAAGAAGGCATGGCGGCGTTCGTGGAAAAGCGTCCTGGCAACTGGACCGGCCGCTAGGGGTTCAGCTCAGCATGGCACGCGTCGCATTCATCGGATTGGGTCACATGGGCGGCGGAATGGCGCCCAATCTCGCAAAGGCGGGTCACGAGGTTCGCGCCTTCGACCTCAACGCAGACGCGCTGAGCCGTGCTGTCGAGCGAGGCTGCACTGCCGCCGATGACGCGACCACGGTGTGCCAGGACGCGGACGTCGTCATCACCATGCTTCCGGCGGGCAAGCATGTGGAGGACGTATTCCACAAGTCGGTGTTCACCTCCGCCGCCAAGGGCACGCTGCTGATCGATTGCTCCACCATCGACGTTGCGACGGCCCGCAAGCTGAGCGACGAAGCGGCATTTGCCGGCCTCACAATGGTCGATGCGCCGGTCTCGGGTGGCATTGCCGCGGCGGAAGGCGGCACGCTGACCTTCATGGTCGGCGGCTCCGACGACGGGTTCGAGCGAGCCCGACCTCTGCTCGAGGCGATGGGCAAGGCGGTGATCCATGCCGGCGGCCCCGGCTCCGGTCAGGCCGCGAAGATCTGCAACAACATGCTACTCGGCGCCACCATGGCGGCGACATGCGAGACGTTCGTCCTGGCGCAGAAGCTCGGCCTCGACGCCCAAACTTTCTTCGACATCAGCTCGAAAGCGTCGGGCCAGAGCTGGTCGATGACGAGCTATTGCCCCGTCCCCGGCGTCGGCCCGGAAACTCCCGCCGACCGCGGCTATGAAGGCGGCTTCGCGGCGGCACTGATGCTGAAGGACCTGAAACTGGCGCACGAAGCGGCGGAGGCGGTCGGCGCCTTCACGCCCATGGGCGCGGAGGCAGAAGAACTTTACGGCCGCTTCGTCGACCAGGGCGGCGGCACGAAGGATTTTTCGGCGCTCATCAAGCTCATTGACGATAGCTGGACGAAGCCGGAATAAGGTGCGCGACACGGTTCAGGAGACCTCACGAATGCAACGACTGCTCATTGCCGCTGCGTCCTTCGCTTTACTCGCCGGTTGCAACAGCCAAGCCGACGGCAACGAGGTTCTGAACGAGGCGAATGCTAGCGGCGAGGCGGCCAGTGCGACGGTCGAGAATTCGGTCGCCGCATCAAGCGCCACACCGCTTCAGAAAGAGCAGGCGCTGGCTCTGATGAAGGAGCGTCACGAAAATTACGAAAAGATCGGCAAGGCGATGCGGGCAGCCAAGAAGTCGTTGGACGGCAACGACGTGGCAGGTGTCCGCGAAGCTGCGGCAACGATCAACGAATTGGCTCCAAAGGCGGCCACCTGGTTCCCGGCTGGTACCGGCCCCGACATCGGCAAGACCGACGCGAAAGCGGAGATTTGGCAGCAGCCGGAGGTATTCGCCAAGGACATGGCCAATCTTCGGGACGCAGCCTCTGCTTTCAATCAGGCGGCACAGGGCAGCGACATCGGCGCCATGACAGCCGCCCACGCCAAGCTCGGCGGCACCTGCAAGAGCTGCCATGAGCGCTTCAAAGAACGCGATTAACGCTGCGGCGGACGGCGCTCTTGCAATCCCCGTCTGGGACCTGCCGATCCGCCTCTTCCATTGGTCGCTGGTCGGGCTGATCGGCTTTTCCTGGTGGTCGGCAGAAAACGACCGCATCGACCTCCATATCTGGTCGGGCATCGCCGTACTGACCCTGCTGATCTTCCGGTTCCTCTGGGGATTGGCCGGGAGTTCGACAGCGCGCTTCGGCTCCTTCGTGAAGGGCCCAGCGGTGCTTGCAACCTACCTCCGCTCGCCCCGCTCATGGTCCGCAGTGGGGCATACGCCGCTAGGGGCCATCAGCGTGCTGGCACTTTTGTCGCTGCTTGCCATCCAAGTCGGACTTGGTCTCGTCATCGCGGACGAGGACGGGCTTTACGCTGGGCCGCTAGCCAACCTCGTAAGCTTCGACACGTCGGAAAGCGCACGCGAATGGCATGAAGGGCTCTTCAACGTGCTGATGGCGCTGATCGCGATGCATGTAATCGCCGTCGTCAGCTATCGCCTGTTCTGGAAGAAGAAGCTGACCTCGGCAATGCTGACAGGCCGGACCATCGCGCCGGCGGGCACCTCGCCCATGCGGCCAGGCAAATGGTGGGTCGCACTGATCTGCCTCGCCATTTCGATAGGGATCGCGCGCTGGGTGATTGCCGGAGCCCCGCCGTTCGGGGGTTGATAGCCGGTCCCTGCACGGCCACATGGGCGGCAACATGCTGATCCACACAGAAGCCACGCCTAATCCTGCGACTCGAAAGTTCCTGCCCGGCCAGACCGTCATGGAAGCGGGCAGCCGCGACTTCCCGGACGCGGCAAGCGCCGAGGCGTCGCCGCTTGCGGCCGCGCTCTTCACAAGCGGCATGGTGGAAGGCGTCTTCTACGGCCGGGACTTCATTTCCGTCACGGCGGCGGAGGCGGTCAGCTGGTCCGAACTGGAGCCCTTGGTTCTGGAGACGTTGCTCGACCATTTCGTCAGCGGCACGCCCCTGTTCGCCCCCGGCACGGCTGCTGGCATACAAATCAGCGACGATCCGGCCTTCGACGAAGACCCGGCCGATGCCGACATCATCGACCAGATAAAGGACCTGATCGAAACGCGGGTCCGCCCCGCGGTCGCGCAGGACGGCGGCGATATCGTCTACCGCGGCTACAAGGACGGGCGGCTGTTCCTGGCGATGCAGGGCGCCTGCTCTGGCTGTCCCTCCTCCACCGTCACGTTGAAAAATGGGATCGAGAGCCTGATCCGTCATTATGTTCCCGAAGTGGAGTCGGTGGAAGCGGTCTAGCCGCGCCACTATTCGCTTGCTTGGCGCCGCACGCTGTGGCCCAATCCGGAGCGAAGGACGAACTTCGCATGATCCTCGCCATCGACACGTCCAGCGCCGCCTGCACCGCCGCCTTGTTCGACGGCGACACGTGCATTGGCACCCGCGACGAGGTGATCGGTAGAGGCCATAGCGAACGGTTGGTCCCGATGATCGCCGAGTTGCTCGATGGCCGCCGGGCGGAGCAGATCCTGGTGGGCGTCGGCCCGGGCAGCTTCACCGGCATCCGGGTTGGCATCGCCGCTGCGCACGGTCTGGCGATTGGCTGGGGTGCCGAAGTTCTCGGCTTCTACTCGCTTGCACTCCTCGCCGCTTCGGCGCCCTTGCCGGTGGCCGTCGCGGTCAAAGGCGGTCACGGCGAGCTGTTCGTTCAACAATACCCGTCGCTGTCAGATCCCGGCGAGCTGCTCAACCTCACGCCCTCGGAGTCGGGCCGGGCCGTCTCATTGGAGCGGGTAATCGGCTCGGGTGCCGCCCTCCTGATTGAAGCGCGCGGGCGCGGCGAGAGTATCGACGCTCTACTGTCGGCGCGCCATGCGTTATCGCTGCCGGAAGTACTGCGAACGCTGCCGCCGCGCCCGCTATACGCCCGCGCGCCCGATGCCAAATTGCCAACTGCAGCATGATCGATCAGGCGCAGGAACTCCGAGACCTGCAAGTGGACGAAGGCTCCGTACAGGACCTCGACGAGGTCATGGCGGTCATGAATGCAGCATTCGACATGGCATTCGGTGAGGCTTGGACAAGGGCACAATGTGCTGGAATTCTGCCTATGTCCGGTGTCAGCCTACGGATCGCGCGAACAGGGCCAACCGCAGTCGGCTTCTCTCTCTTCCGGATCGTGGCGGATGAGGCGGAACTTCTGCTCCTTGCCGTCGATCCGGCGCACGGTCGCAAGGGCATCGGACGAAGCCTTCTTGAAGACTTCGTGGCCTCATCGAAAGCTCGGGGCGCCTCGAAAGTTCATTTAGAAGTACGCGCGAATAATCAAGCAATTCAATTGTATAATAGTGCCGACTTCGTTCCGGTGGGCCGTCGGGCTAATTACTATACTGGCGCAGACGGCTCTCGTTTCGACGCGCTGACTTTGGCTCGTCCGATCTGAAGAGGTCAGGTAGCTACCTGAAGTTGCACTTTGCTAGCGACGGGCATATCCAGTAGTGATGGCGTTTGCCGAAGCGCCACCCCTTTGCTCGGAATCAGGACATCAACAATGGCCGAAGATCAGGTTGTCGACGACACCTTGCTGACCCTCACCGCGGACATCGTCGCGGCACATGTCAGCAACAATAGCGTCGCCGTTAATGATTTGCCCAATCTCATCCAGAATGTGCACGGCGCCCTCAGCGAAATATCGGGCAAGCCGTCGGCTCCGGAAGCGAAGCCGGAACCCAAGGTGCCGGTGCGCTCGTCCATCAAGCCGGACTATATCGTCTGCCTTGAAGACGGAAAGAAGCTGAAGATGCTGAAGCGGCACCTGATGACTCATTATCAGATGACGCCTGACCAATACCGTCAGAAGTGGGGCCTCGCCGCCGATTATCCGATGGTTGCGCCCAATTATGCGGAACAGCGGCGATCACTCGCCAAATCGATCGGGCTCGGGACCACGCGCCGCCGCACGCGCGGCTCGGGCAAGTCCAAGGCCTGAGAGTTACAAGGGGACGCTATCGTGGCGTCCCCTTTTCTTTGACCCCGCGTCCGCATCTGCACTAACAACGACTCGATGCATCGCAACATCGACATCGAGCGGCTCTGCGCGGACAAGGGCTTGCGGATTACGGAGCAGCGCAAGACCATTGCGCGCATCCTGTCCGAATCGGAAGATCATCCGGACGTCGAGACGTTGCATGAACGCGCAGCGGCCGTTGACCCCAGGATTTCCATCGCCACCGTATACCGGACCGTCCGCTTGTTCGAAGAAGCGGGGATCCTGGAACGGCATGAATTCGGCGACGGTCGCTCGCGCTACGAGGCCGCCTCCGATGAGCATCACGACCATCTGATCGACGTCGAGACCGGAAAGGTCATCGAGTTCGTGGATGAGGAGCTTGAGTTGCTCCAGCGGCGGATCGCCGAAAAGCTCGGCTTCCGCCTCGTGGACCATCGAATGGAATTGTACGGCGTCGCGCTTGACCGCAATCGATAGACGGCCATCCTCAAATATTCGGGCCGCATGGCGGATCAGCCGCCTGCTGCTTTTGCTGATCGGCTACGCAGTCCCGCACATTTGTTGCGTGTGGTTGAGGGGGACGTCTCCCTGGCCGTATCGCTTTTTGCGTGCAGCCGCGCGCATCTGCGGGCTCGAGGTCCGGTCGGTTGGTCCGAAGCCATATCCGCACACCCTCTTGATCGCGAACCATCTCAGTTGGCTCGACATCTTGGTTCTCGGCAGCGCCACGGGCTGTGCCTTCGTGTCCAAAGACCGGCTTGGAAACCGGTTGATCCATTGGCTCGCGGATCAGAACAACACCCTTTATGTCGACCGCAGCGCCCGTCGCGCCGCTGGCGATCAGGCGACATCGGTTCAAGCTGCCCTTCAGCGCCGACCACCACTGGCGATCTTTCCGGAAGGCACGACCGGCCATGGCAGCGGCCTGCTGCCATTCCGATCCAGCCTGCTGGCCGCGGTGGCGCCACCGCCGCCCGAGGCGCACGTTCAGCCGGTCGCAATCGACTATCTTTCGTCAGTCCGGGAGGTCGCCTGGTTCGACGAAAGCGGGCGGGCCAATGCCATGCGACTGCTGGGGCGTCAGGGAACAATCCCCGTTACCGTGCGCCTGCTGGAGCGTTTGCCGGCCATGACGGACCGCAAGGCACTCGCGGCCTTGGCGCAGGAACGGATTGCCGCATCGCTCGCCGCTTCAAGTTCGATCAGCCATCCCCTATAGCGGCAGGCCAATGACTCCCCGCACCTTCCGAATCAAAAGCTTCGGCTGTCAGATGAACGTCTATGACGGCGAGCGGATGGCTGAACTGCTCAGCCGGCAGGGACTGACTGCGGCGGAAGGCGACAATGCCGATCTGGTCGTCCTCAACACCTGCCACATTCGCGAAAAGGCGGCCGACAAGGCCTACTCCGACGTCGGCCGCTTGCTTCGGGAGGACGGCTCGAAGCCGCTGGTCGCCCTTGCTGGATGCGTGGCACAGGCCGAGGGCGAAGAAGCGAAACGCCGGTCCAAGCTGATCGACATCGTCGTCGGCCCGCAAGCCTATCACCGCCTGCCCGAAATGGTGGACGCCGCCAGCCGAGGGGAACGGCCGGTCGACACCGACATGCCGGCGATCTCCAAGTTCGATGCCCTGCCGCATCGTCGGCGCGCTAACCCAAGTGCCTTCCTGACCGTGCAGGAGGGCTGCGACAAATTCTGCACTTATTGCGTGGTGCCTTACACCCGTGGGGCGGAAATTTCGCGACCGTGGAGCGACATCGTCGCCGAGGCCTATTCATTGGTTGAGGCCGGCGCTCGGGAGATCGTGCTGCTCGGCCAGAATGTGAATGCTTGGAGCGGCGAAGATGATCGTGGCCGCCCGGCGGGTCTCCACACGCTGATCCACGCCTTGGCGCGCATCGATGGGCTGGAGCGCATCCGCTACACAACCAGCCATCCCACCGACATGAGCGACGCCCTGATCGCCGCGCATGGCGAAGTCGACAAGCTGATGCCCTATCTCCACCTGCCGGTTCAGTCGGGCAGCGACCGGGTGCTGAAGGCGATGAACCGAAGCCATTCCACGGACAGCTATCTCCGCACGCTGGAGAAGGTGCGCTCGGCACGACCTGACATTGCGCTGTCGGGTGACTTCATCGTCGGCTTCCCCGGCGAGACGGAGGCCGAGTTCGAGGACACGCTGAGCCTCATCGACGAGGTTCGCTACGCCGCCGCTTATTCGTTCAAATATAGCCCCCGGCCCGGCACGCCCGCCGCCAGCATGCAGGAGGATTTCATTTCCAAGGATGTGATGGAAGATCGCCTCGCCAGGCTTCAGAGCCGTGTGGCGGTGCACCAGCTGGCCTTCAATCAGGCGACGGTGGGCAGCGACACGCAGATCCTCCTTGAGCGGCCGGGCCGTCGTTCCGGGCAGATGATCGGCCGTTCGCCGTGGCTCCAATCCGTACACGTCGAGACCGGCGCGACCATCGGCGATCTCGTCGATGTCTCGTTGGTTGCCGCCGGCCCGAACAGCATGACTGGCGCGCTTACGGCCAAGGCCGCCGCCTGATGGCCCGCCGCGACGCTGCCGGGCCCGACCGCGCCCGCCTCGAACTCGAGTTCGAACAGCCGTACCTCATCGGACCGTTGTTCGGCGATTACGACCGGCACCTGATCACCATCGAGAACCACTTCGGCGTGCACATCGCCGCACGCGGCAACCGGGTGCAGATCGAAGGCGATGCGGACAGCGCAGCGCGCGCGCGGGAAGTCTTGCTTGGCCTTTATAACCGCCTCGATGAAGGTCAGGACGTCGACGCCGCTGCGGTGCAGGCGGTGCTCGGCATGGCCTCTCAGCCGGTCCTCGATGGAATCGTTCACCAGGAGGTGGGCTCGCCGCCGCGCGTGATGATCCGCACGCGCAAGAAGACCATTGTTCCCCGCTCCGCGGTCCAGACGGAGTATATGGAAGCGCTGGCCGGCGAGGACATGATCTTCGCGCTTGGGCCCGCAGGCACCGGCAAAACCTACCTGGCAGTGGCACAGGCCGTGGCGCAGATGATTTCGGGCAGCGTCGACCGGCTGATCCTGTCGCGTCCCGCGGTTGAGGCCGGCGAGCGTCTGGGCTTTCTGCCCGGCGACATGAAGGAGAAGGTCGATCCTTATCTTCGCCCGCTCTATGACGCACTCTACGACATGCTTCCGACCGAGCAGGTTGAGCGGCGCATAGCTTCCGGGGAAATCGAGATCGCGCCGATCGCCTTCATGCGCGGCCGAACGCTCAACGACGCCTTCATCATCCTTGATGAGGCGCAGAATACCACGCCCGCGCAGATGAAAATGTTCCTGACGCGCTTCGGCATGCGATCCCGGATGGTCATCTGTGGGGACCCCAACCAGGTCGACTTGCCTGACCCGGGCAAGTCAGGTCTTGCCGATGCGGTATCGCGCCTGTCGGGCGTGAAAGGCATCGCCACGGTGAAGTTCAGCTCGGCCGATGTCGTCCGCCACCCGTTGGTCGGCCGCATCGTCGACGCTTACGAAGGACCGGGCGCGTGATGCTGGACATCGCCATCGAAGCCGATTCGGAGTGGGACAGTAGCAGCGGCTGGGAGGCGCTGGTGCGCCGCGCCGCTGAAGCCGCTATCGCCGAAAGCCTCTTCCCGCACCTCGCTTCGACTGAGCGTTCGGTTGAGCTTTCCGTCAGGCTGACCAGCAACGAAGAGGTACGTGCCTTGAACGCCCAGTGGCGTGACAAGGACAAGCCGACCAACGTCCTATCCTTTCCGCTCGCCGAGGCCGACGAGCTAGAGGCTGAGGCGCATGACGGGCCGGAGCTGATGCTCGGCGACATCGTACTGGCCCATGGCGTCTGCAGCACCGAGGCCAAGGACAAGGCAATCAGCATGGAGGCGCACGCCTCTCATTTGCTGGTGCACGGCACACTCCACTTGCTTGGCTACGATCACGGCGACGATGATGAGGCGGCCGACATGGAAGCGCGCGAGGTGCGAGCTCTCGCCCGCCTTGGGATTGCCAATCCCTATGCGGAGGCGCGCTGATGGCCACGCGTAGCGACGACGACGGTGGGTCGCGCATCTGGCGCGGCGTTCGTCACCTCATTTTCGGCGACGAGAGCGAACCCACGCTCCGCGACCAGATCGAAGAAGTGATCGATGAAGCCGAGGGCAGCCGACCGCAGTCTGGCGACCTGACGCCTCACGAGCGGCAGATGCTGCGCAACCTGTTGCACTTGGACGACCGCACCGCGGGGGACATCTGCGTTCCGCGCGGGGAGATCATGTCGGTCGCTTCGACGATCAGCTTCGACGATCTCGTCGCCGCTTTCGCCGATGCCGGCCATAGTCGTCTGCCGGTCTACGGCGAGAGCCTCGACGAGGTGATCGGCATGGTTCACATCAAGGATGTGTTCATGGCCAATGTCGATAAGAGCCGCGACCGCGCCATGACTGCCCTGCTCCGCAATCCCCTCTTTGTGCCTGAATCGATGGGCGTGCTCGACCTTCTCGCTCGCATGCGCGCCGAGCGGGTCCACCTCGCCATCGTCGTCGACGAGTTCGGCGGGACGGAAGGTCTCGTCACCATCGAAGACGTCGTCGAGGAGATCGTCGGCGACATCGAGGATGAGCATGACGAGCAGGAGGGCGCCATGCTCGTGATGCTCGACGATGGCATCTGGGAAGCGGACGCGCGGCTGGAAATCGAGGAGCTGGCAAGCACGGTCGACGCCCGGCTCGTCAGCGAAGAGGATGATGTCGATACGCTTGGCGGCCTCGCCTTCCTGCTCGCTGGCAAAATTCTTCAGCCGGGCGATTCGGTATGCCATGCCAGCGGCTGGCGGCTGGAATCGATTGCCGCCGATTCCCGGCGCATCCTTCGGCTCAGACTGCACGCACCGGATGGTAGCGCACAGGAATAAGCGCGGCTTGCCGTTGCCGCCGATGTGTAGGATTATCGAAGAAACCCAAGGCTATGGAGATATCATGATCGCTCGTTTCGCTCTCGTTGCGCTCGCCTGCTGTGCAAGCAGCGCCGTCGCCCAAAGCGGCAATTGGATGGTCGACCTTCCAGCCTCCCCTCCCGCCAAGCCGGCCGCCGCTGCCACCGGCTCGGGTCCCTCGCTGAAGGCCGGCACGGAAGTGAAGCTTGCGCTCGCTCCGGCAGCCAAGGGCAAGAAGCTGGGCGTTGGTCAGCGCGTTCCGCTCACGGTCGCATCCGACGTGAAGCTTGGCTGGACCACGGTCATCCCGGCAGGGACCGAGGCCGAGGGCGAAGTAACCGCAGTGAACGGCGGCGACCTCACGGCCAAGCCGCTGTACGTCCGCGTGAAGGGCAAGGCGGTTAAGCTCGCCGGCACCTTCGGCTCCAGCGGCAAGGCAACACTGGGCGAAGACCTCAAGGTCAACAACTAAGTCGCAAGCAGCTTGACCATGTTCGCTCGCCTCGCGCGCCATTCGGGAGTGGCGGCGCTGGCGGTTGGAGCGGTGTCGGCACTGGCGTTCGAGCCGATCGGCTTCACTCCGCTGATGCCGATCGCCATCGCCTTGCTGTGCGCCTTGCTGTCGCGCGCTGAAACGGCTCGGCAAGCTCTGCTGGTCGGCTGGCTGTTCGGTCTTGGCCAGTTCGTGGTTGGTCTGAACTGGCTTCCGACCTCCTTCACCTATCAGGCGAACATGCCCGCCTGGCTGGGCTGGCTCGCTCTTTTGCTGCTCTCGATTTACCTTGCGGTCTTTCCGGCGCTTGCAACCGGATTGGCGTGGCGAGTGGGCCGCAGAAATCCGATGGCCCTGGTGGTGGCTCTCGCGGGCACGTGGGGCTTGACCGAATGGCTGCGTGCAACTGTCTTCACCGGTTTCGCATGGAACCCGCTGGCGGCTTCCGCCGTCGGCGAGACCCGCTTCCTGGTTCCATTGATCGGCACCTATGGCGCATCGATGTTCATCGCTCTCGTGGGCGGTGGCATCTGGCTCATGGTAGAGCGCAGGAGCCGCGCCTTGTTCGCCATCGCCGCTGCAGGGATCGCGGCGGGCTTCGCCATCGGTGTGATCTTCGAACCCCCGGCCTCGGCCAGCAAGGCCGTCAGGATCGTTCAACCCAACATCGGGCAGGAACAGAAATGGCGTCCCGGACTCGCCGATGACGCCTTCGCGCGCCTGGGGCGGCTATCGGTCGGCGGCGCCACTTCGCCCCGGCTGCTGTTCTGGCCCGAAGTGGCTGTGCCGCAACCGTTTCAGCTAATCGACTCGACCGGCTCCGGTGCCTCAGTGCCACTCCCCCGGCACAGCGGGCGGCATCCGTTCTGCGCCCGGGCGACCTGTTGTTGACCGGCGCCTTCGCCATCATCGCCGACCCGCTCGGCCGCGTAACGGGAGAGACCAACAGCGTTGTCGCGCTAACGACGGAGGGCAGAATCCTCGACCGGTACGACAAGGCTCATCTGGTGCCCTACGGCGAATATCTGCCGATGCGGCCGCTCCTCGAAACGATCGGGCTGTCGCAACTCGCGCCCGGTCAGGGGGACATCAGCTATGGTCCCGGGCCGGCAACCATGACCTTGCCAGGCTGGGGCAAGGTCGGTCTTCAGGTCTGCTATGAGATCATCTTCTCCGGCAAGGTGGTGGACCGGAACGACCGGCCCGACTTCATCTTCAACCCGTCCAACGACGCCTGGTTCGGGCGCTGGGGTCCGCCGCAGCACCTCGCCCAGGCGCGGCTCCGGGCCGCGGAGGAGGGGCTTCCCGTAATTCGGTCCACCCCGACGGGAATTAGCGCGATCGTCGATGCACGGGGAAGGATCATCAGCTCCCTGCCTTGGCGCACAGCCGGTGTCATCAACGGCACCATTCCATCGCCAACGAGCCGCTTCACACCCTTCGGATGCGTCGGCAACGTCATTCCATTGTCGCTCGCGGCATTGCTGATCATCGCCGCCATTGCCCTGTCGTCGCGGCAACGCTATCGGGCGACATAAGGATTTCCTTATATCGTTAAGTCCGTGACACACGGCCCTTTGTTCGAGGACCTCTACCTTCCATGCGCACTTCCTACCTCTTCACGTCCGAATCGGTTTCCGAAGGCCACCCCGACAAAGTCGCGGACCAGATCAGCGACGCGATCGTCGACCTGTTTTTGTCCAAGGACCCGGAAGCGCGCATCGCGTGCGAAACGCTGACCACCACTCAGCTCGTGGTTCTCGCGGGTGAGATCCGGTGCAAGGGCGTTTATGAAAATGACGCCTGGGCGCCGGGCGCGAAGGAAGAAATCGAAACGGCCGTTCGCGACACGGTGAAGCGTATCGGTTATGAGCAGGACGGCTTTCACTGGGAAACGCTGACCTTCCACAACAATCTGCACGGCCAGTCGGCCCACATCGCGCAGGGCGTCGACGCCAGCGGCAACAAGGACGAAGGCGCCGGCGACCAGGGCATCATGTTCGGCTTTGCCTGCGACGAGACGCCGGATTTGATGCCGGCAACCCTTTACTACAGCCATAAAATTCTGGAGCGCATGGCAGCCGACCGCCATTCGGGTGTGGCACCGTTCCTTGAGCCTGACGCCAAGAGCCAGGTCACCTTGCGCTTCGAGAATGGCAAGCCGGCAGCGGCGACGGCGATCGTCGTCTCGACGCAGCACGCCAAGGGCTACGACCAGGGTGAGCAGGAGGCGGAGCTTCACAATTATGTGAAGAGGGTCGTTGCCGACATTCTCCCGGCCGAGCTGCTGAGCGATGAAACCGTCTACCACATCAACCCGACCGGCTCATTCGAGATCGGTGGGCCTGACGGGGACGCCGGCCTTACCGGCCGCAAGATCATCGTCGACACGTACGGCGGCGCGGCTCCGCACGGTGGCGGCGCGTTCTCGGGCAAGGACCCGACCAAGGTCGACCGCTCGGCCGCCTACGTATCGCGCTACCTGGCGAAGAATGTCGTCGCTGCGGGCCTGGCGACCCGCTGCACTATCCAGCTTGCTTATGCGATCGGCGTGTCGGCCCCGCTTTCGCTCTATGTCGACACGCACGGCACCGGCACCGTCGGCGACGATCAGATTGAGGCCGCCATCGGCAAGATCGAGAAGCTCGGCGGTCTGACCCCGCGCGGAATCCGCACGCACCTTGGCCTCAACAAGCCGATCTATTCGAAGACGGCCGCCTACGGTCACTTCGGCCGCAAGGCGGAAGGCGACTTCTTCCCGTGGGAGCGGACCGACCTCGCCGAGGATCTCAAGGCAGCGCTGAACGCCTAACGCACAGAGGTGGTGGCAGGCTCGTCGTCGGTGTCGTGGACGCCGACGCGATGCTTGTAGACGAGATCGCCACCCTTCCAGCCGCTGTAGCCAAGCACGACCACCGCCGCGAGCGACAGGAAGACGCCCAACGAACCCACGCCATCGTCGGCGGCATCGTTGCTGAGCCGCGTAACCAGGTTGATGATCTCGATCACGACCACGGCAACGTTTGCCATCATATGCTTCAGCGCGTCGCCGGTGCGGCGGATGCGGTCGTCGCCCATATAATCGATGATGCCCGTGGTCGCGGCCAGCGCTGCCGTGGCAATGCCAAAGCCGAGCAGCCACTTCGATGCTTCCGGCCAGCCGCTGTTGTCGGTCGCAAGAAAGATAACATCGGTCACCAGCGCGCCGATGAAGCAGGCGATGGGCAGCGGAACGAGCATCGGGTGCATGGGGTGCCCGGCGATCTGCGCCGTGCTCTTAGGGTTCCTGCCGTTCATCCAAACTCTCCCTGTTACCTGAAAGCTCAACGAACGCCCCGATGCGAAGTTGGATGCTTGGCGTTGAGCCCGCGCGCTTAGGGCTTTAGGCGCATCGTCCCATGACCGCGCACAAACCCGGCGATCCAACCACCCTCAACCGCCTGTACGGCCGTTCCAGCGGGCACAAGCTGCGCGCGGGTCAGCAGGAACTCATAGACAAGCTGCTGCCGCAGATCAGTGTTCCCGAGGAAGGCGAGATCACGTCGGCCGGACTCTTCGGCGATCCCCGCCCCTTCATTTCGAGATCGGGTTCGGCTCGGGCGAGCATCTTGCGTATCGCGCCGACCTGCTGCCCGATCACGGCTTCATCGGCGCCGAACCGTTCCTCAACGGCGTCGCGGTTGCCCTTACCCACCTCCGCGACCAGAACCTGCGCAACGTGCGGCTGTGGCATGGCGATGCGCTGCAGGTCCTCCGGCGCGTGCCGGACGGCGCGCTGAGCTTTCTTTACCTGTTGCACCCGGATCCCTGGCCGAAAGCGAGACATTCGAAGCGGCGAATGGTCAACGACGGACCGCTTCGTCTGTTCGCCGACAAGCTGAAGGCGGGCGGCGAACTCCGCATCGCAACCGACCATCCCGTCTACTTGGAATGGACGTTGATGGTCATGCAGCGCTGGACGGCGACGTTCCAGTGGTTGGCCGAGAAGCCGTCAGACTTCCTCGACCCGCCAGGGGGCTGGATCGAGACCCGTTACGGCGCCAAGTCGCGCCGTCAGGGACGCCGGCCTTATTATCTGCGGTATCGGAAGTTCTAGCTCTTCGGTTCCAGCCGGAAAATGCGGCCGCCCGTATCGCCATCTTCAAGAAGATAGACCTCGCCGCGCGGACCTTGGTCGACGCCGCGCACCCGCATCTCCATGTCCCACTGTTCGGCCTTGCGCGCCTGGTCTCCGCTGATGTCGACCCGGATCAATGCCAGCCCGGACAGTGCGGGAATCAGGGCATCGCCCTTCCACGCCGAGAACAAGTCGCCGCTGTAAATCAGCAGGCCCCCGGCGAGATGGATGGGTTCCACCATGCCTTTGGTTCTTCGAAGCCGCTGCTCGCGTGCGCGTCGGGGATTTCGCCACCGCCATAGTGGCTGCCATAGGAAGCCTTCGGCCAACCGTAGTTTTTTCCCGGCGTGATCAGGTTGAGCTCGTCGCCGCCCTGCGGTCCCATCTCCGTTTCCCACAGCCGGCCGTCGGGCGCGAACGCGATGCCGAGCAGGTTGCGATGCCCAATTGACCAAAAGCTGGCGGCAATCCCGCCCTGGTCTGCCCAAGGGTTGCCGGGCACCGGCGCACCTTCCGCAGTAAGGCGGAGCACCTTGCCGAGCTGACCATTGGTTTCCTGGGCCGGGGTCATCTTTTGGCGGTCGCCCGACGTGACGAACATGTTGCCGTCAGGCGCGAAGGCGATCCGGTGCGAGAAATGACCGTCACCCGTTACCTTCGGTGCCTGACGCCAAACGACCTTGAAGCCTTCGAGCCGCGGCACGCCACTACCCATGACCAGCCGCCCGTAACCGACCACCGCACCGCTGGTACCGTTCGCTCCACCTTCGACGTAGCTGAGGTAGACGCGCTGATTCCCGGCGAAGTCCGGGTGGGCGACGACGTCGCCAAGTCCACCCTGCCCTGCAACCTTAACCGTCGGAACACCGGTGACCTGCTGTTTCTTGCCGGTAGCCGTATCCAGAAGCCAAAGCTTGCCTTCCTTCTCCGTCACCAGCGCCATGGTCGTTAGCGATACGCCGCTGCCCGGCAGGAATGCCATCGCCCAGGGCGAATCGAACTTCGCGATCTCCGTGCTTGTGAAAGGAGGCTCACCGGACGGGGCGGCCGCTTGCTGCGCCGGCTGCGATGGAGCCGCTTGTCCGCAGGCCGCCAGTGCTACGGCAGAAAGCAGGTAAGCCAGTTTGTAGCGCATCGATTCCATCCCTCGTCGGTTGCCGTTCACACGAACTCGTGATCGGACTGTCTCTTGCAATCTTCCAACTTGCTCTCCGTTGCAACAGCGGTCCCAAAGACCATCATTACCCAGGCCGAGGCGAAGTCGCTGGCGGCAGATGCGTTCGGCGGACGCCCTGCCCTGTTCGATCGTCTGGCAGGCGTCTTTGACAATGCCGGCATCGATACCCGGCACATCGTCGCGCCGAAAGAATGGTATACCGAACATCGCGGCTGGGCGGAGCGTAACGCGCTCTACCTCCAATCCGCCGAAGCGTTGTTCATCGAAGCGGCGACCAAGGCCTTGGAGCTCGCCGGCGTTGGTGGTGAAGAGATCGATGGGGTGGTCACCGTCTCAACCACCGGCATTGCAACGCCGAGCCTGGAGGCGCGTGTCAGCGGGCGTATGGGCTTTCGCTCCGACATCCGCCGAGTCCCGGTTTTCGGCCTCGGCTGCGCAGGCGGGGTAAGCGGCATGGCCACCGCGGCGAGGCTTGCAGCCGGGGAGCCGGGCAGCCGCTGGCTGTTCGTCACGGTGGAAACTTGCTCGATCTCGATCCGTCTCGACAGCAACGATCCGGCGGCAGTGGTCGCGACGGCCCTGTTCGCCGATGGAGCGGCGGCGGCCGTCGTCGGCGCGGGCGAGCCAGTCGCCAAGATTACCGGCTCGGCGGAGCAATTGTGGCCTGACACGCTGAAGATCATGGGCTGGGATGTCGAGGACCCGGGCCTCGCGGTGATCTTCGATCGAGCGATCCCGCCGTTCATCGAAGCCGAGCTGCGCAGAGCGATGGGCGGAATGCTGCAGTCGCTCGGCATCGATTGGAGCGACGTGGACCGCTTGTGCAGTCATCCTGGCGGAATGAAGGTTCTCCAGGCCATCGAGGCCGCGCTTGAGCTTCCCGACGGAAGTCTAGACGTCGAACGAGATGTCTTGAGGGAGTATGGCAACATGAGCGCGCCAACCGTGCTGTTCGTCCTGGAACGGCTATTGAAACGCGGACTGCCTGATCGTGCGCTGATGACCGCCTTCGGCCCCGGTTTCACGTGCGCCGGCCTGCTGCTGGAGAAGGCATGATGTGGCTTGGCGTTGCCATAATGGCCTTTGTCACCGCGCAGCGGCTCGCCGAACTTGGGCTGGCGCGAGTCAACACCGAGCGGCTGCTGGCGATGGGCGCAAAGGAATATGCGCCCGGCCACTATCCGCTTATCGTCGCCGTCCACACCGGTTGGCTCGCCGCGTTATGGTGGCTTGCTCCGGGCCGAGATGTACAATGGCTGTGGCTGATCCTGTTCGGCCTGCTCCAGATCGGCCGCGTCTGGGTGATACAAACCCTTGGGCCGCGCTGGACGACGCGCATCATCGTCCTTCCGGACGCACCCCTCGTCACCGGTGGACCTTTCCGGCTTGTGCGCCACCCCAACTATCTCGTCGTTGCCGGAGAGATTGCCGCTTTGCCGCTGGCGTTTGGGCTGTGGCAGGTCGCGCTGATCTTCTCGATTCTCAACGCGCTCGTTCTGGCCGTCCGCATCCGTGCGGAGAATGCGGCGCTTGGCAGTCAGGCATAGCTTGCGCCCCGCCGGGCTTGGGCCTATATCGCTCTCCTCTCCTCTACATCGCTGTGGTGAAGAGGCTGGCGGGGTTCCCGCCGGTCGCGGAGAGGTTTTGCTTGGAGTCGCATGGCCGATATCGCCGCATTGACCGACCTGATCGAGCCCGAGGTGGAGAGCCTCGGCTATGCGCTCGTGCGGGTGGCGATGACCGGCGGCGGATCGGACCCGACGTTGCAAATTATGGCCGAACGACCGGACACGCGCCAGCTCGACCTTTCGGATTGTGAAAAGATTTCGCGCCGGCTGTCCGAGAAGTTGGACGCACTGGAGGCGGAGGGGCGCGACCCGATCGAGGGCGGGTACCGGCTGGAAGTCAGCTCGCCCGGGATCGACCGTCCCCTGACGCGCCGCAACGATTATCGCGATTGGGCCGGCCACGAGGCCCGTGTCACGCTCGCCGAAAAGAAGAACGGCCGCCAGCAATATTCCGGCACCGTCCAGGGCATCGAGGGCGACACGGTGACGCTCGCCGGCAAGGACGGCCAGGCTTACGAGATCGCATTTACCGACATCGGCTCGGCGAAGCTTCTGCTGACCGACAAGCTCATCAAATCAACCGCGCCGATCAGCACCGAAGGCGCCGATACCATTCAGGAAGTAGAGGAAGACTAATGGCCACTGCCGCTCCGACCGTTGCGTCCGCCAACAAGGCCGAGCTTCTGGCGATCGCCGACAGCGTTGCCCGTGAGAAACTGATCGACCGCGCCATCGTCATCGAAGCGATGGAGGACGCAATCCAGCGTGCCGCTCGCGCCCGTTACGGCGCCGAGAATGACATCCGCGCCAAGCTTGACGGCACCACCGGCGACCTTCGCCTGTGGCGCGTCCTCGAGGTGGTCGAGGAGCCGGAGGATCATTTCAAGCAGGTCGATCTCAAGGGCGCGCAGAAGCTGCAGAAGGACGCGGCGCTGGGCGACTTCATCGTCGACCCACTGCCCCCGATCGAGTTTGGCCGAATCGCCGCGCAGGCCGCCAAGCAGGTCATTTTCCAGAAGGTCCGCGATGCCGAGCGCGAGCGCCAGTATGAAGAGTTCAAGGACCGCGTCAGCGAGGTGATCACCGGCGTCGTCAAGCGGGTCGAGTTCGGGCACGTCGTCGTCGACCTCGGCCGGGCCGAGGGCGTTATTCGCCGCGACCAGCAGATCCCGCGTGAAATGGTCCGCGTCGGCGACCGTATCCGTTCGCTGATCATGCGCGTAGCGCGCGAAGCTCGTGGCCCGCAGATCTTCCTGTCCCGCGCCCACCCTGATTTCATGAAGAAATTGTTCGCGCAGGAAGTGCCGGAAATCTACGACGGCATCATCGAGATCAAGGCCGCCGCCCGCGATCCGGGCAGCCGCGCCAAGATCGGCGTGATCAGCCGCGACAGCTCCATCGACCCGGTCGGCGCCTGCGTCGGCATGAAGGGCAGCCGCGTGCAGGCCGTCGTCCAGGAGCTTCAGGGCGAGAAGATCGACATCATCCCCTGGTCGGAAGACACGGCGACCTTCGTCGTCAACGCGCTTCAGCCGGCGACCGTCAGCCGCGTCGTCATCGACGAGGAAGAGAGCCGCATCGAGGTCGTGGTCCCCGACGATCAACTCAGCCTAGCCATCGGTCGCCGCGGTCAGAACGTCCGCCTCGCCAGCCAGCTGACCGCCTCGCAGATCGACATCCTCACCGAAGCCGATGCCAGCGAGAAGCGACAGCGCGAGTTCGTCGAGCGCTCCGAGATGTTCCAGACCGAGCTGGACGTCGATGAGACATTGGCCCAGCTGCTGGTGGCGGAAGGCTTCACCGCGCTCGAGGAAGTGGCTTACGTCGACCTCGACGAAATCGCCTCCATCGAAGGCCTCGACGACGAGATCGCCGGCGAGCTTCAGAGCCGTGCCACGGAGGCGCTGGAGCGCCGCGAAGCCGCGGCCCGGGAAGAGCGCCGCAGCCTTGGCGTCGAGGATGCGCTGGCCGAGCTTCCGCACCTCACCGAGGCGATGCTGGTGACGCTTGGCAAGGCCAACATCCGCACGCTGGACGATCTCGCCGACCTCGCCACCGACGAGCTGATCCAGAAGAAGCGCCAGGAGCCGCGCCGCCGCGCCGACAGCCCGCAGACCAACAACCGGTCCGAGGACAAGGGCGGGATTCTGGCGGAGTACGGCCTTAACGAAGAGCAGGGCAACGAGATCATCATGGCAGCTCGCGCCCACTGGTTCGAGGACGAAGACGCCGCCGCTGGTCAGGAGGACGCGCTTGCGGACTCCGAGCAATGATAAGCGGAAACGCCTGACCACATCCTCCCCTCCCGCTGGCGAGAGGGGTTCGACGGGTGAGCCCTCCCCTGGTACCTCCCCGGAGCGGGCAGGGAGTGAGCCTGAACGCACGTGCATTCTTACCCGCGCCAAGGGCACCAAGGATGAGCTGATCCGCCTCGCCCTTGGTCCCGACGGCCAGGTGGCGCCCGACGTGCGGGCCAAAGCGCCCGGGCGTGGCGCGTGGATCTCCGTCGGACGCGCGCAGCTCGATGAGGCAAACGCCAAGGGCAAGCTCAAGGGCGCCCTGGCCCGAGCCTTCAAGGAACCGGTGGAAGTCCCCGAAGATTTAGGGGCCCTTACCGAAGCCGCGCTTCGCCAGGCCTCACTCGACCGGCTCGGCATGGAGGCGCGCTCGGGCAAGCTAATCAACGGCGCCGAACGCGTCGAAACCGCCGCCCGCTCCGGCAAGGTCTATCTGCTGGTTCACGCCGCCGATGCCGGGGAGGACGGGCGCAAGCGGATGGATCAGGCGTGGCGCTCCGGCGGCTCGCGTGAACTTGGGCATGACCGGGGCTTGGTATTCCCGGAGGGACGCACCATCTTGTCCATGGCCTTGGGGCGCGAAAATGTGGTACATGTCGCCCTGACCGATCCCGCTGCCGCCGCTCGCGTGTCCCAAACGCTTGCCCGGTGGCGCGCTTTCACTGACCCGCATGCTGGGCTAGACGGCGGCGACATCGCCTCCGGCTCCAGTACGCCTGACGAAGTTGACGAAGGAACAGAATGACCGACCAGACCGACAAACCGAAGCTTGGTACCCGGCCGCCGCTGGGGCTGAAGCGCACGGTCGAGACCGGAAAGGTGAAGCAGAGCTTCAGCCATGGGCGCTCGAACACGGTTGTGGTCGAGGTTAAGAAGCGGCGCATCCTGGGCAAGCCGGGCGAGACGCCGGCTGCTGCTCCGGAGGCACCCGCGCCCGAACCGGTTGCTGCCGCGCCGCAGCCAGCTGCTCCGGCACCCCGCCCCGCACCTGCTGCCCCGCAGCGTCGCCTGTCGGAAGCGGAGCAGATCGCCCGCCGCAAGGAGGACCTCGAGCGGTTCCAGCGTGAGGCAGAGGAAGCGCGCATGGCCGCGCTTGAGGAAGCGCGTCGCCGTGAGGACCAGGCCAAGAACAGCGCTTCCGAAGAGGAACGCCGCCGTGCCGAAGAGAATCGCCGCGCCGAAGAGCAGGCTATTGAAGAGCGCCGCTTGGAAGCCGAGCGCGCCGCAGCCGAAGCTGCTGCTGCGGCCGAAGCCCCTGCCGCTTCAGCGCCGGCCGCTCCGGCGCAGGAGGAAGACCGTGGCTTCCGTCGCCCTGCAGGCGCTGCACCCGCGCCCAAGCGCCCGGAGCCCGCACGTCCGAGCCGTGGCCGCGACGATCATCGTCAACGCGGCAAGCTGACCGTCACCCGGGCGCTGTCCGGCGAGGACGACAGCCGCGCCCGTTCGCTCGCGGCGCTTCGCCGCGCCCGGGAAAAGGAAAAGCGTCACCATCAGCAGTCCGGTCCCGCCGCCAAGCAGGTCCGCGACGTCGTCGTTCCGGAGACGATCACCGTCCAGGAGCTCGCCAACCGCATGGCGGAGCGCGGCGCCGATCTGGTGAAGGCCCTGTTCAAGATGGGATCGCCGGTCACCCTGACGCAGACCATCGATCAGGACACCGCCGAGCTGCTGGTCACGGAGTTCGGGCACAACATCAAACGCGTCAGCGAGAGCGACGTCGATATCGATACCTCAGCCGACGTCGATGCGGCGGAAAGCCTGCAGCCTCGTCCGCCCGTCGTGACCATCATGGGCCACGTCGACCATGGCAAGACGTCGTTGCTCGACGCAATCCGCGGCGCCGCCGTGGTCTCCGGAGAGGCCGGCGGCATCACGCAGCACATCGGCGCCTACCAGGTTTCTCTGCCGGACAAGTCGAAGGTCACCTTCCTCGACACGCCGGGTCACGAGGCGTTCAGTGAAATGCGCGCCCGCGGCGCCAACGTCACCGACATCGTGGTGCTGGTTGTTGCCGCCGATGACGGCCTCAAGCCGCAGACGGTGGAAGCCATCAACCACACCAAGGCGGCCGGCGTGCCGATGATCATCGCGATCAACAAGATCGACAAGCCTGAGGCCCGTCCGCAGCGCGTGCGTGAGGAATTGCTTCAGCACGAGATCGTGGTCGAGCAGCTTGGCGGCGACGTCCAGGACGTCGAAGTTTCGGCGCTGCAGAAGACCAATCTCGACGGTCTGCTCAACGCCATCCACCTTCAGGCGGAAATCCTGGAGCTGAAGGCGAACCCAGACCGCGCCTCCGAGGCAACCGTGATCGAGTCCAAGCTCGACAAGGGCCGTGGCCCGCTTGCCACCGTGCTCGTTCAGCGCGGCACGCTGCGCGTCGGCGACGTATTCGTTGCCGGTGCCCAGAGCGGCAAGGTCCGGGCGCTCACCGACGACAAGGGTCGCCAGGTCAAGGAAGCCGGGCCGGCAATGCCGGTGGAGGTGCTTGGCTTGTCCGCCGTGCCGTCCGCAGGCGACCCCTTCACCGTCGTGGAGAACGAAGCACGTGCCCGCGAAGTCGCGGCCTATCGTCAGAGCGTTCTGGACCGCAAGCGCACGACCGCCGCCCCGGTCAGCCTTGAGAATATGTTCGCGTCGAAGGCTGCGACCACCATGGAATTCCCGCTGGTGGTCAAGGCGGACGTGCACGGTTCTACGGAAGCCATCGTCAGCGCGCTCAATCGCCTGTCGACAGACGAGATCCGTGTCCGAATCCTGAGCTCCGGCGTCGGCGCAATCACCGAAAGCGACGTCACACTGGCGGCCGCGAGCGGCGCGCCGATCATCGGCTTCAACGTCCGTCCGAACGCAAAGGCCCGCGAGGCCATCAACCGCACCAAGGTCGAGCTGCGTTACTACGACGTGATCTACCATCTCACCGACTGGGCGAAGTCGGCGATGGGCGGCCAGCTTGGGCCGGAGATCATCGAAACGGTCGTCGGCCGCGCCGAAGTTCGCGAGGTCTTTCCCGCCGGCAAGCGCGACAAGGCCGCGGGTCTGCTGGTGCTGGAAGGCGTCATCCGCAAGGGCCTCAACGCCCGTCTCACGCGCGAGGACGTCATCGTTTCCAAGACGACCATCAGCTCCCTTCGCCGCTTCAAGGACGACGTGGCACAGGTCATCGCCGGTCTGGAATGCGGCGTGCTTCTTGCCGACACCAACGACATCAAGCCGGGCGACTCGCTCGAGGTCTTCGAAGTCGAGGAGCGCGCCCGGACGCTGTGAGCCCATTCCCCTCCCGCTCTCGGGAGGGGCCAGGGGAGGGCATGTCGGAAGGCTTTCACAAGACCTTCCCGACCCCTCCCGCACGCGGGAGGGAGAAAGAGGATGCGCAAGACCGAAACCGCCGAGGGCCGCTCCGTCCGCCTGCTCCGGGTCGGCGAGCAGGTGCGGCACGTGCTGAGCGATGTGCTTCAGCGCGGCGACGTGCATGACGAAACCCTGCAATCGCACCTCGTCAGCATCACAGAAGTGCGCATGTCGCCGGACCTTCGCCACGCAACGGTGTTCGTGAAGCCCCTGCTAGGTCAGGACGAGGAAGCGGTGCTCAAGGCGTTGCGTACCAACACGGCCTTTCTTCAGCGCGAAGTCGCCCACCGCGTCCGGATGAAATATGCCGCCAAGCTGAAGTTCATCGCCGACGAGAGCTTCGACGAGGGCAGCCACATCGACCGTCTGCTGCGGTCGGAGCATGTCGCGCAGGACTTAAACGAGGAATGATCGATCTTCAGCTGCTGTCGCAACCGCTTGCCGGCGATGGTTGCAGCGGAGAGCCGTTCACTGAAGCACGTCGGGATGCATTGCGTGCAGCATGCGCCGAGGATCCGGCGATCTGGGCGATGTATGCAGTCAACTTCGGCCCGCCCGATTTTGATCGAACGATCACCGATTACGTCGCACGCCCGACCACCCGCACGTTCGTCCTGTTCGATGGCGACGAACTTGCTGGCATGTCGTCCTTCCTCGGCATCGATGAGGCGCGACAGTGCCTTGAGATCGGCGGCACCTACTACCGTCCCGCCTTCCGCGGCACCGGCTTCAACCGTCGCGTCAAGGACATGATGCTTGATCGCGCGTTCGCGTCCGGGTTCCGCCGCGTCGAATTCCGCGTCGACAAGCGCAACGCCCGCTCCCAAGCGGCGATGAAGAAGCTCGGCGCGGTGCGCGAAGGCGTGCTCCGGGCCGACCGGATCACCTGGAACGGCCATGTTCGCGACACGGTGCTGTTCGCCATCCTCAAGGATGAATGGCCAGTCTAGCTGTCGTCGTCGTCCTCTTCGACAATCAATGACGGATCGTCGCGGCGGGGGAGATATCGCCACCACAACATGACATTCAGCGCCAGCGCTGCCATCTGCATCGCGCCCGCGCCGGCGATCAGTGCCACAGGCTTGCCGCTGTGAACCGTTAGAAAAGTCGCCACTGCGATCGCAGTAGCCGCGAAAGCAGCAAACCCGCCAAGCCGATGCGGCATGTACGGCTCAAGGCGGCTGTGCAGCTGCAGCCCGCGCCCGGTGCGTGCGGCGAAGTTACCGAACGGGCCGAAGACCGCGAGCAGGTTCTTCGTCAGACGGTAGGTAAGCATCCGGCGAGAGGTGATCACGGTATTCTGCGCAACTTCAGCAAAGAGTAGCGGCTCGTCGGTGGGCACATCGGGGGCGTCGGTCTCCAATCGGCCACGCCGCATCAGCAGGATGGCGGCCCACTCACGCAGCCCGTAGGCGAGTGCAAACCATTCTGCGCCGCCATTTAGCGCCCAGACCACCGACGCAGCGGCGAGACCGGCAAGCCCGTTAACGAGCGGGAAGTTCCGACCGGCCAGCCCGGGTTCGAGGGCACGATACACTCGTCCTGTAAGACTCAATGATACCAAAGGTAGCAATCGCGCGATCAGCGGTTGCCCCGCTGCTTCAAGCGCGAAACACCACAGTCCCGTGAGCGCGATCATGGCGCCAAGCACACCCAGCTGGATCAATCGTGCGGTTGTAACGGACGCTTTGCGCACCGCCGGGGGCGCATCCCGCCGTCGGCGCAGCGGACCGGCGGTTGTCATTTGGGTGAGCATCAAAGTCGCCCGCATCAACACGGTGGCGGCGAGCATTCGCGCGGCATCGGCATGACCCAGGGCCAGAGCGACGATCGCCCACATGGCGATGAGGCTCGCCATCGGCAGATATTCTCTTACCGTCAGGTGAGCGGCCTTCTTGCCGACCTTGCGAGCACGCTGCCGAGGTGATGATCGAGCTGTCCTGGAGGAACCCTGATCGGGAGGGGTCGGCGACGGGTTCATGGCGCTTTAAGGGGTGACTTATGGTCAAACGCCGGGAGCTTGTCTACGCGATGTCCATGGCGGCTCCCGAGACACGCTGATGGCTAAGCTCTACTTCTATTATGCGGCCATGAACGCCGGCAAATCGACCACCCTGCTGCAGGCCGATTTCAACTATCGTGAGCGCGGCATGGAGACGATGCTCTGGACCTCCGCTCACGACCATCGCGCCGGATTGGGCCTCATCGGTTCTCGCATCGCTCTGTCGGCACCGGCGAACAGCTATGCGCCTGAGCTGGACCTTTTCCACGAGATCTCCGACGAGCTGACCCGGCGATCGCTTCACTGTGTGCTCGTCGACGAAGCGCAATTTCTTACCCGCGCTCACGTTCTTCAGCTTGCGCGGGTTGCGGACCAACTCGCCATACCGGTGCTTTGCTATGGGTTGCGGACCGACTTTCTTGGCAATCTGTTCGAAGGAAGTGCCGCCCTGCTCGCGCTGGCCGACGCGCTGATCGAGCTGAAGGCGGTGTGCGACTGCGGACGGAAGGCGACCATGAACCTTCGGATCGACGAAGCTGGCCGGGCGGTGCCTGCAGGTGCGCAGACCGAAATCGGCGGAAACGATCGCTACGTCGCGCTGTGTCGCAAGCATTTCTTTGAGCGGCTTGGGGCGGCGGAGACGTCTCCGCTACCAGGTCAGGTCGGAGACGATCCGTACATAAGCGGATAGAGCGGCACCCTGGTCGTAATCGGCCGAACGGTGTCCGGGCAGGACTGGATTGGTCGACACCTGCCGAAGCAGGGCTTTCGCAATGTCGTGTGGGTCACGCGGGTTGACCAGCACGCCATAGCGGCCGCCATCCAACACCTCTGCAGCACTCCCGGCTGTTGCAGAAGCAACGATCGGCCGACCAAGCGCCAAGGCCTCCAGAAGGACGTTGGACGCGCCCTCCCACAAGGATGGCAAGACAAGGACATCTGCAGCCGCCATCAGCGGCAACGGATTCGACACCGGAGGGATGATCTGGAGTGCGGAAGGACCCAAGCCGAGCTTTTCCCCCTGATGCCGCAGCGCTTGCAAAAGCGGACCTGCGCCGACGATCATTAGGCGGATCGACATCGATCGCCGCGCAATGGAAAGCGCCTCGATCAGGGCCGAGAAATTCTTCTGCTCCACGAGGCGGCCGACGGCCACGGCCGTCGGTTCGTCATCGTTGGTCGACCAAGGTAGCACGGTAGGCTCCGATGCCCGGCGCCGAACCATTTGCGCGTCGACGCCGTTCGCGATGACCTTGCCCTTGGCTGCTATGGACGGGATCCTCTGCGCGGCGGCGGCGAGCAGCTGAGTCGAAACGAACACCATCGTTGCAGAACGCCGAGCGATGAAACGGAACTTGGCACGGTTCCAATATGCTCGGGGAGAGAGATGAGAGCGGCCATGGCCAAGGTCATTGCTGACACGGACGACGAGGCGCGTTGGAAGGCCCATGGTGGCGAGCGCGGCCGCAACATGGCCCTGGTTACCGACGGACAGCAGGACTTGCGGCTGTTCGCGCTTAATGTAGCTTCGAAGCGGCCATACTGACCGACGCATTCGCCGTTTTCGCGAAGGCTCGCGCGGGCCGTTCAATAGGTTCACTGTGCGGACAGCGGTAGCAACCTCGCTCCCCAAGGCACCCGATGCGTTCGCAGCAAGAAGGGAGACTTGCCAGCCCTGCTCGGCAAAGGTGCGCGAAAGCGCAAGCGCGTTGACGACGACGCCACTCGGCTCCAGATCGTCGATGAACAGGGCAATCTTCAAGAGGTCCCCTTATCGGACGGCAATGCCCTTGTCTGTCGGTAACGCTGCAGGTCAAGGGAGCATAGATGCTTCACGGGTGGATCATCCTCGACAAGCCGGTTGGGCTTGGCTCGACGCAGGCAGTCGGCGCCGTCAAACGCGCACTTCGGGAAGCCGGTGAGCCGAAGACCAAAGTGGGACATGGCGGGACGCTTGATCCGCTCGCGTCGGGCGTGCTGCCGATCGCAATCGGTGAGGCGACGAAGCTCGCTGGCCGGATGCTCGACAGCGACAAAACCTATGAGTTCACCATCCGCTTCGGCGAGGAGACCGACACGCTCGACGCGGAGGGCAAGGTCATCGCCACCAGCGACGTCATGCCGTCGCTCGACCAAGTGGAATGCGTGCTCCCGCAGTTCCGTGGTCCGATTGAGCAGGTACCTCCCGCCTATTCGGCGCTGAAGATCGACGGCAAGCCTGCCTACGCCCGCGCCCGCGCCGGTGAGCAGCTCGAGATGAAGACGCGGGCCGTGGCGATCCACGATCTTCACCTCATGGCCTTCTTCGGCAACGAAGCCACCCTCTCCGCGACCGCGTCCAAGGGTACTTACATCCGATCCTTGGCCCGGGACGTCGCCCGTGCCCTTGGAACGGTGGGTCACGTCACCATGTTGCGGAGGTCAAAGGCCGGCCCGTTCACCCTTGGGCAGGCCATTTCGCTGGACTTTCTCGCCGAAGCCGCTAAGGCGCGGCAACTGACGAGGACGGTAATGCCGCTGACCGCGGCGCTGGACGACATCCCGGCCCTCCCCGTCACCCCCGAACAAGCGAAGCTGCTCCGTCAGGGGCAGCGGCTTGCCGGGTTCCCCGATGTGCCGGGGCTTCAGCTTGCGACCCACGACGATCGTCCTGTGGCGCTGGTGGAGGCATCGGCCGACGGCCTGAAGGTCGTCCGGGGGTTCAACATCTAGAAACAAGGAGTGCCCCGATGTCGATTACCGCTGAAAAGAAGCAGCAACTGATCAAGGAACATGGCCGCGGTTCGGACGACACCGGTTCGCCCGAAGTCCAGGTCGCCATCCTCACCAGCCGAATTCAGACCCTCACCGAGCATTTCAAGACGCACGCGAAGGACAACCACTCGCGTCGCGGCCTGCTCATGATGGTCAACAAGCGCCGTGCCCTGCTCGACTACCTCCGCCGCGAGGACGAGCAACGCTACACCGATCTCATCGCGAAGCTCGGCCTTCGCAAGTAACTTCTAAAGGGCGCCCTCGCGGCGCCCTTTGTCTTTGAGCCGCCCTGCAATTCGGCGGGGCGTTCAAGAGGACCCCATGAAAGTAGTACTTTCATGGGACCCTCAAGGGGCCGAAACAAGTGCCCCGCACCGCTCGCAGACCGGTCTTGTCTGCCACCAGACGAACCCACCGGCATCCGGCCGCTGGGCTAAGGAAATCAAATGTTCGACATCAAAACTGTAGAAATCGATCTTGGCGGAAAGACCCTCAAGCTCGAAACGGGCCGCGTTGCCCGTCAGGCCGACGGCGCGGTTCTCGCGACCCTTGGCGAAACCGTAGTGCTTTGCGCCGTTACCGCTGCAAAGTCGGTCAAGCCGGGCCAGGACTTCTTCCCGCTGACCGTCCACTATCAGGAAAAATTCTCCGCTGCCGGCCGCATTCCGGGCGGCTTCTTCAAGCGTGAGCGCGGCGCGACCGAAAAGGAAACGCTGACCAGCCGCCTGATCGACCGTCCGATCCGCCCGCTGTTCCCGGAAGGCTTCTACAACGAAGTCCTCGTGATCGCGCAGGTCCTTTCCTACGACGGTGAGAATGAGCCCGACATCGTGGCGATGATCGCCGCTTCGGCCGCGCTGACCATCTCCGGCGTTCCCTTCATGGGTCCGATCGGCTGCGCACGCGTCGGTTTCAGCGAAGAGGGTGAGTATATCCTCAACCCGACCCAGCAGCAGGTTGCCGACGGGAAGCTCGACCTCGTCATGGCCGGTACGCCGAACGCCGTGATGATGGTGGAATCGGAAGCCAAGGAACTGAGCGAAGAGCAGATGCTCGGCGCGGTCATGTTCGGCCACGAAGCCAGCCGCAAGATCTGCGACGCGATCATCAGCCTCGCCGAAAAGGCGGCCAACGATCCTTGGGAGCTCGCTCCGGCAGCCGACAAGACGGCAATCAAGGCGAAGATCAAGGAACTGATCGGCGCCGATGTCGATGCGGCTTACCGCATGACCGGCAAGTCGGACCGGTCCAACGCCCTCACCGTCGCCCGCGACAAGGTGAAGGAAGCCTTCGCCGAGTCCGATCCGCAGGAGCAGCTCGTCGCCGCCAAGCTGGTGAAGGCCGTCGAGGCCGACATCGTCCGCGGTGCGATCCTCAAGGAAGGCCGCCGCATCGACGGCCGCGACACCAAGACGGTCCGTCCGATCGAATCCATGGTCGGCTTCCTGCCGCGTACCCATGGTTCGGCCCTGTTCACCCGCGGTGAAACGCAGGCGATCGTCACCACCACGCTCGGCACCAAGGACGCGGAGCAGATGATCGACGGTCTGGAGGGTCTCTCCTACCAGCGCTTCATGCTGCACTATAACTTCCCGCCCTATTCGGTCGGCGAAGTGGGACGCTTTGGCGCCCCGGGCCGCCGCGAAGTCGGCCACGGCAAGCTCGCGTGGCGCGCGCTTCACCCGATGCTTCCGAGCAACGAGGAATTCCCCTACACCATCCGCGTCCTGTCGGACATTACGGAGAGCAACGGCTCCTCCTCGATGGCGACCGTTTGCGGCGGCAGCCTTGCGATGATGGACGCGGGCGTTCCGCTGAAGCGTCCGGTTGCGGGTATTGCCATGGGCCTCATTCTCGAGGGCCAAGACTTTGCCGTGATCAGCGACATCCTTGGCGACGAGGATCACCTCGGCGACATGGACTTCAAGGTTGCCGGCACGTCGGAGGGCGTCACTGCCCTGCAGATGGACATCAAGGTCGCGGGCATCACCGAGGAGATCATGAAGGTTGCTTTGGCTCAGGCCAAGGACGGCCGCGCGCATATCCTCGGCAAGATGGCCGAAGCGCTTGGTGAAGTCCGTGGCGAGCTGTCGGCGCACGCGCCGCGCATCGAGACCATGAGCATTCCCAAGGACAAGATCCGCGAAGTCATCGGCACCGGCGGCAAGGTCATCCGTGAAATCGTCGCGGAGACCGGCGCAAAGGTCGACATCGACGACGAGGGCACGATCAAGATCTCGTCCTCGGACGTCAATCAGATCGAAGCCGCGCGCAAGTGGATCCAGGGCATCGTCCAGGAACCGGAAGTCGGCACCATCTACACCGGCAAGGTTGCGAGCATCGTCGACTTCGGCGCGTTCGTCACCTTCATGCCCGGTAAGGACGGGCTGGTGCACGTGTCCGAAATCAAGAACGAGCGCGTCGAGAACGTCCGTGACATCCTGAGCGAAGGCCAGGAGGTCAAGGTCAAGCTGCTCGAGGTCGATCAGCGCGGCAAGGTCCGCCTGTCGATGCGCCTCGTCGACCAGGAAACCGGTGCCGAGCTGGAGGACACCCGTCCCCCGCGCGAACCGCGTGAAGGCGGCGATCGCGGTCCTCGCGGAGACCGTGGCGATCGCGGCGGACGCGGCGGCGACCGTCACCGTGAAGGCCGCGGTCCGCGGCGCGACGGCGGCGATCGTGACCGGGGTCCGCGCCGTGAACGCGGCGAAGGCGGCGCTGATCGCGGCGATCGTGGTCCTCGCCGTGAGCGCAGCGAAAGCGGCAACGACGACGGCCCCGCGCCCGAGTTCGCACCGGCGTTCCTGACCCGGAACGACGACGAATAAGCGCCGGTCTCGGCCGGAAATAGAAAGGGCCTCGCGGGCGACCGCGGGGCCCTTTTTGCTGACCTTGCCTCTGTCGGCTGGAGCAATCCTCCGCTAATCACTCGGTCATGTCGGAAAGTGGCCGAAGCATCCTGATCGTCGGTGGCGGCACGGCCGGGTGGCTGAGCGCCGCCTACCTCGCCAAGGCGCTTGCGCTTCGAGACAACGCCCATCTTACCATCACGCTCTTGGAATCGCCGGACATCGGCACCATCGGGGTCGGCGAGGGTACCTTCCCCACCATACGCGAGACGCTGCGGTTCCTCGATATCGACGAAGGCCAGTTCATCCGCGAGGCATCGGCGACGTTCAAGCAGGGCATCCTTTTCTCCGACTGGCTGCACGCACCTTCTCCGGCCAAGCGCCACCGCTACTTCCACCCATTCGAAGCGCCCTTCTACTCGGAGGATACGAGCCTCGTTCCTTACTGGTTGCTTCAGGACGAGCAGAGCCGGCCGTCATTTGCCGAGGCGGTGACCATCCAGAACAAGGTTGCAGGAGCGAAGCGAGGGCCCAAGCGGCCGGATGAGCCGGCTTTCGACGGGCCGCTCAACTATGCTTACCATGTCGACGCCGCCAGTCTCGCCAGGCTCCTCCGTGAGCGGGCGCTGAGCCTTGGCGTGCGGCATATAACGGGTGAAGTCGCGGATGTGTCACTTCGGCCCGATGGCGCGATCGCCGAGGTCAGGACCACCGCTGGCGCCGGCTTCACGGCCGACCTTTATGTCGATTGCACGGGCTTCCGCAGCGAATTGATCGGCAAGGCGCTCGAAAGTCCGTTTCGCTCCGTCCGCGACACGCTCTTCACCAATCGCGCTCTTACCTGCCGAGTGGGTTATGAGGACCCCGACACTCCGATCGAAAGCTACACGCTCGCCACCGCGCACGCCGCGGGCTGGACGTGGGACATCGGCCTGGCGGGGGCCAGGGGAATCGGTTGCGTTTACTCATCCGACCACCTGGACGACGACCAGGCGCTGGCGGTGCTCCGTGACTATGTGGGGCCTCAGTTCAACGAGGGTGCGGTCAAGACCATCGGCTTCGACGTCGGATACCGCGAGCAGCAGTGGGTGAAGAATTGCGTCGCCATCGGCTTGTCGGCGGGATTCCTTGAGCCATTGGAGGCGACCGGCCTCGTCCTGATCGAAGCGGCGGTGGGAATGGTTGCCGAGCTTTTCCCCCACCACGGTCCGGTCGATGCCCCCGCCCGGCGCTTCAGCAAGCTGATGAGCGCCCGCTTCGACAGCATCGTCAAATTCCTGAAGCTTCATTACTGCCTGTCGCAGCGCGACGAGGCCTTCTGGCGCGACAATGTCGCCGCATCGACGGTCCCCGACGAACTTAAGGACCTGCTTGAACAATGGCGCTACCGGCCGCCCGGCCGCTTCGACTTCATCCTGGACGTCGAAAGCTTTGCCTTCTTCAACTACCAGTACATTCTTTACGGCATGGGATTTCGCACCGATCTGTCCGCCGGTAGGTCCGACTTCCCGAAGGTCGCGGCCGCCCAGAAGCTGTTCGAACGGATTCAGGCCTTCGGCGACAAGGCGGCCCGAGACTTGCCCTCGCACCGAACTCTGATCTCGCAAATGAGCGTCGCCGCCGCCTAGGCGCGGACGAACAGGCTCTTCAGCCATTGCGGGGCGCTGGGCGTCGCCTGCCGCCAGTCCAGGTCGCTGTCCGGCGAATAGGTCCAGGGATTGATGGTCTTGACCTTGCCCTGCTTGAACCGCTGCGGCGTTCGCGTCGCGACGAACAGCCCATGTTCCAACGCTGTCGCGGCAATCAGGCCGTCACGGAGATCCGCGTAGCCGAGCTGCGACCATCGACGCACCACCGCGTCGTCTACAGCCAATATGCGGCCGGCGAAGGCCACGCCGACCTTGCTCGTCAGCCATTCGTGCAAGGCGACGGCTCCAGCTTTGTCCGTCCGCTCCAGCCGACCGGCCGAGCCCTGCAAATCCAGCAATGACACGACGGATATAAAGACCGTCGTCGGGATCAGCGTCGCTGCCCATTCGACCAAGGACGCATCACCCTCTCCCGACCCGCCACCCCGGAGCGTCCAGAGAACATCGGTGTCGATGAGGTGCATCAGCCGCGGCTCCAGGGTCCAAGCGATCGCCAGTCCAGATCGGCAGGGAGGCTCGGCGCAGCCGCGAGCAGATCGGGCAGGCTGTCCGGTTTGCCTATCATCTGCCGGTACGTATCGATGCTCAGCAGAACATGGGTCGGCTTGCCGCGGTCGGTGACGAACACCGGCTGGTCCCGCGCGAGTCGCTTTGCATTGCTCACATCCTGGTTGAATTCGCGGCTGCTGATGCTCTTCATCTCGGACCTACATCGCTACAATCGGCATGCTTGGATGTAGGTACATTACTACCTTGTCGCATGGTCGCAACAGCTTTGGCGGGTGCTCGGGAATAATGCGCGGCGGGCGGCGGGTCGGGTCGATTTCTGCTTGAGTTCGCCGCTCCGCTTCAGCCTTTCTGCCTCCCGCAAGCGTGCTCAAAGACAGCGCGCGGCAGCGTTGGGGAGGGGAAATGTCAGATCTACTTCAGGCCACGTGGGTGGCCCTTGCAGACATCATGGCGCCGCATGGTCCTGCCGTGAATGCTGTCAAAAGCTTTGCACCGGGCGACTACAGCATCCACTTCTTCCTGCAGTTGGCGGTCATCATTCTCGCCTGCCGCGTCGTCGGCTGGATCGGCCAGAAATTCCTTGGGCAACCGCAGGTGGTCGGCGAGATGATTGCCGGCGTGGTGCTTGGCCCCTCGCTCTTCGGGCTGCTCGCCCCGGACATTCAGGCCGCAATCTTCCCCAAAGAGACCAAGAGCGTCCTCTACTCCGGCGCGCAGCTCGGAGTTGGGCTTTACATGTTCATTGTTGGGCTCACGCTTCAGCTCGACCATTTCAAGACGAAGGCGCGCAGTGCCGCGACGGTATCCGCCGCGGGGATCGGTGCGCCGTTCATGATCGCCATCCTCATCACGCCGCTGCTGATGACTGTCCCCGGCCTGTTCGCGCCAGGTATCAGTCAGTTCAATGCCACCCTGTTCATGGGTGCCTGCATCGCGTTGACCGCATTTCCGATGCTGGCGCGGATCATCAACGAGCGCGGCCTTGCGAACAGCTCACTCGGCACGCTCACGTTGACCGCGGGCGCCTTTGACGACGCGGCGTCGTGGTGTGTCCTTGCCGTTGTGCTTGCCACCTTCGGATCCGGTGCAGGCGTTGCCGTCATCGCGATTGTCGGCGGCGTCGGCTACGCCGCCTTCATGCTCCTGTTCGGCCGCAGGCTGCTGGCACCGCTCGGCCGCATGGTCGAGGCCAAGGGCGAGATGAGCAACACGGTGCTTGCTGTCACCCTGATGCTGTTCTGCCTGTCCGCCTTCCTGATGGACGCGATCGGCATTCATGCCGTCTTCGGCGGTTTTCTCCTCGGCGCGGTGATGCCGCGTGGGCTGTTCGTCACCGAGCTCAAGAAGAAGCTGGAGCCGATGACGGTGATCCTGCTGCTGCCGATGTTCTTCACCTATTCGGGACTCAACACCCGTCTCGATATGGTGAACAACCTGCCGCTGCTGCTCATTGCCGGCGGAATCCTCATCGCATCCATCCTTGCCAAGTTCGGTGCCTGCTGGGCGGCCGCACGTTTGTCCGGAGAGGATAACCGGACAGCGCTCGGCATCGGCGCCCTGATGAATGCGCGCGGCCTCATGGAGCTGATCATCATCAACATCGGGCTTCAGAAAGGCGTGATCGGGCCGACCCTCTTTTCGATGATGGTGCTGATGGCCGTGGTCACGACCATGATGGCAAGCCCGCTGTTTGAGGTCGTCTACGGTCGAAAGGCGCGCGAAAGCGGCGAGCTCGGCAAGCTTCAGGGCAGCATGGCGGCGGACGCCGCGTAAAGCCCGCTTCCGCCCGTCGCGCATATCCCTTCCGCGCGGCGGGCGGCATTTTCGGCCTGCTAATCTATGATGGTTACGATCCGTGCCGAATTGAACCAGCCAATAATCTCAAGGAACGGAAGCGTTTAGCGCCTGTTCGCTGCTTCATGATTCACGCGCCTTTGTCCGCCGAGCTTGGTACCTGTTTTGGCCGGCGGGAGGGTGGCGGCCGACGTTCGTCGGGCCGAAGCGAAGCGCGACTGACGGCAGTTGCGCGAACCTTGATCGCTACCCGTACGGTCGAACTCGGCGATGTTTCGGCAACCGGGGCAAGGCTGCATGGGCAGGACCTTCCCAAGGTCGGCGACGAACTGTTCCTTCGTATCCGCAAGGTCGAGACCTTTGGGAGGGTGGTATGGCGGGAGGGCGACTGCGCTGGCGTCGCCTTTGACGAGCCGCTGACGGCTTCGGAGCTGAACGTTGTCCGAAGCGAGGGTGCGCGAACCAGCCAGATGAGGTTGACGCCCGCGGAGGTGGATGCCTTGGACCAGTGGGTGGTGGGGTCCCGCTGAATTCGCATGTCGTGCCCCGTCAGGCGGCGCCATTGCAAAGAATCGCTGACTACGGCAGAGCCCCATCTCCCACCGGAGTGCGTCCATGGCTGCGAATTCCGAACTGCTGATCGACGGCGCCGCCGTTTCCTCCGGTTCCCCGCCGCTCGATTACATCCTTGCCGGTGGCTATGCCGGCAACCGTGTTCACCTGTTAGAAGGTGCGCCCGGGTGCGGTAAGACGACGCTTGGCCTGCAATTCCTGCGCGACGGCGCGGCCAAGGGCGAGAAGTGCCTGTACATCACCTTGTCGGAAAGCCGCGAGGAGTTGCTCCACGTCGCCGACACTCACGGCTGGGATCTTGCAGGCATCGACATTTTCGAGCTTGTTCCGCCCGAGTTGAGCCTGGATACGGAACGCGAGCAGTCGATCGTCTATGCATCGGATCTGGAACTCGGTGAGACGGTTCAGATGGTCATGGACGAGGTGGAGCGCATCGCTCCTGCGCGGATCGTCTTCGACTCCCTTTCGGAAATCCGGCTGCTGGCCCAAGGCCCCCTGCGCTTCCGTCGGCAGGTCCTCGCGCTCAAGCATTATTTCGCGCAGCACAAGTGCACCGTCCTGTTTCTCGACGACCTCACCATGATGGAAACCGACCTCAGCCTTCACAGCCTGGCGCACGGCGTGATCCGTCTTGAGCAGATTGCACAGACCTATGGGGCCGAGCGGCGGCGGCTGCGGGTTTTCAAGATGCGTGGCCGGGCGTTCCGCGGCGGCTTCCACGACTTCACCATCCGCAAGGGCGGGCTGGTCATCTTTCCGCGCTTGGTAGCCTCGTCGCATCCGGACGACGGCCATGAGGACAGACGCGCCTCCAGCGGCGTGCCACAGCTCGACAATCTGGTCGGCGGGGGCCTGGATTATGGCACCACCAATCTGGTGATCGGTCCTTCGGGTTCCGGCAAATCAACGCTGGTGCTGCAATTTCTGAAAGCCGCCATGGAACGTGGCGAGAAGGTGCTGATCGTCAGCTTCGACGAAACCGAGCGAGTATTCCAAAGGCGCGCGACGGGCCTTGGCGTGGACATCGCGAGCTTTTCGGACGCGGGACTGCTCAAGGTTCAGCAGGTCGATCCAGCCGAATTGTCTCCTGGTGAGCTGGCAGGAATCATCCGGCACGAAGTGGATCACGGCACCAGCATCGTCGTCCTGGATTCACTCACAGGCTACCAGCATGCAATGTCGGAGGAGCAATATATGCTGCTCCAGATGCATGAGCTGGTAACCTATCTGAACCAGCAAGGTGTCCTCACCTTCCTCATCCTGGCCCAATCGGGAATGGTCGGGTCGATGCAGTCGCCGGTAGACCTGACCTACCTTTCGGACGCGGTGCTGTTGCTTCGTTTCTTCGAGGCTAATGCCGAATTGAAACGAGCGCTGTCTGTTCTCAAGAAGCGCACTGGATCCCACGAGACTACGATCAGGGAATTGTCGATTACCTCCGACGGAGTCGATGTCGGTGAGACGCTTTCCGGCTTTCGGGGAATTCTGACGGGCACGCCGGTCTATGAGGGCGATTCAAAACTGCTCGTGAAGAGCCTTGGCCAGCCCGGCTGACCTCAGCGAGGATCCCTTCCTGATCATCGCGCCCGGTGGGCGCGATGCCGCCGTCGTTGCCGAATTGCTGCGCAGCGCGAAATTGACCATTGAATATGATCCCGACAACAGCAAGCTGTTCAGCGCGCTAGCACTGGGCCGCGCGTCAGGCGCGATCATCACCGACGATGCTTGGGCAAGGATCGGCCCGCAACGGCTTCAGGAAGCGATCGAGAGTCAGCCTCCATGGTCGGATTTCCCCTTCATTCTTCTCTCCCGGCGTGGAGAGACGAGGGCCGGCTCCCGCAGCCTGGAGGACGTCGCCAACGTCACGGTGCTTGAACGCCCGCTTCATCCCGCAACGCTGGTCAGCGCCGTTCGCTCGGCCCGGAGAAGCCGGCAGAGGCAGCGGCTTGCCGGTCAGCATTTGCGGGAGCTCGAACAGGCCCGGACTGAGTTGCACAACCTGGCCGGATCGCTCGAGACCAAGGTTCGCGATCGGACTCGTGACCTGGCGAGCGCCAACGATCGGCTCACTGCCGAAATCGCGGAGCGTGAGAAAGCGGAGGCGCGGCTCATCCAGGCGCAGAAGATGGAGGCGGTCGGGCAGCTGACCGGCGGCCTTGCTCACGACTTCAACAATCTTTTGACGGCCGTGGTCGGATCCCTCGACCTCCTCCTTCGGCGGACAGACGACGAGAAGCTCAAGCGGCTTGCCAACAACGCTCTTCAGGCAGCGGAACGCGGCGCAAAGCTCACGGCCCAGCTGCTCGCCTTCTCGCGTCGCCAGCGGCTGTCGCCTGCGGCAACCGATGCCAATGAGATTGTCACCAAGATGGGCGACCTGCTCGCCCGGACGATTGGACCTCAAGTGCGGGTAGAAACCCGCCTAGACCCGCAGCTGTGGCATGCGCTGGCGGATCCGACGCAGATGGAGGTGATGATCCTCAACCTGGCGATCAACGCTCGCGATGCCATGCCGCACGGTGGCCGCCTGACGATCTCCACCGACAATGTGCTCCAAGTACCGGCCCACTTGTCGAGCGAACTTGGCGGGCGCGAATATGTTGCCGTCTCCGTTGCTGACACGGGCTCCGGAATGTCGCCTGACGTGATTGCCCGCGCGTTCGAACCGTTCTTCACTACCAAGGAGCAGGGTCGCGGCACCGGTCTTGGACTTTCCCAGCTTTACGGGTTCGCCAAGCAGTCGGGCGGCACCGTTCGGATCGAAAGCCAGGAGGGTAAAGGCACCAAGGTGACCGTCTACCTGCCGCGAACAAACGCGCCCGCCAAGGTGGTCGAACTCGCGCCTGCGAGCACCGGCCAATCGGACCTCATGTCCGTACTGCTCGTCGACGATGACGATGCGGTCCGCGAGGTTTGCGCCACCATGCTCGAGGAAATCGGCTGCCGGGTCAGCGACGCATCCTCGGGCGAGCAGGCGCTGGACCTGCTTGCCAATCATCATTTCACCGTCATGGTCACCGACGTGGCGATGCCTGGAATGTCGGGCGTCACCCTTGCCGAACGCGCACGCGAAATCGCGCCCGACATGCCGATCATGTTCGCGAGCGGTTACGCCGACCTGGGGTCGTTCGGTGAGGATTTGGCTGACGAGGTCGTCATGAAGAAGCCCTACCGGCTGGCCGAACTCGCCGCTCGGTTGCACGATCTCCGCGGCGCCGAAGCGGCCGACAACGTGATCCCCCTGCGGCCTTAAGCCGAAACGCGAACATCCCCGAAGATCAGCCTCAAGCGTTCCACGCCTCTCAAGCCGTCCTTTCGTTTCAAGCTCTTGTCGGCTAATAGACATTCATGATCGCACAGAAGACCCGCTATGCGCTGCGCTCTCTCCTGTACCTGGTGGAGGAAGGCGGCGGCGGGCCGGTGCAGCTGGCGCGGATCGCAAGCAGCCAGAACGTCCCCCCAAAATATCTCGAGCTCATCATGCTCGATCTCAAGAAGACCGGTTTGGTGAAGAGCATCCGCGGCCCGAAGGGCGGCTACGTCCTCGCCCGCCCGCCTGAGGCTATCTCCTTCGGTGAGATCGTCCGCACCATGGAAGGGCCGATCGCCCTGGTTTCATGCGCTAGCGTGAATTATTATGCGCCCTGCGGTGACTGCCACGATGAGGCGACCTGCGCCATCCGCCGCGCCTTCGCCGTCCTTCGCGATCAGAGCACGGCCGTGCTGGACTCCATCTCTCTTGCCCAGGGTGCCGAGTGGGAAGAGCGGCTCGCCCCGAGGGAGCCTTTGGTCCACCAAGCTTGATCCCTTCGGCTGTCGCCTGACTGTCAAATCCAGCGTGGCACCATGTCTGAAGATCGTCCGGTGCGGTGGTGGAGCTGAGGGGAATCGAACCCCTGACCTCTGCAGTGCGATTGCAGCGCTCTCCCATCTGAGCTACAGCCCCGCGCCCGGACAGCGGCGCTCAGATGTTTCTGAATCGCCGCGGCAGGCGGGCTCCATAACCGCGGTTCCTCCCCTTGCAACGCGCTTGTCCCGGCAGGATGTCGGACTGGCGCACTTGCCGCTCTCGCCGCCCGTGGCACCGGAACGGCCTATGAGCCCCGCACGTTTTCCTGACTCAGATTAGCCGCTGCCGATTGCGGCGGCGTCACCTTGGAGGACAGACATATGGGCTATGACCGTGATGAGGCGGATTATGGGCGCCAGGATCGCAGCCGATGGGCAGACGACCGCTCGTCGCCACGACAGGGTTCCGGACGCAGCGAACGCGGCTTCTTCGAACGGGCCGGCGACGAGATTGCGTCCTGGTTCGGAAGCGACGACGACGGTGGCCGCGACAGCCGCGACGGCAACTGGGACCGTGAACGGGGCGACGATCGCCAGCGCGGCGGCTGGATGAGCGGCGAGCATCGCGACCGCGGGAATGATTGGCGCAACCAGGAGCGAAGCCGCGCAAACCCGGGTCGTGACGATCGTAATGAATGGCTTGGCGGCCGTTCGCCGGAGCATAGCTCACGAGACCGGTACGATCGCAGCCAATCGGAAGAGCGCTCCTATCGGTCGGACCACGACGGCGACCAGCGCGGCTACCGTCCGGTCACCGGCGACTACGGCCGCAGCAGTTTCAACGATCGCCAGCAGCCGCAGCGGGGTGACCAGCACGACAAGCAGCAGAGCAATTGGGATCGCGACGATTACCGCCGCACCAGCTTCGCCGGCTCGTCAGACCGCTCGCAGCATCATGACCCGCATTATCGGCAATGGCGGGAGCGGCACATGCAGGAGCTCGACCGCGATTATCACGACTATCATCGCGAGCGGCAGACGCGCTTCGACGATGACTTCGGTGGCTGGCGCAACAAGCGGCAGGAGAAGCGCTCCTTGCTCGGCCAGGTTCGGGAGCATCTCGAGGTCGTTGGCAGCGACGGCGAGCATGTCGGCACAGTCGACAAGGTGGCCGGCGACCGCATCATTCTGACCCGCAACGATCCAGCTGCCGGCGGTCACCATTCGATTGCCTGCACGCTGGTAGACCGGGTCGAGAATGGCCGCGTAATTCTGGACACCACCGCCGAGCAGGCCCGAAACCGCTGGCGGGACGAAGACCGCAGCCGCGCCCTGTTCGAGCGGGAGGATCAGGGCCAGGCCGGCCCCGGCATTCTCGACCGGAGCTTCTCGGGAACCTACCGCGACTAAGCGGGCGGTCGCTCCCTCTTTCCCGGGGAGGATTGGCCCGGCCGTTCAAGCGACGGCCGGGCCTTTATCGTTCAGGCGTTAGCGGTTGAAGGTGCAGGCGGCGGGGTTGCCGGTTTCCAGTCCCTTGCGGAGCGCGGCCATGCGCTGCGCCGAGGTGCCGTGGGTGAACTTGTCCGGGGAGACGCGCCCCTGTGTCAGCGTATCGTCGCCGATCGCCTCAGCGGCCTTCATGCCTTCCTCGAAGTCGCCCGCTTCCATGAGGTTCTTGTCGTTGGCTGCCCATACGCCGGCATAGCAGTCGGCCTGCAGTTCGACCCCGACCTGAACCGCGTTGCCTTCCGCCTCGCTCGAGCGCGCCTGCGCATTCTGCGCCCGCTCCAGCGTGCCTTCCAGGTTCTGGACATGGTGGCCGACCTCATGCGCGATAACATAGGCCATGGCGAAATCACCCGGCGCTCCAAACCGCCGCGACAGCTCATTAAAGAAATCCGGATCGATGTAGATGCGCTGGTCGGTCGGGCAGTAGAATGGCCCCATCGCCGCCTGCGCCGCACCGCAGCCCGACCGGCCGCTCGTCGAATAAGCAACCAGGGTAGTCGGAGTGTAGCGCTGACCCGACCGGGCGAAAAGGTCGGTCCAGCGGCGCTCGGTGGAGCCGAGCACCCGCGTCATCAGATCCCGCATCTGCGGATCCAGGCTAGAGGCCGCATTGGGCTGGCCTGGCGCGCTCGTCGTCGTGCCTGGGCCCGTGGGAATCAGTCCGCCGCCGCCGCCAAGGGTCGAAAGCGCGCAATAGCCGAGAAGAAGGACCAGCACGCCGACGATGCCGAAGCGGCTCATCACCATCGGCAATAGGCAGCCCAGCATGTTGCCGCCACCTCCGCCAAGCCCGAAGCCGCCACCTCGGCCCGTGTTGTCGATGAAGTTACCGCTCGGATCCTCGTCGCCTAGCCGCACCCCTGTTCCTCCTCCTGTTTCGAAGTCGTAATGCTTGGCCGCGTCCCCGGTTGCAAAGGACGGCGCCGAGCGGCTAGCCCAATGCGCAAGAAAGGCGGTTACTGATGCTTCTCCAAGGCAAGGTCGCACTGGTCACCGGCTCCACCTCCGGCATCGGGTTCGCGATCGCCAGCGCGCTTGCCGGCGAGGGAGCGAGGGTGATGATCAACGGCTTCGGCGACCCGGACGAGATCGTCGGCATCTGCAAGGCGCTCGGCGCGCTTCACGACGGCGCCGACATGTCGAGCCCTCAAGACATCGAAGCGATGATCGCGCGCTGCACTGCCGAGCTCGGTGCTCCGGACATCCTCGTCAACAATGCCGGTGTGCAGCATGTGGCGCCGATTGCCGACTTCCCGCCCAACAAGTGGGATCAGATCATCGCCATAAACCTGTCCGCCGCCTTCCACACGACCCGCTTGGTCGTGCCCGCCATGCGTGAAAAGGGTTGGGGCCGGATCATCAATACGGCGTCGGCGCACAGCCTGGTCGCTTCACCCGGCAAGGCCGCTTATGTCGCCGCCAAGCATGCCGTTGCGGGCCTGACGAAGACGGTGGCGCTTGAGACCGCGCAGGACGGGATCACCGTCAACTGCATCTCGCCAGGCTACGTCTGGACCCCGTTGGTGGAGAAACAGATCCCGGACACGATGGCGGCACGCGGCCTGACGCGCGAGCAGGTGATGAACGATGTGCTGCTCGCCGCCCAGCCAACCAAAAGGTTTGTGACGGTGGAGGAAGTCGCCGCCCTTGCCTTGTTCCTGTGCCGGGACGAAGCGGCGTCGATCACCGGCGCCAATCTCAGCATGGACGGCGGCTGGACAGCTGCCTAAGCTCGGCACCATGCGCCGTCTCCTGCCCCTCGCCGCCTTTGCCGCCACAGCAGGCTGTACGGCGGCGACGACGACGGCCCCGCCACAGCCGGTCGCGAGCCCCTTGCCCGCTTGGCGCAGCACGGCCACGGAGGATGACAGGCTCCGCCTCCGGAACTGGCGAAGCAGCTTTTCGGCCGCGCTCGCCGCCGCCCGACGATCCGGTCACGGAGCGGCGATCGATCGCGAAGGTTCGCTTCTGCAGCCGGACTCCGCCCTCGGTGGCGGGCCGATCCCAGCCGGCGACTATCGCTGCCGCGTGATCAAGCTCGGTGCTCGCTCGCAAGGGCTGCTCGACTATGTCGCATACCCTTATTTTCGCTGCCGCGTGGGCGGATCGGGAACGCTTCAAAGCTTTTCCAAGCTGACCGGGTCGCAACGTGTCTACGGCCGCATCTATCCCGGCGACACGCTTCGCCAGGTGTTCCTCGGCACCCTTGTGCTCGGCGACGAGACGGCGGCGATGCGCTACGGTGCGGACCGGGAGCGGGATGTCGCTGGGCTTTTGGAGCGCATCGGTCCGGCGCGGTGGCGCATGGTCATGCCCCGCCCGCACTTTGAATCCCTGCTCGACGTTCTTGAGCTCGTTCCTGCCCAATGAGGTCCGCTTGCGCCGCTTCCTGCTCGGCCTGCTGGTCATGACCCTTCCGGCCGACCTCGATGCGGCAACACTGAAGCAGGCCATTGCCGCCGACTTGCCGCGATTGATGTCGCTCTACCGCGACCTCCATGCCCACCCGGAACTGTCGATGCAGGAGCATCGCACCGCAGCCAAGCTCGCCGCCGAGGCGCGCACCTTAGGGTTCGACGTAACGGAAAAAGTCGGCGGCACGGGCGTCGTCGCGGTGATGAAGAACGGCGCCGGCCCGGTGCTCCTGATCCGTGCCGATATGGACGCCCTGCCCCTTGAGGAGCAGACGGGCCTGCCATTCGCGTCCAAGGCGCGCGCAGTCGCCCATTCGGGCGTGGAAAGCGGCGTCATGCATGCGTGCGGTCACGACACGCACATGGCCGGCTGGATCGGCACGGCGCGGCGTCTCGCGGCCGCCAAGGAGCAGTGGTCCGGAACTTTGGTGATGATCCTGCAGCCGGGCGAAGAGACCGGCGAAGGCGCGCGGGCGATGCTCGACGACGGGCTCTACACCCGCTTCCCCAAGCCCCAATATGCCCTTGCCTTCCACGACGCGGCGACGTTGCCGGCGGGCGTGATCGGGATCACACCGGGCTATGCGCTCGCCAATGTCGATAGCGTCGACATATTGGTGCATGGCGTCGGCGGGCACGGCGCCTACCCGCACACCACCCGCGACCCGATCGTGCTTGCCGCCCGCATCGTCCTGACCCTGCAGACTTTGGTTAGCCGGGAGAACGACCCGGCGAACCCCGCAGTCGTCACGGTGGGCAGCTTCCATGCCGGCACCAAGCACAACATCATCTCCGACGAGGCGCGGCTCCAATTGACGGTGCGAAGCTACACGCCCGAAGTTCGCCAGATGCTGCTGGAAGGCGTGAAACGGATCGCGCGGGGCGAAGCGATCGCCGCCGGCATGCCCGACGACAAGATGCCGGAGGTCACCTGGCGCGACAACGAATATACCCCCGCCGCCTTCAACACGGAAAAGTTCAGCAGCCGCGCCCTTTCTCTGTTCGGCCAGCACTTCGGCGCCGAGTGGGTGACCAAGACCCCCGCCGTCATGGGGGGCGAGGATTTCAGCCGCTACCGGCTGGCGGACCCGTCGATTGAAAGCCTGATCTTTTGGGTCGGCGGAACGCCGCGCAAGCAATGGGATGCTGCCGGCGGCAACGCGCAGAAGCTGCCGTCCCTGCACAGCCCGTTCTGGGCGCCGGAGGCGGAGACGGTGATTGCCACCGCCACGGAGGCGCTCACCGTGGCGGCGCTGGACGTTCTGAAGAAGCAGTAGCGACCGCCGCGTAACGCGCGTTCACCACTTCTTTGTAAATTTTGCCGACAGTCCTCCTTATGTCGGCGAACCTTACAGCGGCTGCACCTTGGCGGCCCTGATCATCTTGTGGAGCCATGCGCTTGCAGCGGCCGCCTTTGCCGCGCTCATCCTGTGGCGCCTTGGTGTCGGCAGCGCAGGCCGTCAGCGCCTGCTGCTCGGCGCCTTGGCAATCACCGCCTGCTGGTGCTGGATTTCCGGCCTCTACGCCGGCTCGGCTCTCTCCTCTTATGCCGAGACGGCCCGAAACCTCATCTGGGTCAGCCTTCTCTACAGCCTGTCGGCGCGGTCGGACGAGCGGCAGCATGGCGCTCGACTGGTCTACGCCGCCGTCGCCGCCGTGTTCGGCTTCCAGTGCGTTGCCGATGCGCTCGTCCTCGTCACCCAGTCCCAAACGAGTTGGGAAACCGCCATCCTTCTGCGGATGACGGCGGCTGCGGGCGGGCTTGTCCTCGTTCACAACCTTTACGGCCAGGCCGCACCGACCAGCCGAACCAGTCTTCGTCCGATGATGCTCGGCCTTGCGCTGCTGTGGGCTTACGACCTCAACTTATACACCGTCTCTTACCTGAAATCGTCTCTGTCAGGCACATTGATCGAGTGGCGCGGTCTGGCTCTTGCGCTGACGTCGCCCTTGTTCGCGCTGGGCGCTCGCAATGAGGATGGGTCGCGGGTCCGGCTGTCGCGAGCCGCCACCTTCCAGTCGCTCTCCCTCCTCGCCATTTGCGCTTACTTTGCAGTCATGGCGGTTCTTGCCACCGCCACGCGCAATTCGGGCTTCGACCTTTCCGGCGCGCTTCTGATCGCCACGCTCGCCGCGCTGACGGTGGCCGGGATGGTTCTGCTACCCAGCGCCCGTGCGCGGAGCTGGGCCAAGGTGAAGATCGCCAAGCATCTGTTCGAGCATCGGTACGATTACCGGACGGAGTGGTTGCGCTTCACCGAAACGCTCGGCAGCGCCGGCCATGACGCGCCACGCATGGGCGAGCGCGTGGCACGGGCGCTGGCGGACATTTTGGAAGCTCCGGCGGCGCTGCTGCTTACCGCCGACGGGGCGGGAAATCTTGCGGGCAGCTCGTCCTGGCAGTGGGACGGTGCCACGCCGCCGCTTGCCGCCGGGCCCACCGGCGCGGGCTTCTGGGAACGGATGGAGTCCAGTGGGCGGATCGTCGAATTCGATGCACTCCGCGGCGGCTGGGCCGAGCCGCCGGAAAAGGCGCTGGCCACCCCGGCCTGGATCCTTGAAGACCGGTCGATCTGGGTCGGCGTGCCGCTGATCCACCATGGGAAACTTGCCGGTCTCGTTCTGCTCGCGGCGCCCGATTACCGGCGTCCCCTCGATTGGGAAGATTTCGATCTCCTGCGCACGGCGGGTAGACAGGCGGCAAGCTCGCTGGCCGAAGCGCATGGTCAGGAAGCCTTGTCGACGGCGCAGCGCTTCGAAGAATTCAATCGACGCTTCGCCTTCATCCTCCACGATGTGAAGAACCTCGTCAGCCAGTTGTCCCTGCTCACGCGCAACGCCGAACGCCATGCTGACAATGCGGAGTTCCGCGCCGACATGATTGCGACCCTGAAAAGCTCCGTCGGCAAGATGAACGATTTGCTTGCGCGACTGTCGCCTCAGGCCGGGCAGCGCCCCCTTCGGCCGGAACCGCAGCCGCTTGGTCCCGTGCTCACCGCCGCAATCGCCGCCAAACGGCGGGCCCACGACGTCCGCCTGCATGGCGACGGCAATGTTTGGGCACAAGTCGACGCGGCCGCGCTTGAGCAAGCGGTTGGCCACCTTCTTCAGAATGCGGTGGAGGCGAGCCCGCTCACCGAGCCTGTCAGCTTGCGTGTCACCGACCGCGGCGATGAGATTGAAGTCGCCATTACCGACAAGGGGTGCGGCATGGACGGCGACTTCATCCGCAACCGCTTGTTCAAGCCATTCGCCTCCACCAAGGCGAGCGGCTTCGGCATCGGAACGTTCGAAGCCCGCTCCCTCATCCTTGCGATGGGCGGACGGATCGCCGTCGACAGCCGCCCGGGCCAGGGCACCACCTTCGCCATTCTCCTTCCTGCCGCACCCGCAGCGGCCGAACCCGAACGGAAGATCGCATGACCGACACCAACCTCCCCGTGCTGCTCGTCGTTGAGGATGACGAGGGCCTGCAGCGTCAGCTCAAATGGGCCTACGAAGGATATCGCGTAGTGGCGGCCGGCGACCGGCAGAGCGCCATCGAGGCGCTTCGCCTTTACGAACCGGCCGTCGTGACCCTGGACCTTGGCCTCCCGCCCGATCCCGACGGCACGGATGAGGGCTTTGCGACCTTGTCGGAGATCCTTCGGCTGAAGCCCGACACCAAGGTCATTGTTGCGTCCGGGCACGGCGCCCGGGAAAGCGCGCTTAGGGCAATCTCGCTCGGCGCCTATGACTTCTACCGCAAGCCGCTCGACATCGACGAGCTCGGCCTCATCGTCGCCCGCGCCTTCCACCTCCACGGGATCGAGGCGGAGAACCGCCGGCATGAGGCCGGCGGCAGCACGGTGCTCGGCTCCATCATCAGCGCGGCGCCCGAGATGCAGAAGGTCGCGCGCACCATCGAACGCGTCGCCAACGCAGACGTCTCGGTGATGCTGCTGGGCGCCAGCGGCACCGGCAAGGAGTTGCTTGCCCGCGCCGTGCACGACCAAAGCAAGCGCAAGAACGGCGAGTTCGTCGCCATCAACTGCGCCGCCATTCCGGAAAACCTGCTGGAGGCGGAACTGTTCGGCTATGAGCGCGGCGCGTTCACCGGTGCCGTCAAGACCAACCCCGGGAAGATCGAGCAGGCACAAGGCGGCACCTTGTTCCTCGATGAGGTTGGCGACATTCCGCTGCCGCTGCAGGTCAAGCTGCTGCGCTTTCTTCAGGAGCGGGTGATCGAGCGCATCGGCGGTCGGCAGCCGATCGCGGTGGACACCCGCATCGTCTGCGCTACCCACCAGAACCTCGACGCCATGACGGCGGACGGCCGCTTCCGCGAGGACCTTTACTACCGCCTTGCGGAAATCGTGGTGAAGATCCCAGCGCTTGCCGAGCGGGCCGGCGATGCCGTCTTGCTTGCTCGCCATTTCGTGAACCGCTTCGCGCGCGAACTGAACAGCAAGGTGACCGGCCTATCCACAGATGCGGTGGCCGCGATCGACTCTCACAGCTGGCCCGGAAATGTCCGCGAGCTCGAGAATCGAATCAAGCGTGCCGTCATCATGGCCGACGGTAAGCAATTAACCGCCGACGACCTCGACCTCCAGGGACGCGCGCCGCAAGGCGAGGATGCGATCAACCTGCGTGCCGTTCGCGAGACGGCGGACCGCCGCGCGATCCGCCAGGCGATGAGCCGGACGGAGAATAACATCTCGGGCGCCGCCAAGCTTTTGGGGATCAGCCGGCCAACCCTTTACGACCTGCTGAAGCAGTATCAGCTGACAAGCTGATCCAGTTTGGCGGCCACGATTCAACTCACCGCAGCTACGACTCGTCTCATCGCAAGTATATGGAAAGCAAGCATTCAACTGGGTGACGGTAAGTGCACGTTTACCGATGCGCGAGAGCGTGGGGGTTTGACGGAGACGCTTTTCAGGTGAGGGCGATGCGCTTTTTCGCATTTCTGGGTCTATTGCTTGCGGTGTCGGCGCAGCCGGCACTGGCTGTCACATCGCCGGCACTTAAGCCGGTTGAGCAACAGCTGAGGGATTTGGTCCGGGCGCGCTCGGGCGATTACGGCATCGCCGCCTTGGACCTGACCACCGGCGAGACGCTGAGTGTGCGCGGGGATGAGCCCTTCCCGATGGCGAGCACGATGAAGATTGCCGTCGCTGCGCTTTACCTGTCGCAGGTTGAGCATGGCCGCAGGTCTCTCGACAACATCATCCAGGGCCAGTCCGCGCGCAGCCTGATGGCGTCAATGATCATCAAGAGCAACAATGCGGCCACGGACATCCTGCTGAACGATCTCGGCGGCCCGGACACGCTTCAGGATTGGATTGAGCAGCATCGCCTCAGCGGGATGCGGGTCGACCGCACCATTGCCCGGCTGCTCGCCGCAAAGCGCGACCTATACGACCTGCGCGACTCTTCGACGCCGATGGCGATGCTCAACATGCTAAGCAAGCTCGATAAGGGTGAGCTACTGCGCCCGGCCAACAAGCAATATCTGCTCGGCCTGATGGCCAAGTGCACCACGGGCAAGAACCGGATGCGCGCCTTGCTTCCGGCGGGCACCCGGGTGGAGCACAAAACTGGTACCCTGAACGGTCTGACTGCGGACGTCGGCTTCATCACTTTGCCGGATGGGCGGAGGATTGCCGTCGCTTTCTTTGCTCGCAATGGCAGCGATCGCCCGCGCACGATCGCGGAGGCCGCCTGGACCGTTTACTACGGCTTCCAAGCGCGCAACACGTTCCGGTTACAGGCAGCGTCGGCCCCGGTGACCGCAAAGCCTGCGAGTGTCAGCTACCAGCTCCAGCGCTAAGCGTTTCGGCCATTTCGGCCACTTCGAGCCATCGCTCTTCCGCTTCGTCCTTTTCGGACCGCAGCTTCGCAGACCGGGCGGTCAGATCACTGAACCGCTGGAAATCGCGCGTGTAGAGATCAGGGTCAGCCAGCGCCTGCTCGGTCGCGGCAATCTCCCGCTCGATCCGCTCGATCTCCCCAGGAAGCCGATCCAGATCGCGCTGGTCCTTGTACGACAACTTGTTACCAGGCGAAGGCCGAGGTCCAAGCGCGCTGGCAGGCGCTTTTCTTTCATCAGACGATCGGAGCGCCGCTTGCGCACCGCCCTGAGGCCCGACCTTCGACGAGGAACTGCCCCTGCGCCGGAGCCAATCCTCATAACCGCCGGCAACAATGTCGACCTTGCCTGATCCGTCCAGCCCCAGAGTCACTGTCACCGTCCGATCTAGGAAATCGCGATCGTGGCTGACGATCAGCACCGTGCCCTCGTAATCGGCGATCACCTCCTGCAAGAGGTCGAGCGTCTCGAGGTCGAGATCGTTTGTGGGCTCGTCCAGCACCAGCAGGTTCGCTTCCCGGGCGAACTCTCGCGCCAGCAGCAGCCGCGACCGCTCCCCGCCTGACAACGACCCAATCGGCGTTTCGGTCATCTCCGGGTTGAACAGAAACTCCTTGAGGTACCCCTTGATATGCTTCTTCTCGCCGCGAACGGTGATCCAGTCGCCGCCGTCCGCAAGCACGTCGCGAACCTTCTTACCCGGTTCCATCAGCTTGCGCTGCTGGTCGATCACGATGCCGGACAGCGTCTTCGCGAGGGTCACCCTGCCGCTGTCCGGCGCGATCTCACCCGTCAGGAGCTTGAGCAAGGTCGTCTTCCCCGCCCCGTTCGGACCGACCAGGCCGATCCGGTCGCCGCGCTGGATGCGCAGAGTGAAGTCGCGGATGATCGTCCGCTCGCCGAACACCTTGGAAACATTCTCGGCGTCGATCACGGTCTTCGTCCGGACATCGTCCCGCGCCAGCCCGAGCTTCGCTGTCCCCGGCCCGCCGATCATTGCCGCACGCTGCGCCCGCATCTCGTTGAGCTTGGCGAGCCGTCCCTGGTTCCGCCGGCGCCTCGCCGTCACGCCGCGCTGCAACCAGTGCAGCTCCAGCTTCAGCTTGGCCTCCAGCTTCTCGGCGGCGCGCGCCTCTTCCTCATAGACCTGCTCGGTCCAGGCCTCAAACCCGCCGAACCCGATCTCCGCCCGGCGAAGGTCGCCACGGTCGAGCCAGATGCAGCTGCGCGTCAGGCGGGTCAGGAAAGTGCGGTCATGGCTGATGACGATGAACGCGCCCTTGAAGCGTTTCAGCCAATCCTCGAGCCATTCGATGGCGCCAAGATCGAGATGGTTGGTCGGCTCGTCGAGCAGCAGCACGTCGGGATCCTGCGCAAGCGCCCGTGCGATCGCCGCCCGGCGCCGCTCACCGCCGCTCGCCGTCGCCACCGGCCGGTCGAGGTCGCCGCCGAGCTGATCGGCGATGGCCGCGACTTCATGCTCCGCCGGCGCATCGGCACCGCTTACGGCCCAATCGCGCAAGGTGACATGGCCCGACATGTCGGGATCCTGCTCCAGCAGCACCACCCGCGTGCCCGGAACGATGCTCCGCCGCCCTTCATCGGTCTCGATGAGGTCGGCCAGGCATTTCAGAAAGGTCGTTTTGCCCGCCCCGTTGCGACCGATCAGCGCCAGCCGGTCCCGCTCGCCGACGTAAACGTCGAGGCCGCGGAACAGCCAGCCGTCGCCTTGGACCAGGCCAAGGCATTCATAGGAGAGGATCGGAGCCGCCATCTTGCCGGGCGGCGCCTAGCGCAGCATGGTGGCGCAAGCCAAGCGGTCGATTCGAGCCGCCCGCCTGAACCCGGCGCTTCGTTGCCATTCATAAGGCATTCAATGCTTTACGCTTAGGAGGTGGTCTCAGGAATTATCGTCATGCGCCCGTTTCGTACCCTTCTCACCGCGGTTCTTGCCGCAGGTCTGCTCACCACGCCGGCGCTTGCGCAGCGAAAGCGGGAGCAGGATCGTGCCTTTGAAGGCGCACGTCGCGGCCGAGTCCTGCCGCTTCCCGAGCTTCGCGAGCGCGTCATGCCCATGGTCGGCCGCGACGCGACTCCGCTCAGCCCCGAAATCAGCGGCCGCACCTACCGCATGAAGTTCATGCGCGGCGGCCGGGTGATCTGGGTCGACGTCGACGCGGATACCGGCCGCGTCATCCGCCGTTCCGAATAGAGCCTAAAGTTCCCATCCCTTCCGATACTCACGCGTTAGATATTGGTTGGCGCCGAGTACGTTGGTGACTGCCACCGCCCTGCCGTCATAGGCGATCGGCTGGTCGGCCTTCATGGCAACCATCCCCAGCACCATCGTCTCATTGAGCGGCACCGCCATTTCGAACGGGTTGGAGATGCCCTCTTCGCCGCGGATTGCGCGGATCCAGTTCATCTCGTGCCCGCCGATGCCGCCTGAAATGCGCGGCAGGCTGACGGGGATCGCAGCTGCCTTGTCGGCAACGCCTTCCCCGAACAGGATCGGGTTTTCGCCATAGGTCTCGTGGATCAGGTAGCCGGTCTCCCCAACGAACATCACGCCGCCGCCCGGATCGAGCCGGCTTGAAGGGATGCCCTTGGGCGTCGGCGGCATCAGTCCGCCGTCGTACCAGATCATGGTAACCGGCCCGCCCGGCGCGTTCGCGAACTCATAATGGGTGACGCTTGCAAGCGGGTAGCTGGTCAGCACCTCTGGCCCGGCACGATCCCACGGGTTGGTGTCCCCGCCCCAGCGCGAATGGCGGCTTTCGATCCGAGTCGGCAGGCCGGGCTCCAGCGCCCAGACGGGGAAGTCGATCAGGTGCGCGCCCATGTCGCCCAGCGCGCCGACCCCGAAAGGCACCCAGCCGCGCCAGTTGAAATGGCCGTAATCGGGGTTGTAACCCCAATCGACGGACGCCGGACCGAGCCACATGTCCCAGTCGAGGCTTGCCGGCGTATCCACCGGATCCGGCTTGGCGATCCCCTGCGGCCACACGGGGCGGTTGGTCCAGACATGGACCTCCCGGACCCTGCCGATCACCCCGCCGCGGATCAGCTCCACAACGCGGCGCCCGTCATCGCCCGAGTGGCCCTGGTTACCCATTTGGGTCACCAACTTCGGGTTCTTGCGCGCGAGGTCGAGCAGCAGTCGCCCCTCGTGGACCGAATAGGCCATCGGCTTCTGAACGTAGACGTGGAGCCCGCGCTCCATCGCCATCTTGGCTGCGGCGGCGTGGTGATGGTCGGGGGTGGCGATGACCACGGCGTCGATGTCTTTCTGGGCATCGAACATGCGGCGATAGTCCGCATATTTCGCTGCCGCGTCATACTTGGCCTTCAGTGGGTCCCGCTCAGGATTCGGCTGTCCCTTGTCGTCCAGGAAAGCCCTGGCGACATGTTCGAAATCAACGTCGGCAAGCGCCACGATATTCTGGCTGACGAGATTATTGGCATTGTTGTTGCCCATCCCGCCGGCGCCGATGATGGCGACGTTCACCGTGTCGCTCGGCGCCAGCTTTCTTCGCTTGCCGCGCGGCGCCGCTTCGGCCGATGCCGACAATGCGGCGGCGCCAAGCGCTGCAGCCCCGGAAGCCACGAAGTCGCGTCGGCTGAAGTCCATATCGATCATGCGTTATGACTTTCGCTTGAGGTTCAGGCTGGCAAGGACCTGGTCGAGGTGGGCAAGGGCTTCGGCGCTCGGGCCGGGGTAATCACCCTCCAGCGGCACGTTGCCGATGTAGCCGAGCTCCTCAATGCCGGGCTCGCTGGTGTAATAAGCCCCTGCCGTCAGGAACTTCATCTTGTCGAGAAAGGCCTTCCCCTTGGGGTCGGCTGCGGCGGCGGCGGTCAGGATTGCGCCGCGCTGTGCCTCGCCGAGCTGAGCATAGCCGCGGCCATGCTGCCTCCGCGCCTCACGCTCGACCCATGCGAAGCCGGCGAGTAAGGTGGCGCGGTCCGCCTGCTGATCCGGATATGGGGCGCTGACCCATTCGTTGACGAAATGGTGGATACCGATCGTGCTCGGCGCCGGCCACTGACCCTCGGCCGGCAGGATGGTGTCGCACAGTGCCGCCGCCGTATCCAGCTGTGCCGCCGTCAGCGTCTTGGGCCAGGGAACGACCGGCTCCAGCATAGTCGGATCGGTGCCGTAGCCCGGTGCCGTTACCGGCGGCACCGTGACGGACGGCCAGTCGCCGCCCGTCGTCGGCGGCGCAGCATAGGCACCGTTCAGCGGCACGCTTCCCGCCGCGATCGCACCCGCAAGCCATTGCAGCGTCACTCGCCGGTCGATCTCAGGCCCGCTCACAGTTCACCCCTCTTGCGGCGGCGAAGCAGCTCGACGCTTCCGCGCCACGCCAGTGCCATGATGCTGAGGGTGGGGTTCTTGTCGGGATTGGACGGCAGCACCGACCCGTCCATCAGGTACAGACCCGGCACGTCCCACGCCCGGCCGAAGCTGTCCACGACGGAGTTCTTGGGATCGCCACCCATTCGCGCGGTGCCGACCTCGTGGATCATCTCGCCGCCCGCGCTGATCTTCACCGGACCCGACGCATCGGCGGCGTCATACTTCGCCCCGATGCGATCGAAGATCTCGACCATCGTCTTGCGCATATGCTCGGCCTGGCGAATTTCCGGCTCACCCCACTTCCAGTGGAAGCGAAGCACGGGAATTCCGAACTTGTCCTTGGCGCTCGGGTCCAGCTCGCAATAACAATCCTTGTTGGGGATCATCTCGCCGCGCCCGGCAAAGCCGATGCCGCTGCCGAAGGTCCGCCGCATATGGTTGCGCAGCCCCTTGCCGAACCCTTCGAAGCCGAGCGCATTCCAGCCATGGCCCATGCCCGGATGCTTGCCCCAGTCACCCCAGACTTCGAGATGATACCCGCGCGGGAACCCCAATTCCTTATGCTTTTCGTCTTGCCACCAAGGCATGTAGACATGGGCGAAGGAGACGCCGTCCTCATTGTACATCGGCCGCCCCTCGAGCGCGGGAACCTTGGCGCCCATGCCGAACCCAACCGTGTCCATCAGGTTCATGCCGACCTGCCCGCTCGAATTGGCGAGGCCGTCCGGTGAACGGCTTTTCGAATTGAGCAGGATACGCGCAGTCTCGCAGGCGCTGGCGGCAAGCACCACGGCGCCCGCTTGCGCTTCCTTCCACTGGCCGGTTTTCTTGTCGACGTAGCGGATGCCGGTCGCTTTCCCGGTTTTGTCGGTAAGCACTTCGGCGACCATCGCGTCGGTCGTCACTGTCACGTTGCCGGTCTTGAGCGCGGGCGGCAGAAGCACTGTGACCGCCTGAAAGTTGGCCTTGATGGAACAGCCGCGGTCGCACGGCGACGCGTAGAAACAGGGGTCGCGGCCGTCGATCGGACGAGTGATGATGGCGCGTGGCGGAGCGATGCATGGAATTCCCATCTCATCGCAGGCCGCCTTCAGCAGCAGTTCCGGCACCCGTGGCACCGGTGGCGGCTGGCGGATTCCGGGCGGCGAATGCGGCACGTTCGGCAAGTCGATATTCTCGCCGATCACGCCCATCAGTTTCTCAGAACGGTCGTACCAGGGTTTCAGGTCGTCGTAGCCGATCGGCCAGTCCACCCCCATGCCATCACGGCTGTATGGCTTGAAATCGAGCGGCCCGAAGCGCGGCACGTGGCGCGCCCAATGGTTGGTCCGCCCGCCAAGCATCCGCGATCGCCACCACATGAACTGGCTTCCCTCGGCCACCGTGTAGGGCTCGCCCGGAACTTGCCAGCCGCCGTCCACCGTCGCGTCATAATAGCCGAACGGCTTGTCCGGGGTGCTGACCGCACGCAGCGGCGCCTCCCGATCCCAGTTCATCATGGGAGTCTCGGCCTCGGGATCGTAGTGGCGACCTGCTTCGTAGATGTGCACCTTCACGCCCGCACGGCCGAGCGCATAGGCGGCCATGCTGCCGCCGACGCCTGAGCCGACGACGATCACGTCCGGCTGGTTAGTTGCCATCCTCTCCCCTCATGCGGACGTCATTGCGCCGCTTGATCGCCGGCCTCCCTGACCAGGCTTTCGCTGTAGAGCACGAGCAACTGCACGTCGGCAATAGACTGGGATGAGGGTGTGCGGATTCTCGCCGGCAGGTGAAAAAAGTCCAATCCCAGCGGAGCGAGCTGACCTAATTTCGGTCTCCTTCGAAGCGCTTCCCTTCCCATCCGGCGCCTCGTTGCGGAGAGACTGGTTTGCACGATCGTTTGGCTCTGGATGCGTTCCTCCGACCGCTCGGCACCCGTCTCTCCGCGCTTTTCGCCTTCGTTCCGTCCATCTTCATCGTTGGCCGCAATGCCGCTGCCCTACACGCCTGACGGCCGCTATTTCATCCACCGCAGCAAGGCGGGGCCGAGGCTATGGCGCGCGGCCAATCCGAATCTGGACGAGAAGCAGCGGATGCGGATCGCGCGTGACCTGATGCGCGCGCGCCGGCTGATCAAAACCGCCAAGGGCAATGAGGAAGTGCTCGACGCCATTCGGGCGCAAGTGGATCGGGCGAAGCAGGCGCTTGGCGAACGCGGTCCCGCATGGTGGACCGACAAGGCACCGGACTATGACCGGTCACTGGTCAAGAACACACCCTACGCCGCCTGGTGGGAGGAGTGGCAGCGAAGCCGCCCTAGCACGTAGCCGCTCGCCTGCAGCCGAGGCCGCGAGCTGCCGTTTGACGGCGGCCGAATTTTGCGCGAGCCTGTTGCTCATGATGATCATCGCCATCGCGCTCGCCGCCGCCGCTCAACAGCCCAAACCCGAAGAGACGGAGCAGTGGACCCCTGTCCCGCCGATCGTCACGCCGGGACCGGTCACCTCGCCGGCGCCGCCGTCCGATGCCGTCGTGCTGTTGGGTAGTGGCACCGATCTCAAGGAATGGGCGTCGATGGACGGCAAAGCCGCTGCCTGGACCTTAAATCGCGACGGCAGCGTCACCGTCAAGAAGGGCACCGGCAACATTCAGACGCGGCGCAGCTTCACTAACTATCAGCTGCATCTGGAATGGCGCGTGCCGGTGGGCATCAAGGGCGAAGGCCAGGGCCGCGGCAATAGCGGGTTGTTCCTGGCGTCCACCGGAGCCGGTGACAGCGGCTATGAGCTGCAGATCGTCGACAGTTTCAACAACAAGACCTACGTCAACGGCCAAGCCGCCAGCATCTACAAGCAGTCGCCGCCGCTCGCCAACGCGATGCGCGCGCCCGGGCAGTGGCAGACCTATGACGTGATCTGGCATGCGCCGGTCTTCAATGCCGACGGCAGCGTCAAGTCGCAGGCCAGAGTCACCGCCTTTCACAACGGCGTGCTGGTGCAGGACGATTATCATGTAACCGGTGAGACGGCTTATATCGGCAAGCCGCAGTACGAGGCGCACGGCCCGTCACCGATCAAGCTGCAGGATCATGGCGACCCCAGCCAGCCGATCAGCTTCCGCAACATCTGGGTGCGCGAGCTTCCCTAGCCCTCCTACACGGCCGGTCGCGTGCTTGGCTCCGTGCGGCCGGCCGAGATTGCGTTGCCCCGAGCTTAAGTTCGCACCTCGTGCGCCAAAACCTGGGACGATCGACAACTTAAGCGCGTCTCAGCGCACCAGCCGATAGCTGACGAAGGCAATGCTTTTGCCGTCGGGAGACCAGCTCGGCACGTTGATTGTCCCCTGCCCGCCGAACAGCCGGGTCAGCACCTTGGGCGGCGCGCTGCCGTCAGCCGGCATGATCCGCAGCAGGACGTCGCGGTTCGGTGGATGGTCGCCCAGCGCTACATCGAGCCCGAAGGAGATAAAGGCGACCCACTTGCCGTCCGGTGACAGGTGCGGGAACCAGTCGCGGAAGTTAGGGTCGGTCGTCACCTGCACGGGGTTCGAACCGTCGGCATTGGCGCGCCAGATCTGCATCGCCCCGGTGCGTGTCGAGTTGAACCAAAGCGACTTGCCGTCCGGCGACCATTCCGGCCCGTCGTTGGTGCCCGGTCCGGCGAGCAGCACGCGATCCTTGGTGCTGCCGATGTCGCGGCCCCAGATCTCATATTTGCCGTTGGTGGTGTGGACGTAAACATACGCCAACGTCTTCCCGTCGGGCGACCAGCCGTGCCAGTAGGACCGCGCGTCAGGATGGCTGACCCGAAGCACCGGTCTGTCCGACCCGCCGACCGGCAGCGTATAGATGCGCGACAGATTGTCGGGCTGGCTCTGGTCGGAAATGACGAGCTGGGTGCCGTCGGGCGACAGGCCGTGGTCGTTGTTGTTCTTCAGCTGCTTGCCGGTGTTGACCTGCACCGGCTGGCCGCCGTCGACCGCGATGCGCCAGATCTTGCCTTCGGCATTGTAGATCAGCGACTTGCCGTCCCGGCTCCAGTTCGGCGCTTCGATCTTGCCGGGGAAGTGGCGGACGACCCGGCGGCTCTGGACGCCGTCGACCTCCATCACCTCCAGGCTGGCCTCGACCCTCGCCGGGTAACCGGTGTCGGACACGTAGGCGAGCTTGGGAACGGCGATCTGCACGTTGGCAAAGTTGGCGGTCTCCACCACCGTGTCGTTATGCGCGGAAAGAGCCAGTCCGACGAGGTAGGGCGCCTGAAACGGGATCCGGAAGTTGCCGCCGGCATGGGCGAGCTTGCCGCCGTAGGGCGCGACCGAGAACCAGACGTAATCGCCTTCGCGCTCCAGTCGGATGCGTGCGCTGCTGGTTTTGAGCGCCGAGATGATCTGCCGCGTCGGGCCGTCCTGCACCTCGCGATATTGCATGGCGATCAGGCCGTCGCCGTGGACCATCACGTCGGCATACGGCGAGCCGGGCGTCTTGTTCTGGCGGATCATCACACCCGCCTTGCGATGCGGATCGGTGCCCTTGCCCTCAAACGACACGTCGGCGGAAATGTGGATGTCGCCCGTCCGCTCGGTCCAGGCATATTGGAAAGCGTCAGCTTCGCCCCAGATGTTGGCGCCGCTGGCAGTCAGGCGATAGCCCTTAGCGGCGAAGGCAGTCGTTCCTTTCACCGAGGTTTTGCCGATGTCGGCGCTCTGGTCGAAGATCCCGACCTTGGCCGCCGCTGGCGATGCGGCGAGCAACGCGCCGAGCGCCGCCACTAAGATGCCCCTCATCCTCTCTCCCCTTTTCCTGGAAATGAGTGTGCGGCGAGTTCGGCTAAGGCGCAAGCGGGCTTGCGCGAGTTCGCGCGGCAGCGCATTCCCAGGGAAAACAGGAGGGATGCATGACCGAGGAGATCGACCGTCGGACCACTTTGGCGGGGCTTGGAGCGATCGGCCTGACCGCCGCTGCCTGCGGATCTGCGCAGGTTCCGCCGGGCGGCGGACGCAAGCTCGGCTATGCCATTGTTGGGCTGGGCAGTTATGCGACGCGCCAGATCATGCCGCGCTTCAAGGATTGTCGTTTCTCACGGCTCACGGCGCTTGTCAGCGGCACGCCGTCCAAGCTTGAGCAATATGGCGAGGAATACGGCATCCCCGGACGCAACCGCTACAGCTACGCCAACTTCGACAGCATCCGGTCTAACCCGGACGTCGACATCGTCTACATCATCCTGCCCAACAGCATGCATGCCGAATATACGGTGCGCGCGGCCCGAGCCGGCAAGCATGTGATGTGCGAAAAGCCCATGGCGGTGAGCTCGGCCGAATGTCAGCAGATGATCGCCGCCTGCCGACAGGCAAACCGTAAGCTGATGATCGGCTATCGAAGCCGCTTTCAGCCGCACAATATCGAAGCGATCAGGCTGGCCCGGAGCCGCGCCGTCGGCAAGCCGGGCCTCATCGAATCCGAACATGGCTTCACAATCGGCGACCCGACCCAGTGGCGGTTGAAGCGTGCATTGTCGGGCGGCGGGTCGTTGATGGATATCGGCATCTACAGCGTCCAGGCGCTGCGCTACATGGCGGGCGAGGAGCCGGTGTCGGTGTCCTCGACCGAGTTCACCGACCGACGCGACGTCCGCTTCCGCGATTGCGAGGACCGGATCGCCTTCAACTTCCTCTTCCCCTCGGGTCTGATCGGCCAGGGATTCTCCTCCTACAACAGCAACCACAATCATCTCCGGCTTTCCGGAGACAAGGGCTGGATCGATCTCGATCCGGCCACCAGCTACGGCGGGCAGAAGATGCGGGTGCGGATCGGAAGCGACGAACGGGAGGTCGATCCGCCCGCCGGGCCGGGCGCCAACCAATTCGCCGCTCAGCTCGATCACCTTTCCCAATGCGTCCTCACCAACAGGGAGCCGATCGTGAACGGTGAAGAGGGTCTTCGCGACCTCAGGGTCATGGAGGCGATCTATCGCTCCATGAAGGAAGGCCGCACCATTCGCCTGTGAGCGCTTGCCGCGGGCAAAAGCTTCGCTAACAAGGTGAAAAGCCTTGGGAGAGGGAAACATGGTTGATTTGAGCCGCCGGCGTCTTTTGGCTGGTGCGGGGCTGCTGTCGGCGGGAGCATTGCTGCCCGGCTGCATGACGGCGCCGGCAGGCGGAAGTGGACGCATCCCGCCGGGCATTCAGTTGTGGACGGTCAAGGAAGAGGTCGCAAAGGACCTCGACGGCACGTTGCGGGCCCTTCGTACCATCGGGTTCAAGCGGGTCGAGGGCGCCGGTTGGCATGGTCGCACGCCGGCCCAGTTCCGCAAGTCGCTGGACGATGCCGGCCTGACGATGACCTCGGCGCACTACGGCCTCAAGGATCTGATCGACGACGCCGAAGGCAAGCTCGCCTTCGCCCGCGACGTTGGCGTTCCCTACGTGGTCGCCTCGTCGCCTGCCCCGCGCACGGCGCTCGACCTTAGCAAGCCGTGGCCGGTCGCGGTGGCTGAGGCGATGACGCCGGCCGACTGGCAGTCCAACGCCGAGGCGATGAACCGCATCGGCGCCCGCGCCCGGGAGATGGGCATGCGGTTCGGCTACCACAATCACAATGCCGAGCTGGTCGGCGAACTCGGCCGCACACCGCTCGACGAGATCGTGCGCCTGACCGACCCGGCCAATGTGGTGCTGGAACTCGACATCGGCTGGGTTGCCTCGGCCGGGTGGGATCCCCTCACCATCATCGCCCGCCACGCGCCGCGCATCCACCTGCTGCACATCAAGGACATTAAGACTAGCGAGCGGGCGCCCGGCAAGATGGTCGCCGACCCGAGCAGCACCGTACTTGGTCAGGGCACGATCGACTGGCCGGCCGTGTTCCGCGCCGTTCGTGGCTCGCCGATCCACAGCTATTTCTACGAGCAGGAAGACCCGTTCACGGAGCCGCCCTTGCAGGCGGCGGCCAAGAGCCTGGCCTACCTGCGCAGCATCAGCATTTAAGGTACCCGCATGCTTGTGAAGGATCCTATTCGGTACGCCATGATCGGCGGCGGCGAAGGCGCGTTCATCGGCCCGGTCCACCGCACCGCGGCAGCCATCGCCGGCAATTGCCAGTTGGTCGCAGGCGCGCTCAGCAGCGATCCCGAGCGGGCGCGCCGTTCGGGCGAGGCGATCGGCCTTGCGCCGGATCGCAGCTACACCAGCATCGCCGACCTGATCGCGGGCGAAAAGGCCCGTCCCGACGGCGCGGAATTTATCGCCATCGTCACGCCCAACCACGTCCATGCGCCGGCGGCGATCGCGGCGCTTGAAGCCGGCTTTCCGGTGCTTTGCGACAAGCCGCTGACCGACACGTTGCAGGCTGCGTTCGACATTGAGGCTGCAGCGCAGCGTACCGGCGGCATGCTGGGCGTTACCCACACCTACAACGCTTATCCGATGGCACGTCAGGCGCGGGAGCTGATCACCGGCGGCAAATATGGTGCGGTGCGCCGCGTCGCCGTGAAATACACCCAAGGCTGGCTCGCCAAGGCGGAGGACGGCGTCGGCAAGCAGGCCGAATGGCGCACCGATCCCAAGCGCTCAGGTCTTGCCGGCGCCTTCGGAGACATTGGTACCCACGCCTTCAACCTCGTCGAGTTCATGACCGGAGAGACGGTGACAAAGCTCGCCGCCGAACTGCGGGCTGCGGTCGAGGGCCGCCAGCTCGACGACGACGGAATGGCGATGTTCCACCTCCATGGCGGCGGACGCGGCACCCTGGTGGCGAGCCAGGTCTGCACCGGGGATGCCAACGGCTTGGCCATCTCGATCTGGTGCGAGGATGCAGGTTTCCACTGGGACCAGGAGCATCCCAACCACCTGCGCGTGAACCCGCGTGGGCAGCCGGAGCAGACCTGGACGCCGGGCGTCGACCGAAAATATCTGGGCGAACCGGCGATGATCGTCACCCGCACGCCGTCGGGCCATCCGGAAGGCTATCTCGAAGCCTTCGCCAACATCTACCACGACTTTGCCAAGGCCGTGCGCGGCGAGACGCTCGCCCACCCCGCCTTCACCGACCTTGCCGACGCGATGCGCGGCATGAAGTTCATCCAGGCCGCCCACGACAGCAGCGCCCAGGGCGCGGCGTGGGTCGACATCGACGGAGTTACAGCATGAAGGGTCCCGCCATCTTCCTCGCCCAGTTTGCGGGCGATCAGGAGCCGTTCAACAGCTTGCCGAGCATGGCCAAGTGGGCGGCCGAGCTCGGCTACAAGGGCATCCAGATCCCGACATGGGACGGGCGTCTGTTCGACCTGAAAAAGGCCGCGGAGAGCCAGGATTATTGCGACGAGGTGCAAGGCATCTGCCGTGAGGCCGGAGTCGAGGTGACGGAACTGTCGACCCACCTTCAGGGACAGCTGGTTGCCGTTCACCCGGCTTATGACGAATTGTTCGATGCCTTTGCGGCGCCCGAAGTGCAGGGCAAGCCCAAGGAGCGGACAGAGTGGGCGATCGATCAGGTCAAGATGGCCGCGCGCGCCAGCCGTCGCCTTGACCTCAACGCCCATGCGACCTTCTCCGGTGCCCTCCTTTGGCACACAGTCTACCCGTGGCCTCAGCGTCCGGCCGGCCTGGTCGACGAAGGCTTTGCCGAGCTTGCTCGCCGCTGGACACCGATCCTCGATGTGTTTGAGGAGAATGGCGTCGATGCGGCTTACGAGCTTCATCCCGGCGAGGATCTGCACGACGGCGTCACCTTTGAGCGCTTCCTGGAGTCGGTCGGCAATCACCCGCGTGCCAACATCCTCTACGATCCGAGCCATTTCGTGCTGCAGCAGCTCGACTACCTGCAGTTCATCGATTTCTACCACGAGCGGATCAAATGCTTCCACGTCAAGGACGCGGAGTTCCGCCCATCGGGCAAAGCTGGCGTCTACGGCAGCTATTCGGGCTGGCAGGAGCGGCCCGGCCGCTTCCGTTCGCTCGGCGACGGTGAGATCGACTTCGGCGGCATCTTCTCCAAGTTCACGCAGTACGGCTACGAAGGCTGGGCAGTGCTGGAGTGGGAATGCGCGCTGAAGCATCCCGAGCAGGGTGCCGCAGAAGGCGCGCCGTTCATCGAGGCGCACATGATCCGCAAGGCCGAGAAAGCATTCGACGATTTCGCCGGCGCCGGTCTAGACCATGAAAAAATCAAGCGCGTCCTCGGGCTCGCTCAATAACAGCAAGATAGGGAGGGGACACTCATGGACCGGCAGTACGATAACCGCCGCACGATCTACTGGATCTGCGTGCTGGCACTGTTCATCGCCGCATTCGCCAACTCGGTTCGTGCCGGCGCGGCAGGCGCGATGAAGGCGGCCCTGCTCGATCCGATCGACGCCCAGCATTCGGGCGAGATGATCGGCACCGTGCTCGGCAATTCCTTCCTCGGCTTCGCGATCAGCCTGCTGGTGATCAGTCCCCTGCTCGACCGCATCGGCGCGAAGCGCATCGTTCTGTTCGCCGCCGCCTGCTTCATCGTCGGGCCGGCGCTGGTGCTTCTGGCCGGCTCTTCGGGGTCGTCGGTGGTGCTCCTGCTCAACGTCGCCATGGTGATCTGGGGCTTTGGCTGGGGAGCGACGGAGGCGTCGATCAACCCAGTCATCGCCAGCGCGTACTCAGAGGAAAAGACCGGCAAGCTCAATGCGCTGCACGCCTGGTGGCCGGCCGGCCTGATCGTCGGCGGTCTCCTCTCGGTATTGTTCTTCAAGTCGCTGAACCTGCCGTGGCAGGCGCTCGTCGGCTTGTGCATCGTGCCGGCGGTTGCGCTTGCGGTCTGGGCGTCGCGTCACACCTTCCCCGTCACGGAAAGCACCGTCGCGGGCGTCAGCTTCGGCGACATGATGGCCGAACCGTTCAAGCGCCCGGGCTTCTGGGTGTTCTTTTTCATCATGTTTCTGGTGGCCTCGAGCGAGCTTGCACCGGGCGCATGGGTCGATGTCAGCCTCAGCAACACGGTCGGCATGTCGGGCATCCTAGTGCTGGTCTACGTGTCTGCCATCATGTTCGTCATGCGGCACTTCGCGGGCGCGCTTGCCCACCGTTTTTCTGACATGGGCCTGCTGCTGATGTGCACCGTTCCCGCAGCGATCGGCCTCTACATGCTGAGCCAGGCAAACTCGCCGGTCACGGCGCTGGTGGCGGCGACGGTCTGGGCATTCGGCGTCTGCTTTATGTGGCCGACGATGCTCGCCGCCGTGTCGCGGCGCTACCCGCGCTCGGGCTCCTGGGGTATCGGCTTGCTCGGCTTCGCTGGCGCGCTCGCCATCTACTTCGTGCTGCCGCAGCTCGGAGCGATCTACGACCGGGCCAAGCTGGAAGCGGCCGGCGGCGATGCGGCGTTCGCGTCTCTTCAAGCAGGACCGGAAATGCAGCGGGTGCTCGCTTATGCTGCGGAGCAGAGCTTCCAGGCCATTGCCGTAATTCCCGTGATCCTGTTCTTCATCTTCGGCGCCGTCTGGCTGGTAGAACGGCGGAAGCGCGGAAACGACGACGGGACGTCGATCGGAACACCGCTCTGACGATCGCGACCATTAAACTAGGATAATTCTCGGTAACTCGGCCATGGCTCGCGCATTAAAGCAGCCATGGCCCGTTATTTTTTCGACCTGAAGAACGATGTCGATGTCCGCGACGAGGAAGGTCGGGAGCTTGCCGGCCTCGATGAGGTTCGGACGGCCGCGGTCGCGGAAGCACGAGAGATGATGACCGAAAGCGTGCTTTCGGGTCACCTAAACCTCGATCATTTCATCCAGGTCCGCGATGAAGGCGGCACCGTGGTTTTGGTGATGCGGTTTGCCGAAGCCGTCGATGTTACCTCACGTGATGAACACATAGATTAGGACCCTCTTCGTACACCTGTGATAAGCCGAGCAACTTCAAACAGTTAAATGACGCCATGTCTCGCTTCTGATAAGGAAGGGACATCGCCAGGCAGATAACCGGGCTCTGGCGACTGAGAGAGGCTGCGCGCTCCCGCCCCCAATCATGTCGCGGGAGACTATAGTTGACGCCCCCCAGGACTCCTTCCGAACCTAGCCTGCAGCCGCTGCTGAGGAAGCTGGGCTACTGGCAGCCGCTGTCGCCCGAAGATCGCAAAGGCTATCCTTGATCTTCCGCACACGGTCCGGCGCTGCGAACCGGGCAATTACATCATCCGGGAGCATGACCGGGCGGAGAACGCCTGTGTGATCCTTTCGGGCTTCGCGATCCGCCATAAAATCGTCGGCGGCGGCCATCGGCAAATCCTGTCCATCCACATGAGGGGCGAAGCGGTCGACCTGCAGAACACGTTGCTGCGCACGTCCGACCATAGCGTCCAGATGCTGTCGCGCGGGGATGTCGCGTTGATCGCGCGTTCAAAGATCGAGCAGCTCGCCTTCGAACGGCCGGCGGTTGGCAAGGCGATGTGGATCGATACGCTGGTGGACGCCTCCATTCACCGGGAATGGGTCGCCAACATCGGCCGCCGCGACGCAAAGACCCGCATTGCGCACCTGCTTTGCGAATTATCGCTGCGCCTGAAGGTCGCCGGCCTTGGCGATCAGGACAATTACGAGATGCCGCTGACGCAGGAGCAGCTTGCCGATGCGACCGGCTTGACGCCTGTCCACGTCAACCGCAGCATCAAATATCTTGAGGCCGAAGGATTGATCGAACGCATAAGCCCGCGGTCGATCACTATCGGCGACTGGCGCAAGCTTGCCGACTTCGGCGACTTCAACAGCCAGTATCTGCACCTTCAGGATGGCGAGCCGGCACTGGCCTAAAGGGCAGCTTTTCGCCAAAAATTATCACTGTTTACTGGAACAGTTCCTGGCGCTTAACATTGGTGAAGGAACCCTCACGCGAGGCAAGTTAGTCCAGCGCATCACTAGTACGCGATGAGTGCCCCGTTGAGCGAACCCTCCTTGCTGACACCGCTGCTTCAAAGGTGGGGTCGCGCAGTCCAACTGACCAACGAAGACAAGCAGGCCATCATGGCCCTGCCGAGCACGCGCCGCATCTTCGAGCGCGATACCTACATCGTCCGGGAAGGCGAACCCCCTAACAACTGCAACCTGATCCTGCGCGGTTTCGCTTTCCGGCAGAAGCTGGTGAGCAACGGCGCCCGGCAGATCATCTCCCTGCACATTCCCGGCGAGTTCGTCGATCTTCAGAACATCCTGTTCGATGTTGCCGACGACAGCGTGCAGAGCCTCGGCCGTTCGGAAGTCGCGGTGGTGCCGAAGGCGGCGCTGACCGACCTGTTCGCGGCCAACCCGAACATCCGGCGCGCGGCGTGGCTCGACACGCTGGTGGATGCATCGGTGTTCCGGGAGTGGGTCGTGAACCTTGGCCGGCGGGACGCGCGCGGCCGTATCGCCCACCTTCTGTGCGAGCTGATGGCGCGGCTGAAGGCCTCCGGCCTGATGGACAGCCCCGTCTGCGACTTCCCGCTGACTCAGGAACAGATCGCCGACGCGACTGGCCTGACGCCCGTCCACACCAACCGGACTTTGCAGATGCTGCGCAGAGACGGGCTGATCAACCTGTCGTCAAGCAAGCTGACGATCCTGGACTGGAAGAAGCTGGCCGACATCGGCGACTTCAACGATCGCTACCTTCACCACGCGGGCTGATCCGTCCTAGCGGACGGCTCTCGCCGCGCTTATGAGCGATCCGATGCGCGGCCAGCCAGCCAGATTCGCCTTCGCCGCGATCCTGTTCGCGCTGACCGTGCGCCTGATGGTGCCCACGGGCTGGATGCCCGCCCCCGAAGGTGGGTTCAACATCGTGCCCTGCATCGCGGCAGCGCCGGCGCCTGCAGCCAAACACGGCCACGGCGGGCATGATGACCATGGCAAGAACCACGACAGCAGCAAGGAACACGGCAAGAGCGCCGACTGTGTTTTCGCGCCGCTGCTGGCAAGCGCGATGCTGCCGGACCTTGCGGTGCCCACAACGCCTTTCCTGTCCGTGCGGACGGTACCGGTTCCCGCCCCTCGGGGCGCGGCCAACCTGCCGACCGGTCCGCCGGCCCTTCCTCCACCCTCCACGGGACCGCCAGCCCTCGCCTGATCCGCACCATTCGCGACTTAATCAGGTGACCAAATATGCAGATGATTCATGCGCCCATGACGGCGCAGGAACCGGCGATCGTCGTCGTCGGCTCCCGTGAGGACGCTCATCAGGCGCCCAACACCACTGAAAGCAAGACTGCCGAAGAGCTTCGGCAGACGACCAATGTCCGCAACACGGAAGATGCGCTCCGCTACTTCCCCAGCCTGCTCGTCAGAAAGCGCCACATCGGCGACACGCAAGCGCCGCTCGCGACCCGCACCTCCGGCGTCGGCGCCAGTGCCCGCAGCCTGATCTATTCGGACGGCGTGCTGCTGTCGGCCTTGATCGGTAACAACAACAGCTTCGCCTCGCCGCGCTGGGGGATGGTGTCGCCCGAAGAGATCGACCGCGTCGACGTGCTCTACGGGCCCTTTTCGGCGCGCTACCCCGGCAATGCGATCGGCGGAGTGGTCGAGATCAGCACCCGCATGCCCGGCCATTTGCAGGGCAGTGTCACCGTCGCCGGCAACCGCCAGCACTTCGACCAATATGGCACGGACGGGAATTACCCTGCTTACCAAATTGCGGGGACGGTCGGCGACAAGGCTGGCCCGTTGTCGTGGTTCCTGTCGGCCAACCATGTCGACAGTAAAAGCCAGCCGCTCGCCTATATCACCGTCGCCCAATCGCCGACGAGTGCGACTCCAGGCCGTGCGGTCACCGGTGCCTTTGATCGTCTGAGCCGCACCGGATCGCCGATCTTCGTTATCGGCGCCGGTGGGTTCGAGCGCCAGCGGCAGGATAATTTTAAGGCCAAGATGGCGCTGGACCTGGCGAGCGGCTTCAAGGTCCGTTGGCAGTCCGCCGTGTTCCTCAACGACACGAACTCCCACGCGCGGACCTATCTGACGGACGCCGGCGGCAATGACGTACTCTCGGGCGTTGTGAACATTGGCGGTCGCAACATCTCGATCCCGGCCACGGCATTCTCCAACCAGGTCTACCGCTTCGATGAGCGGCATTGGATGCATTCCGCCAGCATCGAGCAGGCCGCGCCGGGCTTCTTTTGGTCGTTGACAGGGTCGATCTACGATTATGGCAAAAGCGAGCAGCGCATTGTTGGCTCGGCGGCAGCAATCGGCACCAATGGAGCGGGGTCGGTCGTGCGGATGAACGGCACCGGCTGGCGAACCCTGGACCTTCACGGTTACGCGCACGCGACCGGTGCCCATCAGGTGCATGTCGGCGCGCACTATGACGGCTTCACGCTGAAGAATGCTCGGTTCGCGACGGCCGACTGGAAGTCCGGCGAGCGCGGCGCGCTCACCCAATTGTCCAGGGGGCACACCCGGACCTTCGCGATCTGGGCCGAAGACCAATGGAGCCTCGCGCCGAGCCTGATGGCAACCATCGGTGCGCGCTACGAATGGTGGAAGGCGTATGGCGGACGCAACTTCAGCATGGCCCCGGTGCTGGCGGTCGAGCAGCCGGAAGTGATCTCCAGCGGGCTCTCGCCCAAGGCTTCGCTTCGGTGGCAAGGGACAAGAGGCTGGTCCGCGACGCTGTCGGCCGCACGCGCCATTCGCTTTCCTACGGTCAGCGAACTGTATCAGGCGATTGCGACCGGGCCGACGATCACCGTTCCCAACCCGAACCTCCGGCCGGAAAAGGCGAACTCCGCCGAACTGGCGGTCGAGCACCGGAGCAATGGTGGGCACATCCGGCTCTCGCTGTTCCGAGAAGTAGTGCGCGATGCCCTGTTGTCGCAGAGCGCGCCGCTGCCCGGGTCGACGCAATTGTTCAACTATGTCCAGAATGTCGGGAAGACGCGCACCAATGGGCTGGAAGCATCGTTCGAACGGCGCGATCTGCTGCCTCGGTTCGACGTCTCGGGCAGCTTCACCTTAACCGATCCGACGATCGTGTCCGACCCTGCGTTCAGGGCCGCGGAGGGCAAGAACATCCCGCAAGTGCCGCGCCGCAAGGCAACCCTGGTCGGAACCTGGCGCGCCACGAACGCGGCATCATTCACGCTCGCCGGACGCTACGCCAGCCGTTCCTATGGGACGATAGACAACAGCGACGTGGTCGCCCACACCTATCAAGGTTTCGAGCCCTATCTGGTGCTGGACGCGCGGGCGGTGGTGAAGCTTCCCCGCAACCTTCAGTTCGCGGTCGGCGCGGAGAATTTCACCGACAAGCGCTACTTCCTGTTCCATCCCTTCCCGGGGCGGACGCTGACGGCGGAGGTGGGCTGGAGGTTCTGAGCCGCCGGCCCATCACCTCACTTGGTCTTGAGCACCCACTTCAGGCCGCCGGCCACGTGGTTGAGGAAGTTGGGTTCGCTGTAGGACTCGTTCGTGTGGCCCATGGCGGTGTAGAAGACCCGGCCGCCTTCGTAGGTGTGGGCCCAGGACACCGGATTGGGATTGACGTCCGTCTGACCGATCGACTGCGGGTCGACCGTGACCAGCAGCTTCATGGTCGGATTATAGTCGTCGAAATAATACCATTCGTCGGCGCGGGTGATGCTGGTCGGCATCCGCGCCGTCGAGGGGTGATCCTTCGCCTCGACATGGATCGTGCCGGTCGGCGTCCCCTGCGGGTGGCGCGCGAAATGGCCGCCGATCATCTTCTGGTACCAGGGCCAATGATAATGGGAGTCGGTCGCGGCATGGATGCCGAGAATGCCGCCGCCACGTTGGACGAAGTTCACGAAGGCGGTGCGCTTGTCACCCTGGAACCACTCGCTTTCGGGCTTTTTGGGATCCGTGGTGTTGCTGAGCAGGATGATCGCGTCATACTTCTTGAGCGAGGCATCGGTGAAGACGCTGTCGTCCTCCGTCGCCGTCATGTCGATCTTTTCGCGGGTCCCCAGCTGCTTCAGCGCCGCAACGCCGGCCTCGATCGACGCATGACGGTAGCCGGTCGTCTTCGAAAAGATCAGCACCTGCTTGCGCGCGGCCTGCGCCGGCGCACTCGCCATGACCGCTGCCGCCACGCTCAGCACGATCGTCCGAGCCCAACCCGATTTCAGCATCCCCTTGTCTCCCCAGGATATTTGTTGCCGTTTGGCTAACGTTATGAATCTCAACAGCTTGTCTAGACAGGTTTTTGGGACGTGACTATGCCGGTGGCAAATAACAGGCCCAAGGAGAGGGTGCGTGCTTCAACCAGGTGATTTCTCGTCGCTGGACCGGCGCGAATTGATGCGCAATGCGGTGCTGCTTGTCGGCGGCACCCTGGCGGCGACGAGTCCGGCGGCCGCCCTCGCCCAATCGAAGTCGAAGAAGCCCGCGCGCTTCTTTTCGCCCGCGCAAAATGCCGTGATGGCGGAGACAGTCGACATCATCATTCCGCGGACGGATACGCCGGGCGCGAAGGATGCCGGGGTCCCGCAAGCCTTTGACGCCATGATGCGCAACTGGGCCAATGCCGAACACCGGGCGCAATATGTGAGCGTGATCGACGAGATCGGCGGCATGGGCCTGATGAAACTGAAGCCGGCCGAGCGCCTGGAACTCATCCGGAAATTTGATGCCGACAAGCTGCAGGCGGGTGACCAGAATTATCGCCGGTTCAAGGACCTGACGATGACCCTCTATTACCTCTCCGAACCGGGGGCCACGAAGGAGCTCCGCTACGAGCTGATCCCCGGCAAGTGGGAACCCTGGATCGAGGTCACGCCGGATACCCGCACGTGGGCAGCTTAACGAAACTCTGGGCGGGGATGATCAGCAATGTTTGATGCAATCGTAGTCGGGTCGGGCATGAGCGGCGGCTGGGTGGCCAAGGAGCTCACCGAAAAAGGCCTCAAGACGCTCGTGATCGAGCGCGGCCGCCACGTCGAGCATGGTTCCGATTATAAGGACGGGCTGCAGCCGTGGGAGCTCGAGAATTATGGCATGGTGCCGGAGGACGAGGCCGACAAGGACTATTTCGTCCAGAAGCGCTGCTACGCATTCAGCACCGCGAACCAGGATTTCTGGGTCAAGGACAGCGACCACCCCTATACCTATCCGGCCGACAAGCCGTTCCTGTGGATCCGCGGCTATCACCTCGGCGGCCGATCGATCATGTGGGGGCGCCAGTCCTACCGCATGTCGCCGATGGACTTTGAATCCAACGCCAAGGACGGCCATGGCAACGACTGGCCGATCCGCTACGAGGATCTGAAGCCCTGGTACGATCATGTCGAGAAGTTCGCCGGCATTTCGGGCTCGAAGGACGGCCTGCCGCAGCTCCCTGATGGCGAATTCCTGCCCGCTATGGCCTTCACTGGCACCGAAGTAGATTTCAAGAAGAAGCTCGAGGCCAAGTGGCCGACCCGTAAGATGATCATGGGCCGCGCCGCTCACCTGACGGCGGTCACGCCTGAGCAGGAGGAACTGGGCCGCTCGACCTGCCAGTACCGCGCCCTTTGCGAGCGTGGCTGCTCGTTCGGCGCTTATTTCTCCAGCCTCAGCGCCACGCTGCCGGCGGCGGAGCGGACCGGCAACCTGACCATCGTCACCGATGCGATCGTCCACAGCGTCGTCTACGATCCGAAGACCAAGAAGGCGACGGGCGTCCGGGTCATCGATGCAAAGACCAGGGAAGGCCGGACCTACGAAGCCAAGGTCATCTTCCTCAACGCCTCGACCATTCCGACGGCGCAGATTCTCCTGAACTCCAAGTCCGAAGCTTTCCCGAACGGTCTTGCAAACCGCTCCGACGCGGTCGGCCGTTATCTGATGGACCACATCAGCCTCGGCGCGGGTGGCACCTATCCGGGCTTCGAGGATCGCTACCATCACGGCCGCCGTCCCAACGGCTTCTACATTCCGCGTTATCGCAACGTGACGGAGAAGGCGGAAAGCTTCGTTCGAGGCTTCGGCTACCAGGGCGGCATCTACCGCGACAATTGGCGGCGCGGCGTCAACGCGCCGGGCGTGGGTGCGGAGCTGAAGAACAACATGCGCAAGCCGGGACCCTGGCAGGTGCGTCTCACCGGTTTCGGCGAAATGCTCCCACGCAAGGAAAACCGCGTTACCATTCACCAGAGCAACGTCGATCAGTGGGGCATGCCGATCGTCAATATCGATTGCGGCGTAGGTCCGAACGAGAGAGCGATGCTGGACCAGATCGGCAAGGACGCACGCGAGATGCTGGAGTCGGCCGGTGCCACCAACATCGGTGTCGCCACTTACTACGGCGGGCTGGGCCTCGGTATTCACGAAATGGGCACGGCGCACATGGGCAAGGACCCGACCAAGTCGGTGCTCAACAAGTATAACCAGGCCCACGACGTTCCGAACCTGTTCATCACCGATGGTTCAGCAATGGCTTCGGGCGGGTGCCAGAATCCATCGCTTACCTACATGGCGATGTCCGCTCGGGGGGCTCATTATGCAGCGGAATTCCTGAAGGAAGGCCGCATCTAGTTCGACGGAGAGTATCTATGACGTTTGCGTTTCGTGCTGCCCTTGCAGCGTCCGCCATCGCGCTTGTCGCGGTTCCAGCATCCGCCAAGCAGCATCAGGTCAAGATGCTGAACAATGGCGCAAGCGGCCTGATGGTGTTCGAACCCGCCTTTCTGAAGGTGGCGCCGGGCGACAGCGTGAAATTCCTCGCAACCCAGAAGGGCCACAACGCGGAGATCGTCGCGGGCATGACCCCGGGACCAGGCTTCAAGGGCAAGATCAACGAAGAGATCGTCGTCACCTTCTCCAAAGAAGGCCTCTACGGCTACAAATGTCTGCCGCACACCGGCATGGGCATGGTCGGCCTGGTGCAGGTCGGCAAGCCGGTCAACAAGGGCTCGGCGACCGCCGCCGCAGCCAAGCTTCCTGGCCTCGGCAAAAAGCGTATGACCGCGCTGCTTGCACAAGCGAAGTAAGCGCCGCCACGCCTTCGTTCAGGCAGCATCCAGCCCCGTTCGTTTCCATTCCGCAACCGATGCTTTATCCGCGGGTTTTGGAAGCGAACGGCTAGGAGCCTGGGACTGATATGCGTGTACTGATCGTCGAAGACGAACCCAATCTCGGCCGCCAGCTGCGCTCGACGCTGGAGGGCGCCGGCTATGCGGTCGATCTCGCCACCGATGGCGAGGACGGCCACTATCTGGGGTCCACCGAGAATTACGACGCCGTCATCCTCGACCTCGGCTTGCCCGAGATCGACGGGCTGACGGTGCTCGACCGCTGGCGCAAGGAAGGCCGGCGGATGCCGGTGCTGGTGCTGACGGCGCGCGACAGCTGGTCGGACAAGGTGGCCGGGCTCGATGCCGGTGCCGACGATTATCTCGCCAAGCCTTTCCAGACCGAGGAATTGATCGCCCGCCTCCGCGCGCTGATCCGCCGCGCATCCGGCAATGCGTCGAGCGAGCTGATCGCCGGTGACATCCGCCTCGACACACGCTCGGGCAAGGTCACCAAGGGCGGCGAGCCGGTGAAGCTGACGGCGCAGGAATATAAGCTCCTGTCCTACCTTCTCCACCACAAGGGCAAGGTCGTCAGCCGCACCGAGCTGATCGAGCATATCTACGATCAGGACTTCGATCGGGACTCCAACACCATCGAAGTGTTCGTAACACGCATCCGCAAGAAGCTCGGCGCCGACGTCATCACCACGATTCGCGGGCTGGGTTACAGCCTTGAGGATCCGGGCGCTTGAACGACCCCGCCGCCTCGACGGTGGCGGCGCCCAAGCAGCCGAAAGGGGCGCGTTCCCGTTCGCTGACCCGGCGTATGATCGTGGTCGCGGCGCTGTGGATCATCCTGCTGTTGTTCGCGGGTGGTTTCGCGCTTGACCGGGTGCTGACGCGAACCTTGCTGCACAGTTTCGACGAGCAGCTTCAGCTGGAACTCAACGCCCTAATCTCCGCGTCGGAGATCGGCCCCGATGGCGAAGTGACGTTCAATCGCCCGCCGGCCGACCAGCGCTTCGTTGAGCCGTACTCCGGCAAATATTTTCAGATCAGCGGCCAAGGCGCGGAAACCTTTCCTTCCCGTTCGCTGTGGGATCGCCAGCTTCGTTATTCGGGGCAGCACAACGACACCGAGCCGCACGTCTACAACAGCAGCGAGTTTGGCGCGCAGGAGCTGCTGCGAATTGCCGAGCGCGATGCGATCATCCCCGGTTCAAAGGTTCGCTGGCGCTTTCAAGTCGCTCAATCGCGCGAAGTGCTGGACGACCAGATCAAGCAGCTCCGCACCACCTTGTTCTGGAGCTTCGCCGTGCTGGGCGCGGGGCTGATCATTCTTGCAGCACTGCAGACCTTCTACGGATTGTGGCCGCTGCGGCGCGTGCGCCGCGAGGTGGCGATGATCCGGTCCGGCGAGAAGACGCGCATTGGCGAAAATTTCCCGGGCGAGATCCGGCCATTGACCGAGGAGATCAATCAGCTTCTTGCCCACAGCGAGGCGCAAGCCGAAGAGGCACGCCGCCATGCCGGCAACCTTGCCCACGCCCTGAAGACGCCCCTCACGGTTCTCACCAATGCGGCGACCGCCAATTCGCCCGACCTGGTAGACACCGTTTGCCGTGAGGCGCAGGTCATGCGGCGGCAGGTCGACCACCATCTCGCCCGTGCCAGAGCAATCGGCCGCCGCTCGTCGGTGCAGGCGCGCGCCCGTGTGTGGGACAGCGTCGAGGCGGTAGAGCGCGCCGTCGACCGGCTGTACGAAGCGGTCACGGTCGACATCGCAGGCGACAAGCAAGCAGAGGTCCGGGTCGAACGCCAGGATCTCGACGAGATGATCGGCAACCTCATCGAAAATGCCGCTAAATATGGCGGCGGGCGCGTGTTCGTGACGGTCGAGGCGCGGGCCGGATGGGTCGATGTGGTTGTCGAGGATGACGGCCGCGGCATTCCGGAGGCCGAGCGCGAAGCCATCTTCGCTCGCGGCGCGCGTCTCGACACGGAAAAGCCTGGGACCGGACTTGGGCTCGCGATCGTTCGCGACGTCGCCGAAATTTATGGTGGGCGGATTGCGCTGGAGGAAAGCGAGGATCTTGGCGGGCTGCTAGCCCGGCTAAGCCTGCCGGCGGGCTAGGAAAAACGGCCTCTCCCCGCTAGTGGGGCAACCGTGACCGCCGCCGTCATCCCGCTTCGCCCCGACCGCCCACCCTCACTCGAGCCGCTGATGCAGCTCGTCGCCGAGGACATGAACGGCGTCAACGCGGTGATCCTCGACCGCATGCAGTCCAAGGTGGGACTGATCCCCGAACTCGCCGGGCACCTGATCGCCGGAGGCGGCAAGCGCATGCGGCCGATGCTGACGCTCGCCTGCGCGGCGCTGCTCGATTATCCCGGAACGCGCCACCATAAGCTGGCCGCTGCGGTCGAGTTCATCCACACGGCGACCCTGCTTCACGACGATGTCGTCGACGGCTCCGGGCTTCGTCGCGGCAAGCGCACCGCCAACATCATCTGGGGCAATCCCGCCAGCGTGCTGGTCGGCGATTTCCTGTTCAGCCGCGCCTTCGAGCTGATGGTTGAGGATGGCAGCCTCAAGGTGCTGAAGATCCTCAGCCACGCTTCCGCCGTCATCGCAGAAGGCGAGGTCGAACAATTGACTGCCCAGCGGCAGATCGAGACCGATGAGGAGCAGTACCTGCGGATCATCGGCGCCAAGACCGCTGCCTTGTTCGCCGCCGCTTGCCATATCGCACCGGTAGTGGCGGAGGCTGGCGAGAAAGCGGAGCTGGCGCTGGAAGCTTATGGCCGCAACCTCGGCATCGCCTTCCAGCTGGTCGATGACGTCATCGATTATGCATCGGACGAGCAGACGATGGGCAAGGGCGTCGGCGACGACTTCCGCGATGGTAAGATGACCCTGCCGGTGATCCTGGCCTATGCGCGCGGCAGCGAGGACGATCGGGCCTTCTGGCGCAGCGCCATTTCGGGCGCCGCCGTCACGGACGAGGATCTCGCCCGCGCCATAGGGCTGGTCAAGGCGACCTCGGCATTGAACGATACGATCGAACGCGCGCGCCACTATGCGCGGCGGGCCATCGACGCGCTTGCAACCTTCCCCAACGGCAAGGCCAAGGCCGCGCTGACCGAAGCCGCTCAGTTCGCGGTGACGAGGGGCTATTGAGCGCGTCCGGTCTGCTCGCGATAACGCCGGAGCCGCCTTATTATGCGGTGATCTTTACGTCCGTCCGCACCGCCGACCATGGCGATGCTTATGGCGAAACGGCGGACCTCATGCTTCGGCTCGCTGCCGAGCAGCCGGGCTACCTCGGCGTTGAAAGCGCCCGCGAAGATGTCGGAATCACCGTCTCTTACTGGCGCGACTTGGAGTCCATCCGGAATTGGAAGCGGCAAGCGGACCATCTCGCTGCGCAAAAGGACGGGCGAGCTCGCTTCTACCAAGGCTATATCACGCGTATCGCCAAGGTTGAGCGCGACTATAGTTTCGCACGCTAGCGGGAACGGCCGGACATGACGCCGGTCCAGGACGTGCTTCCCGACCTGCTCGCCGCCCTTCGTGTCGATGGCCGCGCACTGCTGATCGCGCCGCCGGGCGCAGGCAAGACGACCGGTGTCGCCCCAGCGCTGCTCGACGAAGAGTGGTGTACAGGTGAGATCCTCCTGCTGGTCCCACGCCGGCTCGCGGCGCGTGCGGCCGCCGAATATATGGCCGGGCAGCGGGACGAACGGCCGGGCCAAACGATCGGCTATGCGACGCGGCTGGATAGCAAACTCGGCAAGGCCACGCGCGTCGTCGTCCTCACCTACGGCGTGTTCCTGTCACGCATCCAGGCGGATCCGGAGCTTACGGGCGTCTCGGCCTTGCTGTTCGACGAAGTGCATGAGCGAAGCCTCGATGGCGACCTGGCGCTTGCCTTGGCGTTGGACGCAGCGCCGCTTCGCCCCGACCTCCGCATCCTTGCCATGTCTGCGACTCTGGACGGTGATCGCTTTGGGCGGTTGCTCGGCCAGCCGAAGCGGATCGTCAGCGAAGGCAAGTCGTTCCCGCTCACGATCCAATACGCCAGACGCGATGCCGCCGCCCGGCTGGAGCCGCAAATGGCCTCGGCGATCCGGACCGCTCTTGGCGAACATAAAGGATCGTTGCTCGCCTTCTTGCCCGGTGTAGCCGAGATCGAGCGCACGGCCGACGCGCTCGGCGCCCTGCAACCCATCTGCGTCCTCCACAAGCTCCACGGCAGCGTCGATCCCGCGGCGCAGCGGCAGGCGCTGGCGCCGCCTCCAGCCGGACAACGCAAGGTGGTGCTTGCCACCAGCATCGCCGAAACCAGCGTCACCCTGAACGATGTTCGAATCGTGGTCGACAGCGGGCTTGCGCGGCGGCCCCGTTACGATCGCGGCGCGGGCCTCACCCGCCTCGTCACCGAGCGTGCGAGCCGCGCCGCGGCGACCCAGCGCGCAGGCCGTGCGGCACGTCAGGCACCGGGAGTAGCCATCCGCCTGTGGGAAGAGGCCGCCACCGCGTCGATGCCGGAGCATGACCCGCCTGAAATCCTCGAGGCTGATCTGAGCAGCCTGCTTCTAACCTGCCTTCAATGGGGGCAGCCTGACCCAACCTTGATGCCCTTCCTCGATCCGCCGCCCGCCGCCGGACTGGGCGAAGCGCGGGAGCGACTGCTGCGGCTCGGCGCAACCGATGCGGACGGGCGGATCACGGACCATGGGTGGGCCATCGCCGCGCTGCCGCTTGAGCCCCGGCTTGCGCACATGCTGATCGAAGCGGAGAAACGCGGGTTCGGTGCTGCTGCCGCTGCCGTTGCCACGCTGCTGACCGAGCGCGGCCTCGGCCGCAACGACGCCGACCTGGAGCTTCGTTACCGCCGGTGGCGCTCCGACCGCTCGCCGCGGGCCGAGGCGGCGCGGCGGATGGCACAGCGGTTTTCGAAGTCGCCTGGCGAAACCAGGGCAAGTGATCTCGCAAAGGCGCTTGCCCTCGCCTTTCCCGACCGCGTCTCGCGCCGCCGCGGCGGTGGAGGCGAAAACTGGCAGTCAATCGGCGGCCGCGGCTTTCGCCTCGATTCTGCCTCCCCGCTCGCATCGAGCCAGTGGCTGGCCGTTGGGGAGGTCGCGGGACATGCGGCCGGAGCGCGCATTCTGTCGGCCGCAGCCATCGACGAAACGGACGTCCTCGACTTGTTCGCCGACCGCATCGAGACACGGCACGAGGCCGCGTTCGATCTTGCAACCGGTGGCGTCACGCCGCTTCGAAGCCGGCGTATAGGCAATATCCGCCTGTCGAGCGGCCCCGACCCGGCGCCCGATTCGGACGTAATTGAGGCGGAACTGCTCGCCGCCGTCGGCAAGCACGGCGTCGACCTTCTTCCATGGAACGAGGCTGCCCGGGAGTTGCGCCACCGCGCCGCCTTCGCCCGTGCCCTGGACGAGTCCGTTCCGGCCTTGAACGATGAGACGCTCACGAAGGATCTCGAGACTTGGCTGGCGCCCTTGCTGTCGGGCAAGCGCCGCCTGGGCGACATCGCTGCGGGCGGACTGGCGGACGCGCTGCGGGGTATGCTGGGCTATGAGGGAATGCGCGCCGTCGATCGTCTGGCGCCAGGCGAGTTCGCCAGCCCCGCCGGCAGCCGCCATCCTATCGATTATGCAGCACCGGGCGGTCCGATGGTCGAAGTTCGTCCGCAGGCGCTCTTCGGGCTTGCCACGCACCCGCACGTTGGCGGTGGACGTGTGCCGTTGACCCTCGCTTTGACCTCGCCGGCCGGGCGGCCCATTCAGACGACCAGGGATTTGCCCGGCTTCTGGTTGGGAAGCTGGCGCGAGGTCGCACGCGAAATGCGCGGCCGCTATCCCCGACACCCTTGGCCGGACGATCCCGCGTCGGCATCGGCAACGCTTCGCACCAAGCGAGCCGACGCGCGGAACCAATGATCGTGTCCATCGATTGCTGAAGACAAGAGAATGCGTTTCCCCAACGCATATCGGCTTGCGAGGATCGGTCCATGAGCACGGACTTCATCAAGACCATGACTTATCTGGCGGTCCATCTCACCGTGGCCTTCACAATCGGCTACATCATCACCGGATCGATCCAGATCGCCGGGCTCATCACGCTCATCGAGCCCTGCGCCAACGCCGTGGCCTTTTTCTTCCATGAAAAGGCGTGGAAGTGGCGGCTCCGGCGCAAAAGCGAGCACGAACTCGGGCTGGCTTGATTCCCTCGGCGGCTTTTGCCACGGCACGGCCTATGACCATCGCCCGCATTACCGAGCTTGAACGCAAGACCACCCAGTCCGGCAAGGCGAATGCCGGCCGCTGGCTGCTGGAGTTCGAGCGGTCGGAGCCGATGCGGCCCGACCCGCTGACCGGCTGGAACGGGTCGGGGGACACCAACACGCAAGTGCGCATGACCTTCGACAGCAAGGAAGCCGCGGTCGCCTATGCCGACCGCCATGGATTGGCCTACCACCTGATCCCTGCCGCGCCCGTCCGCCTCAAAATCCAGGCCTACGCCGACAACTTCCGGTAAGGGCGGCTTGCCCTTTTTGCTCGGCGCAGGCACAACAGCGCCGCCGAGCCAGGGGAAAGCTGTACCGCGCGGACATCAGGCTGGTCATTGGGACCCGCCCCGAAGCCATCCAGCTTGGACCGGTTGCGCAGGCGCTCGACGCCCGCGGCCTGCATCCTTCGCTGATACTCACCGGCCAGCATCCGCAGCTTGATCTCGCGGGCTGCGGGCTCGACCGCTTCCCGTCTTTCTCGCTAGGTTGCGAGGGGCAAGCGGACCCGCACAAATATGTGGAACAGGTGTTCGACGCCCTGTTCCCCTTCCTGAGGCGCCGGCCCGACCTGGTGATCGTGCAAGGCGACACGTCGAGCGCGCTGGCCGGCGCAATGGCGGCCGTGGCGGCGCGCGTTCCACTGGCACACGTCGAGGCCGGCCTCCGCAGCCATGACCTTCAGCAGCCTTGGCCGGAAGAGGAATATCGCCGCCGGATCGATGCCGAAGCCGACCTGCTTTTTGCGCCCACGGAAGGCGCCGCGCAGAACCTTCGTCGGGAACATGTTCCCGGCGACATTCACGTGACCGGTAACAGCGGCGTCGATGCGCTAATCGCGGTCGAACGGCGGTTGCCCGCCTCCACGTTGCGTGAGGCGGGTCAGTTCAAGCTGCTTGTCACATGCCACCGCCGCGAAAACTGGGGCGAAGGTCTCAACTCCCTTGCCGACGCACTTCGGCGCGTTGCAGCCCACGCCGATATTCGCATCGACTTCGTGCTGCATCCCAATCCGGAGATTGCTGCCCGGATCCAAGCCTTGATCGGGGATCTCGACAACGTGCGGTTTAGCCTACCGTGCACTCATGCCGAGCAGGTCGCCAAAATGCGTAATAGCGACCTGATCCTGAGCGACTCGGGCGGCATGCAGGAAGAGGCGCCGGCACTTGGCGTGCCCCTGCTCGTGCTGCGCAACACCACCGAACGCCCGGAAGGCGTCGCATCGGGCAATTGCCGCCTGGTGGGTCTCCATGCCGAACAGATTGCATCGGCTGTTCTCGAACTTAGGAACGATCCAGTGGCGCTTGCCAGGATGGGTCGGCGACAATTCCCGTTCGGTGACGGCACTGCAGCACGCACGATTGCGACCATCATCGACGATTGGCTGTCAGTGCGTTCGGGATCCCATTTGTTGGCTGGGTAACGTTACCGGAACAAAATCCCGCTAGTCATCACGCGAACCTGCGCTAAGAGACCGCCGTGCCAAACAAGGTTTCCACGCTTTTGCTGTTCGGCGCGACGGGGGATCTCTCCCGCCGCATGTTGCTGCCGTCCCTGTATGGGCTCGACAGCGATGGGCTGCTTCCCGACGACCTGACGATTGTCGGGACGGCGCGGACGAAGCTCGACGACGCCGAATTCCGCGCGCGCGCTGAGGCGGCGCTTCAGGAGCATTTGCCCGAAGGCTTCTTCAAGGCCGATGTCGCTGAGCGTTTTTTGAACCGCCTTTCCTACGTTGCGCTCGACGCGACGGACCAGTCCGGCTTTCCGGCGCTTGCACAAGCGGTCGGCAACCCCGCCGACGGCGTCGCCATTTTTCTTTCCACCGCGCCTTCCCTGTTCAAGCCGACGATCGATGGCTTGGCCGCTGCCGGCCTCGCGTCGGACAAGGTCCGCATGGCGCTCGAGAAGCCGCTCGGATCCGACCTTGAGAGCAGCCGCCAGATCAACGATGCGGTCGCCTCCGCTTTCCCGGAAAGCCGCACTTTCCGGATCGACCATTATCTCGGCAAGGAGACGGTTCAGAACCTCCTTGCGCTGCGCTTCGCGAACGTGATGTTCGAGCCGCTGTGGAATGCGGCGCACATCGACCATGTGCAGATCAGCATCGCGGAGACGGTCGGTGTCGAGGGCCGCGGCGATTATTACGATACTGCCGGCGCGCTTCGGGACATGGTGCAGAACCATATGCTGCAGTTGCTCGCTCTAGTGGCGATGGAGCCGCCGGCGACGTTCGACGCGACGGCGGTGCGCGGCGAAAAGGTGAAGGTGCTTCGTTCGCTCCGCCCGATCACGGCCGAATGCTGCAAGAACGACATCGTCACCGGTCAGTTTGCTGCGGGCAAGATGGGCGACAAGGACGTGCCGGGCTACGCCGACGAACTAGGGCGCAGCAGCGACACCGAGACCTTCGTCGGCATCAAGGCGCATGTCGATAACTGGCGCTGGAGCGGCGTTCCTTTCTACCTGCGCACCGGCAAGCGCATGCCGCGCCGCACGACCGAGATCGTGATCCAGTTCAAGAATGTGCCGCACAACATCTTCTCTGCTCGCGGGGCGGTAACGCAAGCGAACACGCTGCTGATCGGCCTCCAGCCGGAAGAAACCATCCGAATGACGATGATGGCCAAGATGCCCGGCCTGGACCGGGAGGGTATCCGGCTTCGCGAAGTGCCGCTCGACCTGGGCCTCGCCAACGCATTCGCCGACCGCCGGCGGCGGATCGCGTACGAACGACTGCTGCTGGACTTGATCGAGGGCGATCCGACGCTGTTCGTCCGCCGTGACGAGGTCGAGGCGCAATGGGAATGGATCGATGGCATTCGCGCGGCGTGGGCGGAATCCGGCCTGAAGCCGGAAGCCTATGCGGCGGGAAGTTCCGGACCGCCGTCCGCCTTTCAACTTGCGACACGGGACGGTGTAACCTGGCATGAGTGAACGGACTATCGCGGTCGCCGATGTCGGCGGCACGCACGCGCGTTTTGCATTGGCGGCGATCGACGGCGGCAAGGTCATGAACCTTGGCGAGCCGGTAACGCTGAAGACCGCCGATTACGCCAGCTTCCAAACGGCGTGCGAGGGTTTCTCGTCGGCCATCGGCCAGCCCTTGCCCAAGGAAATGTCGATGGCCTTCGCCGGCCGAGTCGACGGTGAAGTGCTGAAGCTTACCAACAACCCGTGGGTGATCCGGCCTGCGCTGATGAACGCCAAGCTTGGCGTCGAGCGCAATCTGGTGATCAACGACTTCGGCGCCATTGCACATGCCGTGGCGGCGCTGGACGGCGGCGCGTTCACGCATCTATGCGGGCCGCCCAAGCCGCTGCCCGACAACGGCATGGTGACGGTGCTCGGACCCGGCACGGGGCTCGGCGTTGCGCAGCTCTTACGCCACGACGGCACCTACCATGTGATCGAGACCGAAGGCGGTCACATCGACTTCGCGCCGCTCGACAAGCTCGAAGACCGGATCCTCGAGCATTTGCGCGTGAATTTCCGCCGGGTTTCTGTCGAACGTCTCGTGTCGGGCCGCGGCCTCGTCAACATCATGGAAGCGCTTGCCGCCATCGAAGGGCGTACGGTGCCACAGCGCGATGAAAAGGAGTTGTGGCAGGCGGCGCTCGAAGGCACTGACAGCCTTGCCGCTGCGGCGCTGGATCACTTCTGCCTGACGCTAGGCGCGCTGGCCGGCGACCTCGCCCTTGCTCATGGCTCGACCGCCGTCGTCATCGGTGGCGGGCTCGGCTTCCGGCTCGCCAATCACCTGCCGCGTTCCGGTTTCCGGAACCGCTTCGTCGCCAAGGGCCGGTTCGAAAGCTTCATGGACAAGGTGCCCGTGAAGCTCATCACCCATCCGCAGCCGGGCCTCTACGGCGCCGCCGCCGCGTTCGCAAAGGCCTATCCATGAGCCGCATCGAAACCATCATGCGCACCTCGCCTGTGATCCCGGTGATCGTGGCCGAGGGCAGCCTAAACCCTCAGGCGATCGCTGAAGCGTTCGTTCGCGGCGGTCTTCGCGTACTTGAAGTTACCTTGCGCACACCGCAGGCGCTCGACTGGATTCGGGCCATGAGCAAGGTCGAGGGCGCGATCGTCGGCGCCGGAACGGTGCTCAACGGCAATCAACTGCGCGCCGCCGTTGATGCCGGATCACAGTTCATTGTCTCGCCCGGTCTGACCGACAAGCTCGGCCACGCGGCAATCGAGGCGGCCGTGCCCTTTCTTCCGGGCGTCGCCAGCGCCGCCGACATCATGCGCGGGCTGGACATGGGCCTTGACCGGTTCAAGTTCTTTCCGGCCGAGACATCCGGCGGCCGTCCGGCGCTGAAAGCGCTGAGCGGCCCGTTCGGCGACATCCGCTTCTGCCCCACCGGCGGCATCACGCTTGATAGCGCACCGGACTGGTTGGCCATGGAGCCCGTGCTGTGCGTCGGCGGCAGCTGGCTCCTGAAGAAGGATGATACCGACCTTGCCGTGATCGAGGAGCGCGCCCGCGCCGCAGCCGCTCTCCAAACTTCCTGACTTGTGAACGTCAGCAACAACCAAGAGAAAAGCAGGTTCGAGGTCGATCTCGGCGACGCCGTGGCGCTCGCGGCCTATCACCTGATGCCCGGCGCCATCGCCTTCACGCACACCGAAGTTCCACCGTCTTATGAAGGCCAAGGCATCGGAACCATGCTGATCAAGGCCGGTTTGGGCTTCGCCCGCGAACAGGGCCTGAAGGTTGTCCCCGCGTGCCGCTTCTTCGCAGCCTACATGATCAAGCATGAAGAGGTGCAGGATCTCCTCGACGCCGAGCAACGGAGCAAACTCGGGCTTGCATAATTATGCACGGTGGTGAATAGGGCAGCGATGTTGAAGGTTGCCATCCTTGGTGCATCGGGGTTCGTGGGTGCGGAGCTCCTGCGCCTGCTCGACGGTCATGCGGAGTTCGAAGCCGTTCGCTTCTTCGGCGACAGCGCATCGGGCAAGCCGCTGGCCGAGGTTCATCCGCATCTCGCCCTTGCCTACTCCGGAGCGCAAGTGGAGCGGTATGCCGCCGACCTTCTGGACGGCGTGGATCTCGTGTTCGCCGCCCTGCCGCACGGCCACTCCCAGGATGTCGCGGCAGAAATCATTGCCCACGGACTGAAGTTTGTCGATCTGGGCGCCGACTTCCGTCTCCACACCGCCGAAGATTACCAACACTGGTATGGAGAGCCGCACAAGGCATCCGACCTGCTCGACACCTTCGTCTACGGCATTCCGGAACTGCACCGTGACGCCATCCGATCCGCGCAATGCGTTGCGGCCGCCGGCTGCTATCCCACGACGGCGATCCTGGCGCTCAAGCCCCTGGTGGACGCCGGCCTGATCGACCCGCAGAGCATCGTCGTCGATGCGGCGTCGGGCGTCAGCGGCGCCGGGCGAGCGGCCAAGGAAGGTACCCACTTCAACACGGTTGACGAAAGCTTTGCGGCCTACGGTCTGCTTAATCATCGTCACACGGCGGAGATGGAACAGGAGCTAGGTGCCCGGGTGCTGTTCACCCCTCATCTCGTGCCGATGAACCGCGGCATCCTTGCCACTTGCTACGGCACCGCGACGCGGCCGATGGGTGCCGATGAGCCGTTAGAGGCACTGCGGTCCGCGTACGCCGACGAGCCGTTCGTGCATGTCACCAGCACCCCGCCCGCAACGAAGTGGACGCTCGGCTCGAACGCCGTGCAGGTGACCGCCCGCTACGACGAGCGGACCGGCCGGGTGTTGGCCATCGCAGCGCTCGACAATCTCGTGAAAGGCGCGGCGGGTCAGATGATCCAGTGTGCAAATCTGATGACCGGCCTCGACGAGAGCGCCGGCCTGCCAAGAGTTGGAGTCTACCCGTGAGTGTTACTGCCCCCAAGGCTTCGTCGCGTCCGGCCTTCATGCCGGGATCAAGCACAAGCGCCACGACATGGCGCTGCTTGCGACGGTGGATCGTCAGCCGGCGCGCGCCGCGGCGGTGTTCACCCAGAATATGTTCGTAGCCCCTCCCGTGGTCGCCAGCCGCTCACGCCTTGCGGAGAACGGGGGCCAGGCAGTTGCGGTGATCGTCAACAGCGGCAACGCCAACGCCGGAACGGGCGAGCCTGGAATGCGCGACGCGGAGGCGATGTGCGACGCGGCCGCGCAGGCGCTCGGCTGCGACCCGAAGCATGTCCTCGTCTGCTCCACGGGGATCATCGGCAACCCCCTCCCGATCGACACCATCCTTGAAGCGACTCCCAAGCTGGCGACAACGCTTAGCGTCGAAGGCAGTGAGGACGCGGCCAAGGGCATCCTTACCACCGACAGCGAGCCGAAAGAGGCGCTGTTCGCCGGTTCCACCTTCACCATTGGCGCGATGGCCAAGGGTTGCGGGATGATTGCGCCGAACATGGCGACAATGCTGGCCTTCATCACCACCGACGCCGATCTGCCGCAAGCGGACATGCAGCGCGTGCTCAAGGAAGCAGTGGACGCAACCTTTAACACGCTGAACGTCGACGGCGCGACCTCCACCAACGACACGGTCATCCTGCTGTCGAGCGGCAAGCGCGGGGTAGCGAACCTATCGGAGTTCACCGGCGGCCTGTTCAAGGTTTGTGAGGAGCTGACACTCAAGATGGCGCGCGATGCCGAGGGCATGACCCGGCTCGTTCGCCTACGCGTGACCGGCGCCCGCGACGATGCCGATGCGCGGGTCGCTGCCAAGAACATTGCCGAGAATAACCTCGTCAAATGCTCGTGGCATGGCGGCGATCCCTACTGGGGCCGGTTGTTGTCCGCCGCAGGGTCATCGGGCGCTTCGTTTAATGTGGACCGGGCGTTCGTCGCCTACGGTGGCACGATGGTGGCCATGTCCGGGGCCCCCTTGCCGCACGACGAGGCAGCCGTCGCCGAGCATATGAAGGGCGACGAATATGAGATTGAGGTGCACCTGGGCGTTGGCTCCGGCACCGCGCAGGTGATCGGCGTCGACCTCGGCCCCGGCTACATCAAAGAGAATAGCAAGACGTCATGATCAGCCCCGAACATACCGCCTCGATCCTTGTCGAGGCGCTCCCCTACATCCAGCGGTTCGCGGGCAAGTCGATCGTGGTCAAGCTGGGCGGCGCGGCGATCGACAGGGAACTCGACCGCGCGCTTGCGCAGGATGTTCTCTTGCTGCGCAGCGTGGGCGTGCGCTGCGTGCTGGTCCATGGTGGCGGTCCGCAAGTCAATGCCGTGCTGAACCGGGTCGGGATCGAACCACAGTTCAAGGACGGCCTGCGCGTCACCGACGAACAGACGCTCGAGATCGTCCGCATGGTCCTAGTCGGAAAGATCAACCGCGACCTTGTTGCCACCATCAACAAGGAAGCGGCGGACGAACCCGTTGCGGTCGGCCTGTCCGGCGAGGATGCGGGGCTGCTGACCGTGGTCCCCGTCGATCCGGAATTGGGCTTCGTCGGCGACGTCAGCAAGGTGCGCGCGGGTGTCCTTGCCAATTTGCTCGATGACGGCCTTGCCCCGGTCGTCGCGACCATCGGTGCCGACGCGAGCGGCCAGCCGCACAACATCAATGCCGATGAAGCGGCCCGCGCGATCGCCGTAGCGATGGGCGCGGAAAAGATCGTCTATCTGACCGCCGCGCCGGGGCTGCTGGAAGACGTGAATGACGAGAGCAGCCTAATCCAGCGCATCAGCTCGGAGGAGCTGCGCGGCAAGATCGAAAGCGACAGCGTCAGTGCCGGCATGATTCCCAAGCTCCGCGCCTGTGCCGATGCGGTCGACGGTGGCGTCGGTACGGCACACATCATCGACGGCCGCGTGCCGCATGCGCTGCTGATCGAACTGCTGACCGATCGCGGCATCGGCACGATGATTAAAAGGAGTGCGGACTGGTGAGTGATCTTCTCAGCATCCGCGACCAATCGCGCGAGGACCTGCTTCGCATCCTGGAGCTGTCCGAAGCCAGCGATCTCGGCCGCCCGCTGAAGGGCAAGGGCGTGGCGCTGGTTTTCGACAAACCGAGTGCACGAACCCGCAATTCGATGGAAATGGCGGTGGTCCAGCTTGGCGGCCACCCCGTATACATCCAGGGTCACGAAGTCGGGATCGGTGAACGCGAGAGTGCCGAGGACGTCGCCCGTACCCTAGCCTGCTATCACCGGATCATCGCCGCTCGGGTGAAGAAGCACGAACAGCTGACCGACATGGCCGCGGCAGTGACTACGCCGGTGCTGAACATGCTGTCGGACGTACATCACCCGCTGCAAGGGCTTGCCGACCTCCTAACCGTCAAGCAGATCGCCGGGCGGATCGAGGGCGTGAAGCTCGCCTATGTCGGCGACGGCGACAACAATGTCGCTCGCTCGCTGGCCGAGGCATCCTCGAAGCTGGGTGCGGAGCTGACTATGGCCAGCCCGGAAGGCTACGGTCTGCCGACCAATGAGGTTCAGTTCCTCAGCGGCGTGTCACAGGTCGAAGACCCGCGCGAGGCGGTCGAAGGCGCCGACTTCGTCTACACCGACGTGTGGGTGTCAATGGGCCAGGATGCCGACGCCGACCAGCGCAAGCGCGACCTTGCCGCTTATCAGGTCAACGAGGCTTTGCTCGGCAATGCGCGCTTCCTCCACTGTCTGCCCGCGCGGCGGGGGAAGAGGTCACCCACGAGGTGATGGAAAGCCCGCGCAGTGCCGTCTGGAAGCAGGCCGAGAACCGCATGCATAGCGCCCGCGGCGCGCTGGCCTGGATGGTCGAACGATCATGAATGCGGACTTCCGATCGAAGCGGCAGAAGGCCATCGCGGACCTGATCCGTGCCGAGCCGTTCGGAAGTCAGGAAGAGGTCACGAACCGTCTCAGGGAGCTTGGCTATACGGTAACCCAGGCCACCGTGTCCCGCGACCTGGAGCAAATTGGGGCCGTCAAGGTGAGGCGCGGCGGCGTGCATGCTTATGCATTGCCTAATCAGATGGGCAGCAGTGACTGGGCAGCGAGCCGCCTGAAGCACATCCTCTCGGAATGGGCGGAGAGCGTCGAGGCAGCAGGCAACCTCATCATCATCAAGACTCCCCCCGGCTCGGCGCACCTCGTCAGCCTCGCGATCGATCAGTCCGACCTTCCGGAAATTGCCGGAACGGTGTCGGGCGATGACACCTTGTTCGTCGCCTTGCGCGATGGTGTTACGGTGGACCTGATCGCCGCCCGTTTTCGTGAGCTCAGCGGCCGCTAGCTTCCGCGACGATAAATATCGGGCACTTCGCGCACCATCAGACGCTCGGGGTGCGGATAGGGCTCCCAGCCGAGACGTGCATAAACAGGCTGCATATCGCGGGTGAACAGCGCCCAACGGCGGAGGCCCTGCAGCTCCGGATGATCTTGGAGGGCCCTCAGCATGGCCGAGGCGATCCCCTGCCCGCGATGCTCGGGCAATACGAAGACATCGGCCAGATAAGCGAATGTCGCTCGATCGGTGATCACGCGCGCGAAGCCGACCTGCCGCTCATCCTCAAGCGCTGCGACGCAGAGCGAACCCTGCACCGCCCGCTCGACAGTCTCCCGAGGAATGCCTTCCAACCAATATGCCCGCGTCAGGAAGCCGTGGATCACACCGATGTCGAGATCGGCGGGATCGAAGGAGATTCGCACGGGCTCAGGCGGCGGCGGAGCGCTGCTCGCCGGTCCACACCGGCTCAGCAACTTCATTGCGCACCACATCGTCGAGGGTCTCGCGCTCACGGATCACGGCATATTCGCCGCCGCGCACAAGCACTTCGGCGGGGCGGCCGCGGCTGTTGTAGTTGCTGGCCATCACCGCACCGTAAGCGCCGGCCGTCATGATCGCGAGCAGGTCGCCTTCATGAGCTTCCTCGACGTCGCGGCTCTTGGCGAGAACGTCGCTGGACTCGCACACCGGTCCGACGATGGACGAACGGCGGCGGCGCGATTGCTGGCGAACGGCGAAGACGTCGTGCCAGGCATCGTACATGGCCGGGCGCATCAGGTCGTTCATGCCGGCATCGACGACCACGAACGGGTCCGGCTGCCCTTCCTTGACCAGCATCACCCGCGTGAGGAGCACGCCGGCATTGCCGACGATTACGCGGCCCGGCTCAAACACCAGGCGGACGTCCCAGCCGGCAGTCACTTCCGCAACCATGCGGCCATAATCTTCCGGCGACGGCGGGGACGGGTCGCCCGCAACGTAGGGCACGCCAAGACCACCGCCGAGATCGGCGACCTGGATCGGAACCTCCTCAGCGCGGAGCTCGGCAATCATGCGGCCGAGTTCCTGATAAGCGAGGCGCAGCGGCTCCAGATCGGTCAGCTGACTGCCGATATGCACGGCAATGCCCTGCACCTTGAGGCCCGGCAGTTCCATTGCGCGGCGGTAGGCGGGAATGATCCGGTGCGCGGGAATGCCGAACTTGTCGGTGGCGCCGCCGGTCGAGATCTTCGCGTGGGTGCCCGCCTCGACGTCGGGGTTCACGCGAAACGCGACCCGCGCCTCCATGCCGAGCCGGGTCGCAACGCGCGATAGCATCTCGGCCTCTTCTTCGGACTCGAAATTGAACTGGTAGATGCCCTCACGAAGCGCAAGCTCCATCTCGTCCAGGTTCTTGCCGACGCCCGAGTAGACGATCTTGTCGGCGGGGATACCAGCGCGGCGGGCGCGGATAAGCTCGCCGCCGGAAACGATGTCGGCGCCCAGTCCGCAGTCGGCGATCAGCTTCAGCAGCGCGCCGGTGGTGTTCGCCTTCACTGCATAAGCGACTAGCGAATTGCCGCAGCCGCAGTCCTTCACGGCGTCGCGGAAGACGGTGGCGTGCCGCTCGATCGTGGCGCTGGAGTAGACGTAGGTGGGGGTGCCGACGTCGGCGGCAATGCGGCTCAAGGCGACGGACTCGCAGTGCATCTCACCGGCGAGGTAATGAAAATGGTTCATGAGTTTGGCTTCCTGTGGCGCGGACGCGGGGCCCGGCGAAATCTACAAAGGACGTGAAGGATCGTGGGCCTGCTTAGGCCGCGCGTTTGCCTTTACGTTTTCGTAGAACCACTGCCGTCTCCTTCGCCGAGCTTGATCGGATAGGCCGTCGAACCCTTGACGCGTTCCATCGCGATTCGCGACGTTACGTTCTTGAGGGGAACGGCCGAAATCAACCGGCGGTAGAAATCGTCATAGTCGCTCATCGACGAAACCGCAATCCTGAGCATGTAATCGACGTCGCCGGCCATCCGGTACACGTCCATGACTTCAGGCATGTCGCGGGTGACTTGGGCAAAACGGCTCAGCCATTCGCGGCTGTGGTCGTTGGTCTGGATGTCGACAAAAATGGTCAGTCCGACTCCGATCTTTTCTGGGTTCACCAGCACGACTCGGCGGGTGATCACCCCGTCAGCCTCGAGCTTCTGTATCCGCCGCCAGCAGGGCGTCTGGGACAGGTTCACCTGCGCGGCGATTTCGGCCACCGGCAACGACGCATCCTCCTGCAGGATGGCAAGGATCTTGAGGTCGGTCTGGTCGAGCTTGGCCACGGCGAGATCATGCGCCAAATCCGCCACAATTGGAAGTTTCTTCTATTCTGCTGCAGCGCAGTGCAAGTCCTACGCTATTTGCCTGCCGTGTGATTGAAGGCTGCATGGTAGAGGCGTATGTGGCGCCTCCGTTCGCTCGTGCCGGAGCGTCAGGGGCAGTTTTGGATCATGACCGTCTTGGAAGAAAATTCTAAGCTCGCGGCGTCTGCTGCGTCGCTCGAGGACCTTGTGCCGGTTCTCGCGACCGCTGGAGCAACTCCGCTGGAGAGGCTTCAGGCATTACGCGACACCGTACCGGGGCGGATCACCTTCACCACCAGCTTCGGCATCGAGGATCAAGCGATCACGCATTGGATCTTCGCACACGGCATCGACATCGACGTCGTGACGCTCGACACCGGTCGACTGTTTCCGGAGACATACGACGTCTGGGCCGCGACCGAAGAGAAGTATAGCCGGCGCATCAGGGCTTTCTTCCCCGACCCCAAGCTGCTGGCCGACTTTCTGTCCGACTGGGGCGTCAACGGTTTCTACCACGCAAAGGAAGCGCGTCTGTCATGCTGCGGCGTCCGCAAGGTCGAGCCGCTGGGCCGGGCACTGGCCGGATCCTCGGCCTGGGTAACCGGCCTTCGCGCGGATCAGTCTGGCGCTCGCGCCGCCGTTCCGCCCGCGACCTGGGATGCCGAGAAACAGCTGATCAAGACCGCGCCACTGTTCGACTGGACGCGCGAAGATGTCGTCGGATTCGTCGAGGCCGAGGCTGTGCCGGTGAACGCCCTCCACGCGCAGGGCTTCCCGTCCATCGGCTGCGCGCCCTGCACCCGGGCCATCGCCCCGGGTGAGCCGGAGCGCGCTGGCCGCTGGTGGTGGGAGGAACAGTCCGCCAAGGAATGCGGCCTCCACGTTGCCGCCGATGGCACGCTGGTCCGGACCAAGGCGGCGTAAGGTGACGACCGCATCGACAGAGCGGCGGCCGGAAGAAGTCCCGGCGCGTATCGAGCCGCTGACGACCCTGCCGCTGTTCCACAATCTTGCTGGACGCAAGGTGGTGCTGACCGGCGCCGGCGATCCCGCGTTGTGGAAGGCGGAATTGCTGGTTGCCGCCGGAGCCGAGTTGCTGATCCTCGCCGGGTCGCACGAGGGCGCCGCGCGCTATGCCAATCTGACCGGCCGCGCCGACATCCAGGCGCGTCCGTGGACAGCCGACGACCTTACCGGCGCGGCATTGCTCATCCACGGTGAGGAAGGTGGGGCCGAAACATTCGTCGCCGCCGCCCGCAGCGCCGGCATGCCGGTAAACGTCATCGACAATCCGAAGCATTCCGACTTCACCTTCGGCACCATCGTCAACCGCTCGCCGCTGGTGATCGGAATCTTCAGCGGCGGTCATGCACCGATGCTCGGGCAGTCGGTGCGCGAACGGCTGGAGGCGTTGCTCCCCGCCAAGCTCGCCCACTGGGCCAAAGCGGCCGGCGAGTGGCGACCGGAGGTGAAGACGCGGATCGGCACGTTCGAACACCGCCGCGCCTTCTGGAAACGGTTCGTCGACCGCGTCTGGTCCGAGGGGCACCGCCTGCCGGAGCATGCGGATCGCGACGCGCTGTTGAACGAGCAGCCGGCGGGCACCGGGGAGGTGCTGCTGGTGGGTGCCGGGCCGGGTGATCCGTCGCTGCTGACGCTTGGCGCCCTGCGGGCACTGCAGCGGGCAAGCGTCATCCTCTACGACGATCTGGTCGGCCCCGAGATCCTGGAGCTGGCCCGCCGCGAAGCCCGCCGCGTTGCAGTCGGCAAGAAGGGCTATGGCCGCGCCTGCAGCCAGGCCGACATCAACTCGGAGGTCGTCCGGCTGGCGCTCGAGGGTGACACGGTGGTCCGCCTTAAGGGAGGCGACCCGCTCATCTTTGGCCGCGCTGGCGAGGAGCTGGATGCCTGCCGGGACGCCGGCGTGCCCGTGACCATCATCCCCGGCATCTCCGCCGGACAGGCGGCAGGCGCCGCCATCGGTGTGTCGCTGACCGAGCGCGAGCTGTCGCGGCGGGTCCAATTCGTGACTGCGCATGGCTCCGACGGCAAGCTTCCGACCGACATCGACTGGACCGCAATCGCCGACGCGCAGGCGACCACCATCGTCTACATGCCCCGCCGCAACATCGACGCTTTCATCGACAAGGCCGCCGCCGCCGGTCTCGACCGCGACACGCCCGTGGCACTCGTCGCATCGGCAAGCCTGCCCACCGAACGCCGGCTGTTCGGCCGGGTGCGCGACTTGCCGCAGCTGGTCGACACCCTAGATGCGTCGGCACCCCTCACCATCATCATCGGCCAGGTCGCGCGCGAACGTAGCGCCGCGGCCGCAAGCAACAGAGCAGCAGCATGAACGCCCCGTCCAAGATCAGCCTGACGCACCTTGAGCAGCTGGAAGCTGAAAGCATCCACATCATGCGCGAGGTGGTCGCCGAGACCGAAAAGCCGGTGATGCTCTATTCGGTCGGCAAGGACAGTGCTGTGATGCTGCACCTGGCGCGCAAGGCTTTTTACCCAGCCCCGCCGCCCTTCCCGCTCCTGCACGTCGACACGACCTGGAAGTTCAAGGCGATGTACGAGCTTCGCGACCGCGTTGCGCGTGAAAGCGGGATGGAGCTGATCGTCTATCAGAACCCGGAGGCCAAGGCGCGCGGCATCAACCCGTTCGACCATGGCAGCCTCCACACCGACATGTGGAAAACGGAGGGCCTCAAGCAGGCGCTCGACAAATACGGCTTCGACGCCGCGTTCGGCGGCGCCCGCCGTGACGAGGAGAAGAGCCGCGCAAAGGAGCGGATCTTCAGCTTCCGCTCGGCCAGCCACCGCTGGGATCCGAAGAACCAGCGGCCGGAGCTGTGGAACCTCTACAATGCCAAGAAGGCGCCGGGCGAAAGCATCCGCGTCTTTCCGCTGTCCAACTGGACCGAGCTCGACATCTGGCAATATATCTATGCCGAGGACATTCCGATCGTTCCCCTCTACCTCGCCGCCAAGCGGCCGACGGTTGAGCGCGACGGCATGCTGCTGATGGTCGATGACGAACGCTTCCCGCTGCGCGAGGGTGAGACGCCTGTGGAGCGCTCGATCCGCTTCCGGACGCTCGGCTGCTATCCCCTGACCGGCGCCGTCGAGAGCGATGCCGCGACCCTGCCGGAGATCATCCAGGAGATGCTGGTCGCCACCACCTCCGAGCGTCAGGGCCGCGCCATCGACCATGACAGCAGCGGCTCCATGGAGCGCAAGAAGCAGGAAGGCTATTTCTGATGGCCACGGTTTTGAAGGCGCCTTCGCGGGCCGATGAGGCGCGCGCCGAGCTCGACGCCTATCTTGCGCTGAATCAGAAGAAGTCGCTGCTGCGCTTCCTCACCTGCGGATCGGTGGACGACGGCAAGTCGACGCTGATCGGCCGACTGCTCTACGATTCCAAGATGCTGTTCGAGGACCAGCTGGCGTCGCTGGAAGCCGAGAGCAAGAAGATCGGCACCACCGGCGGCGGGCTTGATTTCGCTTTGCTCGTCGACGGCCTCGGCGCCGAGCGCGAGCAAGGCATTACGATCGACGTCGCTTATCGCTTCTTTGCGACCGACAAACGCAAGTTCATCGTCGCCGACACGCCCGGTCACGAGCAGTATACGCGCAACATGGTGACTGGCGCGTCGACCGCGGACCTCGCCGTCATCCTGATCGACGCGACCAAGGGCGTGATCACGCAGACCCGGCGCCACTCCTACCTCGTCAACCTGCTCGGCATCCCGCGCGTGGTGCTAGCGGTGAACAAGATGGATCTGGTCGGCTACGACCGCGCGACCTTTGAGCGTATCGAGCGCGACTATGCCGAATTCGCGCGCGCTATCGGCATCACCGACGTGACCGCCATTCCGCTGTCGGCGCTGGCGGGCGACAATGTCACTAGCCGCAGCACGCAGATGGACTGGTACGACGGCCCGTCGCTGCTCGACCATCTTGAAGCGGTGCCGACGCGTGAGCAGAGCGCCAGCGGCCCCTTCGCGCTGCCCGTACAGTGGGTAAACCGCCCCAACCGCGACTTTCGCGGCTACACCGGAACGATCGCCGGAGGACGCATTCGCCCGGGCGATCCTGTCGTCGTTCTGCCCTCTGGCCGCCGCACCGAAGTCCAGCGGATCGTCACCTTCGAAGGCTATCGTGACGAGGCCGTACGCGGCCAGTCGATCACGCTCACGCTTGCCGACGAAGTGGATTGCTCGCGCGGCAACATTATCGCTTCGCCCGACGCGGGGTTCGGCATCGGCAATAAGCTTGCCGCGACCTTGGTGTGGATGTCGGACGAGCCGCTCGCCGACCACCGCTCCTACTGGCTGAAGCTCGGTACTCAGACCGTTTCGACAAGCGTGTCGCAGATCGAGGCGATCGTCGACGTCAACACGTTGGTCGAAGAGCAGGGCAGCCGGCTGGAGCTCAACAGCATTGCCCGGTGCAAGCTCCACCTCGACCGCAACCTCGTCGGCGCGCCCTACACCGACAATAGCGCGCTCGGCGGCTTCATCTTGATCGACAAGCTGACCAACGCCACGGTCGCAGCCGGCATGATTGCGGAGATCGGCCAGAGCGATCCTCAGGACGTGCACGATCCGGCTCAGCACATCGCCTGGATTCAGGGTGTGGCGGCGGCGGAGGGCGCGGTCGCGCTTCAGCAGCGGCTGGGCGCGCTCGGCCGTCCGGTGTTCGTCCTCGGCAACGAAATTCTTGACCAGGGACTTACCAGCGACCTGGCCGACGATCCGGAGCATGCTGCCGAGCGGGTCCGTCGGGCACGAGAAGCGGCCCTGCTGCTGGCGCGTGCGGGCGTGGAGGTGCTGGTCACCATTCAGGCTTCGTCCGAGGAGACCGTACCCGGCCGCGTCATCGACGCCGCCGAACTGATTGAGGAAAGCGACGGCGAATGGATGATCTGAGCCGCCGCTTGTGGGGAGCACAACAATGACCGCCTGGCCGCCTTTTCCGGAAAGCCCGCTTGCCCCGGACCAGTGGAACCGGTTGCAGGAGCTGAGCTCTACGCTGACCGAGCCGCAGGCGCGGTGGATCAGCGGCTATTTCGCCGGTTTCGTGGCTGCCATCTCGCGCGGCGAAGGCGGCGCGCTTCCGGCCGCTTCGTTAGTTGCTGCGGGCCGGACCGTGACCATTCTGTACGGCTCGGAGACCGGCAACAGCACTGCGCTTGCAAGGCAGCTCGAGGGGCAGCTCAAGGCTGCCGGCGTGAACGCCACCGCGGCCGATATGGCAAAGTATAAGGGCCGTGGCCTGAAGGACGAGCAAGACGTCCTCGTGGTCGTCAGCACCTATGGGGAAGGCGACCCACCGCAGCCGGCCGTGCCTTTCTTCGAGTTCGTCGAGGGTGCCCGCGCGCCCAAGATGGAGGGCGTCCGCTTCGGCGTCTTGGCACTCGGCGATTCAACCTACGAATTCTATTGCGAGGCGGGAAAGCGCATCGACAAGCGTTTCGAGGAACTCGGCGCCACTCGCCTGTTCGACCGCGTCGATTGCGACATCGATTATGACGAGCCCGCCGCCAGCTGGGCCGCGCAGGTCGTCGCCAAGCTGAAGGAAGAAGCGGCAGCCGCTGCGCCGGCGGGCCAGCCAGCACCGGCCGCGAGCCCCTTCCCGACGGCCGCTTCGTCCTACGACAAGCGCAATCCCTTCGCCGCGACGGTGCTGGAAAGCATCAAGATTACGGGCCGCGCATCGTCAAAGGAAACGCGCCACGTCGAAATCGACCTGGACGGATCCGGCCTGACCTACGAGCCGGGCGACGCGCTCGGCATCGTGTCAACCAACGAGCCGCACCGGGTCGAGGAATTGCTCGAAGTCACCGGCCTGTCCGCCGATGCGCCGATTACGCTCAAGGGTGACACGGTCCGCCTCGCATCCGCACTGGAAAGCCACTTCGAGATCACCCAGGCTGCCCCTCGCTTCATCGAACAATGGGCGATGCTGAGCGGTTCGGCCGAGCTTGGTGCCCTGATGGACGACGACCGGCGTCAGGACCGCGCCGACTTTCTCTACGGCCACCATGTCATCGACATCGTCCGCCAATATCCGCTCGGCGGTGTCACGCCGGAGGACTTCGTCGCCGGCCTTCGCCCGCTTCAGCCGCGCCTCTACTCAATCGCATCAAGCCAGAAGGCCGTGGACAGCGAGGTGCACCTCACCATCAATCCGGTGCGCTACGACCTGCACGGCATCGGCCGCAACGGCGTCGCCTCGGCCCACATCTGCGACCGCATCGCGCCGGGCGACCAGCTGCCCGTCTATGTGCAGGCCAATGCCCACTTCAAGCTGCCGACGGACGACAGCCGGCCGATCATCATGGTGGGCCCCGGCACCGGCGTCGCGCCGTTCCGCGCATTCCTTCAGGAACGCGAGGCACGCGGCGCCGAGGGCAGGAGCTGGCTCTTCTTTGGCGAGCGCAACTTCCGAAGCGATTTCCTCTACCAGATCGAGTGGCAGGACTGGCTCGCAAACGGCGTGCTGACCGACCTCGACGTCGCTTTCTCACGCGACGCGGGCGCCAAGGTCTATGTTCAACACCGCATGCTGGAGAAGGCGCAGCAGCTGTACGCCTGGCTCGAGGAAGGCGCGCATTTCTACGTTTGCGGGGACGAGCGGATGGCCAAGGATGTCGAGGCCGCACTTGAGACAATCGTTGCCGACCAGCGCGGCTGCAGCGCCGAAGACGCCCACGCCTATGTGCGCGACCTGACCGCCCAAGAGCGCTACCAGCGCGACGTTTACTAAGAGGATTTGTGACAGTGGACAGCCGCGTCGTCGACCGCAGCAATGACATTTCGCAGCCGCTGGAGGCGCTCGGCCCCGATGAGACGCTGAAGTATAACAGCGACTATCTGCGCGGATCCATCGACCTCGGCCTTCTCGACCGTGTCACCGGCGGCGTGAAGTTCGAAGACAATAAGCTGATGAAGTTTCACGGAATCTATCAGCAGGATGACCGCGACATCCGGGACGAGCGGCGGCGGCAGAAGCTGGAGCCGGCGTATACCTTCATGGTCCGGCTGCGCCTGCCCGGGGGCGTAACGACGGCCGAGCAGTGGCTGAAGATCGACGAACTGGCGCGGCGGCATGGCGGCGACATGGTGCGCCTGACGACTCGCCAGACCTTCCAGTTTCACTGGGTGGTGAAAGAAGACCTCAAACCGACGATCCAAGGGCTTCATGAGGTGCTGCTCGACACCGTTGCGGCCTGCGGCGACGATGCTCGTACGGTGATGGCGGGCGCCGATCCGGACGACAGCGAGCTCCACGCCGAGGTTGTGGCGCTGTCCAAGCAGCTCAGCGACCACATCATCCCCAAGACGCATGCGTACCACGAGATCTGGTACAATGAGGCGAAGATCGCTTCCTCGGAAAACGAAGAGCCTTTTTACGGTCGGCAATACATGCCGCGTAAGTTCAAGATCGGCTTCGCGATCCCGCCCTCCAACGACATCGACATCTACACGCAGGACCTTGGCTTCATCGCCATTGGCGGAGAGAGCGGGCTGGAGGGCTTCAACGTCGTGATCGGCGGCGGCATGGGCCGCACCGATAATGAGGCGGACACCTATCCGCGCCTCGGCGACGTGATCGGCTTCATTGCAAAGGACCAGCTGATCGCCGCGACGGATGCGGTGATGGGGGTCCAGCGCGACTATGGCAACCGCAAGGTCCGCAAGCGGGCGCGGTTCAAGTACACGATCGACGACAAGGGTCTCGACTTCATCACATCCGAGATCGAAGCGCGCATGGGCGGCCCGCTCGAGCCGGCGCGCGCCTTCACGTTCGACAGCAACGGCGATCGCTTCGGCTGGGGAAAGACCGACCGCGGCACGTGGAACCTGACCCTGTTCATCGAGAATGGCCGGATCCGCAACACCGGCAACTATCGCCTGATGGATGGCCTGCGTGCGCTCGCGCAGGTGCATAACGGCAAGTTCCGGCTGACGCCCAATCACAATGTGATCGTGTCGGGTGTGACGGACGAGAAGCGCCCGCAGGTCGAGGCTTTGCTGTCCGAGTATGGCATTCCAGTGGACGGCGGCCACAGCCTGCTGCGCCTTAACGCCATGGCCTGCGTCGCGCTTCCGACTTGCCCGCTGGCGATGGCCGAGGCGGAGCGCTACCTCCCGGACCTCGTCCAGAAGATCGATCCGCTGCTGGAGAAGCATGGGCTTGCCGACACGCCGATCACCATTCGCATGACCGGCTGCCCCAACGGCTGCGCCCGCCCTTACGTGGCGGAGATCGCCTTCACCGGCCGTGCGCCGGGCAAGTACAACCTCTACCTCGGTGCCGGTTTCCACGGCGAGCGGCTGAACACGCTTTATCGGGAGAATATCGGCGAAGCGGCGATCCTGGAGACGCTGGACGGCCTATTCGCCCGCTATGCTCAAGAGCGGACCTCAGGTGAGCATTTCGGGAATTATCTGCACCGTGCGGGGATCGTCGGTGCGGCGGAGCAAGCAGCCGCCTAGAGCGGCACCTTCGCCGCGCGGTCGATGCCAAGGCTTCGCCGCGCCGGCGCCGAATGGCCGCGCATGGTCATTTCCGCGACATCCGGCTGACCCGCCTCGATAGCATCGACGATGGCGTGATGCTGGTGCTGCGCCGTCATCAGGATGGGGAAGATCTCGTCCGCTGGAATGCGGTTGAAGGCGACCACGCCGGGTGCGACGAACGGCATTGCGTAGACCCGTCCGATCAGCTCGGCGAGCAGCGCATTCTCCGCCCCGCGAACGATCGCTTCGTGGAAGCGCTGGTTCATGCGCGCATAACGCTCCTCGTCTTCCTTGACGATGAAGCCCTTTTTGAAAATGCGGTCGCCGTCTGACAGAGCGTCACGGAGCTCCGCCAGAATTTCGCGGCTGACACCTTTTCGGGCGATTTCATGGGCGGCGTAGCCCTCCAGCACGCAGCGCATTTCCGTCGCTTGGTACGTCTGTTCGACGCTGAAGCTACGCACCGCGTAGCCGCGTCGGCCGCGAGGCTCCAGCAGGCCTTGAATCGCGAGCGCCGGAAGCGCATTACGCACTGGCGTTCGAGACACCCCCAGCCGCTCGGCAATCGCCGCCTCGGCCACGCGCGCGCCCGCGGGGAGCGAGCCGTCGACGATCAATTCACGAATGCGCTGTGCGACCGGGGACGTTACGCGCCCCTCGTCGGACTGCGCGCGGTCGGCAGTCATATCCATTGGCGCTGTTCTACGATGCTTAGGCAGCGCCGTCCATACGGGATCCCAAAGCTCAGCGGCGAAGCGGCAGGGACACCGGCGTTCCTTCGACGTTCGACGGATCGAGATCTTCCAGCTCGTCGAGCTCGCGGCAGATCGCCGGCACGTCCTGGCCCTGCATCATGGTCAGCAGGTCCTCGAAGCGGTCGATCACAAAGTAGAGTTGCTGAAAGGCGTCGATGTCGTAGCGGGCGCGAAGCACGCTCTTGAGGTCGAAATTGAGCCGGCGCGGCTTCGGGCTCTCCAGCGAATAATGGACCTCGCTGAAGCTCGACAGGATCCCGGCGCCGTAGATGCGCAGCTGACTGTCCTCGCAGGCAAGCCCAAATTCCACGCTGTACCAATAAAGGCGGCTGAGGCGGTGCAACGAGCCGTTGGCGATGGCCTCAAGCCCAAGGTGGCCCAGTGCCTGCATCACGTCCGCTACCGCTGGGTCGGCCAGCAATGGCACGTGCCCGAACAGGTCATGAAACATGTCCGGCTCTTCCAGATAATCGAGCTGGTCGGCGGCGCGGATGAACACGGCGGCGGGGAACCGCTTTTGCGACAAGTGCCGGAAGAAGACATCGTCCGGCACGATGCCGGGCACGCCTACCACCTGCCAGCCGGTGCGGGTATGGAGCTTCTCGGAAAGCTCATCGAAATTCGGCACGCCGGGCCTGGACAGGTGCAGGACGTCGAGACCACGCTCGAACGCAGACACAGCGCGGCCATGAAGCAACGACTGCTGGCGCGCGAACAAAGTATCCCACACCCAGTGGTCGCCGGCGGTCAGCTCGTCCCAATGCTGCGGCACGGTCCAGTCGTCCGCAACGCCAGGGGGCGGCGATGGCGACGCAAGCGCGCCATGGAGATGATGTTCCTGGTTCATGATGTCCTCGTGGCGCCGGTGAGTAACGCGCGCAGCTCTTCGTCGGCTTGTGGCGGCTCGGTCCGGAAAAAGAGTTCGAAGGCGCTTCGGGCCTGGCCGATCAGCATCGTTAAGCCGTCGACCGGCTCGCCCCCTGCCGCGGCGCCGCGCCGGAGGAAGCCGGTTCGAAGCGGCTGATAGACCATGTCGAACAGGATGGTGCCGCGAGCGTTGTCCTCCACCGCCCGCAGCAACGGCTCGGGCATCGGTGGCAAACCGTCCATACCGAGCGGGCTTGCATTGACGATGAGGGCTGCATCGGCAAGCGCGTCATGAGCGGAATCCAGCGATGCGAAGTTCAGCGAGAGGTCTGGCGCAGCGCTGCGCAGCCCCTCGGCTTTCAAAGGATCGCGGGCAATGATCGTTACCTCGCTTGGCGAGCGCCCGGCCAAATAAGCCAGCATCGCCCGGGCCGCACCGCCCGCGCCAATCACGGCGACCTTGCGCGACCCAAGCGGTTTTTCGCCCAGCGCCGCGACGATTCCGTCGACGTCGGTGTTGTAGCCCCAGAGGCCATAGTCGGCACGGACCACGCAATTCACCGCGCCGATGGCCGCTGCGTCCGGCGAGACCTGATCGAGCAATGGCGCGATCCTCTCCTTGTGCGGGATGGTGACGTTACATCCGCGCCAGTCCGGATCTGCGCGGCGCCCGTTGAGGTAAGCCGCAAGTCCAGCCGCCTCTACACTCTGCGCGCGATACTCACCCACGAGGCCAAGTTTCGACAGCCAGTGGCCATGCAGCGCCGGGCTTTTCGAGTGGGCGATTGGGTCGCCGATCACCTCGGCAAAAGGCGGCATTAGCCGTTCCGATCCAGGAAGGCCGCAACGTCGGCCATGTCGACGGTACGGTCGACATAGGCCTGACCGATGCCGCGGCTGAGAATGAATGCGACCTTGCCGCCAGCCTTTTTCTTATCCGAGGCCATGTGTCGGGTCAGCACCTCGCCGCTTGCGGTGATCCCCGCCTCTGCAAGGCTCGTGGGCAGACCTACAGCGGCGAAGTGAGCACGTGTCCGCTCCGCATCATCGGCGCTGCACAGTCGCCGCTCAGCAGAGAAGGTCATCGCCTGCACGCACCCCAGCGCAACGGCCTCGCCGTGAAGCAGGCGTTCGGAATAGCCGGTCTCCGCTTCCAGCGCATGCCCGAAGGTATGGCCGAGGTTCAGGAGCGCGCGCTTGTCGCCAGTCTCCCGCTCGTCAGCGGCGACTATACGTGCCTTGCCGGCAACCGCTTTCTCGATGGCGTAACAGCGCGCCTCGAGATCGCCCTCGATCACCGCATGCCCGTTCGCCTCAAGCCAGACGAAGAAGTCCGCATCTTCGATCAAGCCGTACTTGGCGATTTCGGCATAGCCTGCGCGCACCTGGCGTGCATCGAGCGTGTCCAGCACTTCCGGGTCGATCAGCACCAGCGAGGGCTGGTGAAAGGCGCCGACGAGATTCTTGCCTGCCGCCACGTTGATGCCCGTCTTGCCGCCGACGCTGCTGTCCACATGCGACAGCAAGGTCGTTGGCACCTGCACGAAGCCGCAACCACGCTTGAGGATTGCGGAGGCGAACCCGGTTAGGTCGCCAATGACACCGCCCCCGAACGCAACAATATGCTCCGACCGCTCGATCTCCAGCGCGAGCAGTCGGTCCATCAGATCGGCGAGCACGGTGAAGCTCTTGCTCCCCTCGCCTGCCGCCACGAGCACAGGGTTCACGTCGACGCCGTCGAGCGCTTCGGTAAGCCGCGCGCCTTGTGCGGCCCAAACTTGTTCGTCGCTGACCACCACCAGCCGGCCGCCGCGGATGAACGGCTGCAGCTGTTTGCCAGCCTGTTCGAGCAGCCCCGGCGCGATCCGAACCTCGTAGGCGCGATCGCCGAGCTCGACCGGAACCACCCTCATCCGCATTGCGCCCGATGCAACAGCTTCTGGTCCGCCAGCACCAGCGCCATCATCGCTTCGACGACCGGCACGCCGCGGATTGCCACGCAGGGATCGTGACGACCCTTGGTGACGATCTCGCTCGCCGCGCCGTCGCGGTCGACGGTCGGCACGGGCGTCAGGATCGAACTGGTCGGCTTGAAGGCCACCCGCACTACCACCGGCTGACCACTGGAAATGCCGCCCAGCACGCCGCCCGCATGATTGCTGCGGAAGGTGGGGCCATCCTCGCCCGGCTCCATCGCATCCGCATTCTGTTCCCCGCGCAGTCGCGCGGCTTCAAAGCCGTCGCCGATCTCCACGCCTTTGGCCGCGTTGATCGACATCATCGCGCTGGCGAGTTCGGCGTCCAGCTTGGCGTAGAGCGGAGCGCCCCAACCGGCTGGCACACCCTCCGCCACGCACTCGACAACGGCACCGAGGGAGGAGCCTTCCTTGCGCACCTCGTCGAGCTTGGCAGCCCAGCGTTCGGCTGCGCGAGGATCGGGACAGAAGAAGGGGTTTTGGTCGATGGCTTCGAGGTCCATCGCGGCGCGGGCGATCGGGTCGCCACCAAGCTCAACGAGGTAAGCCTTGATCGTGACGTCCGGGATCACGAGCCGCGCCACAGCCCCTGCCGCAACCCGCATCGCCGTCTCGCGCGCCGAGCTGCGACCGCCGCCCCGATAGTCGCGAAAACCGTATTTGACGTCGTAGGTGTAGTCGGCATGGCCGGGCCGATAGCTCCCGGCGATGTCGGAATAATCCTTCGAGCGCTGGTCGACATTCTCGATCATCAGCCCGATCGGAGTGCCCGTCGTCTTTCCGTCGAACACGCCCGACAGGATCCTGACCTCATCGGGTTCTCGGCGCTGCGTCGTGAACTTGGATTGGCCGGGCCGGCGCTTGTCGAGCCAGGGCTGAATGTCCGCTTCGCTGAGCGCAATGCCCGGCGGGCAACCGTCGACCACCGCGCCGATCGCCGGTCCGTGGCTCTCGCCCCAGCTGGTGAAACGAAACAGGCGGCCGAAACTGTTGAAGCTCACCGCGACACCACCACAAAGATCGTCTCATTGTCATCGCGGTCGTGCATGTCGCGTTTCAGCACTTCCAATCCATAAGCCTCTGCGGCGCTTTCCGAGGCCAGAACCGCGTTGGCCGGGTCAGCCAAACTCTGGGCCGCGGCCGCGGTATTGCTCGCTTCCTGCTGCTCAAGCCCAAGTTCGCCCAGGCTCCGGACGCACTGCTTCAACGCCATCGGATGGCTGACCGCAACACGGACCTTATCCAGCGCCGCGCCGGGAAGGCCGAGCAAGTGGATGCGGATAGGCAAGCGATGCTCGGCGACCACTTTGAGGCTGCTGGCGTCGATCAGCTCCTGTACCTCCGGTACGGTACCGGCGCTATTGTTGGCGCGCGGCAGGATGCCGATGTCGACGTCGCCATTCTCGACCGCGTCGATGACGTTGGCGAAGGTCGCCTGTCCGACCGGCTCGGCATCGGGCAGGAAAGTCAGGCATGCTTCATGGCTGAAGGCGCCGGGAACACCCTGGTAGGCGGCCTTCATCGGATGTCCGCCCCAAGGTTACGCATCAGCGGAAGGAAGGTGGGAAAGCTGGTTGCGATCATGCCGGCGCTATCCACCGCCACCGGCCGCTCCGCAACCAATCCGAGCACGAGAAAGCTCATCGCAATGCGGTGATCGTGGTGGGCAGCGACTTCGCCGCCACCTGCCGGCGGGCCACCAGCACCACGAACGGTGAGACTGTCCTTACCTTCCTGGTACTCGACGCCGCAGGCGCCCAAGCCCTCGGCGACGGCAGAAAGCCGGTCGCTTTCCTTGACGCGTAGCTCCTCGAGACCCGTCATGATTGTCGTCCCGCCCGCGCAGGCGGCGGCGATGGCGAGGATGGGATATTCGTCGATCATCGACGGCGCGCGCTCGGCAGGTACCTCGACACCGGTCAGCGTCGATGCGCGGACGATGATGTCGGCCACCTGCTCGCCACCGCTCGACCGCACGTTCCGATATTCGATGTCGCCGCCCATCTCCTTGAGCGTGGTAATCAGGCCAGTTCGCAGGGGGTTGATGAGGATGTTCGGCAGTTCAACCTCCGATCCCGGCACCAGCAGCGCAGCGACGATCGGGAAGGCTGCGGAGGACGGATCGCGCGGAACAATCACGTCGGTTGCCACCATGTCGCGGTGGCGGCCAAGCCGCACCGTGCCGCCCTCCTGCTCGACATCGACGCCGAAGGCGCGAAGCATGTTTTCCGTATGGTCGCGGCTCGGCAGCGCCTCGTGCACCTCGACATCGCCAACCGCCCGCAGGCCGGCCAGCAGGATGGCCGTCTTCACTTGCGCCGAACTTTTCACATTGTCGTAGCTGATGCCGGTCAGCGTGCCGCCATGCACCGTTACCGGGAGGGTCGATCCCTCGGTGCGCGCGCCCATCTGACGCAACGGCCCGAGCACCCGCTCCATCGGCCGGCCACTAAGCGAAGCGTCGCCGGTGAAGGTCGCACGAATAGGCCATCCGGCCGCAGCGCCCATCAGCAGCCGTGCGCCGGTTCCGCTGTTGCCGCAGTCGATCGGCGCGTCCGGGCTCCGCCATTCGCTTCGGCTAGTCACGCGCCAGTGGCCGTCGCCGAGCCGCTCCACCTCCGCCCCGAACGCGCGAACCGCGGCGGCAGTATGAAGCACATCGTCGCCCTCAAGCAGGCCTTCGATGTTGGTCGTTCCCGCCGCCAGACCGCCGAAGATCAACGCCCGGTGCGAAATCGACTTGTCGCCCGGCACCTCGGCAACGCCCTTCAGGGGGCCGCAGCGATGTCCCTCGAGACGATCGGACGGCACCTCCGCGACCGCGCTCAGGCTACGCACGCGCTGTCCCCGGCCTTGTTCGCTACCAGCCCGGCAAGCTCGTGCGCCACGTCAAGCGCCTGCTGTTCGTTGAGCCGGGGATCGCAATGCGTGAGATAGCGCAGCGGCAGGTCCGCTTCCTCAACCTGCACGCTTCCGCCCAGGCATTCGGTGACGTGGCCGCCGGTCATCTCCAGGTGAACGCCGCCCGGATGCGCACCCTCGGCGCGCGTGATCGCGAAGAAGGCGCTGATCTCCTTGACGATATCGGCCAGCATCCGCGTCTTGTGAGCGCCGGCGCTTCGCGTGTTGCCGTGCATCGGATCGATCGACCAGATCGCGTTGCTGCCCCGATCCTTGGTGACCTTGAGCAAGGTCGGCAGATGCTCCTCGACCTTTCCTGCGCCGAACCGCCCGATAAGGGTAAGGCGGCCCGGCTGGTTGTTCGGATCGAGAATGTCGATCAGCCGGTTGAGCTCGTCGGGGGACAAGCTCGGGCCGCACTTGAGGCCGATCGGGTTGGCAATGCCGCGGGCATATTCGACATGGGCGCCGTCAACCTGTCGCGTGCGGTCGCCGAGCCATAGGAAATGGCCGGTCGTCGCCCACCAGCTTTCCGTCGCCGGGTCGAAACGGGTGAACGCCTCCTCATAATTGAGCAGCAGCGCTTCGTGGCTGGTGAACATGCTCACTGGCCGAAGCGGTGCCGAGAGACCCGCTTCATTGTGGATGCGGCGGAGGTCGGCGTAGGACGCCTCCGCGTAGGCAGCGAGCAGTTGCACCGTCACTTCGGCCTGGCGATGCGCCTCCAGCAGCCGCTTGGGATCGGGCACGCGGTCCTTCTCGGTGAAGGCCGGTCCGTTGACGGCATCTCCACGGTAGCTGGGCAAAGTCACCTCGCCTCGGGTCTCCGTCGTGGCGGAGCGCGGCTTGGCGAATTGGCCGGCGATGCGGGCGAGATGGACGACGTTGGTGCCGCTTTCCGCTTGCACCATGGCACCCATGCGCAGCAGCAGGTTGAAGGTTGTGCGCACCTTGTCGGCGCCGAATTCGGCGAAGCTTTCCGCGCAATCGCCACCTTGAAGCAGAAAGCTGCGGCGGGCGGACACCTGGGCGAGTTGCGCCTTGAGATGCTGGATGTCCGCCACCGACACCAGGGCCGGGGCGGCCGCCAGCCTCTTTTCGATCCGCTCGGCGGCGGCCGAGTCCGGATAGTCAGGCAATTGCGCCGCTGGACGGTCGCGCCACTGATGCGGCGTCCATGACCCGCCAACCTGCGCTTCCTCGTCCTGCGAGCCATGGACGAAAGGGTCGACATCTTCATCGGCAACCCGGCCGAATGCGTAAGCGATCGTCCCCCGCCGGGCGTGCGAAGCGTCATGAAATGGCGAATGACATCGCCGTCGCGAAGGTGCGCCGGTAGGTGCGACTCCACGAGCGCGATCACTTCGCCGCGGCGCGCTGCCTCCAGTGCCTCGTTCGGGCTCTCCACCCACTCAATGGGCGCCGCCGATCCGAACCGTGCCCGCGCTTCCTCCAGAATGGCCACGCGGTTCTTGGGTGCACAGATGACGATCTTCATCGCCACTTGGGTCTGCAGTGCATGGCTCATCAGTGCGCGCCACAGCTGGTTCACCAGCGCCGGCGGAGTTGCTTTAGCCTGTCGGGTCAGCCGGCCCACGACATGAGCCTCGCGGGTCGGCCGATATTTCAGAAGCCCGGGAATCGTCGCCGCCTTGGCGCTCACCACCTTCTTCGCGATGGTCAGCCGGTCTTCCACGAGGGCGAGGATCTTCTCGTCGATCGCATCGATGCGACCGCGCAATTCCTCAAGGGATTCCTGCCGGGCTTCTTCCGACAGACGTTCATTCAATGGTGGCATTGCTTTGTTCTCTTCGGCGCCCGCATGCATGCGGACGTTCAGCTCTAACGGGAGACTATGTCGCTTCTAACCGGCCGCCCTCAGGCGTACCGGCCCATAAAGAGCGCGAAATAATAGGAGCGCTGCCAAGGCATCGAGGTCTGAACCCGTCCTTCGGTCATGCTGGTTGCTCCTACGACGACATTGTTGCGTCGGGCGGAACCCTGCCGTCCACGCCATCCCAAGTCAATATGGGATCCCAAATTTTGTTGTCTGTTGCCGCCCTGCCGCGTAACCGCACGCCATGGCTCAAGCCGCCGCCCTGACCGACAGCCTCGCCGCGTCTTTGATCGGACGCGCGAAGCGGCTCGTGGTGAAGGTTGGCTCCTCCCTGCTGATCGAGCGGGGGCAAGCCCGCGAAGCGTGGCTGGCGACGCTTGCCAGCGATATCCACGCACTCACCAGTCAGCAGAAGCAGGTGGTGATCGTCTCTTCCGGTGCGGTTGCGCTCGGGCGTTCCTACCTCGGCATGAAGGTGACCAGCCGGCTCGACCAGAAACAGGCGGCGGCGGCGGCGGGGCAGTCGCTCCTGATGCAGCATTGGCAGCAGGCCTTTGCGCCGACCGGGACGCGGGTTGCCCAGTTGCTGCTGACGCTCGATGACACGGAGCAACGCCGCCGCTGGCTCAATGCTCGCGCGACGCTTGAAGTGCTGCTCGGCCAAGGTGCGCTGCCCGTCATCAACGAGAATGACAGCGTCGCCACCGATGAGCTCCGCTATGGCGACAACGACCGGCTGTCCGCACGTGCGGCGCAAATGGTGCAGGCCGACGCCCTGTTACTGCTATCGGACGTCGATGGCCTCTACAGCGCCGACCCGAGCGCTGACCCAAACGCCCGTCACATCCCGCACCTCAGCGATGTGGATGCCGACAGTGAGCGGGCAGCGTCCGGAGCGAAAAGCGGTGGCGTGGGAACGGGCGGCATGCGGACGAAGCTGATGGCGGCCTCGGTCGCGCGCGGGTCCGGCTGCACGACGATCATCGCAAGCGGCAAAGAGGACCACCCGATCGGACGATTGCTGAACGGCGCTCGGGCGACGGTGATCAGCGCGCCGGGCACGCCCGCAACCGCCTACAAGCAATGGATAGCGGGCGCACTGGCACCGGCCGGAACGCTCACTCTCGATCACGGTGCGCTGGCGGCGCTGCAATCCGGCAAGAGTTTGCTGCCGGCTGGGATAACGAGCGTGTCGGGCGACTTCTCCAAGGGTGCCTGCGTTGCCGTAACCGACACGTCGGGAGCGGAGATCGCGCGAGGGGTCGTGAACTACTCGTCCCGCGACATCGGCCTGATCAAGGGCCAGGCGACCGACCGCATCGAGGAACGCCTGGGCTACCGCGGCCCGGATGTCGTCATTCACCGCAACGATCTGGTCTTGAAATGAGCATGGGAGAGCAATTGCTGCAGCTTGGACAACAGGCGCGCGAGGCCGCCAACCAGCTGCGGATCCTCTCGGCCGACACTCGGTCCGAGGGCATCCGCGCCATGGCAAGGAAGGTGCGCGACAGCGTGGCGGAGATCGTCACGGCCAATGAGGAGGACATGGGGGCGGCCACGCAGAACCTCGATCGCCTGATGCTGAACGAGGCACGGGTGTTCGCCATCGCGGATGCGCTCGACGAGGTGGCGGCGCTACCGGATCCCGTCGGTGCCGAGATGTCGCGATGGCAGCGGCCGAACGGACTCGACATCGCCCGAGTGCGCACGCCCATCGGCGTCATCGGCATGATCTACGAAAGCCGGCCTAACGTCACGGCCGACGCCGCGGCCATCTGCATCCGGTCGGGCAATGCGGTGATCCTGCGCTCCGGCTCCGACGCGCTGAACAGTTCGCTGGCGATCCATCGCGCGTTGCAGGCAGGGCTCGCCGAGGCGGGGCTGCCTATCCATGCCGTGCAGTTGGTCGACACGCCGGACCGCGCCGCCGTCTCGGCACTGCTCGGGGGGCTAAACGGCAGCGTCGACCTGGTCATCCCTCGCGGTGGCAAGGGGCTGGTCCAGCGAGTGCAGGACGACGCGAAGGTGCCGGTGCTGAGCCACCTCGAAGGCGTCTGCCACACCTATGTTCACAAAGCTGCCGACCCGGAGAAGGCAGTCAGCATCGTCCGCAACGCCAAGATGCGCCGGGTCGGCATCTGCGGCGCGACCGAATGCCTTCTGATCGACGTGGACATAGCGCCTTCCCTGCTGCCGGGCATTGCGGCGGCGCTCGAAGGCTGCGAACTACGCGGCGACGATCGCGCCCGAGCCATCGTGGGCATGAACAGCGCAACGGAAGAGGATTGGGGCAAGGAATATCTCGCCCCCATCCTCGCCATTCGGGTCGTCGACGGTCTTGAACAGGCCATCGACCATATCGCCACCTATGGCACAGCACATACCGAAGCGATCATCACCGAGGATGCGGCGACCGCTGAGACCTTCCTTAACGAAGTCGATAGCGCCATCGTCATCTGGAACGCCTCGACCCAGTTTGCGGACGGGGGCGAGTTCGGTTTCGGTGCCGAGATCGGCATCGCCACAGGCAAGATGCACGCTCGCGGACCCGTAGGGCCGGAGCAGTTGACCAGCTTTCACTATCTAGTGCGCGGCGACGGGCAAGTCCGGCCTTAGCCTCAGCCCAGGCGACGCGGGTCCAGTTGCCAGCGCCCATTGGGACGCAGCCCTGCAAACGGGCCGGCCGGACGTGGGCGAGGAGTCATCCTGCCCTGGATATCGTGATCCGATCCCAATGCCGCGTCCGTGCGAGGAACGGGCTGTAGCCCGCTGACGGTCATGGTGAGACTCGCAGTGTCGAAGCCGATCCGCCCACGCGAAAGAGTCGAATTGCGATCCCAGCCGAAACTCTCCTGCCAATCGGCTAGTCCGTGGTAGCGAATCCTCCGCCACGCTTCCGGGTCGGGTTTGGACACGTCGTCGAGGAAGCCCTGGAAAGCCGCGGGCATGTTCACATAAGCATTGCGTCGTGCCGCATTCTTCCGGTTCAGAAAGACCACGCCGACCTTGCAGTCGGCAATGATGTTGCCGATTACCTCGTTGCTGTCGGACACCGGCCGCTTGCGGTCGGGACGTGTGATGTTGAAGATGGCGGCATTGTCGCAGCGGCCGATCAGATTGTGCGCGACAATTAGATTGCTGCTCGCATTATTGAAGATGCCCGACCCGGCGCAACCGCGCTGACCGGGTGTACCCGGCTCGGCATTGCGGACGTCCCAGATAATGTTGTTGTCGATGAGGGCACGGGCCGGGGTCATCTCGAAGTGGACTGCGGCGGACACCGTCTGGATGTCGGCGAAGACATTCTGCGTGACGCGAACATTTTCATTGTCCACGTCCCACCAGGCGCCATTGCCATGCCGCATGTGGCGAATGACGTTGCGGCGGAACAGCATATTCTTGGCGAAATGGAACTTGGCGCCTGAGGATTCCCAGCCGCGCTCCGCATCGGCCCAGCCACACCACTCAATGAGATTGTCCTCGATCAGCACGTCGCTCGTGCGCATGCCGCCGAGCCCCAAGACCCCGCAATAGCGGATTGTGTTGCCGCGAATGACAATCCGCTGGCCGGTCTTTGCCGCGCCGGCGCTCTTCCCGTCGAAGCCGATGGCGAGACCCTGCCCGTTCGCCCATTCCAGCACATTATCCTCGATCACCCAATGGTCGCCGCCCGCGAGCGAGACCATCCCATCCTGCGGAAATGGGTAAGCGTTGCCGGCATGCTGGAATATAAGGCCCTTGATCCGGATGAATCCTAGCCCGCTTCGTGCCGGAACGAACGCCTGCTGGCGGGTGGTCGCCTCGATCAGCCGAGTGGCCGGCGTGCCGGAATCGAGACGGATGTAGATGGCGGTGCCATCGCTCTGGACCCAGAAGCGCGCTGTCGGAGAGCCGCCGACCTCTTGCATGATCGGGCCGCCACGTCGCCGCGCGGGAAGGCCGTCCCTCGCAACGGCCGGCTTCGTATAGTCTGGGATTGGCGGCAGGTCGGGGGCCCATAATTCGCGCAACTGCTCCACTGGCTCCAACGGCTTGCCGTCGGCAAACACCAGCCCACGGCGGCGCAGGTAGGGACCCATGTCGACCCGGGATGGATCCAGCCAGCTCCAGGATCCCATGATGCTGGGCAGCGCGAACGGATTATAGGCGTCGGGGAACAAGGTCCCGGACAACTCGTGGCGCCAGACCTGAACATCGGGTCGTGAGGGTGGAGCGCCCGGGAAACTCGGAAGCTCTGCAGGCCGCCAATCTTCCAAGACCTCCGAACCCGTGACGACCACCTTGGCGCCAGGTGCGGCTTCATAGCTGATCATCCGCGACGAGTCGGTGCCGCCGCGCGCCGGCCGCACGCACTCGCGATACGTGCCGCTGGCGATCACCACTCGCTCCCCAGGCTGCAGCAGCTCCGCCGCTCGGCCGATCGTCTTGAACGGGCGGGTACGGTCGCCCGGTCCAGCGTCGTCGGCCGTGGCCGCGATCGCGTCCACATGATAGGTGCGGGTAAAGGTCAGCGGCCGTTCCCAGCGTGGAAAAACTGTGCCGTCCGGCATGCGTTCGCTTGGTGTCGGCGCCCCCGCTGCCGTCAGAGCCTGGCTGGCCGATCCCGCGCCGAAGGCAGCGGCCGCCAGCATCGATGCACCTTGAAGCAGACTTCGGCGATCAATCCCTTGATCGTCCTCCGCAACATCAGGGATCGACCATGCTGGTTCCCGTTGATCGCTCATCCACCGCTCCTGTTATATCGCATCACCATTCCCGTCGGATCGTGTCCGGTCAACACAGCTTTCATGCACCAGAGTTCACGACACTCTTGACGAAGCACCCCTTATTCGTGCAAATGGGATCCCATAATGAGTTGCGGCGCTGGCTGCGCTCTCGGGGACTAGTCGGATCACATGACGATCGCGGGTGACATGATGGGCAAGAGCGTCTTTGGCGCCACCATCGTCACGCGTGTAACGACCATGGTGATTACCATCGCCACGCGGGGGGAACACGGCTGACCACGGTTTAACCAACCAGAGATCACCGACCCGCTCCCCCGAACCGGCGAGCGGGTTTTTTATTGCCTTTGAGACATGGAAACGGAAGACACATGAACGACCAGCAGGGGAACCAGGGCCACGCGGAGGCGGTACGTCCGCCGCTGAGCGTCCTCAAGTTCGGAAGCTCGGTACTGGCCGAAGAAGGCGATTATCCGGCGGTCGCGCTGGAAATCTACCGCCACGTCCGTGATGGCGAGAAGGTCATCGCCGTCGTCTCCGCACTGGCTGGCGAGACCGACCGCTTGTTGAGCCAGGCCGAACGGGTCGGCGGCGCCGACATGGACGCTCTGACTGCCCGCCTTGCGCGCGTCGGTGAACTGGAATCTGCCGCGCTGATGGCGCTCGCCGCCTGCCGCATGGGCATGCGCGCCTGCACCCTGGATCCGAACGAAATGGGTCTCAGCGCGACAGGAGCGCCGCTCGACAGCAACCTCAACGATCTCGATGCCGATTATGTCTGGAACAAGCTGGCCAACCATGATGTGGTCGTCGTCCCGGGCTTTACTGCCATGCATGACGAGCATGGCGTGGTCACCCTGGGCCGCGGCGGAACCGATCTGTCGGCCGTCTTCTTCGCCGACCGGCTCGGCGCCCATCGCGTCCGCCTGATCAAGGACGTCGACGGCGTCTATGCGGAAGACCCGGCCAAGAACCCGAACACCCAGCGTTTCGCGCAGCTCGACTATGCACGCGCGACGCAGGCTAGCGCCGGCTTGATCCAGGAAAAGGCGATCCGCGCCGCCGAAGCTGGAGACGTGCTGATCGAGATCGCCAGCCTGGCGCAGGACGGCGAGACCGCCATCGCCAAGCTGCCGGTCAAGCTGGCACCGCGCCCCAAGAAGCCGAAGCTGCGCGTGGCACTGCTCGGCTGCGGCGCGGTCGGCGCGGGTGTTCTTGCCCATCTGAAGCATTGGAGCGACCGGTTCGACGTCAATCCGGTGCTGGTCCGCCACCCGATGCGCTATGCCGATTCCGGCGACTTCACCAGCGAGCCGGATCATGCACTGGCGGGCGAGGTCGACATCGTCATCGACGTCCTGGTCGGCTCCGACTTCCCGGCGTCCCTGCTGGTGCCGGCGCTCAAGTCGGGAACGCACGTCGTGAGTGCCAACAAGGCGGCGCTCGCCAACCATTATGACGAACTGCAGCAGGCGGCGCAGACCGGCGGCGCAATGCTGAACTTCTCGGCCGCTGTCGGCGGCGGAACACCGGTGATCGAGCGGTTACGCGCGCTGGAAGGCCGCGTCGCCAGGATCGAAGGCGTGATGAACGGCACCTGCAATTTTCTTCTCGACCGGCTGAGCGAAGGCTGGACGTTCGACGAAGCGCTCGCCCGAGCGCGTGAACTTGGCTTTGCCGAGGAAGATTCGTCCGCGGACGTCGACGGTCACGATGCCGTGGCCAAGCTGTCGCTCCTGATTCGGCAGGGCTTCGATGTTCCGATTGCGCTGGGCGACATCGGTCGGCAGTCGTTGCGAGAAATCGATCGCACCGCTCTGCTGGAGGCGAAAGCCAAGGGCCTGGTTCTGAAGCAGGTTGGCCGCTGCGAGTTGGTTGACGGCAAACCGGTCGCATCCGTGGCGCTGGAATATCTGCCCGCGGGTCATCCGCTCGCTGCCCCGCGCAACGAGGAAAATGCCTTTGTCGTCACTGAAAAGGACGGCAGGCGCCATTGCCTGCATGCCAAGGGCGCGGGCCGCTGGCCAACCGCGGCTGCCGTCTTCTCCGACGTGATGGACATCTACCGCGCAGTCGCCGCCCGCCAGACCGAAGCGCCGAGCGTGGCGACCCTGCGAATGAGCGCCTGAGGAGAACCGACGATGTTGGACCAGGCCATCGCATCCGCACCCGCCAGCATCGGCAATGTCGCCGTGGGCTTCGACATTATGGGCCAAGCTTTTCCGGCTGCCCACGACACAGTGGTCGCGACGCGTGAAAGCGAGCCCGGAGTGAGGCTTGGCAAGGTGAGTGGGCTGGTCTCCTCGCTTCCGGAGGAAGTGGATCGCAACACGGCACTGGCGGCTGCTTCCGCCTTGCTGGACGCAGTGGGCAACCCCTTCGGGGTCCGACTGGACGTCGACAAAGGCGTGCCCATGTCGGCGGGCATGGGCGGCTCGGCAGCCTCGGCGGTTGCCGCAGCGGCGGCGGTGAATGCCCTGCTTCCAAACCCGTTCAGCACCGAGGAATTGCTGCCGTTCACCCTGGAAGGCGAGCGGGTCGCGTCCGATCCTGTGCACTGGGACAATGTCATGGCGAGCCTGTTGGGCGGCCTCGTGCTCGCCGCGCAGGAAACCCCGGCGAAGCTTGCTAAGCTGACAGTGCCGGACGGCGTCGTCACCATCATCCTCCATCCGTCGGTGAAGACGGAGACCAAGGCGGCGCGTGCAATTCTCCAGCGGGAAGTGCCGCTCAAGACCCTGATCGAGAACAGCCGCCGATTGGCCACCTTCGTTGCCGGTTGTGCAAGGGGCGATCTCGACCTCGTCCGCGCCGGTTTCGAAGACGTGCTGATCGAGCCGCAACGCAAGCACCTGTTGCCCTGCTTTGACGCGGTGAAGTCGGCGGCGCTCGACGCAGGGGCGCTCGGCTGCACATTCTCAGGCTCCGGGCCGTCGATGTTCGCCTGGGCGGAGGCGGGCAAGGCGGCCGCGGTGGAAGCAGCGATGGCCAAGGTATTCGACGAAGCCGGTCTCACCGCCAAGGCGTATCGATCGGCCAGCACCGAAGGCGTCACCGTTCAACCCGCGAAGGAAGCGGCATGAAGTTCCAGAGCACCCGCGGCGAGCATCAGGGGATTGAACTCGCCGACGCCATTCGCCTCGGCGCGGCGCCAGATGGCGGCCTGTTTCTGCCCGAAGGCATTCCCTTTGTCGGCGAGATCGACGGTGCGGACGATACGCCCGCGTTTGCAGAAGCGATGCTGCAGCCCTTCTTTGCCGGCAGCAGCCTGGAAGGCGAACTCGCATCTGCCTGCCGCCGCGCGTTTGCACAGCCGCTGCCGATTGCTCCGGTCGACAATGCGCGGCCGACGCTCCGTTCGCTTGAGCTGTTCCACGGCCCTACCGGTGCCTTCAAAGACTTCGGCGCGCAGTTCCTCTTCTCGTTGCTCGATACGATCGGCCAGCGCAGCGCGCCCTTGACCGTACTCGCAGCCACTTCAGGCGATACCGGCGCCGCAGTCGGCTGCGCTGCGGAAGGCCGGCTGGGCGCCAGCGCCGTGATCCTGTTTCCGGAGGGCCGCGTTTCCGCTTACCAGGCGAAGCAGATCAGCTGCTGGACCGCGCCCGTCCAAGCGCTGGAAGTCGAAGGTGACTTCGATGATTGCCAGCGGCTGGTGAAAGCCGCGTTCCAGGACCGTGCGCTGTCGGAGCGGCACAACCTCACCTCGGCCAATTCGATCAACATCGGCCGCCTGATGCCACAGATGGCCTACATCGCCGCAGCGGCAACGCGCACGTATCGAGAGACGGGAGAGAAGCCGGGCTTCATCATCCCGACCGGCAATCTCGGCCATGGCTTCGCCGCGCTTTACGCCCGCGCCATGGGTCTCCCCATTGGTCCGGTGATCCTAGTCACCAATGCCAACCCCGCCCTGTCGGAATGGCACAAGTCCGGCACCTACACGCCGCGCACCTCGCTTGCGACCATTGCCAATGCGATGGACGTCGGGGCGCCGAGCAATTTCGAGCGGCTTCAGTCGCTTAGCGATCAGCTGGGAACGTTCGGTGTCGAGCTGGTCGACGACGACGCCATCAAGGCGCGGATCGTCGCTGACTACCGCACTTCCGGCTACCTTTGGTGCCCGCACTCCGCCACTGCCGCCGAGGCGTTCGCGCGCCTGCCGGAAGCGGAGCAAAAGGCACGGCCGTGGCTCGCATGCGCCACTGCACACCCATACAAGTTCGCCGACGTAGTCGAACCGTTGGTAGGCGTATCCGTAACGCCCACCCCGGCGCTCGCTGCGATCGACCATCGCTCCAGCCGCGCCGTACCGATGCGCGCCAGCCTCGATGAGCTGGCCCGCTTTCTCGGCACCAACGACATTCAGGAAGACGCGGCATGATTGAGCAATCGTATGAAGATCGGGACGGATGGATTTGGCTGGACGGCACGCTCGTCCCGTGGCGGGAGGCACAACTCCACGTTCTGTCTCATAGCATGCATTATGGCGGCGCCGCATTCGAGGGTCAGCGCGCCTACGACGGCGTCATCTTCAAGCTCGACGAGCATACGCGCCGGCTGAAGCAGAGCGCCGAACTTCTTGGCTACACCATCCCGTGGACCGATGAGGAGATCAACGCCGCCTGCAACCAGGTGGTCGCCGCCAACGGCCTCAGTGACGCTTACGTCCGACCAATCGCCTGGCGAGGTGCCGAAAAGCTTGCCGTGTCGGCACCGCAGGCCAAGGTCCACCTGGCGGTCGGCGCCTGGACGTGGGGCGCCTATTTCGGGGAAGAGGCCCTGCGCAAGGGCGCCAAGGTCGACATCTCCGATTATCGCCGACCCGCCCCCTTCACGGCGCCGGTGCATTCGAAATCGTCGGGCCTCTACATGATCTGCACCATTGCCAAGAACCGGGCAGAGGCGAAGGGCTGCAGCGAAGCCATGATGCTCGACTGGCGCGGCCAGGTCGCCGAGGCGACCAGCGCCAACATCTTCTTCGTGCGGGACGGTGAGCTGTTCACGCCGACCCCGGACTGCTTCCTCGACGGAATTACGCGCCGCACGGTGATCGGCCTTGCCGAGCAGCGGGGGCTGACCGTCAACGAGCGCGCAATCTGGCCCGAGGAACTCGAAAGCTTCCAGCAATGCTTCCTCACCGGCAGCGCCGCCGAGGTGACGCCCGTGGCGGAGATCGGGTCGTGGCGCTTCGAGGTCGGTGACCTCACCCGCCAACTCGCCCGTGATTACCAGTCGCTGGTGCGCAGCGGATCCCGGGCGGAGCTGTCGAACGCGGCTTAGCTTCGCATCGTCCCGTTCGGATTGAGCCGGACCGTCCGGCCGGTTCTTGCCGACGCGTAGATTGCTTCAATCAGCCTCATGTCACGGAGACCCATTTCGCCCGGAGTACGGATGCCTTTGCCGTCGCGGATCGCATCGGCAAAATGGTCGAGTTGTCCGGCAAATTGGCGAGTGGGATTGCCGGGGTTGAAGTCCCGCCGGTCGCGGCCGCTTTCCAGCACCATCTTCTGCCCCGAATAGCTGGTCGCCGGATCCATGATCAGCGCGCCGGTCGTGCCGCGCACATGGGCGAAATTGGTGCCTGCGGAGTCGTAGGAGGTGGCGAGTTGCGCTACCGCACCTGACGGAAATCGCCAGTGCGACGAGACATGGGCGAAGACCTCGGCGAAGCGCGGGTCTCCGGCTGGGCGGAAAGTGCTGGCGCTGATGCTCTCCGGCATTTCGCCAGACAGATAGAGCGCCGACTGCAAGCCGTAGAGGCCGTAATCCTCGAGCGGTCCACCGCCGGCAAGGGCCCGGCTAACGCGCCAGTTCTCGGCCGCGGTGGTCGGTGGCAGGCGGTAGCTTTGCTCCGTTCGGATCAGGCGCAACTGACCGACTGCCTTGTCGCGCATCAATTGCATTGCTTGCAAATTGAACGGCTCAAAATGCGAGCGGTAGGCGATCATGAGTTTCTTGTTCGCGCGTTTGCCCGCAGCGATCATCGCGGCGCACTCGGCGCTGGAGAGTGCCATCGGCTTTTCGCACAGGACATGCTTGCCTGCGGCGAAGGCACGGATGGCGAAGTCGGCGTGAAGCCCGGTAGGAACAACGATGTAGACGGCGTCGATCCTTCGGTCCGCAGCGATCCTGTCGAAGGTGTCGTAGGAGTAGCGCGCATCGGCCGGCACGCCATACGCGTCGCCGACCTTGGCGAGCTTGTCGGGATTTCCTGACACCAAGGCGGCGATGTGCGAACGCTCCGACTCGGCAAAGCGCGGCATCATCTGGTTGAGTGCATATCCGCCGAGGCCGACGATGGCGTAACCGACGCTATCCGCACGCTTCTTCTTGGAAGTCGTTTCGGGGAGATCGAGATTGCCGCGGAGGGGCTGTCCCGCTGCGCGCGGACGCACGCCTACCTGAGCGCTCGCTCCTTCAGATACGCCGACCAGAGCAGCCGAGGCCAAGGCGGCCCCGCCAGCAATTACAACGTCACGCCGTGTTGGATCGCGAAAGCCCATCATCACCTCCCATCTCGTCGGGATTGTTGTGCCACTATGACGTCAACGCGACCAGAGCCCTTGTTGCAGTCGGCAGCTCCTTGGACCGGCTTAAGACAGGCCTTCAATCACCCCTTCTTCCGTAAGGCGAATGTGTTCGGCGGCCGCGTGTCGCGGAAGGCCGGGCATGGTCATGATCTCACCGCACAGCGCCACGATGAAACCGGCGCCGGCCGCCAGCCGCACCTCGCGGACGTTGACGACGTGCCCCGTTGGCGCGCCCTTCAGGTTGGGGTCCGTCGAAAAGCTGTACTGCGTCTTGGCAATGCAGATCGGAAGGTGCCCGAGACCCGCCGCTTCCCACTGCTTCAGCTGTTGGTGGATACTGGGATCTGCAACCGCTTCCTCCGCGCGGTAAATGCGCGTCGCGATGGTGTTGATCTTCTCGAATAGCGGCAGGTCGTCGTCGTACAGCGTCGTGAACTGGGCCGACTGCTTGTCGCTAAGGTCCGCAACTGCCTGCGCCAGGTCAACGGCCCCTTGTCCGCCTTCGGCCCAGTGGCGGCAGACATAGGCCTCCGATCCGTGCGCGCGTGAAACGTCGCGGATGACGTCCACTTCCGCATCGTCGTCGCCGCTGAAATGATTGATTGCGACCACCACCGGGACGCCGAATTGCCGTAGGTTCTCGATATGGCGGACGAGGTTGACCGAGCCGCGCCGCACCGCGTCGACATCGGCAATATTGAGATCGTTCTTGTCGATTCCTCCGTTGAGCTTGAGCGCACGAACGGTCGCCACAAGCACGGCGGCGTCGGGTGACAGGCCCGACTGGCGGCATTTGATGTCGAAGAACTTTTCCGCGCCAAGGTCCGCGCCAAAGCCCGCTTCTGTGACGACGTAGTCGGCTTGTGACAAAGCGGTGCGGGTGGCGATCACCGAATTGCAGCCGTGGGCGATATTGCCGAACGGCCCGCCGTGGATCAGCACCGGATTATTCTCGATCGTCTGGACGAGGTTGGGGCGGATCGCGTCCTTCAGCAGCACCGCCATCGCGCCATCGGCTTTGAGATCGCCCGCCGTCACCGGCTTCTTGTCGCGCGTATAAGCGACGACGATCCGGCTGAGCCGTTGCTCCAAGTCCTGGAGGTCGTTGGCGAGACACAGGATCGCCATCACTTCGGACGCGACCGTAATGTCGAACCCACTCTCACGCGGATAGCCGTTGGTCGCGCCGCCGAGCGACTGGACAATGCCACGAAGCGCGCGATCGTTCATGTCCATGACCCGCCGCCACACCACCCGGCGGACGTCGATGCCGAGCGCGTTGCCCCAATAGATGTGGTTGTCGACCATCGCCGCAAGCAGGTTGTGCGCCGAGGTGATGGCATGGAAATCGCCGGTGAAATGAAGGTTGATGTCCTCCATCGGCACGACCTGAGCATAGCCGCCGCCGGTGGCACCGCCCTTCATCCCGAAGCAGGGACCTAGCGAGGGCTCGCGAAGGCAGAGGATGGTCTTCCGGCCGATCAGGTTCATCGCATCGGCCAACCCCACGCTGGTCGTGCTCTTGCCTTCGCCGGCGAGCGTCGGGCTGATGGCGGTAACGAGGATCAGCTTGCCGCGCTTTTCACCCGAAGGCGCGGCGGTGAGGTCCAGCTTGGCCTTGAAGCGGCCGTACGGCTCGACCGCCACTGCGGGGATTCCGATCTTCTCGGCCACTTCGTTCAGCGGGCGAAGCTTGGCCGCGCGCGCGATTTCCAGGTCCGTCACTCTCGCTCCTTAAAACTAGAGCAAGGGCGATATGCGGATTCCGCCGCCGCGTCAGCCGGGTTGAATATCGGAAAGGGATTGGGGACCGCGCACGAGGGGGAGTCTGACGCGGTCCCCAAAGGCGTCAGCGCAGGCCGCCACTCACGATCAGCCTCTCACCCGTCACCCAGCGGGCGTCGTCGGAAGCAAGAAACACTGCAACCGCCGCAATATCGTCCGGCTGGCCGGTTCTGCCGAGCGGTGTCTGGGCGACGATGCTCTGCTCGAACTCCGACCCGGTGAAACCCGAGGCTCGGGTGCCGTCGGTTTCCGTAAGGCCGGGCAGGATGGCGTTGACGCGGATCTTGCGTGGGGCAAGCTCATTGGCGAGCACGCCGGTGATGGCGTCGAGCGCCCCTTTAGTGCCGCTGTACACCGCCGAGTCGGCCGGCAGCAGGCTGGTCACGGTTGACGAGATGTTGATCACACTAGCACCCTCGGAAAGGTGCGGCGACGCCGCCTTCGTGGTGAGAAGCGGCCCGAGCACGTTGACGTCGAACTGGCGGCGGTAATCTTCCGCGGTCACCTCCTCGATCTTGGCCCAACCGTAGATGCCGCTGTTGTTGACCAGCACATCTAGGCGACCGAAATGATCGATGGCCGACTGGACGATCCCGGCGGCATCGGCTTCCTTGGAAACGTCGCCCTTCACTGCGACGGCCTTGCCGCCAGCCCCGATGATATCGCCGACGACGGCGTCCGCGCCTTCCTTGCTGGACGCGTAGTTGACGATGACGGACGCGCCCTCTGCAGCAAGCGCCCTGGCGATACCGGCGCCTATACCTTTCGATGCGCCAGTGACGACAGCGACTTTGCCTGACAATTTCGACATGTTCTTAGTCCTTCTTCGTGTCTCTCCGAGGGCAGCGGCATTGTCCGTGTCTTCGGTAGTTCGGGAATATGGAACTATTGAACCAGGCTTCAAGTCCCTCTATTTATTTTCATCATGCGGCCGCTTCTTCACCCATCAATCGATGAAATCCGACCGGAAGCGATCCTTCACGCGCTATCGGATCCCGTGCGCGCGACGATCTTTGCGCAGATCACGAAGCAGGGTTTCGTCCAGGCCTGTTCCAACCTCGCCTGCGTCGACGATCGGCAGATCCCCAAGTCGTCACTCTCTCAACACTTTAAGGTGCTGCGCGAGGCCGGCCTGATCCGCTCCGAGCGCCAGGGCGTGGAGATGCGCAACACTTCGCGCTGGGACGAGGTGAATGGGCGCTTCCCCGGTCTATTGGAGTCGATCGTGAAGGCTTACGGCAAAGTCGGCTGACCACCTCCCGCAGCGTTGGACTGAAGTGAGCTATCGCTTAGCTGAGGCAGTCACGCCAGCGTCGGTGTGTGGGATGGGGCGGATCGTGCCGTCCGGATTATAGTACATCGGCTCAATCCTGACCGCCCGCCGCCCAAGCGCGCCTTTCTCATCGCCGATGGTCAGCGAGGCGTCGTGGTAGAACATGTACCACTTGCCCTTGAACTCGGCGATGCCCGGATGGATGGTGAAGCTGTTCTTGCCTGACGCCATGATGTCGCCGCGAAAGGTCCAGGGCCCCGCAATCTTCGGCGCCGTGGCGTAGGCGATCCGCTCGTCCGGGCCCTGCTTCTTGTCTATCGAGGCGTAGGTCAGGTAATAGATGCCCTTGCGCTTGTGGATCCACGGGCCTTCTTCGAAGCGCGGGACGTTCATCTCGCGGATGGGGCCGTCCAGCTCGACCATGTTGGGCTTCAGCTTGGCAATATAGCATTTGGCATTGCCCCAGATCAGCCAGCTGGTGCCGTCACCTTCCGTCCACACGGTCGGGTCGATATCGTCCCAAGTGTGTGGCCCCTGCGGGGTCATCTGGTTGTAAACGAGGGCCGAGCCACGCGCGTCCTTGAACGGGCCAGTTGGGCTGTCCGAAACCGCAATCGCAATCGCCTTACCCGGGTGGGTCTTGTCGTGCTCGACGGCGGCGTAGAAGTAATATTTGCCGTTTTTGAACACCATCTGCGACGCCCAGGCGTCCTTGCTCGCCCACTTGAAGTCAGTCGCCTTCATGATCGGGCCGTGAAAGGTCCAGTGCCGCATGTCCGTGGTCGAGTAGGCCAGCCACTCGCGCATGTTGAACATCTCTTTGCCGCGCGCCTCGTCATGGCCGACGTATAGATAGAGACGGTTGCCGCGCACCAGCGGCGCCGGATCGGCAGTGAAGCGGTCGCGGATGATCGGATTGCTGCCTGGCGTGGACGGCCGCGCAGCGGCGGGCGTGGCCAGGGCGACGCCGGCGAGGGAAAGAACAGCGGCTCTGAACATCGACATTTGCCTTAGGCAGCAGCGCTTGTCACGGCGCCGTCGGATGCCGAGCCGACCAGCCGTGCATATTTGACGAAGGCCCCACGAACGTTCTGCCGAACCGGTGCAGGCGACGCTTCACGCGATGCAAGGTCCGCATCTGTCTCGATCTTCCGTCCTTCGACGTCGATGCGTACCAAGTCGCCCGTCTGCAGCTTAGCGATTGGGCCACCTTTCGCCATCTCGGGCGCGACGTGGCCGACCATGAAGCCGTAGGTGGCGCCGGAGAAGCGGCCGTCGGTGACCAACGCCACGCTGTCGCCAAGGCCTCGACCCTGGATTGCGGCCGTAATGGCAAGCATTTCGCGCATCCCAGGCCCACCGGCCGGCCCCTCGCCTCGGATGACGACGATATCACCCGGTTCGATCTGCCCGTGCGTCACGGCGTCGAAACAGGCTTCCTCGCCGTCGAAGACCTTTGCCGGGCCCTCGAAGAGCATTTTGTCGTGACCGGCCAGCTTTACCACGCAGCCGTCGGGCGCGAGGTTGCCGTAGAGCACGCCAAAGCCGCCGCGCGCCTTGATCGGCTTGTCGGCGGAGACGAGCACGTCCTGGCCCGGCGTCTCCTCGGCGTCGCGGAAATAGTCGAACAGCGACTTGCCCGTGACCGTCGGCGTATCGGTGATGAGTCCGGCTTCCATCAGCTTGCGGCCGAGCAAGGGTGTGCCGCCTGCAGCGGTCATGTGCGGCGCCATGTAGCGGCCGCCGGGCTTCAGGTCGGCAATCACCGGTGTCGCGCGCGACACTTCATCGAAGATGTCGATGTTGAACTGGTCCGGACCGATCCCCGCCTCGCGCGCAATTGCCAGCAGGTGGAGAACGAGGTTGGTCGAACCGGCCGTCGCCGTACCCGCCACCGCCGCGTTGCGGAGGCTCTCTGGCGTGATCAGACTGCGCGCATTGCGGCCTTCCTTCACGGCCTCAACCAGCCACTTGCCCGCCTCCGCCGCGGCATCGCCCTTGCGCGCGTCAACGGCGGGGATGTCGTTGAGACCCATCGGCGACAGACCAAGGAAGCTGAGCGCCAGTGCCATGGTGTTGGCAGTGAATTGGCCTCCGCACGCGCCGGCGCCGGGGCAAGCCGCTTTCTCGACCGCCTTCAGCCCTTCATCGTCCAGCTTGCCGGCGCTGTGGGCGCCCACTGCTTCGAACACGTCCTGGATGGTGAGGTCCTTGTCGCCGAGATGTCCCGGCATGATCGAACCGCCGTAAAGGACCACTGACGGCAGATCGAGCCGCGCCGCCGCCATCGCTGCGGCGGGGATGGTCTTGTCGCAGCCGACCAGGAACACGGCACCGTCCAGCATGTGGCCTTGCACCGCCAGCTCCGCGGAATCGGCGATCACCTCCCGGCTCATCAGCGAGGCGCGCATGCCTGGCGTGCCCATGGAGATACCGTCGGTGACCACGATCGTGTTGAAATCGACCGGGGTCCCACCGGCTTCCTCAATCCCGCGCCGCACGTGCTCCGCCAGAAAGCGCAGGTGCATGTTGCACGGCGTGACCGTCGACCAGGTGTTGATGATCGCCACCATCGGCTTCGCCATCTCCGCATCGCCATAGCCGGCGGCGCGAAGCATCGCGCGTGCGGGGGCCCGTGCCGGACCTTCGACGAGCGCACGAGAGGGAAGCTGGGAAGAGACGTCATTCTGTGGCATTTGGGATCCTGTCGGTTCGGACAAGTGCTGTGAAAAGCTCACGGCCCCCTACCCGAACCGGAATCGCATAGGCAATGCGGATTCCGCTTGCCGGGCAGCGCAGTTAAGCATAAGGGACTTTGCAAATGGGATCCCAAATGGGACCATTTAGAGAAGGGACAGAGGTCAGTGTCGGTCACGTCGAAAGACATGATGGTCATCAGCAACGCCGCGGCATTGTCGCGCGTAGCCCTTCTTCTTGACCTTATTAACGTCCGAGAGGGCGGGGTTTAGTTCTGGTAGCGGTCTAGGACCGGAATTCAGACCCCCCGCCCAGGACCGGACGGGGGTTTTCTTTTGCGCGACGAAGGAGACCTAAGTTGGAAAAGATCTACACCGGCAGCGACGCCGATCTGAACGTCCTCAAGGGCGGTACGGTGGCCGTGGTCGGCTACGGCAGCCAGGGCCGCGCCCATGCCATGAACATGCGCGACAGCGGTCTGGACGTGATCGTCGGCGCCCGCTCCGGCGGTCCGGCAGAGCGTAAGGCGAAGGCCGACGGCTTCAACGTGGTGTCCATCGAAGACGCCGTGAAGCAGGCTTCGCTCGTCTCACTGCTCACCCCCGACCTTGCGCACAAGCAGGTCTATGCCGAACAGATCGCGCCGAACCTGCGCGCCGGCGGCACTCTGGTCGTCGCTCACGGTTTCTCCGTCTTGTACGGCGAGATCGCGCCGCGTGCGGACATCGACGTCGTGCTTGTCGCGCCGAAAGGGCCCGGCGACCTCGTCCGCCGCGAGTTCGAGATCGGCCGCGGCGTCCCGGCGCTGTTCGCCGTCCACCAGGACTCGACCGGCAACGCCCGCGCTCGCGCTCTGGCCTATGCCGACGCAATTGGCGGCACCGTCGGCGGCGTCATCGAAACCACCTTCCGCGAAGAAACCGAAACCGACCTGTTCGGCGAGCAGGCCGTGTTGTGCGGCGGCGCGACCGAGCTGGTCACCGCCGGCTTCGAAACCCTGGTGACGGCAGGCTACAAGCCCGAGGTCGCCTATTTCGAATGCCTCCATGAGCTGAAGCTGATCGTCGACCTGCTCTACGAAGGCGGGATCGCGAAGATGCACGCGTTCATCTCGGACACGGCAAAGTATGGCGACCTTGTCTCCGGCCCGCGTGTCGTCAATGACGAGACCCGCGCCCGCATGCAGGAAGTGCTGGAAGATATTCAGAACGGCACCTTCGCCCGCAACTGGATCGACGAGAATGCGTCGGGCCGGAAGCAATATGACGCAATGATGCAGGCCGACCTCGATCAACCAATCGAAAAAGTCGGTGCGCGCCTGCGCCACAACATGGCCTGGTTGAACACCGCGCCGAAGACCGAGGCCGCATAAGGTGTCGGCGGCCGGCGCAACGAGGACGAGTGAAGAGCTGCAGCCGGTTTCCGGCGCGCGGCTCCTCACCCAGTCGCTGGAGCGCGAAGGTGTCACGCACATCTTCGGCTATCCGGGCGGCGCGATCATGCCTGTGTATGATGCGCTTACCGGTTCGAAGCTCCAGCACATCCTCGTACGCCACGAACAGGCCGCCGCCCTTGCCGCCGATGCCTATGGTCGTGTGACCGGGAAGCCGGGGGTGTGCCTCGCCACCTCCGGCCCCGGCGCGACTAACCTCGTGACCGGCATCGCCAATGCCTACATGGACAGCGTTCCGATGGTCGCGATCACTGGCCAGGTGGCAAGCCCGCTGATGGGCACCGACGCGTTCCAGGAAGTCGACATATTCGGCATCACCCTGCCGATCGTCAAGCACAGCTACATCATCCGCTCGACGGCGGAGATCCCGCAGATATTCGCTGAAGCCTTCGCGCTGGCTCAAAGCGGACGACCCGGCCCGGTGCTGATCGATCTGCCAAAGGACATGGGTGTGATGTCGGCGGTGCCGAACCCGGTGCGTACGCCCGCCGTACCGCACCCGGCGCATTGCGGCGATGAGTTGGGCACCGCTAACGCTTTGCTGGCGAAGGCCAAGAAGCCGATCCTCTACCTTGGCGGCGGCGTTCCCATCGCCCGGGCAGAACAGTCGGTCCGCGACTTTGCGGCGCGCAGCGGCATCCCTGTAGTCGCGACGTTGAAGGGCCTGGGCTCGGTTCCGACCACGGACGAGAACTTCCTTGGCATGCTTGGCATGCACGGCAGCCGCGCGGCCAACACCGCGATCGACGAGAGCGACCTGCTGATCTGCGTCGGCGCCCGTTTCGACGACCGCGCAACCGGCAAGCTCGACACGTTCGCGCCGAACGCCAAGGTCATCCATATCGACGCCGACGCCGCCGAGATCGGCAAGCTGCGCCGCGTTGAGGCTGCCTTGTGCGGCGAGATGAACGCGGTGCTGCAGGGTCTCGAAGCCGCGCCCGACACGTACAGCGGTTGGCTCGAGCAATGCCGTGCTTGGAAAGCGCAGTGGTCATGGGACTATGACGCTCCCGGGCGCGGTATTTATGCCCCTGCCCTGCTTCGTGAACTCTCTGAGCGCGCCGGACCGAAGGCGATCTTCACCTGTGACGTCGGTCAGCATCAGATGTGGGTGGCTCAGCACTGCCAGTTCTCGCGGCCGCAGGCGCACCTCACCAGCGCCGGCTTGGGGACGATGGGCTACGGCGTTCCTGCCGGCGTCGGCGCTTTGTTCGCGGAGCGGGATGCGACCGTGATCACCGTGACGGGCGACGGCTCGATCATGATGAACATTCATGAGCTGGCGACCATCCGCCGCTACCGTCTGCCGTTGAAAATTTTGCTGCTGGACAACAGCCAATTGGGCATGGTGCGTCAGTGGCAGGAATTGTTTTTCGAGGAGAATTTCTCGGAGATCGACCTCAGCGACAATCCCGACTTCGCCGAGGTCGCGCGTGCGTTCGGCATTGAGGCATTCACCATCGACCACCGTTCCGAAGTGGACGGAGCGATCGACCGGCTGCTGAGCACCAACGGACCGATCCTCTGCCATGCGCGCATCGACCCGCGCGAGAATGTTTGGCCGTTGGTGCCGCCCAACAGCGCCAACACCAACATGATGGAGCAGAGCAAATGGTAAATGCCCGGCTCCGCATCGATTTCGCCAACAACGAGGGCGCGTTGCTGCGCATCCTCGGTGTCGTCGAGCGCCGTGGATTCATGATCAAGTCGGTGGCGATGAACGAACATGCCGACGGCAGCTCGGCATCGCTGATCGTCGAGGTCCAGCCGCGCAGCGACGCGCGCCGTCTCGACGTGCTTGTCCCCTTTCTTCAGCGGCTTGTGGAAGTCCGCTCCATCAACGCCTTCGAACCCATGCAGGACCAAGCGGCATGACCGACCGTATCCGTATCTTCGACACCACTTTGCGCGACGGCGAGCAGGCCCCCGGCTTCTCGATGACCGTCGATGCCAAGCTCAGGATGGCGAAGGCACTCGCGGCGCTTCAGGTCGATGTGATCGAAGCCGGTTTTGCGGCGGCGTCGCCGGGCGATGCGCAAGCGGTCGCCACCGTGGCCCGCAACGTTGAGGGACCCACCATTGCCTCGCTTGCTCGCGCGCATGAAGGCGATATCCGCGCCGCCGCCGAGGCTCTGAAGGACGCGGCGAACAAGCGCATCCACGTCTTCATCGGCACCAGCCCCATTCACCGCGAGTTTAAGCTGAAGCTCAGCCGCGAGCAGGTGCTGGAGAAGATCCGCACCTCCGTGGCGCTCGCCCGCGAATTTGCCGACGATGTCGAATTCTCGGCCGAGGACGCAATCCGGACCGAGCGCGACTACCTCGCCGAAGCGCTGTCCATTGCGGCGGCCGCGGGAGCGACGACGCTGAACGTGCCTGACACGGTCGGATACACGACGCCGGACGAAATCTTCGACTTGTTCACCTTCCTCGGCACCGCCGTGGACAAGGGCGAGGACGTGATCTTCTCGGCGCACAACCATGACGACTTGGGCCTCGCCGTCGCCAACTCGCTGGCCGCGATCCGCGCCGGCGCGCGGCAGGTGGAATGCGCGGTGCATGGTATCGGCGAGCGCGCAGGCAACGCGTCGCTGGAAAGCTTGGTTATGGCGCTGCGCACGCGGTCCGATCATTATGGCGTCGATACCGCCATCGATGCGACCAAGATCATGGCCGCGAGCCGCACCCTAGCGCAGGCGACGAACCATCAGCCCGCACGCAACAAGCCTATCGTCGGCGCCAACGCTTTCGCGCATGAGGCCGGCATCCACCAGCACGGCATCCTGCAGAACCGCGCGACCTATGAGATCATGAAGCCAGAGGACATCGGCCTGTCGACCGACGGCATCGTCATGGGCAAGCATAGCGGCCGCCACGCGCTCGCCTCGCGCGCCAAGGCGCTGGGGTTCCCGCTGGAGGGCGAGAAGCTCGACAAGGCCTTCGCGGAGTTCAAGACGGTCGCGGACGAGATCGGTGTCGTCGACACCGCCCGTTTGCTTGCGCTTCTGGAAGGGCTGGAGAGTCGTCGCAGCAAGCGCCTCTGGTCTCTCGGCAAGGTCGACATCCGCGCGCCCGTGAACCCGACCGCCTACCCGGTCGCCCGAGTCGAACTGGAGCATGGCGAGCGAGGGCGGATCACGGACCTTGCTTCGGCACCCGGCGCGCTCGACGCGGCGTTCACCGCCGTCAGCCAGATCATGGGCATTCCCGCCCGCGTGGACATGCTCGACATGCAATATGTCGCCGCCGATCCGAACGACGAAAGTGAAGGCGAGCAGGGCGCGGCCGTGCTGGTCGAGATGGCCATCGAGGTCGACGGCGAGCTCTACACCGGCCGTGCGCGAGCTCGCGACATCCTTCCCTGCTGCGTCTCCGCCTATATCGATGCCGCCAGCAACGCCGAAGCGGTCCGCCGTATGCGCGCATCCGCGCCCGCTCAGGCGGCGTAACGCATGGCGAAGATCGTCATCCTTGCCGGCGACGGCATCGGTCCCGAAGTTGCGCGTGAGGCGGAAGCCTGCCTGCGCCTGATCTCGGGCGCGCGCGGGCTCGGGCTTACTTTCGAGGACCACCTGTTCGGTGGCGCCGCAATCGATGCGTCAGGCGATCCGTTTCCGGAAGAAACGCAGCGTGCGTGCGAGAACAGCGACGCCATCCTGCTCGGCGCCGTCGGTGGACCCAAGTGGGACGGCGGCTCGGTTCGCCCCGAAGCCGGCCTGCTCAAGATGCGCGGCACGCTCGGCCTGTTCGCCAACCTGCGTCCGGCGCGCACCTATGCTGGCCTGGAAAGTTTCAGCCCGCTTCGCGCAGACATCGTCAAAGGCGCGGATATGCTGGTGGTGCGTGAACTCACCGGCGGCCTGTATTTCGGGGACAAGGTTGAGGGCACGGAAGAAGCCTCCGACCTCTGCACCTACTCGCGCGGCGAAGTCGAACGGATCGCCCGCGTCGCCTTCGAAGCGGCCCGCAAGCGGCGCAAGAAGGTCACCTCGGTCGACAAGGCCAACGTCCTCGCCACCTCGCGCCTCTGGCGACGCGTGGTGACGGAGGTTGCGACCCAATATCCCGATGTCGAGCTGGAACATGCGCTGGTGGACTCCACTGCCATGGCGCTCATCACCCATCCCACGCGCTTCGACGTGATTCTAACTGAGAATCTCTTCGGCGACATCCTCTCCGACGAAATGTCGGTAATCGGCGGCTCCATTGGCCTGCTCGCGTCGGCCAGTACCGGCACCACGGGCACTGCCGTGTTCGAGCCCATCCACGGCTCCGCGCCTGACATCGCCGGGCAAGACTTCGCCAACCCCGCCGGCGCGATCGCTAGCGCGGCAATGCTGCTCGACCATCTTGGTCACTCGGCGGAAGCCCGCATCCTTGAGGCCGCTGTCGAACAGGCGATAGCCGGCGGCTTCCGCACCCGCGACCTCGGTGGTGGAACCCGCTGCAGCGAGTTCGGTGAGCAGGTTCGCTTGTCTGTCGACGCGCAGCTGACCGCCAATCAGCCGAAGCTGGCCAGCGCATGACCCAGCGCCCCCGCACCCTCTACGAGAAGATCTGGGATGCGCACGTCGTCGAGCGCCGCGACGACGGCACCTGCTTGATCTACATCGACCGCCACCTGGTTCACGAGGTCACCTCGCCGCAGGCGTTCGAAGGTCTGCGCATGGCCGGCCGTAAGGTGCGCCGCCCCGACCTGACGCTCGCCGTTGCCGACCATAACCTGCCGACGACCGCGCGTGTCGACACGGAGGGCAATCGCCTTCCCATCGCCGACCCGGCGAGCGCCGAGCAGCTTCGCACGCTGGAGGCCAACGTCGCCGAGTTCGGCGTCCCGTACATCGACGCCATCGCCGCCGAGCAGGGCATCGTCCACGTCGTCGGCCCGGAGCAGGGCTTCACCCTTCCCGGCACCACCGTCGTCTGCGGCGACAGCCACACCGCCGCGCATGGCGCGATGGGCGCGCTGGCGTTCGGCATCGGCACCAGCGAGGTCGAGCATGTGCTCGCCACGCAAACGCTTCAGCTCGCGCCCTCCAAGACGATGGAGATTCGCGTCGAAGGCGAGCTCGGCTTCGGCGTCAGCCCCAAAGACGTGATCCTTGCGGTGATCGGCCGCATCGGGGCGGCGGGCGGCACCGGCTATGTACTCGAGTTTCGCGGAAGCACCTTTGAAGCGATGAGCATCGAGGGCCGCCTGACCGTCGCCAACATGGCGATCGAGGCCGGTGCCCGCTCCGGCCTGTTCGCCCCGGACGAAAAGACCTTTGCCTATCTCAAGGGTCGCCCCATGGCGCCCACGGGCGAAGCCTGGGACAGCCAAGTCGCCTATTGGCGCACATTGCCGACCGACGACGGTGCGCGCTTCGACGCCAGCGTCGTCATGAACGCCCGCGACATCGCGCCGACCGTCACCTGGGGCACCAGCCCCGAAGATGTGGCGCCGATCACCGGCAGCGTTCCCGCCCCGGAAAGCTTCGCCGACCGTTCCAAGCAGGAAGCCGCCGCCAAGTCGCTCGCCTACATGGGCCTGTCTTCCGGCCAGGCGCTTCAGGACGTCGCCATCCAGCACGTCTTCATCGGCAGCTGCACCAACAGCCGTATCGAGGACCTTCGCGCTGCAGCCGCGGTTGTGCGCGGCCGCAAGGTTGCCGACGGCATCAAGCAGGCGCTGATCGTTCCCGGCTCCGGTTTGGTGAAGCGGCTCGCCGAAGCTGAGGGCCTGGACCGAGTCTTCACCGACGCAGGCTTCGAATGGCGCGAGCCCGGCTGCTCCATGTGCCTCGCCATGAACCCGGACAAGGTGCCGGCGGGCGAGCATTGCGCCTCCACCTCCAACCGTAATTTCGTCGGCCGCCAGGGGCCCGGATCGCGCACTCATCTCGTCTCACCTGCGATGGCCGCCGCTGCCGCCGTGACCGGCCGCCTCACCGACGTCCGCGACCTGATGCGGGGCAACGCTGGGGAGATGGCCGCATGACCCCCGTGGAGCGGATCACCGGTCGCGCCATTCCGCTTGGCCGCAAGAACGTCGACACCGACGTCATCATCGGCGCGCGGCACCTCAAGACCATCGTTCGCGCCGGCCTCGGCCAGCACGCCTTCGAGACCATCCGCAGCGAGCCCGGCAACGTGTTCGACGACGAGCGTTTCGCGGATGCCCCTATCCTCATCGCCGGCGACAACTTCGGCTGCGGCTCGAGCCGCGAGCATGCCGCCTGGGCGATCCGCGACCTCGGCATTCAGGCGGTGATCGCGCCCAGCTTCTCGGACATCTTTTCCGGCAACGCGTTCAAGAACGGGATCGTCCCCGTAGTGCTGCCACAGGCGGCCATTGACCATCTGCTGGAGGTCGCGCAGGAACATGAACTGACCGTCGATCTCGACACGATGTCGGTCACTTCGCCGCTGCAGGACCGGTACGAGTTTCAGATGGACCCCTTCCGGCGTGAATGCCTGATGGGCGGTCTCGATGAAATCGCCCTGACGCTGGCCAGCGAAGCGGCGATCCGCGCTTATGAAGTGAGAGTGGGAATATGACTGCGACGACCCGCCCGCCCGAGGCCCAAGGCCTCTACGACCCTCGCAACGAACATGACGCTTGCGGCGTCGGTTTCATTGCGAACATCGGCGGCGAGAAATCGCACGACATTGTCCGCGACGGGCTGCAGATTCTGGTCAACCTCGACCATCGCGGCGCCGTCGGCGCGGACCCGCTGATTGGTGATGGCGCCGGCTGCCTCATCCAGCTTCCCGACGCGCTGATCCGCGACTGGGCCAACCAGAACGCAATCGCCCTTCCGCCCGAGGGACAGTACGGCGTCGCCATGTGCTTCCTTCCGCAGGACGAGGAAGCCCGCAACGTCGCCACCTCGCAACTGGAGCGCTTCGTCCAGAGCGAAGGCCAGATCTTCCTCGGCTGGCGCGACGTGCCGGTCGATCCGGCCGGCATGAGCCCGACGATCGTCGCCGCAATGCCGCGGATTGCGCAAGCGATCATTGCGCAGGGACCGCGCATCAGGGACCAGGACGCGTTCGAGCGGAAGCTGCTGGTCATCCGCAAGCAGACGCTGAACCCGCTTCAGGACCTCGCCAAGCGCAAGGAACTGCCGGGGATCGCCGACTTCTATATCGCCAGCATCTCCAGCCGGACGATCGTCTACAAGGGCCTGCTGCTCGCGACCCAGGTCGGCACCTTCTACAAGGATTTGTCCAACCCGCTGACCGTGTCGGCGCTGGCGCTCGTCCACCAGCGTTTCTCAACCAACACCTTCCCGTCATGGAAGCTGGCGCACCCGTTCCGCTTCATCGCCCATAATGGCGAAATCAACACGGTGCGCGGCAACGTGAACTGGATGAATGCGCGCCGCCGCACGATGGAGTCGCCGCTGCTCGGCGCCGACCTCGACAAGATGTGGCCGCTGATCCCGCACGGCCAGTCGGACACGGCCAGCCTCGACAATGCGCTCGAGCTGCTGCTGGCTGGCGGCTATTCGCTTGCGCACGCCGTCATGCTGCTGGTGCCCGAAGCCTGGGCCGGCAACAACCAGATGGATCCGCAGCGCCGCGCCTTTTACGAGTACTACGCCGCGCTGATGGAGCCGTGGGATGGCCCCGCCGCCATTGCCTTCACTGACGGCCGCCAGATTGGCGCGACCCTGGACCGCAACGGGCTTCGTCCGTCGCGCTTCACCGTCACCGACGACAACCGTATCATCATGGCGTCCGAGAGCGGCGTGCTTCCGATCCCGGAAGAGAAGATCGTCCGCAAGTGGCGGCTCCAACCCGGCAAGATGCTGCTGGTCGACCTGGAGGAAGGCCGCATCGTCGAGGATGCGGAGATTAAGTCGCGCCTCGCCAATGCGGAGCCGTACGGCGACTGGCTGCGCGAGACGCAGTATCACTTGAAAGACCTCAAGATCCCCGAGGGCCACGTCAACGTGAAGCCGCTTGAGGACGTCACGCGGCTTCGCAAGGCATTCGGCTATGGCGAGGAGGATCTTAAGCTGTTCCTCCAGCCGATGGCCAAGGACGGCGACGATCCGATCGGCTCCATGGGCACCGATACGCCGATTGCGGTGCTGTCCGAGCGGCCCAAGCTCCTGTTCGACTATTTCAAGCAAAACTTCGCGCAGGTCACCAATCCGGCGATCGACCCGATCCGCGAAGCGATGGTGATGAGCCTCGTGTCGATGATCGGCCCGCGCCCCAACCTGCTCGGCCAGCATGCGGGCACGCACAAGCGCCTAGAAGTGTCGCAGCCGATCCTCACCAATGAAGATCTGGAAAAGATCCGCGGCATCCATGAAGCCGTGGACGGGGCCTTCCGCACCGCGACGCTGGACGCGACCTGGCCGGCGGGCGGCAACGGCAGCGCGCTGGAAGCCGCACTTCAGCGTCTGTGCTGGGAAGCGACCGAAGCGGTGCTGGCCGACATCAACGTCCTGGTCCTGTCCGACCGGGCCGCAAGCGCCGATCGGGTGCCGATCCCGGCCGCGCTGGCGACCGGCGCCGTCCACCACCACCTGATCCGCCAGGGGCTGCGCATGCAGACCGGCCTCGTCGTCGAGACCGGCGAAGCGCGTGAGGTCCACCATTTCTGCGTCCTCGCTGGCTTCGGCGCAGAGGCGATCAACCCCTATCTCGCGCTTGAGACCCTGACAGAGCTCGGCATCGGTGAAGTCGGCCAGGAGAAATATATAAAGGCGGTCGGCAAGGGCATCCTGAAGGTGATGTCCAAGATGGGCATCTCGACCTACCAGTCATATTGCGGCGCGCAGATTTTCGATGCGATCGGCCTGTCCTCCAAGTTCGTCGACAAATATTTCACCGGCACCGCGACCAAGATCGAGGGCGTGGGGATCGAGGAAGTCGCCCAGGAGGCCGCGGCGCGCCACGAGCGTGCCTATGCACCCGACGCAAGCACGGCGCTGGAGCATAACGGCGTCTACGCCTTCCGCACCAAGGGCGAGGCGCATGCCTGGACCCCGACCAACATCGCCGACTTGCAGCATGCGGTGCGCGGCAATCTGCCGAACAAGTATCGCTCCTTCGCCGCGGAAGTGAACGACCAGAGCCGGCGTTTGTTGACGATCCGTGGCCTTCTGAGCTTCAAGCCGCTCGGCCCCGAAGTGCCGCTCGACGAAGTCGAACCGGCCACCGAGTTGGTGAAGCGCTTCGCCACCGGTGCGATGAGCTTCGGCTCCATCAGCCGCGAGGCGCACACGACGCTCGCAATCGCCATGAACCGCATCGGCGGCCGCTCGAACACCGGCGAGGGCGGCGAGGAGCCGGACCGCTTCAAGCCGCTACCGAACGGCGACAGCATGCGGTCCAAGATCAAGCAGGTCGCGTCGGGCCGCTTCGGCGTCACGACCGAATATCTGGTCAACGCCGACGACATCCAGATCAAGGTCGCGCAGGGTGCCAAGCCCGGCGAAGGCGGCCAGCTGCCCGGCCACAAGGTCGACCGCAACATCGCGGCCGTGCGTCACTCGACGCCGGGCGTCGGCCTGATCTCGCCACCGCCGCACCACGACATCTATTCGATCGAGGATCTGGCACAGCTGATCTTCGACCTGAAGAACGTCAACGCGGCCGCGCGCATCTCGGTCAAGCTGGTATCGGAAATCGGCGTCGGCACCGTGGCGGCGGGCGTCGCCAAGGCGATGGCGGACCATATCACCATTTCCGGCTTCGAAGGCGGCACCGGCGCATCGCCGCTGACCTCGCTGACGCACGCCGGCCTGCCTTGGGAAGTCGGCCTTGCCGAGACCCAGCAGACCTTGGTGCTCAACGGCCTCAGAAGCCGCGTGTCGGTTCAGGCCGACGGCGGCCTCCGCACCGGCCGCGACGTAGCGATCGCCGCCATCCTCGGTGCCGACGAGTTCGGCTTCGCCACCGCGCCGCTGATCGCCGCCGGCTGCATCATGATGCGCAAGTGCCATCTCAACACCTGCCCCGTCGGCGTCGCGACCCAGGATCCGGTGCTGCGCGCCCGCTTCGTCGGTCAGCCCGAGCATGTGATCAATTACTTCTTCTTCGTTGCGGAAGAGCTCCGCGAGATCATGGCGAAGCTCGGCGTCCGCAAGCTGGAGGAGATGATCGGCCGCACCGACCTGGTCGAAACAACCGGCGTCGTGAACCATTGGAAGGCGCGCGGGCTCGACCTGTCCAAGCTGCTTCACCGTGTCGAGGTCGACGACTGGAAGGCACATTTCAACAGCGAGTATCAGACCCACAACCTGACGGACATCTTCGACCAGGACCTGATCCGCTCGGCAGCTCCGGCTCTCGAAAGCGGGCAGGCCGTCCGCATCGAGCGCAACATCCGCAACGTCAACCGTTCAGTCGGCGCCATGCTGTCGGGCGAAGTGGCCAAGCGTTACGGCCATGCAGGTCTTCCCGCCAATACCATCCATGCGGTGCTGAAGGGCACCGTCGGTCAGAGCTTCGGCGCTTTCCTTGCGAAGGGTGTCACGCTCGACCTCACCGGCGATGCCAACGACTATGTCGGCAAGGGACTGTCCGGCGGCCGCATCATCGTGCGCCAGCCGCCGGAAGCCACCCGCAACGCCGGCGAGAACATCATCGTCGGAAACACCGTGCTGTATGGGGCGATCACCGGCGAGGCTTACTTCAACGGGGTAGCGGGCGAGCGTTTCGCGGTCCGTAACTCGGGCGCGATCGCCGTCGTCGAAGGTACCGGCGACCATGGCTGCGAATATATGACCGGCGGGCTGGTCGCGATCCTTGGCCCGGTCGGCCGCAACTTCGCGGCTGGCATGTCGGGCGGCATTGCCTACGTCTACGATCCGGACGGCAAGCTGGAGGGGCAGTGCAATAATGCCTCCGTCGACTTGGAGCCACTCCGTGCGGTCCCGGGTGCCGGCGAAGCACCGTCCGCACCGGCGCTCAGCGAGGCCGACTTGACCCTCGGCAACCCGCTGTCGTGGGACATGGACCGCCTGCACGGCCTGCTGTCGCGCCACGCCGAGGCGACCGGCAGCGCCAGGGCTCGCGAGATCCTCGACCAATGGCCGCAGTCCGCTGCCGCCTTCGTCAAGGTCACGCCCACCGAATATCGCAAAGCGCTGCAGCTGTACGGCGCCCCCGACGACACCCAGGCCGTTGCGGCCGCCTGAGCTTATAGGGACAAGAAGACAATGGGTGACCCCACAGGCTTCCTGAAGGTTGAACGCCAGGACCGGACCTACCGGCCCGCGCAGGAACGCGTCACGCACTACAAGGAATTCGTGATCGACCGCGATCCGGAGACCTCGCGCAAGCAGGCGTCGCGCTGCATGGACTGCGGCATTCCCTTTTGCCACAGCGGCTGTCCGGTCAACAATCTGATCCCGGACTGGAACGACCTCGTCTACAAGGACGATTGGAAGACCGCGATCGACCGCCTCCATGAGACCAACAATTTCCCGGAGTTCACCGGCCGCATCTGCCCCGCGCCGTGCGAGGCGAGCTGCACGCTCAACCTCCAGGACACACCGGTCACCATCAAGTCGATCGAATGCGAGATCGCCGACCGAGCGTTCGATGAGGGCTGGGTCAAGCCGAAGATGGCGCCGCGCGGCACCGGCAAGCGCATTGCCATCGTCGGCTCCGGCCCGGCCGGTATGGCCTGTGCGCAGCAGCTCGCGCGTCATGGCCACAACCCGACGGTGTTCGAGAAGAACGACCGAATCGGCGGCCTGCTTCGCTACGGCATCCCCGACTTCAAGATGGAAAAGCATCTGATCGACCGCCGCGTCGCGCAGATGGAAGCCGAGGGCGTGATCTTCCGCACCGGGGTCAACGTCGGCGTCGACATCCCAGTGCAGCGGCTGATGGACGATTACGACATCCTCATCCTCGCCGGCGGGGCCGAAAAGCCGCGCGACCTGAAAGTGCCGGGCCGCGAGCTCGAAGGCACCTATTTCGCGATGGAGTTCCTGACCCAGCAGAACAAGCGCAACGCCGGCGATCCGGAAGAAAAAGCCGCTGGCAATCGCACCATCTCGGCCAAGGGCAAGCATGTGGTCGTCATCGGCGGCGGCGATACCGGCTCCGACTGCATCGGCACCTCGCATCGCCACGGCGCGGCGTCGGTCACCCAGCTGGAGATCATGCCGGAGCCGCCGCTAAAGGAGCAGAAGCTGCTCACCTGGCCGCACTGGCCGATGAAGCTCCGCACCTCCTCCAGCCAAGAAGAAGGCGCCGACCGCGAATTCGCCATCGTCACCAAGGAACTGATTGGCGAGAACGGCCACGTTACAGCCCTCGTGTGCGAGCGCAACGGCGAGCGGGTCGAATTGAAGGCTGACCTCGTCCTGCTGGCCATGGGTTTCACCGGACCGTGCATCCCCGGCGCCGTCGAGCAGGCGGGCGTCGACCTCACGGAACGCGGCAATGTCGATGCGGCTTTCGGCGAATTCCGCACCTCCAACCCGCGCATTTTCGCGTGCGGCGACATGCGCCGTGGACAGTCGCTTGTGGTCTGGGCGATCCGCGAAGGCCGCGACTGTGCTCGCTCGGTGCACGCGCAGCTATCCGCAGTCGCGCGGCAGGCGGCGTAATCTCAGCAAAACGGGGGCAATCATGAACCAACTCACCCCCGAACGCCGCCCTGGCAGCATCGGCCAGAACCCGGACGTCCGCTATCTGGGACGCCTGCTCGGGGACGTCATCCGCGACCAGTGCGGCGCCGCGATGTTCGAACGGATCGAGCATATTCGGTCCGCATCCGTCGACCGCCACCGGGGCGTCGAGGTCGCGGACCAGGGGCTCGACGATCTCAGCCTCGACCAGACGCTGACCTTCGTCCGCAGCTTCATGCTCTTCTCCATGCTCGCCAACTTGGCCGAGGACCGGCAGGGGGTGGCCAGGGAAGCCGGTGCGACCGTCTCGGAAGCGCTGGAGATCTTGCAAGAGCAAGGCATCGGTTCCGACGCCATCCTCGACCTTCTCAAGAAGTCCCTGATCGTTCCGGTGATGACGGCCCACCCGACGGAGGTGCGGCGCAAGTCGATGCTCGACCACCGCAACCGCATCGCGGCGCTGATGCTAGAGCGTGACGCCGGCCGCGAAGAGAACGAGGACGGCGACCTGGTCGAGCAGGCGATCGTCCGCCAGATCGCGCTGCTTTGGCAGACTCGCCCGCTACGCCGCGAGCGGCTCTACGTCGCAGACGAGGTCGAGACCGCCCTCTCCTACTTCCGCGATGTGTTCGTTCCGGTGCTGCCGATGCTCTACTCGCGGTGGGAGCGGGTGCTCGGCCACCGCCCGCCCGGCTTCCTTCGCCTCGGCAGCTGGATCGGCGGCGACCGCGACGGCAATCCATTCGTCACTGCGGGGTCGCTGGAACTGGCGTTAGGTCGGGGCTGTCAGGCCATCCTCGACCATTATCTGGACGAGGTTCATGCACTCGGGGCCGAGTTCTCCGTGTCCAGCGAGCTGGCCGAGGTCTCGCCCGGGCTGCAGGCGCTCGCCGATTCCGCCGGGGACAGCGGCCGCGCCCGATCCGACGAGCCGTACCGCCGCGCGATAACGGGTATCTACGCGCGGCTGTCGGCGACCTACCGCAGACTCGTCGGCAAGGATCCCGTGCGGACCGAACGTGTTCGGGGGAGGCCTACGTCGATGCCGCAGAGTTTCGGGCCGACCTCAAGACGATCGCGCATTCCCTTGCTCCTGGCGGCGAAGGGGCAATGGCTGGCACGGGCGCGCTCGGCCGCCTGATCCGCTCGGTCGAGATCTTCGGCTTCCACCTCTTCACCCTCGACCTTCGGCAGAACGCCGACGTTCACGAGCGCGTCGTTGCCGAACTGCTGGCCCAGGGTGGAGTCGAATCGGATTATCTTGCGCTTGGCGAAGAGGACCGCGTCCGCGTGCTCCGGCAGGAACTCGCCAGCCCCCGCCTTCTGGTCAACGCCTTCGTCGACTACAGTGAGGAAACGCAGAGCGAACTCGCCATCGTTCGCGCCGCGGCGGAAGCGCACCGCAAGTACGGACCGACATGCATCACCACGTACATTGTTTCGAAGAACGACAGCGTCTCGGACCTGCTGGAGGTCAACCTGCTGCTGAAGCAGGCCGGCCTCTGGTCGCCCGGCCCGCCGCCCAAGGCCGCGATCATGGCCGTGCCCCTGTTCGAAACCATCGAGGATCTCGTCGCGGCACCGGGCGTCATGACGGATTGGCTCGCGCTTTCTGAAGTGGCCGGCGCAACGCGAGCGCGCGGCTATCAGGAAGTTATGCTCGGCTATTCTGACAGCAACAAGGACGGCGGCTACCTGACCTCGGTGTGGAGCCTCCACCAGGCCAGCCGTGCATTGTGCGACGTTTTTGCGAAAGCGGACGCGCACATGCAACTGTTCCACGGCCGCGGCGGCGCGGTAGGCCGCGGCGGCGGCTCCAGCTTCTCCGCCATTCGCGCCCAGCCCAAGGGAACGGTGCAGGGCCGCATCCGCATCACGGAACAGGGCGAAGTCATCGCCGCCAAATATGGCACTCGCGAAAGCGCCGCCGCCAATTTGGAATCCATCGCCTCCGCCACCCTGCTCGCCAGTCTTGAGCAGCGTTCCGACCGACGCCGCGAGCGCTTCTACGGCGAAATGGCGAAGATATCGGATGTGGCGCGCGCCACTTACCGCGGCCTGGTCTATGAGACGCCCGGCTTCGTCGAATTCTTCCGGTCGATGACTCCGATCGCCGAGATCGCGGAACTGAAGATCGGCTCCCGTCCCGCCAGCCGCACCAAGTCGACAGCCATCGAGGACCTTCGCGCCATTCCCTGGGTGTTCAGTTGGGCCCAGGCCCGCGTCATGCTGCCAGGCTGGTTCGGCGCAGGCCACGCGCTTGCGCAGGCCGACGAGGCCTTGCTCAAGGAATATTACGAAGCCTGGCCATTTTTCCGAACGTCGGTCGACAATCTGGAAATGGTGCTCGCCAAGTCGGACATGGACATTGCCGCCGCTTATTCGGAGCTGGTGCCCGACCCTGACCTGCGCACCGCTTTGTTCACCCGCATTCGGGATGGATGGTCGATCACACGCGATGCGATCCTGAAGATCACGGACCAGAATTGGCTGCTGGAGAAGAACCCGGCGCTCGACGCCTCCGTCCGGCTCCGCCTTCCGTATGTCGAGCCGCTGAACCGTCTACAGGTCGAGCTTCTGAAGCGTCACCGCGCCGGAGAGAGCGATCCCCGAATCAGAGAGGGAATCCACCTCTCCATCAATGCGATCGCGACCGCGCTTCGTAACTCAGGCTGATTCGCGCAAACGGGATCCCAAAACGGCTTCGCCTTGGAGCGTTGCTGCTGCGCTGCAACAGAGCGGAACCTCGTAACACACGTGAAATATTGACGCCGCGTTGTGCGGCGCAACATGCCTATGCACTATGCCCCTGGGTTTCAGTGCCGGAGCCCTGCTGCCGGCGCCGGGATCCCAAACGATTTCTCACATGGGGGTCCAATGCCAACCAAGATTATCACCGCTGCACTGCTCGCTTCGGCAGCGCTTTTTGCCAGCCCCGCGCTGGCGCAGGACACGGCCGATCAGCCAGCCACGGTCGCTCAGCCCGCTCCGGCGGAAGAATCCTCCAGCCCATTCACCATCAATGGCGGCGCAACGCTCGTTTCGGATTATCGCTTCCGTGGTATTTCGCAGACCGACAAGCGCGCTGCTGTCCAGGGCTCGCTCACAGTCGGCCATGAATCGGGCTTCTACGCCACGATCTGGGGCTCCTCGATCGACGAATATGTCGCCGCCGCATCGGATCAGGAAATCGACTTCATCGTCGGCTACAAGAAGACGTTCGGCTCGACGACAGTCGATGGCGGCGTGCTCTATTACTACTATCCGGGCGCCGAGCAGATCTTCCCCGGCTACGACAGCGACTTCTTCGAACCGTACATCTCCGTCGCCCAGAGCTTCGGCGCGGTGACGGCGAAGGTCAGTGCCGCCTATGCACCCAAGCAGAATGCGCTCAGCATCGGTTCGGGCAAGGAAGACAATTTCTACCTCGCCGGCGACCTCTCCGGTGCCGTTCCCGGCGTTCCGCTCACCCTGTCAGCCCACCTCGGCCATAGCTTTGGTCCGAGCTACCTGACCATCGGCAAGGGCTACACCGACTGGAACGTCGGCGCTGCTTACACGTGGAAGGCGCTGACCTTCGGCGTCAGCTACGTCGACACCAACAAGTCGCTCTACTCGCCGATCAGCGGTCGCAACATCTCCAAGGGCGGGGTCGTCGCCTCGGTCGGAGTGGCGTTCTGATCATTCAGCAACAGGGGGAGAAACCCGCATGAAAATGATCGTTGCAGTGATCAAGCCATTCAAGCTGGAAGAGGTGCGCGATGCGCTCGCCTCCGCTGGCGTGCAGGGCATGACGGTCACGGAATCGAGCGGTTTCGGTCGCCAGAAGGGCCATACCGAAATCTACCGCGGCGCCGAGTACCACACCAGCTTCGTGCCGAAGCTGCGACTGGAAGTCGTCGTTTCGGACGGTGAAGCCGCAAGTGTCGTCGAAACCATCCAGAACGCCGCCCGCACGGGCGCGATCGGCGACGGCAAGATCTTCGTCATCGACGTCGCCCAGGCGGTTCGCATCCGCACCGGCGATGCCGACGATGACGCGCTTTGAGGAGGGGGAAGAATGACACTCTCTAGATTGATCCGCGGTGGAGCGGTGGCCGCAGGTGCCGCCGCGTTCGCCGCCATGCCCGCCTGGGCGCAGGACGCGGCAGCCGCCGCTCCTGCCGCTGCGGCTCCGTTCACGCCCACGGCAGAAATGGTCAACAAGGGCGACGTCGCCTGGATGCTCGTTGCATCGGCATTTGTGCTGATGATGTCGGTCCCGGCGCTGGCCTTGTTCTACGGCGGCCTTGTCCGCACCAAGAACATGCTTTCGGTGCTGATGCAGGTGCTGACGATTGTCTGCGTCGCGTCGCTGGTATGGTTCTCGTGGGGCTATTCGATGGCCTTCACCTCCACCGGCACGCCCTTCCCAAGCGTTGTCGGTGGCTTCGACAAGGCGTTCCTCGCGGGCGTCGATCCGACGACCTTGGCGGCTACTTTCTCGAACGGCGTCTATCTTCCGGAATATGTATTCATCATCTTCCAGATGACGTTCGCCTGCATCACGCCGGCCCTCATCGTCGGTGCCTTTGCGGAGCGCGTGAAGTTCGTCCCGCTGATCATCTTCACGGTGGCGTGGCTGACCTTGGCCTATTTCCCGATCGCGCACATGGTCTGGTACTGGGCTGGCCCGGACTTCCTGCCGTCCGCTCCGACCGACTATGGTTACCTGTGGGGCAAGGGTGCGCTCGATTATGCGGGCGGAACCGTGGTTCACATCAACGCGGGCATTGCTGGCCTTGTCGGCTGCATCATCATCGGTCCCCGCATCGGGTTCAAGTCGGAGCCGATGCCACCACACTCCCTGGTTATGACCATGATCGGTGCGTCCCTGCTGTGGATCGGCTGGTTCGGCTTCAACGCCGGCTCGGGGCTCGAAGCCAACGCCTTTGCGGGCCTGGCCTTCATCAACACCTTCGTCGCTACCGCAGCCGCGGGTGTGACCTGGGCATTGATCGAGGGCGTACTGCACAAGAAGGCATCGCTGCTTGGCGGCGTGTCGGGCGTGGTCGCCGGTCTGGTTGCCATCACTCCGGCGGCGGGCTTCGCTCATCCGGGCACGGCAATCATCCTCGGCGCAGTCGCGTCGGCGGTCTGCTTCGTGTTCGTGACCACGGTGAAGAACAAGCTGAACTATGACGACTCGCTCGACGTGTTCGGCATTCACGCAGTCGGCGGCATCGTCGGCGCGATCGGCACTGGCATTGTCGCCAACCCGGCCTTCGGTGGCCAAGGCTGGATCGACTATACCGCACCGGTCGCCAAGGCCGGCGAGTTCGACCAGGCGGGTCAGCTGATTGCCCAATTGTGGGCGGTCGGAACCACCGTCATCTGGACTGGTGTCGTTTCGGCGGTGCTGTTCCTGGCGCTGAAATATACCATCGGGCTCCGCCCCACTGCCGAAGTCGAACGCGAAGGCCTCGACCTCAACGAGCATGGGGAACGCGCCTACAACTACTAAGCGACCACACGAGGAAGGGGAGGCAGCGATGCCTCCCCTTTTTCACAAAGGAAAACGGAAGATGGACGAACAACGCGCCCGCATCGTCATTGCTGACCATCTTGCGCTGCCCGTCGCATCCATCAGCGACGACGCGGATTTTCTGGCGCTCGGCGCCGACAGCCTCGACATGGTTTCTCTGACCATGCGGCTCGAAGAAGAGTTCAACACCCACATTCCCGACGACGGGGTGGAAGACTGCCGCACGGTGGGTCAGGCGATCGCCATGCTCCGGACCAGTCTCGCGGCGCCTGCCTGAACGGCTGTCACGCATGAGTCTCTCGATCGTCCTCATGCCGCAACCGACTCTGCCGATAAGGGGGTGAAGGAGTTCATGCGATGAGCGACGACGACTTCCGATACTTTCAGCGGCGCGAACGTCAGGAGCGCATTGCGGCTAAGGCTGCTCCGACCCTCGGCGCTCGCCGCGCGCACCAGGAAATGGCGCTTCGTTACTCCGTGCTCCTGATGTGGGGCGATCCGGCACAGCTCGCCGCTTAGATGCGGCGGATAGCCGAAAGCAGGTAGGAACGGGCCGCCACCCGAAGCGCTGGACCGATGAGGTGTTCTCATGGTCCGTCTGAAGCCGCTTTCCGAACAAACGATCGTCATTACCGGTGCCAGCAGTGGCATCGGCCTCGCTACCGCCGAGGAAGCGGTGGCGCGCGGCGCCCGCGTGCTACTCGCCGCCCGCAACCGCGACGCGCTGGAGCAACTCGCCGCCGACCTGTCCGCCGGCGGCGGAGAGGTGGCGATCTGCGTTGCCGACGTCTCCCGGGAGGAAGACATTACCCGGATCGTCGCCACGGCCGTTGAACGGTTCGGCGGATTCGACAGCTGGGTCAACGATGCAGCTGCTGCCACTTATGGATCGATCGAGCAGGTGCCGATCGAGGATCAGCGCCACATCTTCGACGTTAATTACCACGGCCTGCTGATGGGCTCGCTTGCCGCTGTTCGGCACCTTCGCGCGCACGGCGGCGGAGCGATCGTCAACATGGGCTCGGTGCTGAGTGACCGAGCCATGATCTACCAAGGCCCCTACTCCGCCTCCAAGGCTGCAGTGCAGGCTGCAACTGACGCGCTGCGCATGGAGGTGGAGCGCGCGGGCGATCCCATCTCGATCACCCTCATCAAGCCTGCGTCGATCAACACGCCCTACCCGGAACATGCCCGCAACTATATGGACACGGCTCCGCGTCTGCCGCCGCCGCTCTACGATCCCGCTCTCGTCGCGGACGCAATCCTGTTCGCGTGCGAAACCCCGCGCCGCCAGCTTTACGTCGGCGGTGGCGGCTACCTGATCTCGCTCGCGGGTCGGGTCGCCCCGCGTCTGACCGACAAGGCGATGCAGCTGATGGGCGTGGAGGTGCAGCAGACCGAGACCGATCCGGGTGACCCCGCCCAGCGCGACAACCTGACCGAACCTAAAAAAGACGGTGACGTTCACGGCAACCAGGACGTGTTCGTCCGGCAAACCAGCCTTCTTCTCCAAGCGCAGAAGCAGCCGCTCCTTGTTCCCTTCGTCGCAGCAGCGGCCGCAGTCGAACTTTCGCGGGGCGCACGGAGCATCTTCAGGTGGAATCGGGAGAGTGACGATGAATGACGAGCGCATCCTTGAGTTCGAACGCGACCTTTGGGTTGGTGCCGGCGACGTGTACCGGGAGCGCGTGTCACCCGACGTCGTCATGGTGATACCAGCCGAGCCATTCCTCCTAAGAGGCGGACAAGCGATCGATGCGGTGGAACGCACACCGCGGTGGGAGGATGTGGAGATTTCCGACCTCAGCGTGGATCGTGCGCAAGAAGGCTTGATCGTCATCGGTTATCGCGCCGACGCTAGCCGCGGTGAGGAGCGGTTCACCGCTTACTGCACAAGCACATATCAGCGTATCGGCGATCACCAGTGGCACGTCATTCAGCATCAGCAGACGGTGCCCGCCGCAACCTGATTAGTTTCCCTGCGCACCTTTGGCTCCAAACCTTCTGCTGGTAGTAGGATGTGCGGCGGTGTTTTGGGGGTAGAGCATGAGCTGGGGGCGGCGAGCTAGGTTCGTGGCAGTTGCAGGGGCTCTGGCGGGAGCCATTGCTTTCGCTTGTGCGGGCGGAAATGACGCCCCGACCTGGAGCCTCGCTAAGGCGGAGTACGACCGCTACGGCAATAGCGCGGTGCTGGTTCCGGGAAACGACACCCGAACCAATTTGCTGCTTTTGCTTGCTGATGGCGGACAGCCGTTGACGTTGTCGCAAACGGACGACGGTCAAGCGCCCTTTTTCAGCTGGGCGGACCTTCGCGACGGGGTCTCGCCGCCCGGTGAATATGCCAACGAGAGCGCCGGGCCGAGCCGGTGCCAATCCAACACGCAGGGCACGGAGGATTTCGTCGCGGCTGTGCGGGGCGCAAAGGGTCTGGCTCCCGGCGAGGCCACGGCGCTAATTGCGGCGCGGCAAGCATTCACGCCGCACTGTGCCGAGAAGATCGCCGGCCCGGGCTTTCCCCCGGTCAGGAGCGTAATGGGCCGGGAGTTTGCAGCCTATCTCGACGCAGCCGAGAATTTCTACGGCGGCGATTTCGACGCGGCCACTCACGGCTTCGCAAGCCTGACGAGCGCAACCGATCCGTGGGTGCGGGAAACGGCGACCTACATGGTGCCGCGCACGGCCATCAACAAAGCGGTGATTGCCGGGATCGACGAATATGGCTGGATGGAGCCGGACAAGGTCGACGGGGCGGCGGCTCGTGCGGCGGGTGCCGGGTTCCGATCCTACCTGCAAACCTATCCCCGCGGCCGCTATGCGGAGTCGGCGCGCGGGCTGATGCGGCGCGTGCATTGGCTGAGCGGCGACAAGGCTGCGCTGGGGCAGGAGCTTGGGTTCCTGCTAGGGCGGACTGCCGACCCTGATGAACGCATCGAGGTTATTCAGGAAACCGACAACCGCCTGTTCGAGGGCGGCGCAGGAACGCCGTCCGATCCCTTGCTTCTGGCCGTCGCCGATCTCCAGCGGATGCGGATCGGCGGGCCCATCTCGCAGGCTGAGCTGGAACGGCAGCGGCCCTTCTTCGCTGGGCACGAGGCGCTGTTCGACTATCTTCGCGCGGCACGTGCCCTGTTCGTCCGCAACGCGCCGCGCGACGTGCTGCAGATTATCCCGGATCGCGCCAAGCAGCCGCGCTTCTCAACGGTTCAGTTCAGCCGCCAAATGCTTCGCGGGTTTGCGCTTGCGGCGCTGAAGGACCGCAACACTCGGGGGTTCCTGCTCGACCTCTTGCCCGGTGCAAAGGGCATGTACCAGCGTGACGCGGTGGAGCTGGCGCTGGCGATGAACGATGAGCGGACCGGCAATCTGGCTTCAGTATTTGCGCCTGGCTCGGCGGTGCGCAACGCGTCTGTGCGCGAAATCCTGCTCAGCCGGACGGCGGGACCTGACCTGCTCCGCCGGCAAGCGACAACGGCGCCCACCATTCGAGAGAAGCAGGCGGCGCTTTACGTCCTGCTCGCCAAGGAGCTTGGCCGCGGCATGTACGCAGACTGGCTCAGGGACGTGCAGCGCGTTCCAGCGGGGGCCACTACGGAAGGATATTATCAGGCGCCCGAACTCGGCGCCGGCTACGACGCAACAGCCGTGCCCTTGGGCATGTTCGTGAGGCCAGCCTCCCTTGGAGAATATGGCTGCGCCCCGCTGATCCAGACTGTCGGCGCGCTGGCGCAGCGGCCGAGCAGTTCCCGCGATCGGCTCTGCCTCGCGGAGTTCATGCGGGAGCAGGGCTTCGACTGGTGGGAGTATGACCGGCCGCTGGAGCCGGGCAGCCTCGCTGGAACCAAAAGCCTTTTCCCCGGCCAGCCATATTCACGGCTGGAGGTGTACAAGGCCGTGATGAACGATCCTGCCGCGAGCGCCGACGACAAGGCATTCGCCCTGTACCGGGCGGTGCGCTGCTACGCGCCAAGCGGGTCGAACAGCTGCGGCGGGACCGAGGTGTCGGTGGCGACTCGCAAGGCGTGGCACGACCGATTGAAAGCCAGCTATCCTCAATCCACGTGGGCCAAAAGCCTCCGCTATTACTGGTGAGGCGGCGGCTCGCGGTTCTGGCGCTGGCGCTGCTGGCGGCGGCATGCGGCGACCGCTTCCCAGGCCGGGTCGATGCGCGAGATCACGAAGCCTTCTGGCTTTGGGCGGGGGTAGCGCCGCAGCCGGTGTTGGCGAAGGCAACGACACTATACATCCTCGACGGTGAAGTGCGGACCGGCGCCGGGCCAGCCTATGTCTCGCTTAGGTCGCAGGCACCTCGGCTGACTCGACCAGAGGTGTGGATGGTGGTGCGCACCGACGACCTTCGCTGGCGCGAAGAAAGTTATGCGGCCATGCTCACGCGGCTCGAGCAGTGGCGCGCCTCCAATCGCCTTGCCGGACTCCAGATCGACTTCGACGCGCGAACCCGTCACCTCGGTGATTACGCGCTCTTCCTCTCCGACCTGCGAAGGCGCTTGCCGCCAGGCTTGAAGCTCTCGATCACCGGCCTGCTCGATTGGAGCGCGAACGGCGAGCCGCGCGCGTTGGAGCAGCTTGGCGGGACGGTCGACGACATCGTGCTGCAAACCTATCAGAGCCGGACCACCATCCGCGGCTACGAAGATTATGTCCGTAAGCTCGATGGTCTGCGCGTGCCGTTCAAAATCGGGCTGGTGCAGGGCGGGGAGTGGCGCGAGCCAGCCCGCCTGCGCCGCAACCCGAAATTCCACGGCTACGTCGTCTTCCTGCTCAATCCGCGCTGACTCGCACACCGTGAAGCTCGCGGGCGCCGCGGTGAATGGTGAAGCGGTCGGTCTTGCCGTCCTCCGGATGGAAGACGATCCGCATGCGATTGTCCTCGGTCCGGAACTCGGTCTCCGAAACAGCGCGCAGCGGCATTGGCGCTTGACCCTCCGCCTGCATGATGAGGTCGCCATCCGCTGCAACAGACACCGTAACCGGCAGGGTCTCGGTACGGTAACGGCCGACGTAGGTCCGCAACACCGCGGCGGGAGCCTTCACCGGAGCCACGGCCGGCAGGTCGCCAATACGCGGGTGAAGGCGCGGTCGCGCCGACGACGCATTGTTCATCTGGATCGACAGCGCGCCGTCGGCACCGCGAATGAATTGTACCCAGTTCAGGCTGCTAGAGGCCGAGAAAAAGCGGTCGTTGCCGGCGGCCAGGACGCGCACTTCATCGTCGCCAACTGCGACGAAATAATCGTCTTTGCGGCGCAGAAATCGCACCTCCTGCCCGCCGGAGCCATAGCGCCCCAGCAGCGGTGCAATCGTTCCCGCATCGACCGGCACTTCGGTGAAAGCTGGAAAAGGTGAGCCAAGCGCCGCTGCGGCAATGCGGCGCATGACATCGCTGGAATCGGTCGGAAGACCATTGGCATTGGCGAACACGGCGACGAACAGCTTGTCGTCGGGTAGGTAGGCGCTCGCGGTGTCGATCCCCCGGCCCGACCCGCCATGCTCGATCATCGGCTTGTCCAGCAATCGGCGAAGATGAAGACCGAAGCCATAAGGGAATGTCTTGCCGCTGTTGAGCGTCGCCGGCCTGATCATCTCCGCGTACAGGTCGGGACGGACGACCTTGCCGCTGTGGAGCGCGTTAGCCCACTTGGCCATGTCACCCACATTGCCGACCAGCGCACCCGCCGCGCCTGCAATGCTCATGTCGATGCCCTCCACCGGCTGGCCTCCGCTGCCGGACGGCACATAGCGTGCGGCGGTATCGGCGCCGACAGCGTAGCGGATTGAGGATAGCCCAAGCGGTCGCGAGATGCGCTCCTGCACCGCATCGTACCATGGCTTGCCGGTCAGCTTTTCGACGATGGCACCAAGGACGGCGTAGCCGCCGTTGTTATACTCCCAAGCTTCACCGGGTGCGGTCTTGGCCGGCAGGCTTTTGCTAAGCGCCAGCAGTTCGTCGGTGGTCCACCGCCGCCCGAGTTCTTGCCGATGAAACCCGGCACCTTGCTGTAGTCTGGCAACCCCGATGTGTGGTTCAGAAGCTGGCGAATGCTCGCACGGGCGCCGGGCTGCGGCCAGCCTGGGAAGACGCTCGATAGCGGATCGTCGAGGCCGATCTTTCCCTCTGCCACCAACTGCAGGACCACGGCCGCGGTGAATTGCTTCGCAATCGAACCGAGCTCGAAGACGGTCTCGGGCGTGATTGGCTGCTGTCGCCGCACGTCCGCAAGGCCCCGGCCACCGACATAGATGAGCCTGCCGTCGCGAGTGACGACCGCGGCAGCCCCGGGACCCGTTTGCGCGTAAGCCGCGGCCAGGATCGAGTCCGCATTAAACTTCATGTTTCGAGGGGTCTGTGTTGCCGCACCGCTGTGAATAGCAGACGCCCCGAGTCCGGCGAGAACGATCGATAGAGCGATACGACTGTCGGCCATGTGCCTGGATCCCTTGAAGCGTGACGAGCTTCGGGTCTGGCGCATGGGCGGGTGAGCGGCATGAGCAAAGGTTGAGCCTTTGCTGAAATCGTCAGGGGAGTGCCAGTAGCCGTCGGGCCTCGGCGCTGTCGTGGTCCATCTGCGTGACGAGGGCCTCCAGGCTGTCGAACTTTTCCTCGCCACGGATGAAATGGTGGAGGGCGACCTCAATCTTGCAGCCGTAAAGGTCGCCGTCAAAGTCGAAGAGATGCGCCTCCAGCAGCTCCTGCGGCGGATCGAACATCGGGCGGGTGCCGAGGTTGGCGACGCCGGCATATTGATGTTCGTCGTCCAGCCAGACGCGCACGGCGTAGATCCCGTAGGCAGGGCGGAGATATTGCTCCATCGGCAGGTTGGCCGTCGGGTAGCCGAGCTCACGACCACGCGCGTCGCCATGTTGGACGACCCCTTCGATCGCGAACGGGCGGGAGAGCAAGCGCGTCGCGGTCCCGGGGTCTCCCGCTTTCAGCGCCTCGCGGATTCGGCTGGAGGAGATGAGTTCGTTTTCGAGTGTTACCGCCGGAACGGTTTCCGCAACGATGTCGTGGCTTGCGCCAAGCTCCCGAAGCAGTTCGGCATTGCCGCCACGTCCCCGACCGAAGCTGAAGTCCTCGCCGGTGACGACGCCCGCGACCCCAAGCTTGGCGAGCAGGCCAACGAAATCCTCCGCATCGGTTGCAGCGAGGTCGGCATCGAAGTCGAAAACCAGCATGGCGTCGGCACCCGCATGGGCGAACAGGCGCTCGCGCTGGTCGAGGCTGGTGAGGCGGAAAGGCGGCAGGTCCGGCTTGAAGAAGCGCACCGGGTGGGGAAAGAAGGTGCCAACGATCACCGGGCGCCGTTCGTGGTGGCCGCGGGCGACTGCACGGCCGACCACGGCCTGGTGACCAAGGTGGAAGCCGTCGAAATTGCCAAGCGCAATGATCGCCCCGCGTAGGCGGTCGGGGACACCGGTCTTGAGGCTCAGCCGCTCCATCGTCTTGTCCTCTACTGTGCTTGACTCAATGGGTCGAGAACCCTATCTGCAGCTCATCCCGACCACGTGGTTCCCGGCGGCGCATCCGTGCGCGCGTCGGTTTTCTGTTTGGAACGGACGTCAAGCGACGAGATGGGCGGGTTTGCCGCCTGTGGAGCTAGATAAGGAAGCATCGATGGCACGTATTGCCGGCGTCAATATCCCGACCAACAAGCGCGTGGAAATCGCGCTGACCTACATCCATGGTATCGGCCGCACCAAGGCCAAGGCGATCACGGAAAAGCTGGGCATCACGTCCGAGCGCCGCGTCCAGGACCTGTCCGACCAGGAAGTCCTGCACATCCGCGAAGAGATCGACGCGCAGCACACGGTTGAGGGTGACCTCCGCCGTGAGACCGCGATGAACATCAAGCGGCTGATGGACCTCGCCTGCTACCGTGGGCTTCGCCACCGCAAGGGCCTGCCGGTCCGGGGCCAGCGCACGCACACCAATGCGCGCACCCGCAAGGGCAAGGCCAAGCCGATCGCCGGCAAGAAGAAGTAAGCTTCTTCGGTAGGTTTCACCTCGCCGGCCGAACTGGCTACGGCGACAGGATACAGGGATACGTTTCATGGCCCAAGCACCGCAGCGCCTCCGTCGGCGCGAACGCAAGAACATCACCTCCGGCGTCGCTCACGTGAACGCCAGCTTCAACAACACCATGATCACCATCACCGACGCGCAGGGCAATGCGATTGCCTGGTCCAGCGCCGGCATGATGGGCTTCAAGGGCAGCCGCAAGTCGACGCCGTATGCGGCACAGGTCGCGGCGGAAGATGCCGGGCGCAAGGCCGCCGAGCATGGCGTCCGCACCCTTGAGGTCGAAGTAAAGGGTCCGGGGTCGGGCCGCGAAAGCGCGCTTCGCGCGCTGCAGGCGGTCGGCTTCCAGATCACCTCCATTCGCGACGTCACGCCGATCCCGCACAACGGCGTCCGTCCCTCCAAGCGCCGCCGCGTCTAAGACGAGCGCTTGAAGTTGCCGCGGCGGCCGACGCAGCGCCGCGGAAGTTAATTGGAAAGGCGGGGGACGCCCCGCCGCAGGGCAGGAAGAAACATGGCCGTCAACGCAAAGAACTGGCAGGAACTCAAGAAGCCCAACAGCCTGGAGCGCAAGCCCGGTGGCGACAGCCGCCGCAAGGCCGTGTTCGTGGCCGAGCCGCTGGAGCGCGGCTTTGGAATGACCCTCGGCAACTCGCTTCGCCGTGTGCTGTTGAGCTCGCTTCAGGGCGCCGCCGTAACCTCGATCAAGATTGAGGGCGTGCTGCATGAATTCTCGTCGCTCACGGGTGTCCGTGAGGACGTCACCGACATCGTCCTTAACGTGAAGCAGGTCGCGCTGAAGATGGAAGGCGAAGGCCCCAAGCGCCTGTCGCTGTCCGCGACCGGACCGGCTGAAGTCACCGCGGGCATGATCCAGACCAGCGGCGACATTGAAGTCACCAATCCGGACCTCGTCATTTGCCACCTCGACGATGGCGCAACGCTCAACATGGAGCTCACCGCCGACATCGGTAAGGGTTATGTTCCTGCAGCCAACAACCGTCCGGCCGATGCGCCTATCGGTCTGATTCCGGTCGACGCGCTCTACAGCCCGGTCCGCCAGGTCGCCTACAAGGTGGAAAACACCCGCGTCGGCCAGGAACTGGACTATGACAAGCTGACGCTGACAGTGGAAACCGACGGCACCGTCGCTCCGGAAGACGCCGTTGCCTACGCCGCGCGCATTCTTCAGGACCAGCTGCAGCTGTTCGTCCACTTCGACGACAGCCAGATCCGCACCGCTGCCTCGCCGATGATCGGCCAGGCCATCAGCGGCGGCGGGCTGGACACGCCGACCCCGCAGGACACCAACCAGCTCAATCGCTACCTCCTCAAGAAGGTCGACGAGCTGGAGCTGTCGGTGCGTTCGGCGAACTGCCTCAAGAACGACAACATCATCTACATCGGCGATTTGGTTCAGAAGACCGAGGCCGAGATGCTGCGGACGCCGAATTTCGGCCGCAAGTCGTTGAACGAGATCAAGGAAGTGCTCGCCTCCATGGGCCTCCGCCTCGGCATGGACATCCCCGGATGGCCGCCTGAGAATATCGAGGAAATGGCCAAGAAGCTTGAGCAGGAAATGCTCGGCTAAAGCCTTCGATCAAAGTGGCACTTTGATCGAGACAGGATCAAGGAAGGGGTCGCTCCAGCAGGGGCGGCCCCTTTTTGTTGTCTGCGGTGGGAAGCGGCGCTTGCCTGCGCTAAGCGGGTGGCATGACCCACTCGCCCGCCGTCGAACGAGCATTCGAATTGGCCCGATCCGGCCATTACCGCAGCGTTGCGGAAATCCTCCGCCGATTGTCCGACGACGATCGGCAGGCGCTTGAGCAGCACCTCAACATTCCTGACGCTCGCCGCGAATTGATCCTGGTTTGCAGCGACGCTTGGCTCTCGGCTCGCTGATCATTCGACCCGCGGCAGTTGCACGACGCTGCGGAAGGATTATCCCTGCTCCCCGGAGGGGATGAATGGCGGACAATAAAGAGCAGAAGTGGGGCATGACGCGAGTCATTGCCGCATCATCCGCGGGTACCGCGTTTGAATGGTATGACTTCTTCATCTTCGGAACGCTGGCGAGCACCGTGCAGAAGGTGTTCTTCGCCGGACTGGACCCCACGTCCGGGCTGATTGCCGCCCTTGGCTTGTTTGCCGCCGGGTTCGCCTTCCGTCCGCTGGGCGCCATCATCTTCGGTGTGATCGGCGACCGGTTGGGGCGCAAGGGCGCCTTCCTGATCACCGTCAGCCTGATGGGCGGCGCGACCTTCGCTATCGGCCTGCTCCCCACCTATGCGACGGCCGGCCTGATCGCGCCGATGCTGCTGATCCTGCTGCGCATCCTTCAAGGCATCGCGCTTGGAGGCGAATATGGAGGCGCGGCGATCTACGTCGCCGAGCATGCGCCGGACGACAAACGCGGCGCGGCGACGGGGTGGATCCAATCGTCGGCGAGCTTCGGACTGCTGGCGGCACTGCTTGTAATCCTGCTCACCCGCACCTCGCTGGGCGAAGAAGCCTTCGCCGCCTGGGGTTGGCGCATCCCTTTCCTCTTCTCCGCGGTACTGCTCGCGATTTCCATCTGGCTCCGCTCGCGATTGTCGGAAAGCCCGGAGTTCATCCGCCTCAAGGAAGAAGGCGCTGTCACCAAGGCACCGCTGCGCGAAGCCTTCGCTAATCGCGAGAGCCTGAAACGCGTGTTCCTTGCCTTCTTCGCGATCATGTGCGCGCAGGGTGCCGTCTGGTACGCAGCCTTTTTCTACACGCAGGTGTTCCTCGGCCGCTCGGTCGGCCTGGCCGAGCCCATCGTCAACCAGCTGCTGATCATCATGACATTGGTCAGCGCGCCGCTTTACGTCTTCTTCGGCTGGCTGAGCGATAAGGTCGGCCGGAAGCCGGTGATGCTCGGCGGGATGCTGCTCGCACTGGCGCTCTATTTCCCTGGATTTCACATGATGGCTCAGGCGGCGAATCCGGCGCTCGTGGCAGCGCAGCGGGCAACACCGGTGGTGGTCGCCACCAACGCCTCCACCTGCGCAGTGCAGTTCGATCCCGTCGGCACTGCGCAGTTCCGAAGCGCATGCGACATCGCAAAGAGCCTGCTGTCGGCACGCGGTATCTCCTACAAGTCGACGCAATCCGGGGACGGCAGCACCAAGGTTATCGTCGGTGGACGGGTCGTGCCCGTCGAGGGCGGCGATGCGCTCAGCGGTGCGGCGCTGAAGGCGCACAAGGCCGCGATGGGCGAACGGATTGGTTCCTCGCTGGCCGCCGCCGGCTATCCGAAGGCCGCGGACCCGCGCGCGGTCAACCTGCCGCTGTTGCTTACCGTGCTGATCCTGTTCGTGATCGCGGCAACGGCGCTCTACGGGCCGCAGGCGTCAGCGTTGGTGGAAATGTTCCCGACCCGCGTGCGCTATACCGCGCTATCCCTCCCTTACCATGTCGGCACGGGCTGGGTCGGCGGGTTCCTGCCGGTGACCGGGGTCGCCCTTGCCGCGATCACGGGCAATATCTATTCGGCGCTTTGGTACCCGGTCGTGTTCACCGCCATCTCCGCAATCTCGACCCTGCTGTTTCTGAAAGAAACCAAGGGTATCCCGCTCGATCAGGTCTAAAGATCGGGAAGGGCCTGGTTCGCCTGGCCCCAGCCTGCCAGCACTTTCGAGGAGGCGCGGTCGAGAAGTTCGTCGGCATCGGTGATGCTGAAGTGGTTGCCGCCTTGGTACTTCTCCAACTCTTCCCACGCGATGGGCGCTGCCACCGGAGCCCCTTCGCGGGCACGGGCCGAATAGGGCATCACCGCTGTCGCGCCGCGCTGATTGCGGAGCCAGTCGAGGAAGATGCGGCCCTTGCGCTCGACCTTGCGGATGTTGGCGGTGAACATCTGCGGCTCGGCCTGTGCGATGGCGCGGGTGAAACGTTCGGCGAAGCTCTTTACCGTGGGCCAGTCGCGTATAGCGTCGAGCGGCACCACGACATGTATCCCCTTGCCGCCGGACAGGAGCGGGAAGGTGGTGAGGCCAAGATCGCCGAGCAACGCACGGAGCCGAACCGCCGCTTCCTTCACCTTGGCGAAGTCGAGCCCGACGTCCGGATCGAGGTCGAACACCAGCCGGTCGGGGTTCTCGAGCGGGTCGATCCGGCTGCCCCATCCATGGAACTCGATCGCGCCCATCTGCACGCAGGACAGCAGCCCGCGAACATCGTCGAAGTAGAGATAGTCCTGAACCTCTCCGTCCTTCTCCTTCACCGGCACATGCTTGACGTGCTCACCCATCGTTCCGGCGTCGTGCTTCTGGAAAAAGCATTTCTTGGAGCGGCCTTGCGGACAGCGGATCAGGGTCATCGGCCGCCGCGCCGCATCGACCATGATCAGCGGATCGATCGCGGCATAATAATCGGCGAGTGCGCCCTTGGTGATATTACCTTCGGGATAGATGATCCGGTCCGGGTTGGTGATCTTGATCCCGAAGCTTTCCGCGGTCGGGTGCTCACCTTTTTTCGCGGATGACTTCAGCTTCTGCGGCTTCTCGCGAACGACCTGCTTGGCCGGCTTGTCCTCCCGAAGCGCGATGAAGCTCGGGTGGCGCAGCACGCCGTCGCTGGTGAACTCGGTGTAGGCGATTTCAGCGACGAGTTTCGGTTCGATCCAGTGCGCCCCCCTGCGCTCGGCGCGGGGAACCTCGACGGCAGCCTTCGCGACGGCAAGCGGCTCCATCAGTGCAAGCAATTCCTCCATCGACTTAGCGTTGAAGCCGGTGCCGACCTTGCCCGCATAGGTCAGCTTGCCGTCCTCATTGACGGCGAGCAGCAGCGAGCGGAAACTGCGGCGCTTTTCGCTTTCCGACCAGCCGACGATCACGAACTCTGAGCGCTGGATACACTTGATCTTGAGCCAGCAGCGGCTGCGGGTGCCGCGGTAGGGGGCGCTGGCCTTCTTGGAGATGATCCCCTCGCCGCCTTCCTTGCAGATTGCCTGGAACAGCGCCTCGCCCTTGCCGACGACATGGTCGCCGTAGATGAGGGGCGCCGGCACGCCCTTGAGCAACGCCGCGAGCCGCTCCTTGCGTTCAAGGTTCGGGAGCGCGGTGATGTCCTCGCCCTGATCGACCAGCAGGTCGAAGGCGTAGAAAGCAAGGTCGGCATCGCTGCCCTTCAGCGTCGATTGCAGCAATTGGAAGTCCGGCTTGCCATTCTCCCCAAGTGCGACCGCCTCGCCGTCAAGCAGGCAGCCGGCCGGAAGCTTGGCGGCGGCGCGGACCAACGAGCGAAACTTGTCCGTCCAGTCCTTGCCGTTGCGGGTCCATGCCGTGGCGGAACCCTCGCCAGTCGCGATCAGCAGGCGATAGCCGTCATATTTATATTCATGGATCCACTCATTGCCGCTCGGCACCTCATCGACCAGAGTCGCGAGCTGTGGGTCGCGGAACTCGGGCGGGCCCACGGCCGGCTTCTTCTTCGCGCGGCCGCCCTTCTGGCCGTCGCGGTTGGACTTCCACACGTCGGCACCGCTGGCGATCTCCGCCATGCTGCGGCCGGTGGTGACGCTGGTCACGCACTCATCCACGAGGGCATCTCCCTGTTCGGGATTGGCGAACTCGTCCGTGACCTTCTTCAGCATCCACGGTTCGGACTTGTCGCCGGGCTTACCCTTCAGCCGGAACATGACCCAGTCGCCGTGCATCCGCTCGCCCTCCAGCCGGAAGTGGAGGTGGCCTTCCTCAATGGTCTTGCGCGGGTCCTTGCCGGGTTCGGGAATCCATGTGCCGCGATCCCACAGCATCACCGTGCCGCCGCCATATTCGCCCTTGGGGATCGTCCCCTCGAACGTGCCGTAATCAAGCGGATGGTCCTCGGTGCGAATCGCCAGCCGATTCTGACCCGGGTCGAGGCTGGGACCCTTCGGAACCGCCCAGCTCTTCAGGACTCCGTCCATTTCAAGCCGGAAGTCCCAGTGGAGGCGCGAAGCGTCGTGCTTCTGGACGACGAAGCTGTTGCCCTTTGCCTTGGCGGTGCGGCCTTTTGGCTCCTTCGTCTTGGTGAAGTCGCGTTTGGCGTTGTAGGTTTCGATGTCGAGCTTGCGCGCCATCGGCTTCAAGCCCGCTTACGTTCCGCCGTTTTCTTGGCCGGCGCCTTCTTAGCCGCGGCGGTCCGTGCCGACGCCTTCTTGGCAGGAGCCTTCTTGGCCGCGCCTTTATTTTCGTTTGCGCCGCCGCCCTTATCATCGCCCAGGCTCTTCTTCAGTGCCGCCATTAAGTCGATGACGTTGCTGCCCTTGGGCGCCTTGCCGTCGTCCGGGTCCTGGATGACCAGCTCGCCCTTCTTTTTGCGCTTTTCCTCGATCAGGCCCTTCAGCGCGTCGACGTAGCGGTTGTGGAATTCGCTGGCGTCGAACTTCGCCGTCTTCTTGTCGATCAGCGTCGAAGCGAGATCGAGGAGATCCGGGTCGGGCTCGGCATCGCCGATCTCGCGGAAATAGCTCGAGGCCTTGTTGAGCTCATCCGCGTAGCGAAGCGTCTCCAACAGCATACCGCGCCCACAGGGCTTCAGCGCGACGACATATTCCTGCCCGCGCATGGCAAGCTGGCCGATGCCGACCTTCCGCTGGGCGCGGAGTGCGTCCCGGAGGACAATGAACGCTTCCTCGGCGAGATCGTCGGCCGGCACCACGAAATAGGGCTTTTCGTAATAGAGCGCATCGATCTCGTTGACGTCCACGAACTGGGCGAGATCGAGCGTCTTGCGGCTCTCCAGCTTCACGCTTTCAATCTCTTCGGGTTCGAGGAGGACATATTCGCCCTTCGACACCTCAAAGCCCTTGATGATCTCGTCCGTGTTGATCGGCCCGATGCCGGGCACGACCTTCTCATATTTGATGCGCTTGCCGGATGGCTCGTGGATCTGGTGGAACTGGATGGAGGCGCCGCTGCGGGTCGCAGAATAGACCTCGACCGGGATCGAGACGAGCGCCAGCCTGATCTGTCCCCGCCATATCGGTCGCGCTGCCATTTCTCGTCGCCTCCTTGTTCCGGTGGCGATTCAATCAACTTGGCGCGGAGTCGTTCCTTGTTCCCGATTTCAGCCGCGCGACGAGGTCGCGGACGGCCGCTGCAGGGTCGGGCTGGTCGAGGCAGGCGACGATGGCCGATCCGCTGATGACGCCCGCTGCGCCCGCCTGAATGGCCGCTACGACATGCTCCGGTTGCGAGATGCCGAAGCCGAAAACGGGAGGCGGGGCGCCAACTTCGCGCAGGTCGTCAAGAAGGCGGCCGTCGAAGCTGCCGGCGGCATGGGTGCCGGTGATGCCGACCCGGGTAACGACATAGGTGTAACCGCGGCCCAGACGGGCGATCTCCCGCAGCGTCTTCTTGGGTGTGTTGGCGGCCGCGATCAGGACGGGGTCCAGGCCAACGTCGACCATCTCGCTCGCCCATGGCTCCGCCTCGCGCGCGGGAAGATCGGCGACCAACAGGCTGTCGGCACCCGCCTGGGCGGCGCGGCGAAAGAACTCCTGTCGGCCAGGAGAGAGGACGAGGTTGGCATAGGTCAGGATGCCGACGGGCACGTGCGGGTGGCGCCGGCGGAATCCCGCAATGAGCTGGAAGCAGTCCTCGACCGTGACCCCCTGCGCCAGCGCGCGCTTGGCGGCTGCCTGGATCACCGGTCCGTCAGCCACGGGATCGGAGAAGGGGATGCCCACCTCGATCATGTCGGCTCCGCCTTCAACTATGGCGTCGAGCAGCCTGGCGCTGGTCTCCAGGTCCGGATCGCCTAGCATGAGGAAACCGCCAAACACGCCCTCGTTGCGCCCGGCAAAGAGCTGATCATAGCGGCTCATGCCGAGGGCCCCAGAAGCTGCTGCGCCTGCGCGACGTCCTTGTCGCCGCGGCCGGATAGGCCGACGAGAACGATACTTCCGTCCGGTGCTTCGTCGCACATCTTGAATGCATGGGCGAGCGCGTGGGCGGACTCGAATGCACATAGGATGCCTTCAGTTTCGGCCAACGAACGGAAGGCGGCGAGTGCTTCCTGATCGGTCGCGCCGAAATATTCCGCGCGGCCACTGTCCTTGAGGTGCGCATGCTCTGGACCGACCGCGGGATAATCGAGGCCTGCCGACACCGACCAGCTCTCGCGGATCTGGCCGTCGTCATTCTGCATCACATAGGTCTCGGCGCCGTGAAGCACGCCCGGGCGGCCGCGCAGCAGGGTGGCGCCATGCTCCTCACCGTCGAGCCCCTTGCCCGCCGCCTCGACGCCGATCAGGCGAACACCCTCGTCATCGACAAAGTCGCTGAAGATGCCGATGGCGTTGGATCCGCCACCCACGCAGGCAACAACTGCGTCGGGCAAGCGCCCTGCCCGATCGATCATCTGCGCCCGTGCTTCCTTGCCGATGATCCGCTGGAACTCGCGCACCATCAGCGGAAAGGGATGCGGGCCAGCGGCGGTGCCGAGCAGGTAGTGAGTGGTTTCGAAGCTTGCTGCCCAGTCCCGCAATGCCTCGTTGACCGCATCCTTGAGCGTGCGGCCGCCGCTGGTCACCGGCACCACCGTCGCGCCCATCAGCTTCATGCGGAAGACGTTCAGTGCCTGCCGCTCGACGTCTTCGGCGCCCATGTAGATGACCGCTTCGAGACCGAGCAAGGCGCAGACGAGCGCGGTTGCGACGCCATGCTGTCCCGCCCCCGTCTCGGCGATCACGCGCTTCTTGCCCATCCGCTTGGTCAGCAGGCCTTGCGCGAGCACCTGGTTGGTCTTGTGGGCGCCGCCGTGAAGCAGATCCTCCCGCTTCAGCCAGAGCTTGCCGTTCCCGAGGTTGCGGCACTGGGTAATGGGGGTCGGCCGGCCGGCGTAATTGACCAGCAGGTCCTGCAACTCGGCGGCAAAGGCCGGATCCTCCTGCGCGTCGAGGAAGGCCGCCTCCAGCTGCTCCAGCGCGGGCATCAGGATTTCGGGCACATAAGTGCCGCCGAACCGCCCGAAGCGGCCGTTCAGGCGCATGAGATTTCCTTTCGGGATGGGTGGCGCAGCGCGTCGAAGACAGCTGCGATCTTCTCGTGGGACTTGGTGCCGGGCTGCGCATCGACCGAGGAGCCGACGTCGATGGCATGGCAGCCGAGTGCGTAGGCAGCGCGGGCGTTGTGCGCGCCGAGACCACCGGCAACCAGGGCGTCGATCATAGCCGGATGATCCTCGACAACAGCCCAGTCAAACGGTTCGCCGGTGCCGCCGCCCGCATTGTCGAACAGCAGCCGGTCGGCATCGGCATGTTCTTCCGCGGGCCGGCCGGCGCTCACCGCCTGCCAAATCTGCGTGCCCTCCGGCAGATGCCTGCGCAGGCGATCTCGGTAGCTTCGATCCTCATCGCCGTGAAGCTGGACGGCATGGAGCTTCAACCGCTCGGCGATGACCTGGATCTCGCCGACTGGTGCGTTGCGGAACACCCCGACGAGCAGCAGCGATGGCGGCGCCGCCTCGGCCAGCGCTTCGGCTTCCTCCAAACTGATGTAACGCGGGCTTTCGGGGATGAACATCAGCCCGGCGTAGCGCGCCGGGCGCGCCGCCTTCGCGTCCTCGGGGGTGCGAAGCCCGCAAAGCTTCACGCGGCCATAGACGAGTTCGCGAGCGGCCTCGGCAGGGTCGTCGGCCTTCATCAGCGAGCTTCCAACCAGGAAGCCGTCGACGTGGGGTGACAGGCGCTCGACGTCGGAACGGCTATGCACACCCGATTCCGAAATGATCGTCCGGTCGCCGGCGAGCGCCGCCAGCTTTTCCGTGGTCGCAAGATCAATGGAGAGATCGCGCAGGTCGCGGTTGTTGATGCCGATCAGCTGTGCGTCCAGCGCCAAGGCCCGGCGCATCTCGGCCTCGTCGTGCACTTCGACCAAAGCGTCCATGTTCAGGCGGCGCCCCTCGGCGATCATCGCCGTCGCTTCTTCGTCGTCCAGCACGGAGAGCATGACGAGAATGGCGTCGGCGCCGGCGAGCCGCGCTTCGGGCACCTGGCGCAAGTCGATGAAGAAGTCCTTGGCGAGTATGGGGCCGTCGAACTCGGCGCGGGCTGCGCGGACATCGCCAAGCGAGCCGCCGAAATAGGCACCGTCGGCAAGGACGCTGAGCCCGTCCGCGACGCCGGCATAGCCGCGCGCAATGACAGCCGGGTCGGCGGCAGTGCGGATGGCGCCAAGCGACGGCGACGCTTTCTTTATCTCCAGGATGAAGCGCGCGCGGGGCATTGCCATGGCGGCACGAAGGCTCTGCGTCGTAGGCTCTGCCTGGCTGCGCAAGGAGTCGAGCGTCACGCCCGCGTAGCGCTCCGCCAGATCAGCCTTCTTCTTCTCGACGATCTCGCCGAGGATCCCGATCGCCTCAGCCACGGCTCGCCTCCACGAAGCGGTCGAGAGTGGCGCCGGCCTTACCGCCCGCCATCGCGTCCAACGCTTGCTCCGCACCAGCTCGGAAGCTGTCCGCCTTCCCCGCCACCCACAGCAGAGCGCCGGCATTCAGCGCCACCACCTGCGCGTCCGCTTTCAACCCCCGGCCATGCAGCAGGTCAGACAACCGCCTAGCGTTATCCTCCGGGCAGCCCCCGGCAATCTGGTCGAGCGGTCGTCGCTCGAACCCGGCATCCTCAGGAGTCAACGCAACGAACTCCAGCGCCCCGTTGGCGATGCGGATGGCCTGCGTCTCGGCATGTGGCGCGATTTCGTCCAGGCCGCTTCCGTGAACCACCAGGCCGCGCTCGACACCGAGGGCGAGCAGGGTTTCGGCAATCGGTCGCATAAGCTTCGGCTCGGCGACGCCGAGCAACTGCACCGGGGGCCGCGCCGGATTCAGGCAAGGGCCGAGAAGGTTCATGATCGTCCGAACCTTGAGCTGGCGGCGTACCGCACCCGCATGCGCGATCCCGGGATGATAGAGCGGCGCGAGGAGAAAGCAGAAACTGGTCTCATCGTGAATCGTGCGCGACTTCTCGGGCGAGACATCGAGCCGGGCGCCGAGCGCTTCCAGCACGTCGGCGGACCCGCACTTGGAGGTCACCGACCGGTTGCCATGCTTGACGATCGGCAGCCCGCAGGAGGCGGCGACAAGCCCCGCGGCGGTGGACACGTTGATCGATCCCGACCCATCCCCGCCGGTGCCGCAGCTGTCGGCGAACAGGCCTTCTGGCCGCGGAAACGGCCGGGTGGCAAAACGAAGCGCCTCCACCGCGCCCGTCAGTTCCTTCGCCGTTTCGCCCTTCAGCTTCAGCGACACGAATGCCGCGGCCATCAGCGGCTCCGGAAGTTCGCCGGCAACCAGGCGGTCGAACAAGGCGCGGCTCTGCTCCCGCGAGGCATCGCACCCTTCGAACAGCGCACTTAGCGCCTGCGACGCAACGTCACTCCGGTCTTCGGAAGGAAACACCAACATGCGAAAGCACCTGAACAAACGGCCGCGCCGAGGCGCCGGCCCAAACTGAAGCGGTTAAAGCCTCAGCCGTGCCATCGCGCGCCGGCGTTGCGGCGCCAGTGGCGCAGCCTCCGTCCGGGAATCGCGATCAGGTTCGTCATGGTGCCTGTGCTATGGCAGCCGCTTCCGCCGCGTCAAGACCGGCTCAGACAAGCGCGCGGCGGTAGAGTGCAAGCAATTCCTTCCACGCCTTCTCTGCCGACGCAGGATCGTAGGATTGGCTACCGGGCACGCACCATCCGTGATTGGCGGGATAGACTTCGACGGTTCCGGACCGCTTGGCGGATGCAAGCGAGCGCTTCAGCACCTCCTTGGCCTGCGGCTCCTTGGCATCGTCGTCTTTCGCCACCGCGATCAAATAGCTGGCCGAGGTTTTCGGAATCAGGAGGTGCGGGCTGTCGGGCTTGTCCGTGACGAGTCCGCCACCGTGGAAGCTGCCGACGGCGCCGATGCGGCTCGGGGCTGCGGCAGCGGTGCGGAAGGACAGTGGCCCACCCATACAATATCCTTGGACACCGACCTTGCGGCGCTTGTTGGTCTGCGGCTGCGCGTCCAGGAAGGCGACATAGGCCTTGGCGTCGCCTTCGACCCCCTTTTCCATCGCGGCGCGGTAGCCGAACAGTTGTTCGCGCGCCTTTGCGTCGCCGAAGTTGAACGAACCGTCCACCACCGGCGCCTTCTTGCTCCGGTAGAAGGGGTTGGGAACGAGCACGACATAACCTTCGGCGGCAAGCCGCCGACCCATGTCTCGGAAGACCGGGCGCAGACCTGCAATGTCGGGCCAGACGAGCACGGCGGGCCACTTCTTATTGCCCGCTGGATGAAACAGGACCGCATCGGCGGTGCCGTCGGGAGTCTTGATCGAAACGTCCTTTTCAACGACGCTCGAAATCGCTGCCTTGGCCGCCGAGGATAAACCCGCCATGAGTCCTGCCGCGAGCATGGTCCGGCGGGTGACCGCCCAATCCTCGACGAATCCCTGGTTATTGTCGCTGTCGCACATTTACCGTCTCCTCCTGCGCAGTCGTGCCGCAACCGGGCGGCAAGTCAATGCACCCTTTTGGGCGCTTCGGCGCTCAAGCGTTATCAGGCAGGCCGCGATCCTCCACCACCCGCTGGTGCTGCGAACCCAGCCCTTCGATACCGAGATCGATCCGGTCACCGACCTTCAAAAACACCGGGGGTTTCTGCCCCATTCCGACGCCCGGCGGTGTTCCGGTGGAGATAACGTCGCCCGGATGCAGTGTCATGAACTGGCTGAGGTAGGAGACGAGAAACGCCGGCCGGTACACCATCGTCGCCGTCGATCCGTCCTGAAAGCGATGTCCGTTTACATCCAGCCACATGTGCAGCGCGCAAGGATCAGGAACTTCGTCTTTGGTAACCAGCCAGGGACCCAGAGGCCCGAACGTGTCGCAGCCCTTGCCCTTGTCCCACGTGCCGCTGCGTTCGAGCTGATACTCCCGCTCGGACAGATCGTTGACGACGCAATAGCCCGCGACATGGTCGAGCGCGTCCGTTTCCGACACATATTTGCAAGCTGACCCGATGACGATGCCGAGTTCGACCTCCCAGTCGGTCTTGGTCGATCCGCGAGGCAGACGAACATCGTCGTTGGGGCCGATGATGGCGCTGGTCGCCTTGGTGAACAGGACCGGTTCGGGCGGGACGGACGCGCCAGTTTCGGCCGCATGGTCCGAATAGTTTAGACCGATGCACAAGAATTTGCCCACACCGCCGACGCACGGTCCAAGGCGCGGCTCACCAGGCACCAATGGTAAATCGTCGATGTTCAGGCTGGCGAGATCCCGCAGGGCTCCGGCGGCAAGCGTCGCAGAGGAGATATCCACTACTTGCTCGGACAAGTCTCGGATCTTGCCCTGTGAATCGATGATCCCCGGCTTCTCTGATCCTGGCGCACCGTAGCGGACGAGCTTCATTGGCTTCCTTTCAATTGATCCAGCCGCCGTCGACGATGTGGATCGCGCCGGTAGTGAACGAGGATTCGTCGGAGGCAAGGTAAAGGGCGAGCGCGGCAATCTCCTCAGCGGAACCCAGCCGGCCCATCGGCTGGCGGTCGCTGAACTCCTGATACGCCCGTTGATAGTCACCGGTGGCGCTGAGCCGGTCCCGGAGAGAGGGCGTGTCAACCGTGCCCGGGCAGATTGCATTGCACCTGATGCCCCTGGTGACGAAATCCGCAGCGACCGACTTGGTCAGTCCGATCACCGCCGCCTTGGTGGTGCCGTACGCGAAGCGGTTCGGAATGCCCTTAACCGAGCTGGCGATGGACGACATGTTGACGATGGAGCCGCGCCCCGCCTCCAGCATCGCTGGGAGAAATGCGCGTATCGTCCGATACATGGCGGTGACGTTGAGCGTGTATGCCAGCGCCCAATCTTCTTCCGGGCAATCGAGAATGGTTCCGGCTTGGACCACCCCCGCACAGTTGAACAGCACGTCGATACGACCGACTGCCTGCGCGAGCTTCTCGATCCCGGCGCCGTCCCGCAGGTCCACCTGGTGAGCGGTACAATTTTCCAGGCCCCGGAGCAGGTCGGGCCGAATATCGACGGCGTGGACGTAGGCGCCTTCGGCAATGAAGCGCTCAACCGTCGCACGGCCGATCCCCTGAGCGCCGGCCGTAACCAGCGCGGCCTTGCCCTGAAGTCGCCCGCTCATGCGTCGCGTCTAGCCAAAGGCAGGTCGATCAGTCCCTCGGCACGAAGTGCACCCCAAAGCTCGTCGGGTAAATCGGCGGTGCTTCGCTGGTGATTTTCCTTCACTTCAGAAGGAGTGGCCATGCCGGCAAGCACGCAGCTTACCGCTGAGTGTCGGTTGGGAAATTGCATCGCCGCTGCCGGAAGCACGACGCCGAAACGGGCGCAAACTCGCTCGATCGCGGTTGCCTTGTCGACCAGCTGGGCGGAGGGACGCTTATAGTCATAATGGGCGCTTGCTGCCTCCGCCGCGGAACGCGCGAGAATACCACTGTTAAACGGTGCCGCGGCGATAAACTGTACGCCCTGCTGTTCGCACTTTGGCAGAACGCTTGTCAGCGCCCGCTGATCGAGCAGAGTCAGACGTCCGGCCAACAGGATGACGTCCAGGTCGATCCGGTCGAGAAGAAAGTCGCAGACTTCGGTCTCATTCACGCCCAGTCCGATCATGTCGACCACGCCAGTGTCGCGGAGCTTGGCAAGCGCGGGATATCCACTCTCGAGAAAGGTGCGAAGATGTTGGTCCGACGCGGCCCCGTGAGTCAGCTCGCCAATATCATGCACCAGAAGGATGTTGATGCGATCACGTTGCAGCCGGCCAAGACTCTCCTCGTGGGACTGCAGGATCGCCTCGCCGCTATAGTCGAAGCGCGGCTCGAACGGTGCGGCGTCGACGAAGCCGTGCCGCTCTCTCGCGGGTGACGCGACCGGATCAAGGATCCGGCCGACTTTGGTCGAGACAATGGCCGCCTGTCCGGGATCGATCACCGACAGTGCGGTGCCGAGCCGCTGCTCCGACAAGCCAAACCCATAATAAGGTGCCGTATCGAAGTAGCGATATCCGCACTCCCAGGCAGCCTCGATCGTCGCCTGCGCCTCCGCGTCGCTAATCGGCGTGTAGAGGTTGCCGAGTTCGGCGGTGCCGACGCCGTAAGGGGGAAGGCGAAGGGTCATGGATGCTCGGCCCCGGATAAGGACATGGTGAGAAAGACGCTTACCCGCCTTGCGCGAAACTGTCTCGGTCTTCTACGTTCGCGCCGGTAGCAGGGGGCAAGCATTGAACGCGGCGCATTCGCGGGTCTCAGGGGCATGAAGCTGCCGGCCGCACCGGAAGATTATCGCGCGATTGCCCGCAGGCGGCTTCCTCACTTCCTCTACGAATATCTCGATGGCGGCGCGGGCAGCGAGCAGACCATGCGCCGCAACCTGGGCGACCTGCAGTCCATTGCGCTGCGCCAGCGGGTCATGGTGGACGTGGAAGACGTCGACACATCGACGTCGCTCTTCGGGAAAAGCTGGACCATGCCCGTCGCGCTGGCACCGGTGGGGCTTGCCGGCATGTACGCCCGCCGCGGAGAGGTCCAGGCCGCCAAAGCAGCCGCGCATGCGGGGGTGCCGTTCACGCTCTCCACCGTTTCCGCCTGCCCGCTCCGGGAGGTTGCCGCTGCAACTGCCGAGCCGTTCTGGCTGCAGCTGTACATGATCCGCGACCGGGCCTTCATGGCTGACTTGCTGGATCAGGCGGTCGCCGCGAACTGCTCGGCTCTGGTGTTCACCGTCGACATGCCGGTTCCTGGGATACGGTACCGGGATTACCGATCGGGCCTCGCAGGCGCCTCCGGGTTTGCTGGTGCCGCTCGTCGCTTCGGCCAGGGGATGATGCGCCCACGGTGGGCTTGGGACGTTGGGGTTCGCGGCCGACCTCACCAACTCGGCAATGTCGCGCGGGTGCTAGGCGGCAAAAGTGGGATGGACGATTTCTTCGCCTGGATGCGGTCGAACTTCGACCCTTCGATCAGCTGGAAAGATCTGGAGTGGGTGCGCGGGAGATGGCCCGGCCCGCTGATCGTCAAAGGCGTACTCGATCCCAACGACGCACTTGAAGCGATCGCCAATGGTGCGGACGGGATCGTCGTGTCCAATCATGGCGGACGCCAGCTGGACGGCGCTCCCTCCAGCGCTGCCGTCTTGCCTGCAATTGCGGAGGCCGTGGCGGGACGAACCGCCTTGCTCGCCGACGGCGGCGTCCGATCGGGTGCCGATATCGTTCGGATGCTGGCGCTTGGCGCGGACGCCGTGATGATCGGTCGTCCGTGGGTCTATGCACTGGCGGCGGCCGGCGAGCGCGGTGTGCAGCACCTCCTGTCGTTATTGAAACAGGAACTGCGTGTCGCCATGACCCTGACCGGCTGCGCCAGGATCAGCGAAATCGGCCGAAGAACGATCGCCGGACCGTTGGCTGAACGCTGAACGGCTTGCCCGCGACAGGAGGCGCGGCTAGAGCATCGGTCGCAGGTTGCGGGTGTAGCTCAATGGTAGAGCAGAAGCCTTCCAAGCTTACGACGAGGGTTCGATTCCCTTCACCCGCTCCAATCAACGCAGAGTGGCGCTAACCCTCTCTTTGCATTGACAGCCCACAAGTGCGCGGCCATTTGGCGCGCCTCACCTATGGACAGGTGGCCGAGTGGTTAAAGGCAGCAGACTGTAAATCTGCCCGGGTTTCCCGTACGCTGGTTCGAATCCAGCCCTGTCCACCATCCCCTAATAGTCGGATGATCGTTCCGCCCGCGGCAGACGGCGCTCGGCGAACAGCACCGCAATGGCTGCCAGGGTCAGGCAAGCCGCCAGGAACAGCATCGGCGCCAAGTCGCTTCCCGTTTCATCCTTGATCTTCGGCACCACCGTTTGGGCGACGAACCCGCCGAGGTTGCCGACCGAATTGATCGCCGCGAAGCCCGCCGCCGCCGTGGCGCCCTTCAGGAACCTTGATGGCAAGGTCCAGAACACCGGCTGACCCGAAAAAATGGCCGGCGCGGCGATGCACAGACAGGCGAACTGGAGCACTGGTCCTTCAACCAGGACGCTGGCGATCAAAGCCACTGCGGCGATCAGCGGAGGGGCAGCGATATGCCATACCTGGTTCTGGAAGCGGGCGGCGTGTCGCGGCACCCACCACAGAGCGATCGCAACCATCGTCCACGGGATGATGTTCAGGAAGCCGTTCACGGTGTTCGAGACGCCAAACCCCTTAACGATGGTCGGGAGCCAGTAGCTGAGGCCGTAAGCGCCAAGCGGGAAACCGATGTAGGCGGCGCACAAGATCAGCACGCGCCAGTCGGCGAGCGCCTTCAAGGGGTTTGAGTGATCGGCGACGTGATCTGCCGCCTTTTCAAGATCGAGCACGCCCTTCAGCCAGGCTTTTTGCGGGTCCGAGAGCCAGCGCGCCTCCTGCGGTCCGCTGGGCAGCACCTTCAACACCACGGGCACCATCACCAGCGCCGGGACGCCGGTGACGATGAAGACCCACTGCCAACCACGCAGGTCGAGGAAGCCGTCCATGTCGAGCAGCAGGCCACCGATCGCGGCACCGACCGCATTGGCGACGGCGCTGAACACCATGAAGTAGCCGACCGCGCGCGCACGATGGCTGTGCGGGAACCACAATGTCAGGCAGTACAGCACGCCGGGGAAGAAGCCTGCTTCCGCCGCGCCCAGCAGGAAGCGGAGGATGTAGAACATCGTCGGACTGCTGGTGAAGCCGAGCAATACCGTTACCAAGCCCCAGGTCGCCATGATGCGCGCGAACCAGACGCGCGCGCCGACCTTCTCGAGGAAGAGGTTGCTTGGCACCTCGAACAGGAAATAGCCGATGAAGAAGAGCGAGGCGCCGAGCCCGTAGGCTGCCTCACTAAGTCCCAGGTCGCCGACCATCTGCAGCTTGGCGTAAGAGACGTTCTGCCGGTCGATGTAGGCGATCAGGTAGAGAAAACCGAGCAATGGCATCAGCCGCAAGGAGATCTGGCGGATGGTGGCGGCGCTGACTTCCCGGTCGTCGCCGCCCGATCCGGACGCGGTGGAGGCCTGGGTATCGGTCATGTCAGCGCTCTCCCCCGTGCGCAGGAAACGGAATGCTCATCATAGCGCCGCCGGGCGCAAGCCGGTCAAGGCTCCACCGCGTAAAGCGAATGGTGAGTGAGGATGAACAGGGTGCGCCCGCCCTCGCCGCCGAACAGGATCTGCGTCGGGCGGTCGGGAACGTCGATGCGGCCGGTCTCGCGTCCGCTGGCATCGTAGACAAACACCTGTCCGTTGGCGACGAAGACGCGGCCATCCGGGTGCGCCGCGACGCTTTCGCCGCCGCGCTTCGCGAAAAGCTTAAGGTCGGTCAGCGTGCCGCCCTCGCCGATCCGGCCGTTGTAGGTGACATTCTCCGAGGCGTTGGTGACAAACAGCCGCTCGCCCACCTTGCCGCTCACCAACCCCCAGGCATTGAGCGAATCCGACCAGCGCCAGCCGATATTATCGGCTGGTCCCTGCTGCCACACTTGGAAGGCGGGCAAGGCCAGGCTGCCGTCCGGCGATACATATTCCTGTCCCTTGGGCGTGCCGACGTCCCGCGCGAACATCTCCGCCAGCGTGGTGAAGCGGTAGGTGCGGTGATCGAGTTGGTCACGGAATTCGCCATTGTTCCACCAGTTCACCGGCAGGAGGCTCCGCGAGCCGTCGCCGCGCTTGACCGGAGTGGGCTGGATCTGGGTCAGCTTGTCCTTGGGCCCGTTCGGGTCGAGCGAGTACACGCTACTTTTGGCGCCGATCATGGACAGCACCATCAAGTGGCCAGAATCGTCGATGCCGAGGTTGATTGGATCCATCGATTCGTCGCGAACGATCTCCAGCCCCTTAGCGGCGGTCCAGCGGTAGATGCGCTGGAAGCGGCGGTCGATGAAATAGAGGGTGCCGTCCGGCGAAGTGGTCGCACCGGAGATGGAGAAGAAGTCGCCGGCGATTTTGCGCACCGGCGTCGTGGCCGGCGCGAAGGCGGTGCGAACCTGCGGCACACCGGTGATGTCGAGCGACGCAAACTCCCGTTCCCGCGCGACCTGGCCGCTCGTCACGTCCTCGATGCTGTGGGAGAAAGGAAACTTGCTGGCGCGTAGGAAGGTGCCGCAGACATCCTCCTCGCAACTGGCATACCCGCTCTCGCCGTTCACATGCATGTTGCGGAAGCGAATGTCGGTCGAGTTGAAGATCTTCACCGCACTCTTGGCGGGGTGATAGCTGCGGGTAACGCGGTAGCCATGGTAGTTGGCGAACAGCAGGTTGCGCGAATTGCGGATCTCCAGTCCGATTGCGTTGGGGCCATCGCCGACCTCCTGCTCGGTCTGCGGCGCCAGGAACTCCCAGTTCTGGACATTGTCGAGCACAAACTCGTTGCGGGCGTGGTGCTCCACCGACACCTCAAAGATGCGTCCGGGCGTGCTGGTGTTGGAGATATAGAAGCCCGACGAGGCGAAGGTATTGGGGCTCCACACATCCTCGAACGTGCCGCCACCTCCATCCGTCACCCAGATGCTCGGATATTGCGCGTCCATGCGGCCATCGCGGAATGGGTCCCCTGAGCGGGCCTGGCGAGCGCCGAGCGGCTTTTCGTCAGCTGTCGGAGTGCCGCCGCCGCCCATGATCTTGACGTCAGTGACCAGGCTGTTTGCGCCGGACCGCCAGAGCAGAGCGGATGCCCGCTGATTGACCCGGCCGGTGAACAGGCCAAGGCCCGACAGGATATTGTCGCCGCCACGCGGCGTCTCCAAGATCGGCTGAACCTCGCCCACCCCGCTGTGGCCAGGGTTCTCGTCAGGGATGACGAGCTGCGCCATCGCCGGATGCATGCCGATCATCACCGTGTCGGGCCTGAGCTTGAGCGGGCGCGTGACCTTGTAGAAGCCGGCCGGGAAGTAGAGGACCCGGTGGCGGTCGATGGCCTGCTGGATGGCGTCGGTGTCGTCGGCCTGGAAGTCGCCGCGCGCCCCCAGCGTTCTAACGTTGGTCCACTCGCCTATTGCCGGGGTAGCGCGGATGGTCGGCGCCAACGGCGCCGGCAGGGCTGCGAGCGGACGGATGTCGGCAGTGGTCCGGTACTGGCCCATTTGCCCGAGCGCCGGCAGGTGAAGGCCGTAGCTGAAGTCGGTCACTTCATAAGTGCGGCCTTTGCCGGTCACCGTGCGGCCACTGTCGCGGAAGCGGGCGAACACGGGCGTGTTGGACGCCACGGCCTTGTCGAAGCCGATTTGGGTGAACACCCGATCCTCCTCGGAGATGATAACGGCCGCTCGCGAGACATTCTCGAATCGAACGTTCTTGCCCCACAGCGAGTCCGAATAGCCCTTATCGATGTCGATCCCGACCGGCGTGTTGCGGATCGCCACATTGGCCATCGTCAAGCGGGCTTCGTGCTCGCGAATTGCGGCCTCGCGCTGTCCATCGAAGGTCGAATCCAGCAGGGTAAATTGCCAAGCGGGCGACGTTTTCTCAGTCACGATGCCGTAGCGGCCACCGCGAAAGTGCACGTCCTTGACCACATTGCCGGCCTGGTAAATGCCCGCAAAGCCACTGCCGATGTTGAGGTCCATGTGGCTGAGGAAGGCGTGCTGGGCCATTCGGAAGCGGAAGGCGGCCGCCGCCGGGTTGCCGGCGCCGATATCGACGTCGATGTTGCTGATCGACGAGTAGAAGGTGCCCGAGTTCGCGTCGCGGACAACCTTGTCGCGCGGCACCACCGTCGGCACCGGCACCGGGACTGCGCCGACCTGATACTGGTCGCCGCCGCCGAACACGACCATGGTCGACACACCCTTCTGGAAGCCGGGCGTCCGGGGCGCGAGCACCAGCACCGGCCGGGTTGGACCGACGCCGTACATGCGCACGCCCGGTGGGACTACGACCGTGCGACTCAGTCGATAGCGGCCGGAAGGAAGATAGACGATCCCCTGCCCGGTCTTGTCGCGGGCGCTGTCCAGCGCCGCCTGAATTGCCGCGGTGTCGTCCGTCCGGCCATCCCCGGCCCCTTTGACGGTGACCGCCCGCGGCTCGTCCGGGGCAACCGGATATTTAGACACGGACTGCGCTTCGGCTGCGCTCGCCAACACCAAGAGGGACAGGCTGGAAAGCCAAGCTGCGCGGTTCATCATCTCTCCTTTTTGTGCCGTCTGCATGATGCGCGCGGCCGCCCCGTCATTCGCGTGGTCAGCTCAATGGTAACGTTATCGTTAGTGCGGTCAATTCATCCTTTCGCCTGAAAATTGCGGTGACGGCCGCCGAAGGGTTAGCGATTTTCTGCGTTTTCCTTTACGCTTCAGGGATTCGGGCGTGTGCCGCGCCCGTCCCGTGGTGGGGTTGATCGCATGGGGAGAGTAAGCGTGGCCGAGAAGTCGTTCGGCTCCAATTCGGATGCCGACGAGGTTCAGATGCGTATTGCGCGACTGAGCCCCGGTCAGCTCGATTGTCTCCGCCTCGTCGACCAGCATCTGTCGTCCAAAGAGATTGCCGCGGAGCTCGGGATCTCACCCCATACGGTCGATCAACGCATTCGCGGCGCCTTGCAGATCCTTGGCGTCGAGCGCCGCGCGCACGCCGCTCGAGTCATCGCCACGCACTGCGGACCATATCAGCGATTGATACATCAATCGCCGTACATTGAGCCCCAACCCGACCCCGGCCAATCCGACGGGGCGGTCAGAATTCAGATTCGGCACGCTGACCGTGCAGGGGAGATCGGGCTCGAAGATCTCAATACCGAGCAGAGATCGTCGGTTCGATCTTCCCTGCCTCTGCCGTTCGCCACGAGGAGTAATCCGCGGAATGAGATGAGCATCGGCCTTAGGCTGCTCTGGATCATCTTGATCGCGATTGGGGCGGCCTTTTCGGCGGGAATGTATCTCGCCGGTCTTGAGAGTCTCGCACGGCTCTACACCGACTAACCGACGCCATTGGAATTTCGCTTCAGCAGCTTCGGCGCGGTCAGCGCCGGAGAAGGAGCCGACATGCGCAAACAGATGATCGAGAATGCCGCCTTTGAAATCGCCACGCAGTGCCGCACCGTCGAGGACAGCATCGACGCAGCGCTGACCGAATTGTCCGAACTCCAGGATCGCATCTTGCGGATGAGCGCGATTCCGACCGTCGGCTTTGCCACGGCGCAGGAACCCGTGACCAAGCTTGCCGGCGCGGTTCAGGCGCTGGTGTCGGCTCGCGGCTCGATGGCGGACTGCCATGCCGCTCTCGCTCAAGCTCGTGGCAAGGTGCCGGGCCTACGTACCGTCGCCTTTGGTGACAATGAATGCCCGCCGCCCAAGGGGCAGGTTGATCTTCGCATCGTCGCTTGAAGGCCGCTAAGAGGCTGATGATGACCAAGCGTGTCCGGGGACGCCACTGATATGGCTCCAATGCTATTCAGAATGCTGCTGCTCGCCATCGTGCTCTATGCGGTGCTGCGCGGCGGCAAGGATGAGCGCATTGTCGGCATCATCTGCGTCGTCGGCACGCTGGTCACGACCCTGGTCATATCCCCAACGTCCGCCCGGTTCGAAGGTCTTGAAACCCAGGTTCTCTACGTCGACTTGGCGGTACTCGCAGGGTTCGTGGCCGTTGCGCTTCAGTCCGATCGTTTCTGGCCGCTCTGGGTCGCGGGTCTACAGCTGACCACCGTGCTGGGCCATCTGCTGAAAGGTGTTGAGAGCGATCTCATCCCGCAGGCCTATGGTGCCGCGCTCAACTTCTGGAGCTATCCGATCTTACTGATCCTCGCCGGCGGCACCTGGCGGGCCCATCGACGCAGGCGTAAGGAAACGGACCGTTCGCTGACGACGCCGTGAAGGTTGCCGCCGCACCCAACCCAATCTAAACGGCCCTCCAACCGCATGGGGTCCTGATGTTCGCTTGGTTTCAACGTCTTCTGCCCGAACGCGGCGACTTCTTCGGAATGTTCGAAGCGCATTCGGCGACTCTGGTCGGGGCGGCCCAGGCGCTGAAGCAGCTGGCTGAAGACGGAACGTCGACTCAGCAACTGCTCACCACCATCCAGGACCACGAGCATCAGGCGGATGACATCATCCGCGAAGTGCTGATCGCCGTTCGCAAGACTTTCCTGACGCCATTCGACCGTGGAGCGATCACGGCCCTCATCGGGTCGATGGACGATGCCATCGACGAGATGCTTGGCGCCGCACGGGCGATTGATCTTTATGGACTCCATCAGCTCCGGCCCGAGATGAAGGACATCGTCAAGCTGATCTGCGAGGCCGCAGCGGTCACGGAGGAGGCCATTCCTCTGCTCCGCGATGTCAGCAGCAATGGCGCGAAGCTCCACCAGTTGACGGGTCGCCTTGTCAGCCTCGAGGGTGAGGCCGATGACGTCCATGCGGCAGGACTGAAGCGGGCCTTCCAGGAAGTCGAGGAGATCGGTGCCATGGAATTCTCCGTCGCCCGCGAAGTCTTCAAGAATCTCGAGCGCGTCACCGACGCCTTCGAGGACGTCGCCAACCAGATCGACGGCATCGTCGTCGATCACGCCTGAGCCAGGTACAGCCAAGTGCATGAGCTAGCCTTCCCGCTACTCGTCGGGCTGATCGTCCTTGCGCTTGCCTTCGACTATCTGAACGGCCTCCACGATGCCGCAAATTCCATTGCGACGGTGGTCGCGACACGCCTGCTCAGCCCAGCCAAGGCCGTGGCCTTTGCGGCCTTCTTCAATTTCTCGGCTTACTTTTTGTCGCTGGCAGTTCCGGAGCTTCACAAGGTTGCCGATACGATCGGCAAGGGCCTGATCGATAAGGACCTCGTCACCCCTGCCGTGGTGTTCGGTGCCTTGGTCGGCGCGATGTTCTGGAATGTGGTTACCTGGTGGAAGGGCATTCCATCCTCATCCAGCCATGCACTTGTAGGCGGAATCGTCGGCGCGGGCGTTGCCCATGCGGGATTCACCGGCATCCAATGGACCGGCCTCAACAAGACGCTGATCGCGATCGTCCTGTCGCCGACGCTCGGCATGATGCTCGCCATGCTGATCATGCTGATCACGAGTTGGCTGGGCGTCCGCGCAACCGCGGCGGGGGCGGAGCGGACCTTCAGAAGCCTGCATCTGATGTCCTCAGCCGCTTACTCGATCGGGCATGGCCTCAACGATGCCCAGAAGACGATGGGCCTCATCACCGTGCTGCTCTATTCGACGGGCTATCTGCACGGCGATTTCGAAGTCCCGCACTGGGTTGCGATCAGCTGCTATGTCGCCATCGGTTTGGGCACGCTCACCGGCGGCTGGAAGATTATCGAGACCATGGGAACGCGGATCACCAAGTTGTCGCAGCACCAGGGCTTCAGCGCCTCGCTGGGCGGCTCGGTGATGCTATTTGCCGCATCTTGGTTCGGTATTCCGGTGTCGACCACGCATACCATCACCGGCTGCATCATCGGTGCAGGCGCGGCCCGGCGCGCGTCCGCCGTTCGCTGGCAGGTGGCCAGAAACGTCATAAGTGCCTGGGTGATCACCATTCCCGCTTCCGCCACCGTGGCGGCGCTTTTCTACTTGCTGACAACGCTGTTCTAAAATGACCCGCCGAAAGAAATCGCATCAGAGCCACGGCAACCCGAACCGCCCGCGTTTTTGGGGAAAGCATGCGGTTGCCGCAGCGCTCGACAATCCTGGTCGCCGGGTATTGAAGGCCTGGGCGACCCGGGAAGCCGCCGACTTCATGCAGTTTCCCAAGGAAGTGCCGGTTACGCTGGCTGAGGCGCCGGACCTCGCCCGCCTGGTCCCGGGGGACGCGCCGCATCAAGGCGTGGTGATCGAGTGCGAACCTCTGGAGGACATCTGGCTCGGCGATGTTCTCGCCGATGCGCCGGAGCGCGCCGTCCTATTGGTGCTGGATCAAGTGACCGACCCGCATAACGTCGGTGCAATCCTCCGTTCGGCAGCGGCGTTCGGCGCCGTTGGGATCGTCACCCAGGATCGACATTCCCCGCCGGAAGGCGGCGCATTGGCGAAGGCCGCTTCGGGTGCGCTCGAGCGCGTACCCTGGGCCCGAGTCGTTAATCTGGCACGAGCGCTCGAGGAGATCGCCGAGGCGGGTTTCTGGCGTATCGGGCTTGATGGCGAAGCCTCGACCGACCTCAAGGAAGCCTTGGGGCCGCAGCGGGTTGCCTTGGTGCTCGGCGCGGAGGGCGCGGGACTTCGTCCGAACACGCGCGAGCATTGCGACGCGTTGGCCAAGCTGCCGATCACCGACGCGATCGAGAGCCTGAATGTCTCGAACGCCGCCGCGATCGCTCTCTACGCGGCCAGCGTCGCCTAGATGGTTCGCGACCGAGCGAGCCTGCACACGAGCGTCGCTGCACTTGCGGAACTCGAGCCGGCCTTTGCCAGCGTTATCGAGCGCCACGGCCATCCTGAGCCCCGAAGCAGCGAACCGGGTGCACACACCCTACTTCGAACGATTGTTGGCCAGCAGGTCAGCGTCGCCGCGGCGCGCGCCATGTGGTCGAAGCTTGAGGCTGCCTACGGTACGCCGCCCGATCTGGCCGCAATCCTTCGCGCGAGCGATGAAGAGCTTCGTCTAGCCGGCCTTTCGCGGCAAAAAGCGGGCTACGCGCGTAGTCTTGCGCAGCTCGTGCTGTCGGGCGAGCTCGACCTGTCCGCGTTGCCGGCGGACGATGAAGAGGCAATCGAACTGCTGACCAGGATCAAGGGTATTGGGCGCTGGTCGGCGGAAATATATCTTCTGTTCGCCGAAGGACGGACCGACGTATGGCCGGCCGGTGACCTTGCCGTTCAGATCGAGGTTGGCCGACTTTTGGGCCTTCCGGAGCGACCGCCGGAGAAGTTGGTTCGCGACATTGCCGAGCGCTGGCGGCCGCATCGCGGGGCGGCCGCGCTGCTGGCCTGGCACAGCTACAACAGCGCGGTTCTTTAGCGGCGTACCTGCATATGGTGCGGGCGCGCACCCAGGTTGCGGAACACGCGCGGTCCGAGGTCGAGGCGAAACGGCGCCATCTTTTCGCCGTCGCCTTCGCGCCCGACGAGATAGCTTTGGGACGTTTGGCCCTCGCCGCTGGTCCAACGAAACAGCGCGTTGAAGGCGATCAGGGGGACGAGCAGACGCCGGCCTGCAACCTCGAAAGCACGCACCTGCTCAAGGGGCATGCTGACGCGGCTGTTCAGTTCGATGCTGCGCATGGGCGGAATGCCCTCGATCGGATCCCCAACGCCGGCCGGCTGCTGGAAGAAGGCCGCAATTTCCTGATCCTGTGCAGGACCGGCGTTCAGCATCGCTACCTCGATGCGGACATCGCGGGCGGGTGCATTCCCGCTGTTCAACGCCACTAGCGTAAACTCCAGCGTCGCGTGCGTCTGGTCGATAATGCAGCGGCCGGGTGTGACGTCCAAGTCGAGCACGGGCCGCAAGCGCGTCGACACGACCCCGCCAGATGCGCTTTTCGGCGCGGGGGCGATCGCCGGTGCAGCGGATGGTGAGGCCGATGCCGCGCGCGGCATCGGCCTGGGCGGCGGGGCTGGCTCAGCCGGGATGAAGGCCTCAAGTTGCTCCGCATTCGAGAGCGCTGCGCGGGCACGCCGCCGGTATAAGGCGAACCCGATCGCAAGTACCGCTGCCAGGGCCGCCACCAACCAGGGTACCATCCCCCAGCCGTTTTGCGGCACCGGCTGAGTTGCGGCTGGCGGCAGCGCAGGCGGCAGGGCTGATGGCTGGGTTTCGAAGCCTCCCTGCGGTAACGGGTCGACGCCAGCATCGGCCGGCTGCGAGCTCAAGTCCTGCGGAGGATCGGCGGGCGGCTGCGAAGCGGGTGCGTCAATGTTACGATCGGCTGGTGCCGACGGGCGTTGCGACACGGCTTCCGAAGGGCGACCGGCCGATGGAGACGGTGCCCGGGCCGGCGCAGTCGAATCCGGCGAAGCATCCGGAGTTTGCTGCTGCGGCTGGTTCTGCGGTGCAGGGGCGGTTCCAGGCAGCGAAAAGTTGCGAAGCTCACGCGGACCAACCGTGGTGGGCGGAGGATCCGCAGGTGCCGTCGACTGGGCAAGCGCGGGCGCGGCCACGATGGCGGCTAAAAGCATGCTGATGCTCCAGCGGGAGCCCTTGTTCATTCACCTGCCTGTGCTGAGCTGTGGGCCCGAAGCCCGCCACACCGCGCCAATGGCGCGTTGCGGCGGCAGGTTCAAGCGTGGCAGCGTTACCGGGCGTCGACGAGCACCAGTTCAGCGTCTTCGTCTGCTTCGATGGTCAGGCGTTCTTCGCCTGTGATTGCCACACCGTCGCGGGCGTTTGCCTCGACGCCGTTCACCCGCACCTTGCCGCTTGGCACGAGATAGAGGTGGCGCTCAGCATTGGCCTCGAGCGAAATGGCGCTGCCTTTTGCGATCGTCGCGCCAAGGATGCGCGCGTCGGCATTGATGGTCAGGGTGCCGTCGCTCCCATCACCGCTTGCAAGCAGCTGAAAGGATCCGCGGCGCGCGTCCTTGGGGAATGGCATCGCGCCCCAAGCCGGCGGGGCGGAGGGACGATCGGTCTGGATCCAAATCTGGAACAAGGTCGTATCCTCGTCCTCCAGATTATATTCGGCGTGAGTGACGCCCGTCCCGGCGCTCATGACCTGAACGTCACCGGCCGCGGTGCGTCCCTGATTGCCCATCGAATCCTTGTGGGTGATGGCACCTTTTCGGACGTAGGTGATGATTTCCATGTCGCGGTGCGGGTGGGGCGGAAAACCGCTCTTGCCGGCGATCTTGTCGTCGTTCCAGACGCGAATGCTGCCCCAGCCCATGCGAGCCGGGTCATAGTAACTGGCAAATGAAAAATGGTGGCGGGCGTCGAGCCAGCCGTGATTGGCATGGCCGAGACTTGCGAAGGGGCGGATGTCGATCATGAGGGTGAAGATGGGATCATGATCGAACCTGCTCAAGAACGCACAAATATGTAACCGGTGCGGCCTTTCGTTCATGCTTTACGGACCCACTTTCGCCGCTAAACGGTTGTCGTGCCCCGGGAGCCTGTGCGGCCATGAACGAGTATAGTGACATCGAAGCCGCCGGGCTGCAGTTCCTTGAAGATGGCGGGGAATGCGGCGCATTGATCGCCGCGCGGGACTGGTCAACCAGTTTAGGCGATCCTCGACGTTGGCCGCAAAGCCTAAAGACTGCCACCTCTTTGCTGCTTCGCTCTCCAGTGCCGATCGTAATGCTGTGGGGCGAAGATGGGATCATGCTCTACAACGACGCTTATTCGATGTTCGCTGGCGGGCGGCACCCCGAACTGCTCGGGTCCAAGGTGCGCGAGGGCTGGCCCGAGGTCGCCGACTTCAACGACAATGTCATGAAGATCGGGCTCGCAGGCGGGACCCTGCAGTACAGCGATCAGGAATTGACCCTGTACCGGCATGGACGGCCGGAACAGGTCTGGATGAACCTCGATTACTCGCCAGTCATCGATGAAAGCGGCAAGCCTGCTGGCGTATTGGCGATCGTGGTCGAGACCACGGAGCGGGTCGCGGCGGAGCATGCCTTACGGGAACGGGAAAGCCGCCTGCGCTTTTTCGACGAACTCGGTCAAGCGACCCGCGCATTAGCGGACCCGTTCGAAATCATGGCGGTAACTGCCCGGATGCTTGGGCAGCATATGCATGCGTCCGTTTGTGCCTATGCCGACATGGACGAGGATGAAGACGGCTTCACCATCCGCGGCGACTGGGCAGCGCCCGGCTCCAAGAGCATCGTCGGCAAGTACAAATTGGTGGATTTCGGCGACCGCGCGGTGACGGAACTGCACGCAGGCCGACCCCTGATCACGCGCGATACTCTGACGGAGCTGGGCCCGGAGGAAGGAGAAGGGCTACTGAGCCTGGGCCTCAAGGCGACTGTTTGCATGCCCTTTATCAAGGCAGGCAAACTGACGGCGCTGATGGCCGTTCACCAGGCGGCCCCGCGGAACTGGACGGATGCCGACCTCGCCTTGATCTCGGAAGCAACCGAACGGTCATGGGCTTATATCGAACGCACCCGTTCCGAGGCCTTCCTTCGCGAAAGTGAAAGCCGGTTCCGCAACATGGCGGACAATTCACCGATGATGGTCTGGGTCACTGACCCGACCGGCTTCTGCAACTACCTGAATCGGCGGTGGTACGAATATACCGGACAGGAAGAGGGTGAGGGCGAAGGGTTCGGCTGGTTGAAGGCCGTTCACCCCGACGATCTTTCGACTGCCGAAAAGGCGTTCGTCAGCGCGAATGCCGAGCAGCGGGACTATCGGGTCGAATTCCGCTTGCGACGGGCGGACGGCAGCTACCGTTGGGTCATTGACGCCGCTGCCGCCCGCGTCGGCGCCGATGGCACCTTCCTGGGATATATCGGCTCGGTATTTGACATCGACGAACGACGGGAAGCGGAAGAGCGGCTTGCATTCCACGAAGAGCAATTGCGGCTAGCGATCGATGCGGCCGAGATCGGCTTGTGGGACGTCGATCTCCTTCAGGACACGCTTTATTGGCCGCCGCGGCTCAAGCAGATGTTCGGGATCGACCCCGACGTCCCCGTGTCCATGGCCGACTTCTACAACGGCCTGCATCCCGATGATCGTGAAACCACTTTGGCGGCATTCCAGACCGCGCTCGATCCTGCGCTTCGCGCGCTTTACGACGTTGAATATCGCACCATCGGAAAGGAAGATGGGGTCGTTCGCTGGGTCGCCGCGAAGGGGCGCGGCTTCTTCGACGAACAAGGGCGCTGCATTCGCGCGCTCGGCACCGCCATCGAAATTACCGACCGCAAAAAGGCAGAGCAGCACCAACGCCTTCTGATCGACGAGCTCAGCCACCGCGCCAAGAACCTGCTGGCGATCGTTCAATCGGTGGCGCACCAAACATTTCGCGGCGAAGGTTCTCCAGACGAGATGCGAAAGGCCTTTGAAGGCCGCATCGGCGCTCTGGGGGCGGCACACAGCGTCCTGACCCAACAGAAGTGGGAAAGCGCACCGGTCCGGCAGATCATCTGCGATACGGTCTTCGCAGTCGCCTCCAATCTCAACCGGCTCAATCTCGATGGTCCGGAATTGACCCTGTCGCCCAAGACGGCCGTCAGCCTGGCCATGGCCATTCACGAGCTTGCTACCAACGCACTGAAATATGGTGCGCTCAGCAACGACAGCGGCACGGTCGAGGTCGCCTGGTCTACAGCCGCCAACCGTCTTCGGTTTGAGTGGCGTGAGCGTGGCGGACCGCCCGTCGAAGCGCCCGAGCGGCGGGGATTCGGTAGCAGGATGATCGAGCGGGGACTGTCCGCGGAGCTTGGAGGCACGGTGAAGATCCACTTCGAACCCCAAGGGGTAGTCTGCATCGTCGATGCCCCACTGCCGGAGAGCGGGAATTGAGCAAACTCGCTGGCAAAAGAGTCCTGATCGTCGAAGACGAAGCGATTATCGCTTTTGCGATCGAGGACATGCTGGTCGAGCTCGGGTGCGTTATCATCGGCCCGGCGTTGCGGCTGGATGAGGCCTGCGATCTTGCCGACACCGAATTGATCGATGCAGCGATCCTGGACGTAAACATCAATTCTGAACGCAGCTACCCCGTCGCCGATCGGCTGCACCAGCGCGGCGTCCCATTCGTCTTTGCGACCGGCTATGATCGCGAGGGCCTGGAATGGCGTGGCAGCGATCCGGAAATCATCGCCAAACCCTATCGCAGGGACCAGGTTCAATCGGCGCTTGAGCGGATGATCGACTAAACTCTTCCACCCGGCGGAAGAGATGGTGCCAGGAGAGGACTCACATCTCCCTGCCCGGGGTCGTGGTCGGTGGGATTATCATTTTGGTCGATCATCTGGGCATCGTCTGGATGGTTCTTCGACTCGTCAACCGCTTTTGGTCTGAGGCTCTTTTTGCGGCCCGCAGAGCGCGCCAGGACGGTTGAGGGATCATCTCCTGCGCCAACCTCGTGAACACGCTCACAGAGCAGCGGAGCGGGCCTGAGGTTGATGCAGATGATGGTTGACCGTCGCCTCAATAACGGTGGTCGATATCCACGCGATATTGCGCAGCTAGTTCCTCAGCGCGGACGATTGCGGTGTCGTAATCAGGGAACTCTTCGTCATCGACAACATCGATGTCGCCATCATCCTCGTCACCATCGCGCACCCAAGATGTCACTGACCAGCCCTTGCGGAACATCGCATCAGGATAGCCATCGAGATCATCGCCGAACTCGTCGCTGAACTCCCCTCCGCTCGGATTGCCACAGTCGCCGTCCACGGGATTTCCATCCTCATCGGCAACCTGCTCGACAAAGGGGTGGATCGACACCTCGAAGAAGGTCCGACCGTTTTCGTCGCTAGCCGGGGGTTCGTCCTCGTCCCGACTATCTTCCATGGTGGTGACGACCCCGAGCTTGCGCAACTCGGCCTGGGCCCGTGTGTATTCCTCTTCGCTCATCCAGCCATTCTCGTCGCCGGCGTTCTGGATGATCGCCATTGCCTTGCGCAGGTTGAGGGGAAGTTCTGCAATGTTCACTGTCGTGTTCTCCGATGGCGTGATGCCATGACCAGAGATTAGGGTGCAGCGGTTTGGCCGCGCATTATTGAAATGCACCCCGCTACTAGAACTTGAACTTATCAGCGCAGCCTACCGGTCGAAGCCCATGCGGCGCATGCCCGGACTGAAGGTGCGGAGGTCATCGATGCCGCTGTCCGTATTAGCACCGATGATCGTCGTGCAGGTTGGGGTGATCGTCGGCTTGGGCAGCTTGGTCCGGAGCAGGGGAATGACGGCGGCGACGGCGCTGATTGCAGCGGCAACAGCGCCGATGATGGCAAGAAAGGTGGCGAGATCGAAAATTCCGGGCTCCTTAAGGTTGAGCCCGCAGTTTACCTCGCCCACCTCCGCACTTCACGGACGATTGGGGTGCACCACCGTTAACCGGCATCAGTCATCCATGCGGCTTCCTTTCCTGTGTCGGAATTGAAGCCTCATTTGCCGCTGCCCAGCGGGATGTCCGGACACTCCGGCGCTTGCGTCGGGGATCGCACGTTGCCATGAAATCGGTCTTTGTGCCTGAGGTGAAGCGTGTTTGAAGTCCCAACCGACCTTTACGAGTTCGCCTATATTCACGCGCCGGATGAGCGACTAAAGCAACTGGCAATTATGGCCGAGCCGGAAGACTGGGAGCCGCTAGAAGCTCCTGACCGCCGACCCATGGCGGTTCTTAAAAGCTACATAAAATATACATTTGCGAGGCTTGCTGAAGAAGGCAAAGTAATTCTTTCTGACGATGGCGCATATTATGTTTTCAACACGGGCCTTGTTACTCCAAACCAAGAAGCGATCTTCGCGTTGTTTGATCGCAATCAGAATGACGGCCAACAGGTTTGGCACTTCCTCAAGTGGTGCAAGCGCTATGATCTCGTGAACTTTTCCGAATTGCCGGGCATCACGCACTACTTCGATGATCCTTCTAAGCTCGTTCTTAACATGTCCAAGGAATTAAGAGTCAACATCGACCACATTGTGTCGGAGAATAAGACGCGGTTCCCGGAGCCCTTTAACTCGATGGATGATTACACGCTTCAGACATTCCTGAAGGGAGCAATAGACAATGCTAAGGAGCGGGTTTGTCGAAACTACAAAGCCGCCGTTCCGCAATACCATAGAGGTAAAGTGCAGCTTCTACTTCCATTGTGCATCACGAACCCTGCAAAGGCTGACCTCGCGCTTGTGGTCGAGGATCACGGCAGTTTCTACAGAGCTTCTACATGCCTAACCTTGGACATGGCATACAATAATGCGCGATTGCTGGCGCGGCCTGACAAGGACTGGTTGCGACCGAACGAAGGTCGGGCATGAGAAGGCAGTTGTTGACTTCAATAGATCGAGGCCAGTCACTTAGCCCTCGGTAAGTCCGGCGCCCTCGCCTTGCCAGTCTTAGACTCCGAAGCCTCACCTCGGATTACGCGGCACTCGAGCACTCCATAGCTTTGTCGCGCCGGGGTTCGGCTACTTGCCGCGTCCCTTTTCTTTCTCGCTCAGGAAGGCCCCGGCAACAAATCGGTCGGCTTCCCGGTCAACGTGTCGCTCTTCCGCTTTGCTGGTGCTCTTGCTGTCTTTCTTACCAGATGAAAACCAACCCATGACGGCACTCCTAGCTCTCACCGAGCGGCATCAACGATGGTATCACCCTTGCACCCGGAGCGCCACAGGTTCGGCAATGTGCAGACCGCCTGCCCTCTCCACTCTAAGCCGCAAGCACTCGATAGACGCTTGCACGACCAATCTTGAGCCGCTTGGCGATCTCTGTTGCGCCAAATCCTTGCTGGCGAAGCTCACGCACATCGTCGGCTTGGATCGTCGCCGGTCGGCCCTTGTAGATGCCCTTGGCCTTAGCGGCTTCGATGCCTCGGCGTTGGCGCGCCTTGATGAAGTGCTTCTCGACCGACCCGATAAGCCCGAACAGAGTCAGCATCATCTCGGCCATGATATCGGTCCCGTCGAAAATGATTTTGGGGTCGTCGAGCTTCAGGATGGCACCCTTGGCGACGACCCGCTTGGCGATGGTCAGCAGGTCGCCGGTATCGCGGGCGACACGGTCGGGATGGAGTGCGAGCAGGATGTCGCCCGGTTCGAGCAAGAGGATGGCAGCTTCGAGTTGATTCCGACCCTGTAGGGTCGAACCGTTGCCGGTCTCGGTGAAGACGACGACCGCGCCGAGCGTTTCCAGCTTGGCCTTCTGGCTGGCGACATCTTGCTGGTCGCTGCTGACGCGACCGTAGCCAAGGGTCTTGCCTACCGGCTTCACTCGCCTACTTCCGGCTCTGACCAAGCGAGTTTCGCACGCATAAGGTTATTTGGGTGGTCGGTGTAGATGGTCATGAAGAACTTGCCGTCCTTTTGGCGGCTTGGCGACCGATGATACCACCCAATCGGCATTGCCGCCGGAGCCACGTCCTTCAGCAGGGCGTGCAGCTTGCCTGCCGCCATCTGAGAACGCCCAAGAGGAAATTCATAGTCAGTCATTCTGCACCTCGTCTCGCATGAGTCTAAGACGAGGGTCTCACGGATGTCTTTTTTGTCCAGGACTATCCGCTTGAGACACGAAACCTGTCTCAGCCAGCGTCTCGGATGCGGTTACCCGAATGAGACGAGCGACGGTCCACTCGTTAAGTTCAAGAATTGGATGATCTGCCAGGATACCACCTGATTGGTGGCTCTCAAGCATTAAACCGCTGACTATGTGGTCGCTCCCGAAAGGAGCACCAATGAGCAAAAGACTGGATTGGGATGCCGCTAAGTGCCGCACGCGCCGCCCGCTCATCACGAGTGGCGAAGCCCGAGAGTTTAAGCAGCAAGCCCAACAACTCGCAGAACGCGTAAGAAACGGTCACAGAAACCCGCAGGCTCACCTTCATGGGAAGGTTCGGACCCTAAGCGAGCAAGAGAAACTCGCTTACGCGGAAGAAAGGGGCTGGGCCGTCGCGACGCCGAAGCTCCAGTCGGAGAAGAAGCGTGCAACCTCCACCAAGAAGAGATGCCCACGTTCACCGCGCTCCCGAGGAAATTTCGAATGATGACGCTCGACGCCATCGTTGCAGCCATAAGCGAGATCGATTTCGATCATGCCATGGCAGAAGCTCTGGCACACCGGCTGAAGAGCGCCGCACCAAACTTTGCGAGCAAGATGGTGCCGCGCCGCCAACTCAGTGCTCGGAATTTCCCACCAGTGAACTCGATCCTCGCAGCCCAGTGCAGCGTATTTGATAATTGGATTGAGTTTGGCGGGAAGCGCCCCAAGCGAGGCGAGATCGGTCATTACCGTGATCGCTTCAAAGCCGAGCTTCAAGTCTGGACCTGCACAAAAGATGACATCGATTGGGATCGCTCATCGTGGCACGGAAAAGCCCACCTTTGGTCTGGAAAGGACGTCATGGCTCGCTCGAAGGGCAAGAGCATGAAGCTTCCTAAGGCGCTCTCGGAGGACTTTCGTGCTCAATTTATCGAGCTAGCCAGCGGGATGGACGGCTTTCGGCTTGGCTTACCTTACACCAAGGATGGCAAGACGCTGCTCTATAACAACGACGGCAGCTACCTAGCCGCTAGGGAAACTGAGCTCCAAGACCACCAACTGGAACTGATGATTTTAGCAACCTCTAGCGGGCCGTTTTGCTTTTCTGGGTTCAAGAACACCACGAGTAAGGGGCATCCCTTAAGTGGGAATTGCTTCGCGCACTCGCGCATGACGACGAGCAAGCCACTGGCGGATAAGTGGGACGCTACTTTGTTTTCTCACCAACCTGCGACGTCGAGGGACGAGGCGAGGCCAGCGGAGGGGTGATGCAGGTTAGGTAATTACTATCAACAAGACTTATAGAAGACTCGTAATTACCTAACCTGCAAAGGCGCTCCGCGCATGTGTCGAGGTTAGCTCAACTGACGGGTTCTCAAGGAGAACCAGTCCAAACTTTCTCTCGAGTTATTAGAAATATTTGATCAGGGAGCAGGTTGCGAGGTGCAACCTGCACGTCAGCAGTCGCGACTTAGCGTGCACATCGGCTCTAGCATGTGGACAGCCCTTCCAATGTCTGGATGATAGCCCCATCCTGAATTGGCAGACAGCCCGCTCTCTCGCCACTCAGGGTCAATCCCTATCACGCCTAGGCTCCACCCATCTTTGTTGAGGTCGGCCTCAATCATTGTCAGAGCGGCGCGGGTGGAATGAGGATGTTCAACCAGCCATTCATTCCCATCGTCTTGGATCACTTGCATGAAGTAGCCGACCCAGACACGCTGCCGCCCAGTCGTCACTGACCCCCACTGGACGTGTGCCTCGCGACTACCTGCGCCTAAGGGACTGCCGCTGATCGGCGTGAGACCACAGGGCCGCTCCTGTCCCGAGTAGTGACGCCAACCTCCCGATCCGAATTCATTATAGCGCATGCTAATATTTATACTTCTGGTGAGAGTCTTTCCGTGTCAAAAGCACTAACATCCAGCGTTATGGAAAATGCGTGAACATCGGGCAGGCCATTCGAACAGGGCGAAGGGCTCGTAAGTTGACGCAGGCAGAAGTTGGCGCGCTTGCCGGATTAAGCCGTCAAGCCGTTGCGGAAATCGAGCGCGACGCCGGGACCATCCGCAACCTTCACGCGGTAGAGAAGCATGTGCCAATTTCCATCTCCGGTCTTCCCAGCGGCGGGGACAGTATTGGACAGCGCCTTCGCTCAGCCCGCGTCGAAAGAGCATTATCCCTCCGAGAAGCAGCGGAACGCGCGGGGATCGCCGTTAACACTGTCCGCCAGATCGAAGCGGGTCGAGGCACTGTAGATCGCTTGCAGCGACTAGCTCGCGTGGTCGCTCCCGGAGCGCGGGCTAAGGCAGTCAAGAATGGCTCACGTAAGCGCGGGATAGCTGTCGTCGGGTGGGTCGCCGATAGGGTTAGGCGCGTGGGTGATTATTATCCGTCACCGGCTCCAGTTGTTCGGCTGCTGCTAGACCACGAAGCTTTCGACCGCGACGTTCCTATTCTCGAACCCACGGTTGGGCACGCCCGCGTGATCGAGCGCGTCTTACGGGAGCGTGGCTTCATGAACATCACCTGTTTCGACCTGCACTGTGAGGGTGATGAGCGCCGCGACTTCTTCGAAATAACCGAGCATTATCATACAATAATCACCAATCCGCCTTTCCGGCTTCATAGGGAATTCATCGCACATGCTAAGCGGGTCGCCACCCACAAGATCGCGATGTTGCTCCCGCTGAACTATCTGACGGGTGCAGGACGACACGAAGACATCTGGACTGATTCTGACTTCCCCCTCGCTCGTGTTCATGTGCTGAATCGCGGCATCGATTTCATTGGCAGCGACCCTCACGCGGACCAATTCCGCTCCTCTCAGATGTATTGCTGCTGGTATGTCTTTGAACGGCAACATCGAGGTCCGCCGACGCTCCACTGGATTAACAGCCATAAGCACGTCGAACGAAAAGGTGCGGAGCTTAAGGTAATGGTTTGAGGCCGGAGGTGGACCGCAATTGGAAGCGGCGGTTAAGACTAGTGGGTGCAGGCCCAACGGCTCCGACGATATGTAGCTTTTTGCGCCCAGATAGCACTCTAACCAGCCTGTATGAGCTAGATGACTTGGGCTCTAATTTCCGTTGGCAAAGCGGCTATTCGTGATAGCCCGTTTGCAGATGCGATTTTCTACGACGCTGCACCCAGAGATCAAGCCTGCTTCTGGGTGGTGCCTGAACTACATCGTCGCTCTCGACCAGCACTGTCCTGGTCTAGCGGGGGTATTTTTACGTGGCAGTGATGAGCGCCGCCAAGTGATAGCCGCTCTTCTAACGACGAAGCCTTTACCAACTTGTCCGAGCCTTGCAGCTGAGCTTGGCAAACTACTTCAAGGCGCAACTCACGACGAACTCCTTGAGACAGCATACGGCGATGCGGCCGATGGCCTACGAGGGGCACTTGGCCGGAGCGGCTCGCAGCCACATGCTCGCATGTTCTATCGGCTCTTGGTTGAACTACTTAGCCGTGGCGACTTCCTGTCCTCCCTCGTGAAGCACATGGACCGCCTTGACCTGCTGACGCTTCGAATTGCTCAGCGCCTGCCCGCCGATATCTGCACCCCAAAATTTGTAAGATTGATGGCAAGCCCGCGAATGGCTTCTGATGTCTGCAAGCTCGTGGACCTGCTTTCCGGTAAGGGGTTAGATCGGAGAGCGTTAGCCGAGGCAATTCGCCGGGTGAACTCACCTGACCAATTGTCAGACCTGTGGGATCGCTGGGCACAGAAGTTACAACTTCCAGAACATCCGGTGCCTGCATCGGATTGTTACTTCCCTGTGCAAACCGGTGCCGAACTGCGTAGATTAGCCCTGCGCTACCGCAACTGCGCACGTCGCTATCTGGCTCAAGTAATGGAAAGCGATTGCAGCTTTGCAGAGTTCATTCATGCCGAGGGTCGCGCGGTCGTTCACCTAGTTCGCGACCACAACGGGTGGAGACTAGAAGGCCTATTCGGCAAGGACAACGGATGTGTAGCACCTAACCTCCGCTTCGCTGCGGTAAGATATCTTGCCCGATGGGGAGTAAGAGCAGAGGACAGGCCGTCATTGCACTTGGGGGAGTGGAGTGTGCTTCGAAGACTGTCCCGATCTCACACGTTTTTCATCGGGTAGCGTAACTGGCGTGGTTGGCAGACGCCTTCGGTGACGTCGGCTGCTTCCCTGGATTCCATACTATCGATGCTCCTTCTTGTGGCTTTTCGGTTTTCAGCTCAAATTGCCCGCCAAGCCCGACAACATGATCTCGCGCTCTGTAACCCTTCAGCACGCGATGACCCAAGCTTCCGCCAAGGATAGGCTTTCCAACTCGTGCATCTCAGGCTGAAATCCTGTCCTGCTGGAAGCCACTGCGTCTATGTAACTCCACAATGCGACGCCCTGCTCATTCGTATAGCAAGTGAAGTCAGGCACTCAGTGCGCAACGCGGTCCGTCAATGTTGCAAAGGTGGGGATATTCAATCCAGCATCCTTGCGCCGCTGCTTCAGATCGTTAATCTCCTGGAGATGGGGGTCACGCGCTGCAGCTCGGAGCGGTGCGTGTGCCTGAGGCTCGCTCGGCAGGTGCCGGTTCATGGTTGAATACGATGTTAGCAACACGGTGCCCAAGGGGCATCGGAAGCAACTTACCGTCACTGACGGTGGGGGGCGCGGCGTATTTTTGACAGTGCCGAGGTTTGCGTCCGTAGGTAAAGGCGACCGCATATCCATTGATCCCGAGCACCCGCAGAATATCTACGTCGTCGCAGCTGACGATCCAAGTCAACGCATACGTATAGCTCCCCACTTTGAGACAAGTGGCAGCACCAAGTCTGGGAGCTTGCCTTTCGACTTTCGGCTAACGGAGGTGAACCGTCCGGAGGATCTGGAGGCGCTAGGATACCTCGAGCAGTTTCATTATAAGTCGTTTGCAAGCGTCGGCGATCAACTGGAAGCTTTTTCTTCGGAAGTGCGACCTAAAGCATCTTCTTCTGGGGGAAGAAGGGCCGTCGTCTTGCTTTACATTCGTCTTCTCGGGCAGTGGCAGGCAGCGGGCTACATCGAGCTTCAAATGCCCTTGATGATGTGCAAGCCGCGGCATGAGTTGTTTGATCGTCCATTCAGCCATCCCGAAAGGCCAGTGTCCTGGTCTCAATGGGATCAGCACGCGATGAAGAAATTCGTGAACATCATAACGCGAATTGGGCGCATCGTTATTCAGCCTGAACTCAGGGGCTTGGGCCTCGCTAGGCTGCTCATTGGAGCAGCTAAGGACTACTCGACCACTCGATGGCAGGTCGGAGGCCGACGCCCGTTATTCATGGAAATTTCGGCAGAGATGCTGAACTACATCGATTTCGTGTCCTCATGCGGTTTCAAATACGCTGGCCGGACTGAGGGAAACTACGACCGCATCGTGAAGGATCTCTCCTACATGCGGAAAGGCTACGATGTTGGCTCAGGCATTATGAGCTTACAGAAGAAGTATGTTGTAGCTCTTCAAAGCTATTGCAACGAAACTCGAAAAACCTTTGATGAGGCTCTTCTTCGGCTTGAGTTCGTGCTTTCGCACGAGGATCCTATTGCTCTCCTGTCGGCAGCAGAGTGGGCCGCGTTTCGACGAGTGCTGAGGAGTAGAATACCCTATTACATCTGTGGGCTCGACAAACCAGCAGAAGCTTACCTGTCGCACTTAGGACAGGAAACGCCTTTGAGTCGTTCTAAGTTCGCTGTTGCGAAGGCTCGTGTGGACATCGCTTCAGTCGCTGTGAAAAGCGTTGTCCGTTTGCCGCAAACGCGAAATGTCCGAATAATTATGGACGCATTTGGATTGGATGCCGAGGTTTTAGAAAGTGTGGTGGTTCCCCCAACACCCGTCAAAGCCTCAGCCGGCAACATCATCCTACTTGTCGGCGCAAGCGGCTCTGGGAAGAGCGCTCTCCTTCGGGCGCTAGATCCGTCGCCCGCACCTAGTGATACCTTTCAGGTGCGCTTAAACGGCACTCGCGACTACTCCTGCGGTTGGTTGAAATCCCTCCCCGAGCGTGTTCCAATCTTCGATTATTTTGCCGAACGTTATACGCCTGAAAAGGCGTTTGCCGCGTTAAGCCAAGTCGGGCTTTCGGAAGCCTTTGTTCTTGTGAAGCCGGTTGAGCTTCTTAGTCGCGGTCAGCAGTATCGAGCTATGCTCGCTGACCTCCTTCTTCGAGAAGAGCAGGTCTGGCTTCTTGACGAGTTTTGCGCTGACTTAGATCCAATAACCGCGAGGATAGTGGCGCATAATCTTCGTAAAAACGTGTTGGCTGGCGGGCGTATCGCTTTCGTGGCGGCAGCGAACCATGCCCACTTTATAGAGGCTCTGCGTCCCACGCAGGTTATTCAGCTGCGGACAGGGGGTGAGCCCCGCCTAACCAGCTACAGGAGTTACTACGATGAGCTTCTCGAACAAGCTGGCTGAGAACTTTGCCCGGGTTCTCGAAAAGAGTCCGTATGCCGTGCAAGATCAGTTGGTGAAGGTCCAATATGTCCAGCAGGGCAATAACGTAGTGTTTGGACGCACTGTAAAGCCAGGAGAGTATTCCAACCTAGCGTATATCGGCAAGATCCTCGAATCTACCGCGGGGAAAAGTTATCTCGGTGCCGACGCTTGGTTAGACGTTACTTTTCCCCACGTGATTTACATCACAGGGACACGGGGCAGCGGGAAGAGCTTTGATTTGGGAGTCATTCTCGAAGGGATATCTGCTCTTCAAGCCCCGTCTGCTATTCAAAATGATGTGACCCCGATCACCTCTATCCTCATCGACACACAAAGCCAATTCTGGACGCTGCGTTTCCCTCCAAACCAAAACATCCCGGCGAACGAACAGCAACTAGCAGAGCTTTCGAGGTGGAACCTTAAGGCCTCCGGCCTCGCGAACACGCGGTTCTACGTTCCGCCTGGCACCACGAAATTTCTGGGCGATGAGATTGAGCTCACAGTTCGACCGCAGGATGTCACTCATGCGGAGTGGTGTGCATTGCTTGGCCAAGAGGTTTACGGCCCCAAGGGCACATCCTAGCGAAGACGATAGAGGCACTTGACGGCCAGGCATACTCGATCACGGACATGACGTCTTACATCGCGACTGACACAAATTGGCCTGCGGTTGCCGACAGCAGTCGGAACGCAATCCTCTACAAGCTTGAGGATTACGAACGGACCGGCCTTTTTTCCTCCAACGGCATCTCAGCTCGAGACTTACTGGTGCCAGGCCTCTGTAACATCTTGATGCTCCGGGACCTTCGCAACCAAGATAAGTCGCTGGTCACGGCCATAATAGCTCGGCAGCTTTTCACAATCATGGGAGAGAGGCATACCAAGAAGAAAGTTGCCGACTTCTTCGGCCATGAGGATGGCGGATCTGATCTGCCTACCCGAGTGTGGTTGCTAATCGATGAGGCCCATGTCGTTGCTCCCAAAGACGAGCTATCTCCAGCAAGATCAGCGCTAGTCGAATACGTGAAGCGAGGTCGAGATGCTGGATTGTCCCTTGTCCTTGCTACACAACAACCATCTGCAGTGGATGACCGCATCTTAAGCCAAGTGAATCTTACCCTGAATCATCGTCTTACGTTTCAGACCGATATCTCCGCTGCGGCTAACAGAATCCCGACCAAGCCGATCACCTGCATGAAGATGTCTGGGACGACGTTGAACGACTTTGGCGACATGATCAGGGTGTTGGACGCGGGCCAGTGCTTCATTGGTGACCATTCCACTAGCAGAGCTGTCATGGTGCAAATCCGGCCACGTGTCTCCGCGCACGGCGGGTATAGCCCGATCTAGCGTTATGATCATCGGAGGCGACGCAGCGCAATATCAGATCTTCATGCGGAAGATCGGCTACTCGGTAGGGCTTGAGAAGACTCTCGAGCGGATATCCGATCTGTGCGACATTTATATCGAGAAGGGCCAGCTTACGCTGAGCATGTGGCAGTCTCTTGTTCACGAGAAATGGGACCTCAGAAACGATAATATCGGGGACTTTTTCTCCGCTCTAAATCTGATCAACAGATCGAAAACTAAGCTGGACGTCTTGTCCGGTTTAGACCTTTGCGCGATTGCACGACAGCTAGATGATGACCAGGTGGCTCTTAGGGCCGCGATACTACTTTTGATTGTAGAGCACGACGGCGAGATTTTCTTAAATGCACTCAGCTCGAATTTCGACGAAGGCGAGTTTGTCACTCGGCTAACCGATCTCATCACCTACAAGCGGCAGGTGCTCTTCAAGATATATAGGGCTCCAGAGATCCAGTCACAGCTGGGCCGCATCGTCGGTATTGAGAGGCAGACTTCGAACATTGGGGGTGCTGGCAAAGTGCAATCTCTAAGTGAGTCTCGGCGTTCTCAGCCCCTCGCGAAACGGACAGAGAGTATGCGCGGCGCAGGTATTCCCCAGTGGAGGTGTCCGATGATTATCTCCGCAAGGTGCTACCGCGCCGTCGTGACTGGGCTGTTTCGCTGGGGCTTTTTAACTCAGACCAAGGGCGCACCGAGGTTGCGAACCAGCTCTTGAACCATCTCGAAGAGATCGGCCTTACTTTAAGCAGCGGAGCTGTGGTTCTGTGGCCGTTCTCTCATGAGATCAGTCGATTCCGCATTAACCCGACCCAGTTCGAGAACAAGGTAATTGACTATTGGCAGCTCGCCAAAGCAGCCCTCATTGGTGTCAACGCTAGCTTCTGCGACTCTTTCGACGACACTGATCGGCAATTGTTTGTGGAGGTCTCGCGAGCTCAAGTGGAGCTCTATCGCGCCCTCAATCGTCCCAAAGCAATGCTTCGGCGCGAGCTGCCGCTAACCATCGCTTACCTCACTGTTGGGGCAGCTTTTGCAATTGCGAAGAGACCCGTGCCTGACCTTCCGAGCCTGATTGATGCCGAAAAGCAGCGGGCTGAGTCCCCCTTGGAGATTAGATCGTCTCGCAACAGTATTGGCGGCATCCTTGTGAGGTCCAAATGACCTGTAGCTTTCTTCCTTCGTTTATTGCTGATCTACAGTCCGAGTCCGACGCAAATTTCGCAAGGCGGGTTTTTCTCAAACTGTTTGAAGGTGACGGGTCATTCCGCCCTGACGTGAATGACCACCGATACCATGGGATCGAGGATGCGTGGATCCGGTATGTGAGCCAAGGCCGGTCAGCATTCCGAGTGATCTACATAAAAAAGGGCGAAAAGGTTTATCTCTATCGAGCTGGTCCGCACTCCATCGAAGACAACTTAGCTCCTCCTAACGATCTATCAGTTGCCGCTGATGTGCCAGCTGCCTTCCAAGTGGAGGGGCCGGCGACTTCGAATGAGCAAACTAACTCATCGACGGGGCGACTTATCAGCAGTCTAAGAACGCCAGCCTTGTGGCAGATCATTCACGGCAGGAGGCTTATTCCGCATAAGGAAATAATCCTCGTAAGCCCTTTCCTCACGAACTCACTTTTGGTCCGTATGGGTAAACTGGGTCGCCTCCTTGACGATTGGATCGAGGATGGCACCAAGATTACTCTGGTGACCAAGCCGCCGCCGCTTAGTGACCATGGCTTTTTCGCCGATTTAGAAGGGCGTGGTATCGACCTCCTGTTCCATCACCGCCTTCACAGCAAATTGTATGTGTTCGCAGTTGATCCTTCTCGTTTTGGCTACGGGCAAAAGGCCGATGATCTTATCGTCTTGGGTTCGGCAAATCTCACGCAGGAAGGGTTTTACTGCAATCGAGACACCGGCAACGAGGAGCTATGCTACAACCTCCCCGGTCGCGAGCGGGACAATGTGGAGTCTTACGTAGCCTATCTAGCCCTGGCTTCGAAGGATCTCATGCAATTGAAAATCAATGCCTCACGGCAAAAACTAAGGATAAGCTGATGCTGTCACCTGAAGCGTTTTATAGCGCCTGCAACCTGACCGGGAATCCCTTTCGCTCTAACCCAACCCACGCTTCTGACCCGCGGATCAACATTTGGGTTGGCTATGAAAAGCAGCAGCAGCAACTACTCAAGTTTTTAACCCGCACGCGAGCCGACCAAGTAGGCAACGCCAACTTCGTTATGCTTTATGGTGGCTACGGCACTGGTAAGTCTCACGCTTTGCTCTGGGCGCAGAACTACGTCCTTAACCGTGAGGAAGATGATTTTGACGCGGTGTGTTACTTCGTTCCAACGCTCAAGAAGGCAAAGGGGCAGCTTACTTTTGCGGGTGCGTTCCAAGACGACATCGTAGCAAAGTCCCGCTTGATTGCAGACATTCAGGCCTATCGAACTTTCCTCGGCGGCTGCATCAATCAATACCGTATTGAAAACAAGGTTTCTCACGACGTTCGCGATGAGAGCATCGTCGAAAAACTAATCGGCTCTGTTGATCTCTCCAACTTTGCGAGGGAAATCCTGAGCTGCGGCGACAGCGAAGAAAAGATTCGGAAACTAGTCTCTCCGAGCTCATTAAGCGACTACCAAGCTGTCGTAACGTTCACCCGTTTGGTGAATCTGTTCGTGCATGAAATCATCATTGGTCAGCATAAGAATAGATTTAAGAAGGCCGCTTATCTATTCATCGACGAATTGGACGACCTTCTTAGGACTACCACCAAAGAAGCTCGATTGGTCAATGACAACCTGCGACACATATACGATTCTTGCCCAAATAGTTTTTGTGTTGTGATCGCCCTCTCTGCGGAAGTTGCAGAGTTCACGACCATCTTTGAAGACTACATTCTCAGCAGAATTCAAAAACGAGTTGAGCTTCATCTTCTGGACAAGACAGATGCGTCGATCTTCATCAATGCAATAATGGACAACTCACGCGTTGATCCGTCAGGGCCGAAGGGAGCCTTCCCGTTCGAACCCCAAGCAGTCGATGCCATTGTATCGCAACTTGTGGAGATCACTCCTAGGAAGGTCGTCAACATGATGCAGCAGGTGATCGAAGAAGTTCGCCTGTCGGGCTTCGATCCTACGAAGGGACCAATCAGCTTGAATGACTTGGATAACGCGGACGTTCTGTCCGAGGTTCTAGGAGAAGGCGGCATAGCTTAAGCAGCATAGTTTCTGGCCGCGGCGCTCTAGAATGGCCTTATTATCTCCTGTTCAGCCGCTCGGAGTTCATTATGAGACCTGCGAGAACTTCAACGCTTTGGTGGCACTGGAGATTGCCCGCGGCGATGGGACCCTGCCGGCCCTGTTACAGTGCTTCCGGGCAGCTGCACGGGACCTAGCGAGCATCTATCCTCATCCTTTACTGGATGAGGTCGCCTCGGCCCCTCTTGGTAGTCGAGCTTCCATACGCTCGCTGGAACTCGCGTGTGCGGACGAAGGTGTCATTGAGAATCTGTGTGCATTGTTCTTTCAGAAGGCAGCAGACCTCCGGCTTATCGATTTGGTTCAGCATGATCCTCATCTCGCAGCTCACTCTGTGCTGTCTAGCCTGTGGAATAGCGAGATGTGGCAAGCGGATTGCACGATGTTCCGGCACAGCTGGCGGGTGGAGCATGCTTACAAAGCTAAAGGTTGGCACCTACTAAGTCCTTGGATCTTTCTGTTCGGGTCGCAGATGCCGCGGCTCCGCCAGCTCCATAAGATCGATGCGAGCTTGATCAATGTTGCGCAGACTGGAAGCTCTGTGCTCGCGACTAGTCTTCTAAGACGTGCGGGCTTGCCCGTCACAGATCACAACCTCGAACTGATATGGTTCCTCTGCTGCAACAGAGCTGAAGTTTGCGTCGTCGGGCGCGGTTCGGACGCGCGCATTTTACCCACCGAAGTCGCAATTCCGGATTTTGGACTTCTCTCTGAGATATCCACCGTTGAAGGCTGGGTTAAAAACCCCTGCAAAAGGTGGACCTCGCGCCTGACTGATTCACAGAACATCGAGGCTGATCTCCCCGAATTAGAAAAATTTCTAAGGCGCTCTAGTCGTGCAACATTGATAAGCACCTCTGACGTAGCAATCAAAATAGCCCTGCAACAGTTGGCTGCGGATCAGACTGAACAGGGACTTCCACAGCATCTCAGACGCGTCATCATACGAATGCTCGAGGGCGAACCTAAGGTGGTGAAAGTCACGGACCTTCGCCGGGCGCTGGGGGTGCCCCACCTACGAATAGATCCCTTTAGTGTCACATCAGGGCGGGTCCTAGTTTATGCACCTAGCCCCAAATTCCTAGACCCGAGCGAAACCGCGTTTGTCCTGCGCGAGTGGGTCCAAGACGCAGGCCATCAACGGGCACGGATCGCGCCGGATCGCATCCTCACACCGCTAAGGCCGGTTGTCTGGCGAGCAACGGAAGAGACCTTGCTTGCAGCCATCCGCCAGTCGCGCTCGTTCAAACTCTTCGGAATCGCATTCTGGCCCGACATTCGCAGGGCAATGCAATTAGAAGTGCCGCCCCAGGCGAAGAGGTGGGCAGATAACCATCTGTGGCAAGGAGCGGAAAGAACTCTGAAACGGAGAGGCTTCATTCTAGCAGGCGAGGTGATCTTCTCGGGGGCTCGCTGGCAAGGTCTGCCCTCCTCCCGCGCTGCCTTGCGACAAGCAGCGAAGGATCTGAGGAGCAGCCCCGACTGGCTTGAGTTGCGAGAATGTTATCTATCTGAAATGCTCGATGTGGCCCACCGATTAGTCGCCTGAAAGCGCAGAGGCAGGTTGCCGATGAGGATGGAAATCCCGTGGACGGCGACTGTGGCAATCCGAGCGGAGGGGAGTTCAGCGACGAGTTCGGCGATGATCTCGATGGCTATCCTGATGCGATGTTCCGCAAGGGCTGGTCAGTGACATCTTGGGTGCGCGATGGTGACGAGGATGATGGCGACATCGATGTTGTCGATGACGAAGAGTTCCCTGATTACGACACCGCAATCGTCCGCGCTGAGGAACTAGCTGCGCAATATCGCGTGGATATCGACCACCGTTATTGAGGCGACGGTCAACCATCATCTGCATCAACCTCAGGCCCGCTCCGCTGCTCTGTGAGCGTGTTCACGAGGTTGGCGCAGGAGATGATCCCTCAACCGTCCTGGCGCGCTCTGCGGGCCGCAAAAAGAGCCTCAGACCAAAAGCGGTTGACGAGTCGAAGAACCATCCAGACGATGCCCAGATGATCGACCAAAATGATAATCCCACCGACCACGACCCCGGGCAGGGAGATGTGAGTCCTCTCCTGGGACTCGAACCTGCCAGCACTGAAAACATGGGAGAAAAATCGACCGAGATGGAGGACTCGAACCATACTGCTTCGCTTAGTCCTCTCCTGGGCACCAACCGTGAAATCCGCACTGAAAAGGTTGGGAAATCGTCCTCCAGACGGTCTCCCGAGCGTCAATGCTACGGTTCTCTGCTACGGCATGGTGCCCATAATTCGTCCGGAAAGTCCCTGAAATCTGCGGGATACCGTTCCTCGAGCTGCTACCGATCTATCGCGCAAGGTGCGAGAGATCGATGTCGAAGAAGTGTAGTTGGCTGATCGCGTCATGGAGTGCTGCAACACGATGCCCGTAGCCGTAACTTTCTGACACGGCGCTCGCTAGCGACTTCCCGCCGACCCAGCCCCCTAACGACATGGCAAGTTCGTGTTCCACACGACCAATTCGAAGCTCATCACGGAAGTTGTGGCGGAAAGAGTGGAAGCTCGTCCGCTCTTGGCTAGCTCCGGACCGTCGTAGAAATCGCGTGAACCACTTCGAGAAGGCGACAGCACGAACGCCTTTCGATCCTCTATCAACGTCATGAAAGAGCTTCGTCTGCCCCTCCCTTAGAAGCCCTTCCGCATAACGGACTAATCCGAGGTCAATCAGCCTCCGATGGAGCGGCACGATACGTTCGCTAACGTTGGTCTTCAACTTCTTGTCGGTGCTCCCCACCAGCGAAGTTCGGGTAATACAAATGCAGGCGATCTCCTCGATGACACGAATGTCAGTGACATCAAGTTGGCAGATTTCATTCAGACGCATCCCGGTGTGAAGAGCGATCAGGGGCACCCAGAACCTAGCATTTCTTGGACGCTGCGTTCCTTGAGAATCCCAGCCCCGCTCTCCATCGGCGCAGCCGGTATAGAGCGGGGCATGGAAGATCAGCTTCAACTGCGTCGGTGAGAACGGATGTCTCTTGTCCCGACGTGCCACCTCGTCACGAAGACGAAGCCCGCGAGCAGGATTGCGGTGAATGATCTCCTCGCCCACTGCCCAATTTAGGAACGACGAGAAGTTGCCTAGGTAGGCGTTGGCATTGGCCGTGCTGATCCGCGTGATCGTGTCATCCGCACCAGCGCGCTTGGCAGCTTCGCGAAGAGCTAGACGCGGGAAATGCTTCGACGAGTTCCGTGGAAGGAACCGAAGCACCTCCAGTAGTTCCCGCACGTCCAGACGAGAGAGAGCCGCAATCGGCTTGTCGTCGCCGATGGCCGCGATGACCACGGCGCGCGTGGTCTCATATGCCTGCCGGGTCGATTGCGTCCACGAGTGGGTGGGGTCATCAAGGTAGCGCTGGTAGGCAGCACCGAGCGTCAAAGTAGAGGTAGGCCGCTGAGCATCAGATGTGACGGGCACGACGTCCAATCCCTGCGAATTTCTGACACGACGGCCCGAATCGTCTGAAAACGGTCTTAAGAGCGCGTCATCGACGGTTAGGCCGGCTTGATAGCGCGCCATCTCTATATCGGCCTCCACCTGAGCCACGATGAATGGCAGGCGGCGCAGCGCTATTTCTGGGCTGTCGGTGCGCAGGGATCGCCAAACTTCGGTTCTACTGGTCAGCCGCTGAACGTCGGCGGGAAGAGTCTTCCGGAAGTAGAAACGGCCATTTCGAACGAACACGTGCCGGGGCAATTCCCGTAGCATAGTCCCGTAGCAGCTCGAGGAACGGTATCCCGCAGATTTCAGGGACTTTCCGGACGAATTATGGGCACCATGCCGTAGCAGAGAACCGTAGCATTGACGCTCGGGAGACCGTCTGGAGGACGATTTCCCAACCTTTTCAGTGCGGATTTCACGGTTGGTGCCCAGGAGAGGACTCGAACCTCCACGCCCTTGCGAGCGCCAGCACCTGAAGCTGGTGCGTCTACCAATTCCGCCACCTGGGCACAGGGTCGTCTTGTTGGCAGGCGGCGCGGATAGGGGTGCAAGCGGCGCCTTGTCAATGGCGCTTTGGAGCCGCTAGGGCACGCGGCCATGGAACGTCTCGAACCCGCGGAACAGCTCGTCACCGTTTTCGGCGGCGGCGGCTTCATCGGCCGCTACGTATGCGAATATCTGCTGAAGGCGGGCGTCCGCGTCCGTGTTGCGTCGCGCGATCCCCGCACGGCCCATCATATCCAGCCGCTCGGACAGGTTGGGCAGGTCGGTTATGTTCGCGCCGACATCACGAACGAGCGCTCCGTTGAAGCCGCCGTTCATGGCGCCACCGCCGTGGTGAACCTTCCCGGCGTGCTCAAGGGCCGGTTCGAGGCCGTCCACGTGGACGGCGCAAGGTTCGTCGCGGAGGCGACCGCGAGGGAGGGCGCCAATGCCTTGGTCCACGTGTCCGCGATCAATGCCGACGCGGCGTCGCAATCTTCCTATGGCAGCAGCAAGGGCCGGGGCGAGGAGGCGGTCCGCGCTGCCTTTCCGCAAGCGACGATCATCCGTCCGAGCCTGGTATTCGGCCCCGAAGATCAGCTGACCAACCGATTTGCGGGCATGGCTCAGCTACCCTTTCTGCCGATCGTCGCCGCGCAAACCAAGTTCCAGCCCGTTTACGTTCGCGATCTCGGTCAGGCGATCGCCCGTGCGACACTGGAGCCACTGACCTTTGGCGGTCAGACGTTTGAGATCGGCGGACCCGAGGTAATGAGCATGCGCGATCTTCACCAAACGATCCTGGAACTCACGGGACAGACGCCCGATGTCGTTGAAGTCCCGAGCTTCGCCGCCTCCATGCTCGCCAAGTTCGGCTGGCTGCCGGGTGCGCCGCTGACCAAGGATCAATGGACGATGCTCCAGCAGGACAATGTCGCCGCCCAAGATGCTAAACGGCTGGAGGCGTTTGGGATCAAGCCGACGCCGCTAGGCGCGGTCGGACACGAATGGCTTGGCCGTTTCCACCGCGGCGGCCGCTTTGCCGGGCGGCGGATCAACCTGACGGCGACGAACTAGAACCGTGCCGATCCTGCTGCTGGTCATCATTCTCGGCATCGTCGAGGGGGTAACCGAATATCTGCCGGTGTCGTCCACCGGCCACTTGATCCTGGCTACCGAGTTGCTGGGCTTCAAGGCGGGCGACTGGGAGTTGTTCAACGTCGCCATTCAGCCGGGCGCGATCCTGGCGATCGTGGTCCTTTACTGGCGAACCTTCTGGACGGTCATCACCGGCTTGTTCAGCGTCGAAGCGGGGGCACTGGTTTTCACCCGTAACGTGCTGGTCGCCTTTTTCCCGGCCGTGGTGCTTGGGCTCGCCCTTGGCGACTATATCGACCTTCTGCTGGAAAACGCAGTGGTGGTCGCCTGGGCGCTGATCATCGGCGGCATCGCCATCCTGATCGTCGAGCGGTTCGCCAAGCCGGTGCATGTCGGCGGGGTTGCCAACGTGTCGCTGAAGCAATCGGTGGCGGTCGGTCTGGTGCAGTGCCTCGCCATGATCCCAGGCGTCAGCCGCTCGGGCGCCACCATCCTTGGTGCGATGAGCTTCGGCGTCGACCGTCGCACGGCGGCGGAGTTCAGCTTCTTCCTTGCGGTTCCGACCCTCGCCGGCGCTACGACCCTGCAATTGTTCAAGCACCGGGACCAGATCACCTCCGACCAGATCGGCTACATCGGTCTCGGTGCGTTCGTGTCCTTCATCGTCGCCGTCGTGGTGGTCAAAGCCTTCATGGCGATCGTCACCCGCTTCGGTTTCGGCCCATTCGCCTGGTATCGGATCATTGCCGGAGCCGCGGCGCTGATCTGGCTGGGAATGCGCTGATACATCTGGCATTCAGCTTCTGCTAAGCTGTTGATTGGCAAGGGTCCATCATGCGTAGCCTGTTCGCTTTTGCACTCCTTGGAGTCGCTGCTGCTCCAGCCGCTGCCCAGCCGGCGGTGCCCGACGCCACCGAGATCCAGCGCGCGCTCAACGATCCAGCGATCACCGATCAGCTGACGCGAGTGCTGCCGGCACTTGGTGACGCGTTGCTGAACATGCCCGTGGGCCCGCTCCAGGCAGCTATCGAGGGCCGGCCGGCGACCCGCGCCGATCAGCGCACCACTGTCCGTGACCTCGGCCGTCGCAGGGATCCGAACTTCGACCGCAAGCTGAAGGCGGATCTGGCGAACAGCGGCGAGACGATGAAGGCGGGCATGAAAGCGATGTCCACGGCGCTGCCGGCGATAGTGGAAGGCTTGCAGAAAGCGGCGGCAGAGGTGGAGAAGGCAACCGCGAACCTTCCATCCCCAACTTATCCCAAGCGCTGAGCCGCAGCGCCTAGACCAATTCGTTAACACCGTTAAAGCGGCTGCCATGTGGCAGCTGTTCCAATTTCCGCTGTGCCCCTTCTCCCGCAAGGTCCGGCTTGTGCTCGCCGAAAAGGGCGTGGCCCATGAACTGGTGCGCGAATATCCCTGGGCACGGCGCGACGAGTTCATCGACCTCAACCCTGCGTGTGAGACGCCGGTCATGGTCGACACTGAGACAGGCACGAGCCTGATCGGAAGCCAGCCGATCATCGAGTTCTTCGAAGAGACGGTCGACAAGATGCCGATGATCCACGGCGATGCGGCGCACCGGGCAGAAATCCGCCGACTGGTCGAATGGTTCGACGAGAAGTTATTTCGCGAAGTGGTCGAGCCGATCATGAATGAGCGGATGCGCAAGCGGATCGTCGACCGTGCGGCGCCCGACACGAAGATGCTCCGCGAGGCGATGCGGATCGCCAACGGGCATCTGGATTATCTCGATTATCTGCTCGATCATCGCCGTTGGATGGCGGGCGCTGGGCTGAGCCTGGCGGACTTCACAGCGGCAGCACATTTGTCGGTGGTGGATTACCTCGGCGGGCTAGACTGGCGCGGGCACAAGCAGACCAAGGACTGGTACTCGGTCATGAAGTCGCGGCCCGGTTTCCGGCCGCTCCTTGGGGAGCGAATGGAAGTCATCGTTCCTCCGCAGCACTACGACAAGGTGGACTTTTAGCAGCAGCCGCCGAGAGCAAGCGAGGCTTTGCAAAGCAAAGACGAGCTTGGTCGAGTGATGGCGAATGCCGGCCGGCGGGTCGGCGCAGCCGAACCCGACCGACGTCACGCGATTCACTTGCGTGACGGCCCCTCCGCCATGCTGCGCATGGGTCGCCCTCCCCGCCACGGGGATGACCTTAGGCGTGAACCGCCGCCACCAGATAGTTTAGCGACAAATCCTCGCTGATATGCAACCCACGGGTCGGTGACACGGCAATCCCCTCAACGTCGACGCACCGTAGCCCCGCATCCGCAAGCAAGACCTTCATGCGATCCGGCGCAATGAACTTGTCGAAGTCGTGCGTGCCGCGCGGTATCCGTCCGAACCCTTCCGCCAGCGTGATGGTCAGCAGCCTCGACCAGGCGGTCTGGTTTGGCGTGGACAGGATCATCAGGCCGCCCGGCGCGAGCCGCGCCGCCAGTGCCTTGATGAACGCACCCGGGTCCACGACATGCTCGACCACCTCAAGCGAAGTAACCAGGTCGAACCGACCTTCCAGGTCAGCAACGTCGGCGACCCGATAGGTGATCTCCAGCCCCTGCCCCGCTGCATGCGCCTGCGCGGCAGCGATCAGCTCTGGCGCCGCATCGACTCCGGTGACCTCGGCCCCCATCCGCGCCAGCGGCTCGCACAGCAGTCCGGCCCCGCAACCGACATCCAGCGCCGTCTTACCCTCCAGCGGTCGCCTCGCGCACTCGTCCAACGACCAATGCTGATCCACCTGGTCACGAATATAGGACAGCCGCACCGGGTTGAGCTTGTGGAGCATGGCTGAGCTGCCGTTCGGGTCCCACCAGTCCTGGGCCATGGCCCCGAAATGCCGGGCCTCACCGGCGACGATCGTGGATCCCGTAGCGCTTGTGCTTGCCATTTATGCTTTCTAACAGGGCGCCGCACTCGCAGCTACAGGATACGAAGACCTCCGCCATGGCCCGCATCGTGATGAAGTTCGGCGGCACGTCGATGGCGGGCATCGAGCGGATCCGCAACGTCGCGAGCCGCGTGAAGCGGGAACGCGAGGCCGGCAACGAGGTGCTGGTGGTCGTCTCCGCCATGGCCGGCGAGACCGACCGGCTGGTGCAGCTTTGCCGCGAAGCCTCCGCTTTGTCCGACCCCAAGGAATATGACGTCGTCGTTGCCAGCGGCGAGCAGGTGACGGCGGGCCTGCTTGCGATGACCCTTCAGGGCATGGGTTTGAAAGCGCGTAGCTTCATGGGATGGCAGTTGGTGCGCTCGGTCGGTGCCCACGGCAACAGCCGCATCGAAGCGATCGAACGCGAGTTGCTCGACGAGGCGCTTCATGGCGGCACCGTGGCGGTCATCCCCGGCTTTCAAGGCGTCAGCGAGGACGGGCGGGTCACCACCTTGGGCCGCGGCGGTTCCGACACCTCCGCAGTCGGCATTGCCGCCGGTGTTGGGGCTGACCGCTGCGACATCTACACGGACGTGGACGGAGTCTACACCACCGACCCGCGCATTGTGCCGCGGGCACGCAAGCTGGACTTCATCACCTTCGAAGAAATGCTGGAGCTTGCAGGCGTCGGCGCCAAGGTGCTGCAGACACGCTCGGTCGGGCTCGCGATGCGCGAAAACCTGCCGTTGCGCGTGCTATCGGCATTCGAAGACCTGCCGGGCACCGAAGTCGTCGCCGAATTGGGAGCGGACATGGAACGCAATACGATCGCCGGGATCGCTACCGACCGGAACGAAGCCAAGATCACCCTCACGCGCCTCGCCGATCGCGCCGGCGTCGTCGGCGCCGTGCTCGGCCCCTTGGCGGAGGCAGGTATCGCCATCGACATGATTGTCCAGGCCGCCAGCCGGGAGGGCGCGGAGAGCGACATCACCTTTACCGTGCCCACCGCCTCGCTCCACCAGGCAATGGCGGTGATCGAGACGCGCAAGGCAGATATCGGCTACGACGAAATGCTGTTCGATCCGAACGTCGCCAAGGTCAGCATCGTCGGCGTCGGCATCCGTTCCAACCCCGCGCTGGCCGCAACCATGTTCAAGGCGCTTGCCGAAGCGCGCATCAACCTGATCGCGGTGTCGGCCAGCGAGATCAAGGTAAGCGCCCTGATGACCGAGGACCAGATGGAAACGGCGGTGCGGGTGCTTCACACCGCCTTCGGGCTGGACTCGCGCCCCGATGAAAAAGCCGCCGGAGCCGCTGCGTGAGCGGTGAGGGCCTGATCGCCGATACGCGTCCGATGCATGCCTCGATCGGGCATGCCCGCCTCGAGGAACTGATGCAGCGCGGCACCGATTTCCTCGGCTGTGAGGTCGCGGTGCTCGGCGGCGCCATGAGCTGGGTGTCGGAGCGCAACCTCGTCTCCGCCATCTCCAACGCCGGCGGTTTCGGCGTGATCGCCTGCGGTGCGATGACTCCCGAGCTGCTCGACACGGAGATTGCCGAAACCAAGGCGCGTACCGCCAAGCCGTTCGGCGTCAACCTCATCACCATGCACCCGCAACTAAGCGATTTGATCGATGTCTGCGGCAAACATGGTGTCGGCCACGTTGTGCTTGCCGGTGGCCTTCCCCCGGGTGGAGCGATCGACCGCATCAAAGGCAATGGCGCCAAGCTGATCGCCTTCGCTCCCGCGCTGGCCTTGGCTAAGAAATTGATGCGCTCGGGCGCAGACGCGCTGGTGATCGAGGGCATGGAAGCAGGCGGCCACATCGGCCCTGTCTCCACGTCGGTTCTGGCACAGGAGATCCTGCCGTCCGTGTGCAACGACATCCCCGTCTTCGTCGCCGGGGGCATCGGGCGCGGCGAGGCGATCGCCGCTTACCTGGAGATGGGCGCGGTTGGCGTTCAGCTCGGTACCCGCTTCGTTTGCGCCACCGAGAGCATCGCCCATGCCAACTTCAAGAAGGCATTCATCCGCGCCTCGGCCCGCGATGCCATACCGTCCGTGCAGATCGATCCGCGCCTGCCCGTGATCCCGGTCCGCGCGCTGAAGAACCGCGAAATGGAGAATTTCGCGGCCAAGCAGCGGGAGGTTGCGGGCCTGCTCGACACCGGCACAGTGGAAATGGCCGAGGCGCAGCTCCAGATCGAGCATTACTGGGCGGGTGCGCTCCGGCGCGCCGTGATCGACGGCGACGTCGAGAGCGGCTCCGTCATGGCCGGGCAATCGGTTGGCATGGTGACCAAGGAGCAGCCGGTCGCCGAAATCCTTGACGAGCTGATGGAGCAGGCTGCGGCGGCGCTCGAAAGCCGAGCATAGTAAGCTACCCGCTCCGCTGTGAAGAGTTCAGCGTGACAGCCCACGGAGCAATCTGGTAGCCGTCCGCCATGCCGCTGACCGCCGCCGCTGCTTCACGCGAAATCCTGACGGGCCTGCATGACATCATGGCGAGCCGCGGCAGCACGCAGTCGAAGCTCGACCAGGTCGTCGATCTCATTGCCGACAAGATGCGGAGCGAAGTCTGCTCCATCTACCTTCTTCGCGACAGCTCGCTCGAACTCTACGCAACCCACGGCCTGCGCAAGGAAGCGGTGCATGTCACTCGGCTGAAGCTGGGCGAAGGTTTGACTGGCAGCATTGCCGGCGAAGGAAGGATCCTCAACCTCGCTGAGGCGGCCGATCATCCGGCCTTCGCTTATCGACCGGAAACTGGGGAAGAGCGCTTTCACAGCTTCGCCGGCGTTCCGATCCTCCGGTCTGAGAGCGCCATCGGGGTGTTGGCCGTCCAACATGCCGAGCCACGCCGCTACGAAGACGTGGAAATCGAAGCATTGCAGACTGTGGCCATGGTGCTTGCGGAGATGATCGCCGGGGCGCGGCTCGTCGACGGATCGCGGCGCGGCCAGGCCGGCACGGGCGCCTTGCGGCTCGCCGGGCTGCGGCTGGTGACCGGCATGGCGAAGGGAACGGCGGTGTTCCACCAGCCACGCGTGGTCGTGGAACATACGGTTGCCGACGACACCGAGGCCGAGCGCGACCGCGTTTATTCCGCCTTCCGGAAGATGCGCGAGCAGATCGATGCCATGACCCGAGAGGCCGAGTTCGGGCCCAGCGGCGAGCATCAGGAGATCCTCGCCACTTACCGGATGTTCGCCTACGACGAGGGCTGGTCGCGGCGGATCAACGAGGCGATCGACAGCGGCCTGACCGCCGAAGCCGCGATCGAGCGTGTCCAGCAGCGGACCCGCGCCCGGATGCAGGAGATCGACGATCCCCTGCTTCAGGAGCGGATGCACGACCTTGAGGATCTGTCCAACCGGCTTCTGCGCATCGTCGCCGGGCGGATGGGAACCGCGGCCGACATCGGGCTGACCGGCGACACGGTGCTGATCGCCCGCAACCTGGGGCCGGCGGAATTGCTCGAATATGACCGGCGCCGTTTAAAGGCCGTGCTGCTCGAAGAAGGATCGCTGACCGCCCACATGACCATCGTCGCTCGTGCCATGGGCGTTCCGGTCGTCGGCCGCCTGAGCGACATCCGCCACAGCGTCAACGAAGGCGAGACCATCCTCGTCGACGGCGACAATGGCAGCATCATCATCCGTCCCAATCGCTCGCTGGTCTCTACCTTCGAGCACCGGATGGCGGTTAGCCAGAAGCGGCGCGCCGAATATGCGGCGATCCGCGACTTGCCGGGCCGAACACTCGACGGGGCGGATGTCAGCATCATGGTCAATGCCGGGCTGGCGGAAGACGCCAACCTCATCGAAGCCACCGGTGCCGACGGCATCGGCCTGTTCCGGACCGAATTCCAGTTCCTCGTTTCCGCCTCGCTGCCGGGACGTGACCGGCAGCAGAAACTCTACGCCCGCGTCTTGGAAGCCGCCGGCGACAAACCGGTGACGTTTCGAACCGTGGACATCGGCGGCGACAAGGCGCTTCCTTACATGCGGGACAAGGCCGACGAGGCGGAAAATCCGGCAATGGGCTGGCGCGCCCTTCGTCTGTCGCTCGACCGGACGACGCTGATGAAGGCGCAGACCCGTGCACTTCTGGAAGCAAGCGCCGGCCGACCGCTGCGAATCATGTTCCCAATGGTGTCGGAGCCTTGGGAATATGAGGATGCCCGGCGGCTGGTCGAGGAGCAGGTCGCCTGGGCCGAGGCGAGCAAGCGCCCGTTGCCGTGCAGGATCGAATTTGGCGCGATGCTGGAGGTACCGGCACTGGCCGAGATGCTCGACGTGCTCCTGCCGCGGCTCGATTTCCTGTCGATCGGCACCAACGACCTGACTCAATTCCTCTTCGCGGCCGACCGGGCCGATCCGCGGCTGGCGGAGCGCTACGACTGGCTGAGCCCAGCCATCCTCCGTTTCATCCGCCGTGTCGTGCGGGCGGCGTCGGCCGCAAATGTACCGGTGCGGGTCTGCGGCGAAATGGGTGGACGACCTCTGGAGGCCATGGCTTTGGTCGGGATCGGCGTTCAGGGACTGTCGATCACGCCCGCCGCTGTTGGGCCCGTCAAGGCAATGGTGCGCTCGCTAAACCATGCCGCAATCAGCGCACGGATGGATCATTTGCTCGATCACCCGCCGCGAGACATGCGTAAGACGCTCAGCGATTGGGCGAAGCGGAATGCAGTCGTCGTCGGCTAGCGGTTGACAGCCCTGTCGGCTGCCTGAAAGACACAAGTTAGAGGTTAAGAAGGGCGAGCGATGGACGACACGGATGAAGCGGTGGTCGCCACAGCAGGCGAAAGGCTGCGTGCCGCCCGCGAGGAGCGCTCACTCAGCCTTGAGGAAGTCGCTGCTCAGACCCGTATTCCACGTCGGCACCTGGAGAGCCTGGAATCGTCCGAGTGGGACAAGCTGCCGGCCCCCACCTATACAATCGGTTTTGCCAAGAGTTATGCCTCCGCCGTCGGACTTGATCGCAATGACATCGGCGACCAGCTGCGCGCAGAACTGGGCGGCGCGCGTGGGGCCACTGCCGACACGGAGGTGTTCGAGGCCGCGGATCCGGCGCGCGCCATGCCGAAGTGGCTCGTCTTTGCGGCCATTGTTGCGGTGATCATTCTGGTGGCGGGGCTCAGCTGGTATAATCGCCGGTCGCTGGAGCAGCCTGCCGATCAGCCCGCGGGGATCAACGCTGTTGAGCCTGTGGTTGCCACCGCGACCCAGCCACAGGCGCCCGCCCCATCAGCACAGGGCCCCGTCGTTGTCTCGGCCACTGAGCCGGCCTGGGTTCAAGTGAAGGACCAGGGGCGCACCCTGTTCGAAGGGATGATGAGCCCGGGACAGACCTTCGCTGTCCCCGCAACTGCCACAGCTCCGCTGCTGAAAGCCGGAAAGCCGGAGGCCCTTCGGATCACCGTTGGTAACAATGTCGCGCCGCCCGTCGGTCCAGCAGGCCGGGTCGCCTCCAACGTCAGCCTGCGTGCGGCCGACCTGATGCGCGCCCCGCAATCGCCGTCGGCGGGTGCTTCGGCGCCCTCGCCCGAGCAACCGCAGCCCCACTGATTCATCGAAGCGTCAGGTGCGAGGCCCCACATGATCAACTCTGCTTCGCTTAAGGTCCGTTGATGCGCCCGATCGCCTTACTGTTCGTCGCCGCTTTCGCACTCGCCGCCCCTGCTTCCGGCCAGCGGCAGCCAACGCCTGAGCAGCGCATCGATCGGCTGGAAAAGCAGTTGCGCCAGGTTCAAGGCCGCGTGTTCCAGCGTGGACAGCCCGTCGACACCGCCGGGTTCGACTATGAGCCCGCGGCACCCCTGTCGTCGGTCGCCACCGTTAGCGACCGGCTCACGGCGCTTGAACGACAGATGAGCGACATCCAGCGCCTCTCGGAAGAGAATGGTAACCGCCTGCGGTCGATCGAGTCTGCAGTCAGTCAGCTCCGTACCGAACAGTCCGACCGGGTCACGAGCCTGGAGCGCCGGGTACAGGAACTTGGCGCCGCACCGCCGGCGTTGGGCACGGCGGCCCAGCCCGCAACGAACCTTCAGCCCACGGGCAGCGCCAGCACACCAAGGGTTAGCACGCCCGTTCCCGTACCCTCGGCCGGGAACACGGCCGCCGTTCCTCAGGACGATCCCGGGGAAGAAGCCTACAGCGTCGGCTTCCGCTTGTGGCAGGGTGGACAATATTCGCAGGCCATCGCTGCTTTAAGGCAGTTCAAGTCGACCTACCCCAATCATCGTCGGACCAGCTGGGCCAACAACCTCATCGGCCGTGCTCTTCTGGATTCCGGCCAGCCGCGCGATGCAGCGACCACCCTGCTCGACAACTACCGGTCCAACCCGAAGGGTGAGCGTGCACCGGACAGCCTTTATTATCTCGGGCAAGCGCTGATGAAGCTCAACCAGCCGACCCAGGCCTGCAACGCTTATGCCGAGCTTGAGTCGATTTACGGCGGCAAGATTCGGGCCGACCTCCAGAAGCTGCTGCCCGACGCTAAGGCGCAGGCGCAGTGCCGCTGACGCAAGGCGCTCTTCCTAGGCACCAGTGAAGGGGCGCCTTCCCGAAGGCGCACGCCTTGAGCGCTTCCGGGAACGCCTTCGATTGCTGCTGCCTGAGGATCGGGCCCTTGGCATCGCCGTATCCGGCGGTTCCGACAGCATGGCGCTCCTGCTGTTGGCCGCAGCGAGCGGTCGACCGGTCGAAGCCGCCACGGTTGATCACCGTTTGAGGGAAGAAAGCAGCCACGAAGCCTCGTGGGTCGGGGAGCGTTGCGGGGAGTTGGGCATCCCGCACGTCGTGCTTGAGGCTGAATGGGCGCAGCGCCCGGCCTCGGCCGTTCAGGAGCAGGCGCGTGACGAGCGCTATCGTCTTCTTGGCAATTGGGCTGCCCGCCGCAGCCTGTCGGCCATACTGGTGGCCCATCACGCCGACGATCAGGCGGAAACGCTGTTGATGCGCCTGGCGCGTGGTGCGGGTGTCCGAGGCCTTGCAGGAATGCGCGAGGTTGCCCCGCTTCCGGGCCGCCGGTCCGTCCCGCTGATCCGACCGCTGCTGACTTGGCGAAAAAGCGAACTCGAGGCGATCTGCTCGGACGCGGGGATCACGCCCCGGCAGGACTTATCGAACGTGGATGCCCAATATGAGCGGCCTCGAGTTCGACACGCTCTTGCTGAGCTTGCCTGGCTGTCGGCAGAGCACCTTGGTCGAAGCGCCGCGCACCTTGCGGCGGCGGATGAGGCAATCGAGTGGGCAACGGACCGAGCGTGGAATGAAAGTGTCCGTTTGTCGCCAACCGGTATCGACTACACACGATCCGAGCCGGTGGAGGTGCAACGGCGAATCTTGCTTAAGATTCTGGGCACCCTCGGTACCGGCCAGGAGCCTAGAGGAGCCGAACTGTCGCGCATGATGTCCTCGCTTGAAGAAGGAGGGACGGCGACGCTGCGCGGCGTGCTTTGCAGCGGTGGCCGCATCTGGCGATTTGAACCGGCGCCGCCGCGCAAACAGCGGACGTGACGTCCGAACTGTTAACCTTCTTCATTCTCTGCGACTTAATGGACCGCCGGTAAATTCTCCATAACGGACCTAAATGGAGGGGCGGGTGCAGCTGGCAACAATAGTGATGAGCCGCTTGCGTGGGCGCCACACCCCCGGAACTGTTGGATTGGCGAGCAGCCAGGCAATCACCACCTGCGCAACCCTGGTCGCAACGGCCATGTTCGTCGCGGTAGCGGGCGACGTGCTGCCGGCAGCATGGTCATCGTCGCAATCGTCGACGCTTTCCATCGCACTGTTGCTCAACGTCGCCATCATCCTGTTCGGCTACAGCCGCTCCAAGGATCTGAAGAAGGCCCTTAACGCGCAACAAGAGGCGCAGGCCCTGGCGCATCGCACCGCCTATACGGATCACACCACCGGGCTCGCCAATCGCCGCGCGCTGATGGATGAACTGGTGAAGGCCTCGTCGCTAGGGCGAACCCACAGCCTTCTCCTGCTCGACCTCGACTATTTCAAGAAGGTCAACGACCTTCACGGACATATGGCCGGTGACGAGCTGCTCCGGATGGTGGCCAATGTCCTCCGCGCCACCACACCCGAGGGTTCCTGCTGCGCTCGTCTCGGCGGTGATGAATTCGCCGTTCTGGTGCCCTCGGAACTCAGTGACGCGGACGCCAATCTGGTCGCCGAATTCATCACGGGTGAGATCGCTCAGCCGCTCACGATCAGCGCGAACATCCTGCAGGTCTCAGCCTCTATCGGCATTGTGACCTTCGATAAAAGCATGAGCGCGGAGGATGCCCTGCGCCGGGCAGACATCGCCATGTATGCAGCGAAGCGCGCCGGCCGGAATTGCTATGCGCGGTTCGACACCGCCATGGAGACGCAGCTGCAGAGCCGCACTGCGCTGGAAAACGAGATCCGGTCTGGGATCGAGAGGGGCGAGTTCCTCCCCTACTTTCAGCCGCAAATCGACCTTCAGAGCTCGGAACTGATCGGCTTCGAAGTGCTGGCGCGCTGGCATTCGGAAAAGCGGGGCGTTCTTGAGCCGGCAGGATTCCTCGAAATCGCCGAGGCCTGCGGGCTGATCGGCGCATTGTCGATGAACGTCATGCGCTCGGCGCTTGAACAGGCTCGCGACTGGCCCGGGCACCTCAAGATTGCGGTCAATATCTCGCCGATCCAGTTCCGCGACCGCCACCTGTCGGAGCGCATCCTGAAGCTACTGACGGAGACCGGCTTTCCCGCCGCAAGACTGGAACTTGAGATTACCGAGACCGCGATTCTGGAAGATCGAGAGCTCGCGCTTGCGACCGTTCAAAGCCTGAAGAATGTCGGGATAAGCATCTCGCTCGACGATTTCGGCACCGGCTACGCCTCACTGTCGCAGCTTCAGGCACTACCCTTCGACCGGATCAAGATCGACCGCAGTTTCGTGGGCACCCTGCTCAGCAACGATCAGAGCGAGGCGATCGTCAGCACCATCGCCGGCCTGGCTAAGGCGCTTCATCTTCCCCTCACTGCCGAGGGGGTCGAGACACACGCGACAATGGAGCGGCTCCGGCACCTCGGCTGCAGCGATGCGCAAGGATGGCTGTTCGGCAAAGCGATGCCGGCTGCGGACGTATGCCGGCGGCTTGGCCTTGCGGCCGGTCCACGCGATGGCGTTGGAGCGGAGGCGGAGACCGTTTCCCGCGAGCGACGCGACCACTTCCGCCGCTCCTCGGCCGAACGGCGCTGCGCCTGAACTGTCGCAAGTCCGGACAGACGGGTTCACACACCCGTAATCCCATCGTTGTTATTCCGCGCCACGCGCCTATCTTGGCGTCGCGGCACTTTCGCCGGCAGCGGACGAAACCATGAACGAGAAAAAACCAGCCAACCCTTGGATGAAGACGCTCCTGATCTGGGCGGCCATCCTGTTCGGCCTCGTGGTCCTCGTCCAAATGATCGACAGTCCGCGGGCAACCGGTGGCCAGCCGATGAACTATTCGGAGTTCATGCGGCAAGTCGACGAAGGCAATGTGAATGCCGTGACGATGGCATCGGGCGCCAGCGGCAGCGCGACGATTTCGGGCAAGCTCAGGAGCGGTGAGACCTTCACCACTGTCGCGCCCCGTGACGCGACCGTTTCCGACAAGTTGCTCGGTAAGGGCGTCGCGGTCCAGGTCAAGCAGGAGGAGCAGTCGAGCTTTTGGCTCCTGCTCCTTTATCAATCCTTCCCCATCCTCCTGATCATCGGCGTGTCCTTCTTCATCATGCGCCAGATGCAGAAGAATGCCGGTTCGGGCGCGATGGGCTTCGGCAAGAGCCGAGCCCGCATGCTGACGCAGAAGGAAGGCCGTGTGACCTTCGCTGACGTCGCTGGCATCGATGAGGCTCGCGAAGAGCTTCAGGAGATCGTCGAGTATCTGAAGGATCCGGGCAAGTTCGCGCGGCTGGGCGGCAAGATCCCCAAGGGCGCGCTGCTGGTCGGCTCGCCCGGTACCGGCAAGACCTTGCTTGCCCGCGCCATCGCGGGTGAGGCAGGCGTGCCCTTCTTCACTATTTCCGGTTCCGACTTCGTCGAGATGTTCGTCGGTGTGGGTGCAAGCCGTGTCCGCGACATGTTCGAGCAGGCCAAGAAGTCTGCGCCCTGCATCCTCTTCATCGATGAAATCGACGCCGTCGGCCGCCATCGCGGTGCCGGCCTTGGCAATGGCAACGACGAGCGGGAGCAGACTCTCAACCAGCTGCTGGTGGAAATGGATGGTTTCGAGGCCAATGAGGGCATCATCATCATCGCCGCGACCAACCGTCCCGACGTGCTCGACCCGGCGCTGCTACGCCCCGGCCGCTTCGACCGCCAGGTCGTCGTGCCCCGCCCCGACATCGAGGGCCGTGAGCAGATCCTGGGCGTTCACATGAAGAAAGTGCCGCTGGCGCCGGACGTCGACGCACGTGTCATCGCGCGCGGCACGCCAGGCTTTTCCGGTGCCGACCTTGCCAACCTTGTCAACGAGGCGGCGCTGCTTGCCGCTCGCAAGGGCAAACGGCTCGTCGCGATGCAGGAGTTCGAGGAAGCCAAGGACAAGGTGCTGATGGGCACCGAGCGCAAGTCCATGGTGATGACCGAGGACGAGAAGAAGATGACCGCCTATCACGAGGCCGGTCACGCTGTGGTCGCGCTCCATGAGCCCGCATCCGACCCGATCCACAAGGCGACCATCATTCCCCGCGGACGTGCGCTAGGCATGGTGATGCGCCTGCCGGAGCGCGACAGCTACAGCTACCATCGTGACAAGATGTACGCGAACCTGGCCGTCGCCATGGGCGGGCGTGTCGCCGAGGAAGTGATCTTTGGCTACGATAAGGTGTCGTCGGGTGCCTCTTCGGACATCCAGTACGCCACCGGTCTCGCCCGCGACATGGTTACCCGCTGGGGCATGTCGGACGAGCTTGGGCCGCTTCAATATGCAGAAGCCGACGAGGAAGTCTTCCTGGGCTATTCCATGAACCGCCAGCGGCAGATGTCGAACGAGACGGCCCAGGCGATCGACAAGGAAATCCGCCGCATCGTCGAGGCCGGGTACGACCGCGCCAAGCATTTGCTCGAAGAGCATCGCGAGGAGCTCGAGACGCTGGCCAAGGCGCTGCTCGAATATGAAACGCTGAGCGGCGACGAGATCAAGACGATTCTCGGGGCGGCACGGTCGACCGCGGCAGTTCGTCGAAGCCGTCGATCCCTGCGGCGGGCTCATCGATCCCGAAGGCCAAGCGCCCGCAGGCAGGCCTCGGCGGCGCAGCGCCGGCCGGCGCCTAGGCATCCAACCGGGGTTAACCCGCAGCAGCCTCTTTGCGTCGTTCCGGCTTGGGAGCGGCGCGTGAGAAAATTGCTGACAGCATCGTTGATCGTCATGGCCGCTCCAGCGGCCGCGCAAACCATGAACGCGGACGTGTTTCACCGGCGCGCAACGGCACTGATGCGGAAGGGACCGCTGGCGCTTTTCTCACGCGGTGAAATCAATGCGCTGATGAACGAGGGGCAGGCTGCCGGCCGCGCTGTCAGCGCCCGGCGCAAGGCGGATGTGGCTGCTGGTCGCAAGCCGCGCTTTTGTCCGCCGGAAGGCGCCAAGCACAGCATGGCCAGCGACGAGTTCATGAAACGGCTGAGCGCGATTCCTGCCGCCCAGCGTGCCCGCATCGACATGACCGAAGCAACGACGCGCATTCTCGCCGGCAAATATCCTTGCCGCTAATGCGACACGCTCATGCCGACCATCAACGTCACGAAGACCGCCAGCACGATTAGGGCTGCCACTGATAGAACCAAGGTTCGAAGAGCAGCACCGATCCTGCTGCTCCCATACGCGCCGCGAAGCTGCCGGTACATGTGGATCGGCGGCACCAGCATCAGCAGCCCGGCAGCATTTTCCGCTCCGACAGCGGCCAGCAACGTGCCCGCGGCAACCAGCAAGGTCATGAAGCAAAGCGAATAAGTGACGAACACGACATGGTCGTAGGTTCGGAAGCGCCGGCTGAAGGGAAACAATAGCCACAGGAACGGCACGGAAAGCGGGATGATTGCCCAACTCCACTTATAGCTGTCGCTCTTAACCTTGTAGAGCAGGAGTTCCGGGTTCTTCCTCCCCTTCTGCCACGCCTCCTCGATCCAGGGTAGCGACGAGCTGAACCCCGCCGCCGCAGTGCGATCGAACGTCGCTTCGGCAATCCCTTGGTTCCGAAGACCTTGGATCACCTTCAGATCCTCTTGCTCCGACTGGATCTTCTTCTCGATCCTGGCGACTTCCGATGCCTTGCCCTTGTTGGCCTCTTTCTCCTGCATCAGCTCCTTAATCGTCACCTTCGAGTTCCGCTCGGCCTTGCCCAAGTCCCGCTCCACGTTCAGCTCGGGATTGGCATTGCCGGTCGCGTTCACGACGGCGAACATCAGGAAGACGGAGAACAGAAATAGCGCGATCGGCGACACGAAACTTGCGCGCTGCCCATCGATGTAGCGGCGGGTTAGACGTCCGGGGTGCCAGACAAGCATCGGCAGCGTCCGCCAGATCTTCCCTTCGAAGTGGAAGACACCGTGGGCCAGGTCATGGAAGAAGGCGCCGATCGTCCGATGAACATGGGCCTGCTGGCCGCAGCAATGGCAAAAGTCGCCGACCAGCGCACAGCCGCAATTCAGGCAATTGCGCTCATGCGTGTGACCGTCGTTTGCTTCGCCCGCCGATGGCTCGGCCGCACGCGCCAGCACGCCGCCGGTGGCAAGATCGCCGATTGCTTCCATTTCCCCCATGGTGCCACATTAGTCAGGGCTGCCTCCCCATGCTAGCGCCCTGCAAGCAATGAAGCGCATCGGACTTCTCGGCGGCTCCTTCAATCCGGCGCACTCCGGCCATCGGCGCCTCAGCCTGTGGGCGATGAGGGCGCTGCAACTGGATGAGGTCTGGTGGCTGGTTTCGCCGGGCAACCCGCTCAAGGATCAGCGCGACCAGGCGCCCTATGCGGCGCGGTTCGCCTCCGCCGAGCGGATGGCCCGACGCAGCCGGATCCGGGTCAGCGACTTTGAGCGGAAGGTCGGGACTCGCTTCACGGTCGACACCGTCACCGCACTTCGTCAGCGCTACCCGTCGCATCGCTTCATCTGGCTGATGGGTGCGGACATCTTGCCACAGTTCCACCGCTGGAAGGGATGGCGCGCCCTTGCGGCGGCGGTTCCGATTGCGGTGTTTCCGCGGCCGGGTTATGATCGCCTTGCCCATGCGGCACGCGCGATGGGATGGCTGCGGCGGTTCGTCCGCCCCGCACGTCAGGCGAGCGACTGGACGAAGTGGAGTGCACCGGCGATTCTGCTGCTTCGCCTGCCGCCCGACCCGACCTCCGCCACCCGCATTCGCGCGCTTCATCCCGACTGGCACCTGGTGACCGACTCGTCCGCCTACGGAACCGATCGGCTGCCTTGAGCCTTCTTGCCTTAGGAGACCACTTGCCCGACCCGACTGACACCGCATCGCCCGCCAAGCCCCCCATTGAAGTGGAGGAGCTGCACCGCCTAGTCCTGGAGTCGCTGGACGACGATCAGGCCGTTGAAGTCATCTCCATTCCGCTTGCCGGCAAGTCCAATATCGCCGACCATATGGTGATCGCATCCGGCCGCTCGACGAGGCAGGTTGCGTCAATGGCGATGAAGCTTGCCGACAAGGTGAAAGAACGGGTTGGCCGCACCCCACGGATCGAAGGGCTACCCGCTGCCGACTGGGTGCTGATCGATGCCGAAGATGTGATCGTGCATCTCTTCCGCCCCGAAGTGCGCAGTTTCTATAATCTCGAGCGTATGTGGGCGTTCGGCGACGAGGCGGAGCGGCCGGCGCAGCGCGCCGGAGCCTGAGCGCCTTTTGCTGCTGCACATCGTGGCGCGCGGCAAGATCGGCCGCTCGCCGGAAGCGGAGCTTGTCGGCCGTTATCTGAAGCGAATCGCCTGGCCGACCAAGGTCACCGAATTACCCGACACTGGCGGCTCTCCACCGCCACTGCAATCCAACAGCATTTCCGTCCTGCTTGACGAGCGCGGAGAGGCACTGTCCTCCACACAGCTGGCCAGCAAACTCGAACGCTGGCGCGACGACGGGAAGCGGGAGGCCCGATTCACCATCGGCGCCGCGGACGGGCATGGGGATAGCGCGCGCGGCGAGGCCGATCTCCTCGTTTCGTTCGGTCCGGCGACGTGGCCTCATCTGCTGGCTCGCGCCATGCTTGCCGAACAATTGTTTCGCGCCACATCGATCCTTGCCAATCACCCCTATCACCGGGATGGATAGCGCCATGCGTCGGCGCCTCCTGCTCATTCTGGCACCATCCCTCACCCTCGCGACGGCCAGCGCACAAACTCAGTCCACTGCCCCCACCCTCGATCAGGCGCTTGCCGTCGCTCGGGCCGAGGCTGCGGCCGCAGACCGCGACGTTCAGAAGCTCACCACTGCAGCCGAGACGGCGCGAACTCAAGCCGGCCGACTGCAAGCCCAGCAGCTTGCCGCTGCTCAAGCCATTGCCGCGGCCGAGGCTCGGATCACGGCCGCAGATGCCGAACTTCGGCTGATCGCTGCCCGCCAAGCCGCCCTGCGCGCGAACCTCGCTGAGCGCCAGCAGCCGGTAGCAGCGCTTCTCGGCGGCCTTGTCCAGATGACGGAGCGGCCCCCGATCCTGGTGATGGCCGATCGCCAACGCGCGACCGAGGAGCTGGTAGAACTTCGGATCCTGCTTGATTCGACCACACCGTTCATCACCAGACGCACGGAAGCGCTCCGGACCGAGCTGTCGGCAAGCGCTCGGTTCCGCCAAGCGGCAGCCCGGGCGCGCTCGCAACTGCGCGAGGGCGTCGCCCACCTTGCTGCCAAACGCCAGGAATTCGCTCAGCTTGAAGCCAAGGCTCTAAGCGCCGCCTCGGCCAGCGAGCAGCAGGCGCTGCAGGCCGGGGACTCGGCCATAGCCGCGTCTGAGTCGGTCGACGTGCTCAGCAGTGGCGGTGCGGCATCGTCCGCCGCAGTGTCCCTTGCCGCCGCGCTGGCCAAGGAACCTTCACCGCCGAAGGGACCAAGCCAAGGCACACCGCATGGTGCACCTTTCAGTTACGCGCTGCCGGCCGAAGCGCCGGTGCTCGCCGGGCTCGGGTCGGTCAGCGATAGCGGCGTGCGCTCGCGAGGGTTGATGCTCGGTACCCGCCGCGGCACGCCGCTCGCTGCGCCGGCCGCCGGAGTCGTGAAGTTCGCAGGTCCGTTCCGAAGCTACGACGGCGTGCTGATCATCGATCATGGCGGGGGCTGGCTGACCCTGGTGGTGAATGTCGCCACGCGCCTTCGCGGAGGCGAGCGCGTGGCGCTTGGAGCACCCATTGGCCGCGCGCTCGGGGCTATCGACGTCGAGCTGTCCAGTAATGGAAGGCGCCTCTCCCCCGCTCTCATCGCAGGTTCATCTGCGCCCCTGTCAAAGAGGCCGTCGAACGGCTAAATGAACTGTTCGACACAGGACGCGTGAATATGACCCGAACCCGCAAACTGCTTCCTCCTCTCGCCCTCGTCGGCGCACTGGCCCTGGTGCCGGTGGCGACCAGCGCGTTCGCCGCAGCGGACTCCGCCAATTACCAGGAGCTCGAGACGTTCATGAGCGTCTACGAGCGGGTGAAGGCGAACTATGTCGAGAAGGTCGACGATCATACGCTGATCAAGGGCGCCATCGACGGCATGCTCGCGGCGCTCGACCCGCACTCCAGCTATGTCGAGGCATCCGACTTCGATACGCTTCGTACGACGACGGACGGCAATTACGGCGGGCTGGGCATCACCGTGTCGACCGAGGACGGCGCAGTGAAGGTGATTGCGCCGAGCGAGGACACGCCTGCATGGCGCGCCGGGATCAAGGCCGGCGACTTCATCACCCATATCAATAGCGAGCTCGTCTACGGCCTCACTCTGGACCAGGCGGTCGAGAAGATGCGCGGTGCACCCGGCAGCGCAATTAAGCTGACGATCGTCCGTCCGGGCCGCGACAAGCCGCTCGAATTCTCACTCGTGCGGGAGCGGATCGAGCTTCGCCCCGTGAAGTGGGAAGTGAAAGACGGCATCGGGATCATCAACATCAACACCTTCTCCGGCAATGTCGCGGACGCGACCAAGGCGGCGCTGGTGGCGGTGGACAAGGCGACGGGTGGCAAGCCGCTCGGCTACGTCATCGACCTTCGCTCCAACCCCGGCGGCCTGCTCGACCAGGCGGTCGAGGTCAGCGATGCCTTCCTCAACCAGGGCGAGATCGTCTCTCAGCGCGGCCGGGAGAAGACCGACATCGAGCGTTATTATGCGACCCCCGGCGACATGGCGCATGGGCTGCCGGTCATCGTCCTTGTCGACGCGGGCAGCGCGTCCGCGTCCGAGATCGTCGCCGGTGCCCTGCAGGACCACCGACGGGCGCTCATCATGGGCGAGAAGAGTTTCGGCAAGGGATCGGTCCAGACCGTGGTTCAGACCGGCCCGAGCAGCGCGCTTCGGCTGACCACGGCGCGCTACTACACCCCGTCCGGCCGATCGGTGCAGGCCGGTGGGATCGAACCCGATATCGCCGTGCCGCAGCTGTCCGATCCGGATTACAAGGACCGCCCGACGGTCCGGGAAGCGGACCTTCGCCGCCACCTGATCAGCCAGGCCAATGCCGACGACAAATTGCTGCAGCACGACGACAAGACCGACCCGCGTTTCACCGCGAGCGCGGCGGAGCTGGAGAAGCAAGGCGTCAAGGATTTCCAGCTCGACTATGCGCTCAAGACGCTGAAGCGCCTGGCGCCGGCCAGGCAGGCGACGGCCGCCGTGACGAGCGCCAAGAAGAGGTCCTGATTTGGCAAGCGGTGCGGCCCTTGCGGTGAGTGACGGCCGCGGCTTTTCCGTGCGGACGGGCGCCGCTCGCCTGCTGGCACTGCTGATCCCCGGCGCCCTGCTTGCAGCCGCCTTTGGGTCGGAGAAGTTCGGCGGTCTGTTCCCGTGCGAAATGTGCTGGTGGCAGCGCTATGCCCACTTCGCGGCGCTCGGTCTTGCGGCTGTTGCGTTCACGGCTTCAGCCACCACTGGCCGGTCGCGTCTGCTTACGGGGCTCGCGGCCGCAGCCATTGCCGTGTCGGGGGCCATCGGCGTGTATCACACGGGCGTGGAACTGAAGATCTTCGAAGGCCTGACGACCTGCACCTCGACGGCCTCGGGTGCGACAGCAGCCGATCTGCTGAAGTCGATCCTCGAAGCGCCGGTGGTCCGCTGCGATCAGGTGCAATGGTCCTTTCTCGGCATCTCCATGGCGGGATGGAATGCGATCATCTCGCTAGCCGGTGCGGCAAGCGTCGCATTCCTCCTTCGCCGCGAGCGGCGTTCATGAACGGGTGGAAGCCGGGCGACAGGCGACCTGACAGCGGCTCCATGCTTCGCGTCAACCAGGCGGGTGAATATGGCGCCACCCGCATCTACGCCGGGCAGCTCGCCGTTCTTCGCCGCAACATGCCGGCGTCCAAGCTGATCGCGCGGATGGCGGCACAGGAAGAACGTCACCTAAAGCGCTTCGACGCGCTGCTGTCGGAGCGGCGCGTTCGGCCCACCCTGCTTCAGCCTGTGTGGAATGTCGCAGGCTTCGCGCTCGGCGCTGCGACGGCGCTGATGTCACCGGAAGCGGCAATGGCCTGCACCGATGCGGTCGAAACCGAGATCGACAAACATTATGCGAGCCAGCTTCGCGAGCTGGGCGAGAATGATCCGGAGCTTGCCGGCGACATTGCCGACTTCCAGGCCGAGGAGCTTGAGCACCGCGACACCGCGCGCGAAGCAGGCGCGACGAATGCCGCAGGCTACCCGCTGCTCACTGCGGTGATCCGTGCCGGATGCCGGGCGGCCATCGAGCTGTCAAAGCGCATTTGAGGAACTCGATGGGCGGCTCGCCCCTTGTAGCGATTGAAAGGATGGCTAGGCCATGTTGAAGATCACCACTCCCCTGGCGCTTGCGGCCATTGTTCTGGCGGACGCGGCAGCTATTCAGGCGCCGGCCACGGCGCAGACCAACAGCCGCGGCGAAATCATCGTCTATGGCGACGATCCCTGCCCCCGCCCGGAAGGCGAGGTCATCGTCTGCCGGCGCCGGCCAGCCACTGAACGTTACCGGATTCCGGAAGCTTATCGTCCTACCGGCGATCGGCAACAGACGCAGGGCTGGGTTGGCCAGCAGCAGGCGCTTCGGACCGTCGGCGCGACCGGCACCGGCAGCTGCTCGGAAGTCGGCCCAGGTGGCCATACCGGCTGTCTGCTGAGAGACATTCAGAACAACGACGCCGCGCGCGAGGAAGCTGACGAGGCGGATACGGCACCTACTCGCCGCTAAGCTTAAGGGAACTTCGTTACGGGTTCGAAGCTTCTAGCTTCGGGCCCTTGGAGTTTCCCGTATGCGTCGGTCGATCTTGCATAGGTGTTACCGATGAAAGCGCTCGCGGCGGCCGGGCTTCCTGATGATCTCGCTCGCGAAAGCAAGTTCCAGAACCTGACACGCGTCGGCTTCCTGGCGCGCGGCTTGCTCTACATCCTGATCGCCTGGCTCGTGATCCGCACCGGCCGGACGGAGGACCTCACCGGGGCGCTGGAATATGTCGGCAATGGCTCCGGACGAATGTTACTGGTGGTCATTGCCGCAGGGTTGGCCGCTTATAGCTTGTGGCGTTTTGCCGATGCCGCGCTCGGTCTCGAGAACCCTGGAAGCGACGGCAAGAGCCTGCGGAAGCGTGCCGCCGCTGGCGTGGTCGGGATCATCTACCTTTTCATGGCGTACAAGGCGGTTCGCGTGCTCGTCGCCGGCCATGCCGATGCGATGACCCCGCAGCAGCAGGCGGATCACGTCCTCGATTTCCCGGGTGGCGCCTGGGTCCTTGGCCTTGCCGCTGCAGTCCTGATCGTTGCCGGGCTCAACCAGCTACACAAGACGGTGAAATGCTCGTTCATGAAGCCGCTGGACAGCGATGCCATCTCCCCCGTCGTCAGGTGGCTTGGACGGCTCGGATATGCCGCACGCGGTGTCATCTTCCTTATTGCCGGATGGCGCATCGGGCACGCCGCGTTGAACCACGACTCGCGGGAAGCTGCCGGGTTGGAGCAGGCGCTCGACTTTCTCGACGGACCCGCGCTCTACGCGGTTGCCGGGGGTTTGGCCTTGTTCGGGGCCTTCAGCATTGTCGAGGCGCGGTACCGGCGAATTCACCACCCGCCGGTCGACAGTATCACCGACAAGGTACGGGATAAGGTCGGGGGTTAGCGTCTGTTTTCAGCACCTTGGCTGGACTCTACCAACGTAAGAACATATTGTGAACAGGTGGCGCAGCTCGACACCCAGGCCAAGTTGGCAATCCTTGCGGATGCGGCGAAATATGATGCGTCATGCGCGTCATCCGGCACGTCCAATCGGGACAGCCGCGGCGGCAAGGGTGTCGGATCGAGCGAAGGCATGGGCATTTGCCACGCTTACGCTCCTGACGGGCGTTGCATCAGCCTTCTAAAGATCCTGCTGACCAATAGCTGCATCTTCGACTGCCATTACTGCATCAACCGCAAGAGCTCGAACGTGCGCCGCGCGCGCTTCACGGCGGAAGAGGTCGTGAAGCTCACGCTCGCCTTCTACAAGCGCAACTATATTGAGGGGCTATTTCTCTCATCCGGGATCATCCGCTCATCCAACTACACGATGGAGCAACTGGTGGAGGTCGCGCGCAGCCTGCGCGAGGATCATGACTTCCGTGGCTACATTCACCTGAAGACCATCCCCGATGCCGATCCGGAACTGGTGCGTCAGGCAGGGCTTCACGCGGACCGGGTCTCGATCAACGTCGAATTGCCAACTGCTGAAGGATTGACGCGCCTGGCTCCGGAGAAGAGCGAGCGGCAGATCGAAGGTGCGATGGGCAGCATGAAAGGTGCAATTGTTGACGCGAAAGATGCGTCCAAGCGCTTTCGTTCGGCACCGCGATTTGCCCCTGCGGGTCAGTCGACCCAGATGATCGTCGGTGCGGACAGCGCCAACGACCGTGACATCGTCAATCGCGCAAGCCAGCTGTATGGCCGCTTCGACCTTCGGCGCGTCTATTACTCCGCATTCAGTCCTATTCCGGACGCCAGCGCCGTTTTGCCGCTGAAACGGCCGCCACTGATGCGCGAGCATCGGCTTTACCAATCCGACTGGCTGATGCGCTTCTACGGCTTCACGCCAACGGAGGTGGGTGCAGCCGCGGAAGACAATGGCATGCTGCCGCTCGACATTGATCCCAAGCTTGCTTGGGCACTGAAGTTTCGCGAGCAATTCCCCGTCGATGTGAACCGCGCATCGAAGGAGCAACTGCTCCGCATTCCCGGTCTCGGGACGAAGGCTGTCAGCCGCATTCTGTCCTCGCGCCGCCTGCGCAAGCTCCGGCTCGACGATGTCGGGCGGCTTACCGTGTCCATTGCCAAGGTGCGGCCGTTCATTGTCACCGCCGACTGGCGGCCGACATTGCTCACCGACCGCGCCGATCTCCACACCATGCTTCGCCCGAAGACCGAGCAACTGGAACTCTTTTCCGCTGCCGCTTAGGCTGAAGCGGCAGGAGGTTGCCGATGAAAATGTTGATGATTACCGCCACGCTTGCCGTGGCCATGCCAGCCGGTGTGGACGCGGCAGGTTGGCAGCGCATCTTCGACGGCAAGACGCTGAAGGGCTGGACGCCCAAGGTCACCGGCGCCCGCGCCGGCGTGAATTGGGGCAACAGCTTCAAAGTCCGCAACGGCGCGATTCGGGTCGACTATGCGGGCTGGAAGCGCTTCGACAAACGCTTTGGGCACTTGGCGTACAAGCGGCCGGTCGGCCCGTTCCGCCTGCGCTTCCAGTACCGCTTCTTCGGCAAGACTCTGCCGGGCACCGAGGCCTGGCAGGGAAGCAATAGCGGCGCGATGCTGCTCGCCCAATCGCCCTGGAGCATGAGCCGCAACCAGGAATTTCCCGTCAGCCTGGAGATGCAGCTGCTCGGCGCCGACCGGGCGGACAAGCAGCCCACTGGCAACCTGTGCACGCCGGGCACGAACGTCGTCATCGGCGGCAAGCTGGAGACGCAACACTGCCTGCTGTCGAGCAGCCCGTTGATGGCCAACGGGCGGTGGATCAACGTCGAGGCCGAGATGACGCGCGAGGGCCGTGTCACGCACTGGATCAACGGTAAGACGGTGTTCCAGTTTTCCGACCCGCAATACGATCCGACCGACAAGGACGCGAAGCCGCTGATCAGGGCGGCGGGCGGCAAGCTCCGTATCCGTAAGGGCTACATCTATCTGCAGAGCGAAGGTCATCCGGTGGAATTCCGCAACATCGAGCTGATGGAGCTCAAATGGTTGCAGCCGAGGCGTGCGCCGCGCGTTGCCGCTTCTGAATTAGCGGGAGATTTTCATGACCGACCAGCCGACCGTGACGTTGAACGACGGGCGCACCATGCCGCAGGTCGGCCAGGGCGTATTCCTCGTCCCGCCGGAGGAAGCGCGAACCCTGGTCGAGACGGGCATCCGGCTAGGCTACCGTCACATCGACACGGCGACCTTCTACCAGAACGAGAGCGGTGTCGGCGAAGCGGTGCGGGCGTCTGACGAGACCATCTTCGTCACGACCAAGCTTTGGAACGGCGAGCAAGGCCGCGACCGCACGTTGGCGGCGTTCGACCGCAGCTTCAACGAGCTCGGGCTCGACTGGATCGACCTCTACCTGATCCACTGGCCGGTGCCGTCGCAGGACCTTTACGTCGAGACCTGGAAAACATTCATCGAACTGCAGCGGGAGGGACGGGTCAAGTCGATCGGCGTGTCGAACTTCCAGGTCGAGCATCTGGAGCGGATCGTCGGCGAGACCGGCGTCGTGCCGGTCACCAACCAGATCGAGCTTCACCCGGGTCTGCAGCAGAATGAGCTCGTCGAATACCATCGCGAACATGGCATCGCGACCACCAGCTGGTCGCCGCTCGGCCGCGGCGCGATGCTGGAAGAGCCACTGCTGGCTGAAATCGCAGACAAGCACGGCAAGAGCGTCGCACAAGTCATCCTGCGCTGGCACACCGAGCGCGATCTGGTCGTCATTCCGAAAGCGTCGAGTGAGGGCCGCTTGCGCGAGAACCTCGACCTGTTCGGCTTCACTTTGGACGAAGACGATATGGCCAGGATCGCGAGCCTGGATCGCGACCAGCGCATCGGCCCGCATCCGAACTCGATGTAGATGGCGGCAGGCGTGTCGGCTGCCGAGTTGCGTCAGGTGCGGCTTTCCGCGCCCGACGACCTTGAGGGCTGGCGTGATGCGGCGCGAAGCCTCGCGGAAGCGGAGGTCCGGCCCGAGCAGGTCGTTTGGGAGGTGGAAGGCGGGGCGCAAGATTTGTTCGCCGTGCCGGCGCCCGCAACCGCGGCACCGAGCTTCGCCGTTCCCCGCGCTTTCTTCGATCTCGCCAAATCCGCGATCTGCCACTCGGACCCGGAACGCTTCGCGCTGCTGTACGAGTTGCTGTTTCGCCTCCGCCAGGATCGACGCGCGATCGAGGACGCGGCCGACCCGCTCGTGCGGCGCCTGCAGAAGCTCGCCAAAGAGGTCCGCCGCGACATCCACAAGATGCACGCATTCGTCCGCTTCCGCGAAGTGGAGCAGCCGGACGGAAGCGTTCGCTTCGTCTCCTTCTTCGAGCCCGACCATCATATCGTCCGAGCTGCGAGCGGCTTCTTCGTCCGGCGCTTCACCAACATGCGCTGGTCGATACTGACGCCCGAACTGTCGGTTCACTGGGATGGCGAGACGCTTACCGAGGGTCCTGGCGCGCAGCGGTCGGAGGCACCGTCGGGCGATCCGCTCGAGGACATGTGGAAGACCTATTGCGCTTCCATCTTCAACCCGGCGCGCCTGAAGATCGGCGCGATGCTGAAGGAGATGCCGAAGAAATATTGGCGCAACATGCCTGAGACCGCGCTCGTTCAGCCGCTGATCGCCGGTGCACAGGCGAGGGAGGCGGAGATGATTACCAAGTCACGTGAGGCGAAGGAGGTTGCAGCAGCTGGCGAGCGCGAGGCGCTGGCGGCCGAGCGGCGGCTGGAGCCGGGGAGCAACGTCCGCAAGGCTTGGGAAGCGTTGATGGAGGAAGCGCGCGGCTGCACCCGCTGCGACCTCTATAAGTGCGGCACGCAAACGGTGTTCGGGGAGGGTCCGCTCGACGCCACCATCCTGTTCGTCGGCGAGCAGCCGGGCGACCAGGAGGACCTTGCCGGACGGCCCTTCGTCGGTCCCGCGGGCCAGCTGTTCGACGCCTCGCTCCAGGCGGCGGGCATCGACCGAAGCACCACCTATGTCACCAACGCGGTCAAACATTTCAAGTTCGAGCAGCGCGGAAAGAAGCGCATTCACTCCAAGCCAAACGGCTATGAAGTCGATGCCTGCCGCTGGTGGCAAGAGCAGGAGCGTGGTCTCATCAAGCCACCGCTCACCGTTGCGCTCGGCGCCACCGCGGCCCGCTCGCTGACCGGCAAGACGGTGACGATCAGCAAGGTCCGCGGGTCCCCGCTTGCGCTCGCCGACGGGAGTGAATGCTGGGTCACCGTGCACCCCAGCTTCCTCCTCCGCATCCCGGAAGAAGACCGCCGCCACGACGAACGCGCCCGCTTTGTCGAAGATTTGAAGCAGATCCGGACCCGCGCGGCGGAACTCGTCTCCTAAGTGTCCGCCCAGCGGCGGAGCAGATTGTGGTAGGTGCCCGTGAGAGAGACGACCGCCAGGTCGTCGTCGCCCAGTTGGGCGGCAAGGGTGCGGATGGCGGCGTCCATGTCGAGGAGAAGGGTTCGTTGGCCGTCGTCACGGACCATCGACTGGATCCAAAAGAAACTCGCCAGCCGCTCCCCGCGCGTCACCGGTTCGACACGGTGGAGGGAGGTTGCGGGATAAAGGATCATGTCGCCCGCGGCGAGCTTCACCTCATGCGCGCCGTAGCTGTCTTCGATCACCAGTTCGCCGCCGTCATAATCGTCGGGATCGCTGAGAAAGAGGGTGGACGACAGGTCAGTGCGGATCTTGCCACATCCGTCCGGGAGGTAGCGAATGGCATTGTCGACGTGGTTGCCGAACCGGTGCCCCGCCGCCGCCTCGTAGCGATTGAATAGGGGCGGGAAGATGCTCTGCGGCAGGGCCGCCGACATGAACAAGCCGTTTGCTGCGAGGGCGTCTAGAATGATGGTGCGTGCCGCCGCGGCCTTCTCGCAGCCTGATGACAACTGCTGGTTGCGCTTCACCAATCCGGACTGCCGCCCAGCGGTGACACCGCCGTCCTGCCAATCGCCCTCCCCGATCAGCCGGCGAACTTCGACGAGTTGATCAGGTGAGAGTGCGGCAGGGACGGCGACGAGCATCGCGCCTCCTTACATTCCGAAGGAGAGCGTGGCGATGGCGCTGCGGCCTGGGCCGGGCACGAAGTGGCCGCCGCCGATTTGGTCCGCATAGCGCTTGTCGAAGATGTTGAAGACATTGGCCCGCAGCGTCGCGTTGCGCGTCACCTTGTAGCCAAGTGTCGCGTCGGCAACCCAATAGCCATCGACGCGACGCCGCGTGCCGCCGTTGGAATTGGTGAAACGCTCGCTGACAAAGCGCGCACCGCCGCCGACCTCCACCCCTTGAGGCAGGGTGTACAAGCTCCAAAGCGTTCCGCTGTGCTTGGGCACATTGCCGAGCGGGTTGCCGACCTCGGCAGGAACTTGGGAAGAGCGAATTTCGCTGTCGAGATATGTGTAGCTGCCGACCACCTGCCAGTTCTTGGTGATCCGGCCGGTCGCGCCGAACTCGAACCCGTCGACGCGCTGCTTGCCGTCGAGGACGAAGATGGTCCCGCCGGGCTCGGTCGTGCGCGCGTTGGTCTTGTCGGTGCGGAACAACGCCGTCGTCAGCAGCAGCTTTCCACGGAAGCCGTCCCACTTGGCGCCGACTTCATAGGTCCGGCTGCGTTCCGGCTTGAGCTCGTCCAAGGACTTGTTGGGCGTCGTTTGCGTCATGTTCTCGATCGACGGGTTCACCGATGTGCCGGCGCCGACGTACAGGCTGAGTGAACGCACCGGCTTGTAGGTCGCCCCCGCTCGCCACGTCAGGTTCTTGTCGGTCCGTGCAATGGGTCCGGTCGTCGCCGGGTTGGCGGCGATTTGTGACGGGGCAGGCGTGAAGTCGCTCTTGTAACGCTCCCAACGAAGACCGCCGGTCACCAGGAAGCGCTCGCCCAGGTGCGCGGTGTTGAAGGCGTAGACCGCAACGGTGTCGGCCTCCGCGCGGACCACATCGCCTGGCGTGTCGATCACCGATCCATTCCACGGGCGGGTCGGATCGGGATCGAACAGGTCGGTCGGAGTTCCGCCCGTGATGGTCCGAAGCTGGTTGCTGCTGCGCTCCTCTGAGATCTCCAGGCCGACGATTGCGTCATGGCGGATGGTCCCGGTGTCGAATTTCGCGAACAGATTGGATTGGTTGAGCAGGATCTTGTCGAGCATGTCGCGCGACTGGGTCTGCGGCGTAATCAGCGTGCTGTTGTTCGCCACGAAACGTGGGGAAGAGTAAATAGAGTCGCGCGTCGCTCGGCCGTACCGCGTCGTATTCGCAAGGCGAATATCCGGCGTCAGGTCGTGCTCCAGCGCGAAGGTCGCGATGTTCGCCGCCGTCTTCTCGTAATCGCGGTTCGTCAGGCCATAGTAATTGTCGTAATCCACCGGCGCGGGCCGATCATCATATTGCGCAGGGATTGCCGTGTTCGCCGCCGGGACGAACGGAATGCCGTAATCGGGCTGATTGTCCCCATCGAGGCGGTAGTAGGAGAGGATCGCCCGCGTTTTCGTTCCCAGTCCGACCGCGATTGACGGCGCAATGCCGAAGCGCCTGGTCTTCACATAGTCGCGTCCGGGCGCGTCTGCGTTGTGGTAGAGCATGTTCAGGCGAAGCGCCGTGCCCGCGCCCACGCCAAGCTCTTCGCCGCCGACATTGAAGTCGGCCGTGATGCGCTTGTAATCCGGTAGACCCACCCCGACGGTGCCGCCGACGAAGGTGCCGAGCTTCGGCTGCTTGGAGAACAGGTTGATGTAACCGCCCGTCGAGCCACGGCCGGTTTGCGCCGAGGCGGGACCCTTCACCACTTCGACCTGTTCGACGTTGAACGTGTCGCGCGTGTAAGCGGCGAAGTCGCGAATGCCGTCGACAAAGATGTCGTTGCGCGCACCGAAGCCGCGCAGCGTAAGGTTGTCACCCGCCGGGCCGCCGCCGCCCTCGCCCGCCGCCATGCTAATGCCCGACACGTTCCGAAGCACGTCGTTCAGCGTGGAGGCTGCCTGCTGCTCGATGATTTCGCGCGGAATGATGCTGATCGACTGCGGCGCATCCCGAACGTCGGGAAGCCGGCTGTTCAGCGTGTTGATGCGAAAACGTTCGCCGGTGACGACGATGTCATCGCGTGGAGCCTCCGTCGCCGCGACAGTTGCCGAAGCGGCATCAAGCGTTGCCACCGAGATCGGCTTCGATGTTGCCTCTCCATCCTGAGCTTGGGCTGCCGTTCCCAACGCCATTGTGGATCCGGCGAGTGCGACGGCGGCCTTCCTGTACGAGCGGATGCCCGTACGCGGCTGAAGACGATCAAACATGCTACCCCTTGCTATTGATAATCACTCTTAACTCGGAGCAGCTGATAATCATTCGCAATAAGGATGCAAGCTCGAAACGACCGTCCCGGCAAGCAGCGAACACTAAGCAGTTTAGGATGTTGGATTTATTCTGCGGCGAGAAGTGTTTCGGCGCCGCCGAGGTCGACCGACACCAACCGGCTGATGCCCTTTTCGATCATGGTCACACCATAGAGTCGCTGCATTCGGCTCATGGTCACTGCATTGTGGGTGACGATGAGATAGCGCGTGTCGGTCTCTCTCGTCATCTGAGCGAGCAAGTCGCAGAAGCGCTCGACATTGGCATCGTCCAGCGGCGCATCGACTTCGTCCAGAACGCAGATAGGCGCCGGGTTGGTCAGGAACAGAGCGAAGATCAAAGCCACCGCCGTCAGCGCCTGCTCGCCGCCGGATAGAAGCGTCAGCGCCGACAGCCGCTTGCCGGGCGGCTGGGCCATGATCTCGAGCCCGGCTTCCAGCGGATCGTCGCTCTCGACCAACTCCAGATGGGCCTGACCGCCTTCGAACAGGGTGGTGAATAAGCGCCGGAAGTGATCGTTGACCTTCTCATAGGCGTCCAGCAGCCGGACCCGGCCTTCCCGATTGAGGCTGCCGATCGAACCGCGAAGCCGGTGTATCGCTTCTGTCAGTTCCTCTGCCTCGGCCGTACCCTTGCCGCGCGCTTCTTCGATCTCGGCAAGCTCCTTCTCCGCGACGAGGTTGACGGGTCCGATCCGTTCCCGCTCCGCCGTCAGCCGCTCCAGTTCCGACGATTCAGCGTCCGAATCGCGCACCTCCGCCGGATCGAAACCAAGTTGCACCGGCAGCCGCTGCGGCACGCATTCGAAACGCTCCAGGCAGATGCGCGCATATTCGGCGCTTCGCGCCTGCTGGGCCTCGGCGCGCGCTGTTGCCGCCGCGCGCTGCTCACGTGCGGCCGCCACGCGCTCACCGGCAGCGGCAAGCGCAACGGCTGAAGCCTGGACATCACGGTCGGCGCTCTGTTCGGCGTCGGCAGCCTTGGCAACAAGCGCCTCGGCCTCGGCGCTTCCCCGCTCCAGGCTTGCGATCTCCTCGTCGAGTGCCTCGGGTTCCTGTTGAAGCGCGCGGCGTTCGTCGGCCTGATCGGCGCGGCGCTGCGCGGCGGCAGCTATTCTTTTCTCAGCTTCCGAATCCCGTCGCCGCCACTCGCCCTCTTCGCGGCGGGCGGCGCTCTGCCGCTCGCGATCGGCCGCCGTTTCGCGCGCGCGGGTTGCAGCCTCTGCCCGCTTGTCGGCGACCGCCGCGCCGGCCGCCGTCGCAGAACTGCGGCGCTCGCCGACCTCCTTCTCGAGCACCGCAGGGTCCGGTAGCGCCTGGAGCGACGCCTCGGCGCTCTCCAGCGCCTCGTGCGACGCGGACAATACCGGATCGAGATCGGCAAGCCGCTGCTCCAGGCCGCTACGTTGCGCCGCCAGTCGCTCGATCGCGGAAACAGCGCTGTCGACTGCCCGCGCCGCCTCGCGGGCCTCGGCATCGGCAGCGGCGCCAGCAGCCCGCGCCGTCTCGCCGAGCTTCCTAAATCGCTCGACCTCCTGAAGCGCATGCTCGCGGCTTGCGGCGGCGGCGTCGACTGCCTGCTCCAGCGCGGGTAGCTCACGGGCCAACTCCGCCAGTCGATTCTGCCGAACGAGGCGCTCCGCGGCTGCAGCCCCGACACCTGTTGCGACGAATCCATCCCAGCGCCGCATGCGGCCGTCGCGGGTCACAAGCCGCTGGCCAACCGCGAGGTCCACACCATTGTCGGTTTCGACAACGCCGACTTGCAGAAGCCGTCTCGTGAGCTCTGCCGGCGCAGTGACATGGTCGGAAAGCGGAGTGATGCCGCCCGGGAGTGCAGGGTCGTTGGCGGCCATTGCCGAGCCTATCCACCCGCGCATGCCGCCGGCCCCAATCGGTGCGTCGGCATCGTCGCCGAGGGCAGCGGCAAGCGCATGCTCGAAACCCGGCTCGGCCGATAGACTGGCGATCACCGCTGCGCCGCCCTTGTCGAGCGCCCTGGCTAGCGCATCATGTTCGGACTTTGCCGATGCCAAGGTGGCTCGTGCGGTCGCAAGATCGCTTTCCGCGGCGTCACGCGCTGCAGCCGCACGCGCGCGGCCTTCTTCTGCCTCCTGCTGCTGCACCTCCGCAGCAGCGGAAGTCTTTGCGGCATGCTCCGCCCTCGCTTCCGCATCCGCCTGGGCCGCCTGGAACGACGATCCGTCGCCGAGCTGCGCCAATTGTTGCGCGAGTCGTGCCCTCTCCGCCTCCGTCCGCGCCAGCTGTCCCCGCGCCGCCTCGACTGCCGCTTCTGCGACTCGCCGCTCCGCGCGCATTGCTGCCTGGCGCGCCAGCAGGTCGGCCAGTGCGGCTTCCGCGTCTCGAGAGCGCGTCTCCGCATCGGTCAGCTCCGCCGCAATCCGCGCCGCGCTCGCTTCCGCATTCTCGAGGCGCTGGGCAAGCGCCGTAGCTTCCGCCTCAAGCTGCGCGATTGCGGTCTGCGCGTCGCTCTTCAGAGCCTGTTCGCGCTCCATGTCGGCGTTGAGCGACTGATCAAGGCGGTCGAGTTCTGTCAGTCGGCGCGCAACGGTATCGCGGCGCGCACGGGCGGCCGCCAGCTGATGCGCCAGCCGGTGCCCGGCTTCCCTCGCGTCGACCAACTCGGTTCGGCGGGCGTTCAGCGCACGAGCAGCAAGCAATTGAGCGGACTGCGCCTGCTCCACCTGGGTCTGGAACTCCGCGACCTGCCGGTCCGCTGCCCGCGCTTCTTCCGTCGCCGTCGCTGCCGCTCGGTCGGCCTCGGTCCAACGAGCATGAACCAGCCGCGCTTCCACAAGGCGGATCTTCGCGCTGATCTGCTTGTATCGCTCGGCCGCTCTCGCCTGCCTCTTCAACGCTGCCGTGCGCGCTTCCTGCTCACTGAGGATCTCCGCCAATCGGGCAAGGTTAGCCTCCGTGGCGCGAAGCTTCTGCTCCGCATCCTTGCGGCGAGCGTGCAGGCCGGAAATGCCGGCTGCTTCTTCGAGCATCTGCCGTCGCTCGGTCGGCTTGGCGGCGATCACGGCGCCGATCCGGTTCTGGCTGACCAATGCCGGCGAATGAGCGCCGGTGGCGGCATCCGCGAACAACAGGGCCACGTCCTTTGCCCGCACGTCTCGCCCGTCGAGGCGGTATGCGGATCCGGACCCACGCTCGATCCGGCGCGTCACTTCGCTCTCGCCGCCCATCGAGCTGTCGGTGGGCTCGCGTTCGATGAGGATAGACACCTCGGCAAAGTCGCGGGGTGCGCGGGTCGCCGTGCCGGCGAAGATCACATCTTCCATGCCGCCGCCGCGAAGCGACTTGGGACTGCCCTCGCCCATCGCCCAGCGAAGAGCTTCCAGAAGGTTGGACTTGCCGCAGCCATTGGGCCCAACGATGCCAGTCAGCCCCGGCTCGATCCGGAGCTCCGAAGGTTCGACGAAGCTTTTGAAGCCGCTAAGCTTCAGTCGCTTGATCTTCACTCGCCCCCCAGGCCCTCCTTATCCGCCCGCGGCCTTGATCGCCTCGGCGACCTCCGGCCATGTCTTCCCGCTGATCATCTTGCCGTTGATGAAAAAGGTCGGCGTTCCGTTCACCCCATCTGCCGCACCACTATCATGAAGCTGGTCAAGGCGGGTCATACCGGCTTGGTTGGTGAGGCAAGCGCGTGCTCGCGCCGGCGTCACTCCATGCTTCTGCCCGATCGCGACCAGGCCGGCGGCTTCGGCAATCCGCACGGAACGTTCCTGGTCAGGAAGTGCCAGCAGCGCGGCCCGGTCCTGTTCGGACATCGAGCGGATCTTGCCAAGCCATTGCGGCTGGGTCGCGTAAAGTTCTCTCGCCGTCGGGAAAAAGGATGCCGCACCATTGCACCGGGCGATCAGCGACGCGGCGACATCGACACCATTCAGAATGTAGTTGCGGTACTCAAAGCTAACGGTGCCCTTGCGGACGAAAGCTGATAGCGGCAGCCAAGACTCTTCGTCGAATGCCCGGCAGTGCGGGCAGGTCAGCGACCCATATTCGACAAGCTTTACCTTCGCGGCAGGATTGCCGATCCGGAACCCGCCCTCCGAGGTCGCCGCCACCACCCTGGTCCAAAGCTTCGGCGCCGCGTTCGCCGAAGCGAGCGGCAGCGCCAGGAGCAGAAAGGCAAAGAGCCGGACCAGCCTCATCCGCCGATCGCTTCCTTCAGCTTGGGCTCCAGATCCTTCCAGGTGCCGGTCCTCTCAAGCAGCTTGCCATTTAGAACAAACGAGGGCGTTCCCGGAAAGTCGGGGAAGCTGTTCTGCACGTCGTTGCTGATCTGGCTGAGCTGGGTGACGCGCTGCTGATCGGCCAGACACTGACTGCTCTTGGCTTGGGAAACGCCGCGCATCGCCGCCCAATCCTGAAGTCCGGTCAGACGAGCGAATGCGGCAATTTGTTGCTCAGGCGGAAGCGACTGAAGCTGGTTCAGCTCTTCCTGCGGCGCCGACTGCAGCTTTCCAATCCAGACGGCTTGATCCTTGTAGAGCGCGCGCATCAGCGGGAAGAAGCTCTGTGCGCCGTTACAGCCGGCAATAAGGTTCGCGGGAATGTCGGGACCGCTAAGCAGGTAAGGCCGGAACTCCCAGCTGATCTTGCCGGTCTTCACATAGCCATCGATCAGCGGCTGGACGCCCGTCTCATCGAACTCGCGGCAATGCGGGCAGGTCAGCGCCCCGATCTCGATCAGCTTCACCGGCGCTTCCGGATTGCCCATCATCCATCCGCCAGCAGTGGTTGCAGTGGCGACTGTACTCCAGTCGCCGTTCGCCGGCGCTTTGACCGCCGCTACGGGCTTGCTTTCCCCGGCATTGCCTTCGGCCGGCTTGTCGGAACCGCAGGACGTGAGCGGCAGCATGGCTGCTACTGCGACAAGGAACAGCGACTTCTTCAACTGATTGTTCTCCGATTGATGACGGGAATTGAGACGGTCTCCGCGTTCACGGCCGGTGGCCCTGTCGTTGCAGCGATCTTTGAAGCCAGCGACTCAAGGCAGGCGCGAAGCTCGGGATCGGCAATTTCCCGCAGGCCCTCGCCAAGCTCTTTGGGAACCGGTGCCGGTCCAGGGCGAGCAGGCCGTGCTGCCTGCGCCGGTGCGCGCCCCTGCTTGAAGACGATGCGATCGACTGCCTCATGCCCGAAGAAGCGGTTCACCCGCTCGATCACCATTGGCGCGATATGCTGGAGCAAGGGCGCGTGGGCGCCTTCAACGGTCAGGGTAAGAACGCCGCCCGATCTCCGGCCTTGCGGAAAACGGATCGATTCCGGACAGGAGATTTTGGCGTAGCGTTCACCGACGATCTCCTGCCAACGGCTGACGACACTGCTTTGGACGAAGCCAAATCGGCGAAAGGCCGCATCGCCGACCTTGCCGACGATGTCGCCAGCAAGCCGCGCACGTCCGCTGCGTTCAGAATCATCGGGCCTTTGCTTCGCCATGACGAACTGTCATGCCATGGGCCATGCCGAGCGCCAATGCCGCAAATCGCCTAATGAAGCATTATCTGGGGACGGCGCGGACACTACCGTGGCGCGCTGCGCCGGGAACGAACGCGCCGGATCCTTACCGCGTCTGGCTAAGCGAAGTCATGCTGCAGCAGACCACCGTCACAACGGTGACTCCAAGGTTCAACCGGTTTATCGAGCGATGGCCGACGATCGAGGACTTGGCGGCCGCCAGCGATAAGTCGATTCTGTCGGAATGGGCGGGCCTCGGCTATTATGCCCGAGCGCGCAATCTCATCGCCTGCGCAAGGGAGATTGCTGCACGCGGATCGCTTCCGAATACGGCCGAGGAATTGCGCAAGCTTCCCGGAGTTGGCGAATATACGTCCGCAGCGGTCGCGGCGATCGCGTTCGGGGAGCGGGTGCTTCCTGTCGACACGAACATCCGCCGTGTCGCCGCCCGCCTCTTCGCCATGGAGCAGCCTACGGATTCGCAGGTCCGTGACGTCATGACGCCGCTGATCCCAACCGACCGCGCCGGGGACTTTGCCCAGGCTCTGATGGACCTTGGCGCAACCATCTGCCGTCCGGCCAAGCCGCTCTGCAGCCGCTGCCCCCTAGCCCCGGACTGCACCGCCTTTGCACTAGGGCAGCCCGAGTTATTCCCCCGTCCAAAGGCCAGGAAGCATCGCCCTCATCGGCACGGCACTGCCTGGTGGACCCGCCGCGGCGACCATCTCTGGCTGGTGCGGCGGCCGGACCACGGCATTCTCGGCGGCATGGCCGCGCTTCCCGGTCCGGATTGGACGGACACGCCCCATCCGCATGGGCCCGCGCTTGCCCGCATCCGGCATGTGTTCACCCACTTCTCGCTCGACCTCGATCTGGTGAGCGCATCGGAACCGGTCGGCGATGGCTGGTGGCACCCTGTCGACGACATCGATAGCGCGGGTCTCCCGACCTTGTACCTGAAGGCAGCACGCGCCGCTCTGGCCACACCGTTGTTCGATGCCGCAGCCTGACTTGATGAAGGGCCAATCGCCCCTTAAAGGCGTGGCCAAACTTCCAATTGCCAAGCTCGGCGCGGCCGAACGGGGACTTCATGACCGATAAGTTCAACACCATCGCGGGCTGGGTTTTGTTCGCCGGTATCGTTGCCCTTGGAGGCAGCGTCGTGACGCACGAACTCTTCAAGTCGGAAGCGCCTGAAGAAGGCGGCTATCCAATCGCGGGCGTAGTCGAAGAAGGCGCGGATGGTGCCGAGGCCGAAAAGCCGATCGAATTCTATCTTGCCTCCGCTGACGTCGCCAAGGGCGAGACCGTCTTCAAGAAGTGCGCTGCCTGCCACAATGCCGATAAGGGTGGGCCCAATGCGCTCGGCCCCAACCTTTACGGGGCCCTCGGCAAGCCGCACGGCCATGTCCCGGGCTTCGCCTATACGGATGCGTTGAAGAGCAAACCCGGTGTGTGGGACTGGGCGTCCATGAGCGAGTGGCTCGCCAATCCTAAGAAATATGCGCCGGGCACCAAGATGACTTTCGCCGGCCTCAGCAATCCCGAGGAGCGGGCCAACGTCATCGCCTTCCTCAACTCGCGTAGCGATGCGCCGCTGCCGCTTCCGGCGGCGCCGGCCGAAGGTGCTGCTCCGGCGGCCGGAGCGGCTGTCGAAAAGGGCGCAGACGCCAATCAGGCGGGCACAGCGACGAATGACGGTGCGCAGAAGGCAGAGAACGAGCCGGCAATAGACCTCAAGCCTGGCGAGAGCGGCGGCGAGGCGAAGCCCGGCGCCGGTCCCTCGCACTAGGCTTTAATTCATCTCGTAATAGTTGCGGACGAAGCTCCAGGCCTCGTCCGCATCCTCGCTCCAGTGAATGAGGTCGAGGTCGGCACGGGCGATCACGCCTTCGTCGGCGAGCGCGTCGAAGTTCACGACCGAGTTCCAGAACTCGCGGCCGAACAGCAGGATCGGCAGCGGCCGGATCTTCCCGGTCTGAATGAGGGTCAGCACCTCAAACATCTCGTCGAACGTCCCGAACCCGCCCGGAAAAACGGCAAGCGCCCGGGCGCGCAACAGGAAGTGCATCTTCCGCAAAGCGAAATAGTGGAATTGGAAGCTTAGGTCCGGAGTGACGTACGGGTTCGGCAATTGCTCGTGCGGAAGAACGATGTTCAATCCGATCGATTCCTTGCCCATGTCCTGCGCACCGCGGTTGGCGGCCTCCATGATCGACGGTCCGCCGCCCGAGCAAACGACGAAGTGCCGCTGTCCATCCACGTCGCAATCGCAATCGCTTGCCAACTGGGCGAGCTTGCGTGCGACATCGTAATATTTCGACTTGTCCTTAAGCCGTTCCGCAATCGCACGCTGCTCATCCGACGATGCTGCGGCGATCAGCGCGTCCGCCTTGGCGGGCTCCGGGATGCGGGCCGACCCGTAGAAGACGAAGGTCGATGCGATATTCGCTTCATCGAGCAATAGCTCGGGCTTCAGCAGCTCGAGCTGGAAACGAACGGGACGAAGGTCCTCCCGAAGAAGAAACTCCTTGTCCTGAAAGGCCAGCTTGTAAGCAGCGCTTTCGGTCTGCGGCGACGAAGGAACATGCTTCGCTGCCTCTGCATCGACCTTGGATGTTGGGAAAATACGTTTTGGAGGTGCTGCGTCAGTCATATCGCCGCGGCTCTAGCCGAGGTTGAGAGGTTCCCCAACCACCTCAATCAACCAGCTCGGCATCTCCGGTGCCACGTACAGTACGCTCCCGAATGAACATGCCGATCGCCGCGCCCGCGCCTGCGAAGATGAGGAAGAAACTGAAGTTCAGGGCCAGGTCCATCCGCAGCCAGAACGGCTCGTTGGCTTCCTTCCCGATTTCCTCGACGACGAGATAATAGATGAGGGTTCCCACTACGCTTGGCGTCAGGATCGACAAGGTCAGCGGCCAACCGCGATACCGCACCAACGCAAACGCAGCTGCGGCTCCGATCAGATACATGGTCCAGACGAGTATTTCGCTCATGGCTCCTCAAAGCCGCGAACGTGCAGGTAAGTTCCCGCTCAGTACACCCGCGCCTTGGGCTTTATGTAGCCAACCTCGTCGGTGAGCGTGAATTCGTGCACCGGGCGATAGTCGATGCGGACATTGCCGCCGCCGCCTCCCCAACCGTCGAACCAGGCGACGGTGTGCTTCATCCACTCACCGTCGTTCCGCTCAGGGAAGTCCTCGTGCATGTGGGCGCCGCGGCTTTCCTTGCGGTTGGCCGCGCAATGCATTGTGACCACCGCCTGACCGATCATATTGTCGAGCTCCAGTGTCTCGACCAGATCGCTGTTCCAGATCAGGCTGCGATCGCTGACCTTTACGTCGGCCATACGCTTGTAGATGGCGTCGATGTTCGCCTGACCCTCCGCAAGCGTGCGCTCCGTCCGGAACACGGCGCAGTCCTTTTGCATCGTGCGCTGCATCTCCAGCCGGATCTCCGCGGTTCGGCTGCCACCATCGGCATGGCGGAAATGGTCCAGACGCTCCAGCGCACGGTCGGCAGAATCCTTGGCGAGCAAGGCCTGTTGCCCACCCGGCTTGATCACCTCGGCAAGGCGGAGGCCCGCAGCGCGGCCGAAGACTACCAGGTCAATGAGGCTGTTGGAGCCGAGGCGGTTGGCGCCGTGGACGCTGACGCAGGCCGCTTCGCCGACTGCGAACAGGCCCGGCACCACGGCGTCCGGGTTGCCGTCCTTCAGTGTCACCACTTCGCCGTGATAGTTGGTCGGGATGCCGCCCATATTATAGTGGACTGTCGGAACTACGGGGATCGGCTGGCGGGTCATGTCCACGCCGGCGAAGGTCATCGCCGTCTCGGTGATGCCCGGGAGCCGCTCGGCCAGGATCTTCGGATCGATGTGGTCGAGGTGAAGGAAGATGTGGTCCTTGTGCTCGCCGACACCGCGGCCCTCACGGATCTCCATGGCCATGGAGCGTGACACGACGTCGCGGCTGGCAAGGTCTTTCGCCGAGGGAGCGTAACGCTCCATGAAGCGCTCGCCGTGGGAATTGGTCAGATAGCCGCCCTCGCCGCGCGCGCCCTCGGTGATCAGCACGCCCGCGCCGTAGATGCCGGTCGGGTGAAACTGAACGAATTCCATGTCCTGCAACGGCAGGCCGGCGCGCAGCGCCATCGCATTGCCGTCGCCGGTGCAGGTGTGGGCGGAGGTCGCCGAGAAATAGCAGCGCCCGTAACCGCCGGTCGCAAGCACAACGGCTTGAGAGCGGAACCGGTGGATCGATCCATCATCAAGCGAGAGGGCCAGCAGACCCTTGCACTCGCCGCCTTCCATGATGAGGTCGAGCGCGAAATATTCGATGAAGAAGTCGGCATCATACTTCAGGCTCTGCTGGTAGAGCGTGTGAAGCATGGCGTGGCCCGTGCGGTCGGCGGCGGCGCAGGTCCGCTGGGCAGCCGGTCCCTCGCCCATGTTCTGCGTCATGCCGCCAAAGGCGCGCTGATAGATCTTGCCCTCGTTGGTGCGGCTGAACGGCATGCCCGCATGTTCAAGCTCGTAGACTGCGGCAGGTGCCTCACGAACCAGATACTCGATCGCATCCTGGTCGCCGAGCCAGTCGGAGCCCTTGACCGTATCGTACATGTGCCAGGTCCAATGGTCCGGACCCATGTTGCCGAGGCTTGCGGCGATCCCGCCCTGCGCCGCCACTGTGTGACTGCGGGTTGGGAATACCTTGGTGACACAGGCCGTCTTCAAACCTTTTTCGGCCGAGCCCATGGTGGCGCGCAGCCCGGCACCGCCGGCGCCGACAACGACCACGTCATAGATGTGATCGACGATCTGGTACGCGCTCAAGCCTGTCCTCCAAACGCGATCTTTGCCAATGCGAAGAGCGCCAGCCCTGCACCGCCAACAGCGGCGAAGAGCAACACGGTATTGAGGGCGAAATTGTTGCCCGGCTCATGCACGTAATCGTCGACCACCACCTTCATGCCGTCGAGCCCGTGCGCGAAGCTGACCACGATAAAGATCGCCATCGGAACGGCAACGCTCGGCAGCCGAAGCCACTCAACGACCGTGCGCTGGTCGAGCGACGGGAGGAACATGAAGGACGCCAGCAGCCATGAGCCGAGCAGCAGCAGCGCGATGCTGCTCAACCGCTCGCGGATCCACTGATTGCCGCCGTGATGTGCGGAGCCGAGCCCGCGAACCCGACCCAGTGCAGTGGCGCTTTCACCAACGCTCATGCGGTCCTCCCAAGGAAGAATGCCCACACTGCCGCCGTCAGCAGCAGCGACAGGATGATGGTCGCAACAGCACCCTTCTTGTTACCTTGGATCTCGAAACCGTTGCCGCTGTCCATGATCAGGTGGCGGATGCCCGAGAGCGTGTGCTGGAAAAATGCCCACGTCAGGCCGATCAGCACCACCAGGCCGAGCGGATGCTTAGCTGCCGTCACGAACTTGCCATAGGAGTCCGGACCGCCGGCCAGCGCCATCAGCCACCAGACCAGCAGGGCGAGTCCGGCAACCGTCAGCGCACCGCCCGTCACCCGGTGCAGGATGGAAACCGCCATGTGCGGGCCCCAGCGCCAGATCGTCAGGTGGGGCGACAAAGGTCGGGATTTGGTCGCGGCCATCGGGCCCATTTCCTCTTTGCTAAAGGCGCTCGCGAAGGATGCTTGCAAGGCCGGTGCCCGCTTAAGCGCGGCGCCAAACGGACGCAAGTTTTGATGCCCCGCCTAACTTCGCCTTAACCATTTGCGGTTCAAAGACGCTCCCGAAGTCTGCGGGGACATGAGGCAGACGACTTGAGGAGTGTGTCGATGGGCGTTGAGCGGATGAACGATGAGCAGGTGAGCGCGCGTCTCGCGGCCTATGCAGATGGCGGCCGTTTCGCCGAGGAGCTTGCCTGGTTGTGGGGCGAATCTCAGGATGTGATCGAAAGTGCGGCGAAGAGCGCGCTGGGTGCATCCGGCGCCGAACTCTATCGCGACATCTTCACCAGCCCGGTTGACGAGACCTGGGTTCGCGGCATCGCGCTTGCCGGCGCCAAGTTCGGCAGCAATGCCGCCAAGCTTCCGCAAGCCGCCGTCGCCCGCGCTAGCTTTTCAGCCCAGGTGTTCGAGAGCCTCGGCAGCCAATTCGAAGGATCCGACAAGGCCCGCGCGTTCGAGACCTTTGCCAAGGTCGTGAACTTCGCGAGCGAGATCATCGCCACCTCGGCCGCTTCCAGCGCTGCATCGGCGCCTGCGGCAGCCCCGTCGGGCAGCGACAATGGAGATTTCGAGCGCCGCGTCGCCGACCTCATCCGCAACAGCATCGAGCAGACTCGTTCCCTGAGCGAGCGTACTCATGCCACTGCCGCCTCGACTCGAGGCATGCTGGGCAAGACCAGCGAAGTCGCCGCCGCCGCCGAACAGTCGGCGATCGCGATGCGCGAAGCCGCTCAAACGGCCGCCGGCCTCATCCGCGCCATCGAGGACGCTCGCTCGGAAGTGGAAGTCGCCGCAGGCGTCGCCACCCGCGCCGGCGACCAGGCCAGCGAGGCCGTGCAGGTCAGCCAGGCATTGTCCGCCCACGTGGAAGCGATCGAATCCATCCTCAGCCTGATCCGCGACATCGCCGGTCAGACCAACCTTCTCGCTCTCAACGCCACCATCGAGGCGGCACGTGCGGGCGACGCGGGCCGCGGCTTCGCGGTGGTCGCGCAAGAAGTGAAGAGCCTCGCGTCACAGACCGCCCGTGCAACGGACGACATCACGGCCAAGATCACGGCGATCCAGCAGGCCACTCGCCAGACGGTGGACGCCAACAGCTCGATCCAGGGCACGGTCGAAGAGGTGCAGACCTCGGCCGACCGCATCCGTCAGGCGATGGAGCTTCAGGCCCAGACGGTGACCATGATCACCGCCGCGGTCGACGAGACGGCGCTCGCCGCCGACTCGATGAGCTCGACCATCGCCGCGATCCGCAGCGACACCGAAAATGTCGCCAAGGACATTGACGAGGTCGAACAGGGCTTCGGCCGCTTCAGCGAGAATATGGCCGAGTTCCGCCAGACGGCGCGCGCCGCCTGACTTCTTCCCCCGGCCCGCGCAAGCGGTAGTCGGGGGCATGAACATCCTCATCACTGGCGCCAGCCGCGGCATTGGCGCAGCCGCTTTCTCCCTCCTCTCCAAGGCAGGGCACCGGGTCGTCGGCCACTCCTCCAAGGGTGGCGGCGACCTTGTCGCAGGCGACCTGACCGATCCGTCAGCGCCGCGCCGCATCTTCGAGGAAGCCGCAGGCCGTCTCGGCAGCATCGACGTGCTCATCAATAATGCGGGCATTTTCGAGGGTATCGCTTACGATGCGTCGGACGCCGACTGGCACGCCGCCTGGCAGCGCACGCTGACCGTCAACCTTCAGGCCGCGGCGGACCTCTCGCGCCTTGCGATCCAGCACTTCCTTAAGGGCGGACGCGGCGGGCGGATCGTGAATGTGTCCAGTCGGGCGGCCCACCGTGGCGATTCACCAGCGCACTGGCACTACGCCGCTTCCAAGGGCGCGATGCAGGCGATGACCAAGAGCATCGCGCGCGGCTACGCCGACAAGGGTATCTATATTTACGCGGTCGCCCCCGGCTTTGTGCACACGGAAATGACCGACGAGTTCCTGGCCTCCGAAGCGGCCAAGCCGGTGCTTGCCGATATTCCGCTCGGCCGCGTTGCGGGCTCGGACGAGATTGCGGAAACAATTCGTTGGCTCGCCTGCGATGCTCCACCGTCTGCTACGGGTACGACCATCGACGTAAACGGAGCTTCTTATGTTCGCTAGCCTCGCCGCGCTTGCCCTCGCTCAACCAATCTCAATCCCGCTCGACAAGCCGAAGAACGTCGAGCGGCCGGTTGCGCCGATTGAAAGAGCTGGGCCGCTGTGGGCCTACCGCTGCGGCGGGTCCGACGATTGGGAGAAGCCGGCTCCGCCCGTAAGATTGTTCGCCAACACCTATATGGTCGGCACCTGCGGGATCACCTCTCTGCTGATCAAGGGCAGCGACGGCGACATATTGATCGACGGCGGCACGGACGGCGGCGCGCCGATGATTGCCGAGAACATCCGCAAGCTCGGTTTTCGGCTGAGCGACGTCAAATATATTCTCCACAGCCACGAACATTACGATCACGTCGGCGGCATTTCGAAGCTTCAGCAACTGACCGGCGCCACGGTCGTCGCCTCACGCGAGGCCGCCAAGGTCCTCGCCACCGGAGTTGCGGATTCCGCAGACCCGCAGGCCGGCATGCATGCGCCGTTTCCGACCGTGCAGGTCGGTCGGGTGATTGCCGACGGCGGAACGGTTCGCCTCGGCAACCTGCTGCTCACAGCGGTGGCGACCCCCGGCCACACGGCAGGCGCGCTTAGCTGGCACTGGGGAAGCTGCGACGGCGGCATTTGCAGGCGAACCGTTTATGCCGACAGCCTGTCGCCGGTCAGCAGCGATGCCTACCGCTTCAGCGACCATCCGCCGCTCGTTGCCGCCTTTCGCTCAAGCATCGCCAAGATTGCGGCACTGGACTGCGACATCGTCCTGACCCCGCACCCGTCGGCAAGCAACATGCCGGACCGGATGAGCGGCAAGGCACCGCTGGTGAACGCCGACGGCTGCAAGGATTATGCCGCAACGAAGACCAAGGCGCTCGACGCACGGTTGGCCAAGGAAGCCGCAGCCAAGTGAGCTGGCGCGCGACCGTTCACTGCACGCGCACGCAGGCGGAGTCGGCGCCGGAGCTCGACATCGAGTGGCCGGACGATCCGCCGGTGCTCGTCGCCGACGAGCCCGATCCGGCCAAGCCCGACGACTGGCTGCTCCATGCTTATTTCGATCATGAGCCCGGCACCGGCGAACTCGCAATCCTTGCATCGCTCGGCACATCGCAGCCGCAGCTCGAGGCGTTGGGCGAACAGGATTGGGTGACGATGAGCCAGCAAGGCCTGGAGCCGATCCGCGCGGGTCGCTTCTTCGTCCACACGCCGACCCACGCGCCATTGGGCGGGGCGATTAACTTCGAGATCGACGCCGGCCTTGCTTTCGGTACGGGTCAGCATGCGACGACCAAGGGCTGCATGGAAGCACTAGATTCACTGGAACGCAACGGTTGCAGGTTCGCAAACATTGCCGATATCGGCACGGGCACGGGCCTCCTCGCCTTTGCCGGTCTGGCGCTCTGGCCCGAGGCAAAGTGCATTGCGACTGACATCGACCCGATCAGCATCGACGTTACCCGCGACAATGCCGCAATCAACCGCGTGAAGGTAGGTCAGCATGCTGGCGAACTGCTGGTTGCGGTTGCGGACGGCATGGATTCGCCGCTGCTGGCCGCACGGGCGCCATTCGACCTCCTGATTGCTAACATTCTGGCAGGCCCCCTGATCGATCTGGCGCCCGACTTCGCAAAAGCTTTGTCGCCAGGTGCTACGGTTATTCTCGCGGGTCTGCTCGACACCCAGGTCGACGCCGTGGTTAGAGCCTACGAGACGCAGGGCTTGCGATCGCAAAGCCGCGGCAAAGGCGAGTGGCCGGTCCTGCAGTTGATGGCTCCAGCCTCCGCTTAGTGATTGCGAAAGGACCGAGGGCGTAGTCGATGCGCACAGATGCTGCGCAAGAATGATCTCGCGACGCTTGCCTTGTTCGGAGCGGTGGGCCCCTTTTTGGGAATGATCTACGTCGGCCTGCCAAAGGCCGGCCTTTCGAGCTTGATCATGCCGCTGTTATTCATCCCGCTACTTGCCCTTGCCGGATTCAAGGGCCTGGGTGCCTTTGTGGTCTTGATGGTCATCCCGGCGGTGGTCAGCGGCGGGGCAGTGGTACTTGCAAGAAATTTGAGGGTCAGGGGCTTTGCCGTCGCGGCGGGCGTCCTCGCAGGCGCTGCGGCCAACGTGGTGGCTCACCTTCTTGTCGTTAGTCGATTGCCGGATCGCGGGTGGATCATGACGGGCGCGATGGTCAGCTTGACGCTGGCGCTTCTGGATTGCCTGCTTCGGAGAAGGTACGACGCCACAGCGCCCACCTAAGCCTTGGCGACGATCTGCGCCCATTCGGCTTCTGTCGCCACGCGAATGCCGAGCTCCTCCGCCTTCTTGAGCTTTGATCCAGCGCCTGGTCCCGCCACCACCAAGTCGGTCTTCGCGCTGACCGAACCCGCCGCACGCGCACCCAACCGTTCCGCCTGCGCCTTTGCCTCGTCACGGCTCATCGTCTCCAGGCTGCCGGTGAAGACGATGGTCTTGCCGGTCCATTCGGTCTGCTTCGCCTGCGACTGGAATGGCTGCGGGCGGACTTCGGAAAGGAGGTCGTCGAGCGCGGTGCGGTTATGCTCCTCGTGAAAGAAGTCGACCAAGGCTTCGGCGACGATCGGCCCAACACCCTCGACGCTCGCTAACTCGGCCTGCCCGTTCTCGCCAGTTGCGGCATCACGAAGCGCCTCTACCGTGCCGAAGCAGCGGAGCAGATCCTTAGCGGTGACGATGCCGATGTGGCGGATGCCAAGGCCGAATAGAAAACGCGCGGGATCAGGGGCTCGCTTCGCCTCAATAGCGGCGAGAAGATTGTCGACGCTCTTTTCCTTCCACCCCTCGCGCCCGAGCAGGTCGGCGCGATGCTGCGACAAGCGAAAGATGTCGGCCGGCGAGTGAAGCCACCCAAGCTCGCTGAATTCGGCAATGGTCTTCTCGCCTAACCCTTCGATATCCAGCGCGCCGCGCGACACGAAATGTCGCAAGCGCTCGAACCGCTGCGCCGGGCAGATGAGCCCGCCGGTGCAGCGGACGTCGACTTCGCCTTCCTCCGCTACTGCCTCGCTGCCGCACTGCGGGCATTCGCTTGGGAAGACATAGGCCTCGCGCGATTCGCCACGGGTCAGGTTCTCGACCACTTGTGGGATGACGTCGCCGGCGCGCTGTATCCGCACCCGGTCGCCAGTTCGAAGACCAAGCCGCGCGATCTCGTCGCGGTTGTGAAGGGTCACGTTGGACACCATCACGCCGCCGACGCCGACCGGCTTCAGGCGTCCGACCGGCGTCAGCTTGCCGGTTCGGCCGACCTGGATGTCGATTGCCTCCAGTGTCGTTTCCGCTTTCTCCGCCGGAAATTTGTGTGCCAGCCCCCATCGGGGAGCCCGCGCCACCTGGCCGAGCCGCTCCTGCCAGTCGAGCCGGTCGACCTTGTAGACCACACCGTCGATGTCGAAGGGCAGATCGGCTCGCGCATGTTCGATGGCGGCATAATGGGCAAGCAGGGCGTCGATCGTATCTACCCGCACCAGCATGTCAGAGACGGGCAGGCCGAAGCCCGCGATCCGGCGCATGGCTTCGAACTGCGACTCGCTCAGCGGCGCCGAAAGCTCGCCCCAGCCGTGCGCGAGGAAACGCAATGGCCGCGCCGCCGTGTTGCCTGGGTCCTTCTGCCGAAGGGACCCAGCGGCGGCGTTGCGCGGATTGGCGAAGATCTTGCCGCCGCTCGCTTCCTGCCGCTGGTTCAGGGCGGCAAAGTCCGCCTTCGACATGTACACCTCGCCGCGCACTTCGAGCACATCCGGTGCGCCAGGGATTGCCTGCGGAATGTCGGAGATGGTGCGGACATTGGCGGTTACGTCTTCGCCGACGCTGCCGTCGCCCCGCGTGGCAGCAAGCACAAGGTGCCCGGCTTCATAACGCAGGGAGCAGGATAGGCCGTCGATCTTCGGCTCGGCGGTCAGCGCGACGATCTCGTCGTCGGGCAGGCTCAGGAATCGCCGGACTCGCCGGACGAACTCCTGCACCTCCTCATCACCGAAGGCATTCTCAAGGCTGAGCATCGGTCGTGCGTGTGCGACCTTGGCCAGCGCGGTCGAGGGAGTCGCCCCAAGCCGCTGCGAGGGACTGTCCTTCCGCACCAATTGCGGGAATTGTTCCTCCAGCGCCCGGTTCTCCCGAACCAGCGCGTCATAGTCAGCATCGCTGATCTCAGGCGCGTCCTGATCATGGTAGAGGCGGTCGTGGCGGGCGATCTCCCTCGCCAGCCGCATCAGCCGGTTGGCGGCTTCGGCCTCGGTCGGTTCAGGCATCGCCCCAGAGCTCTTCCAGAAAGTTCACGAACGCCGTCCAGGCGCGGTCGGCGGAGACCGGCTGATGCTGGATCCCGGGCATAGCCCCGGTTGCCTTGGGATTGGTGAAGGCGTGACCCGTGTGGCCATAGGCATGGATCTGCCAATCCGCCCCGGCCTCGGTCAGCTCATGGCCTAGCGCCACGACTTTGTCGGGTGTCACCAACGGATCGTCCCAGCCGTGGAAGGCGATGACCTTCGCTGAGATGGGTTGCGGCGCCATTCCAGGCGGATCGAACAAGCCATGGAAACTGGCCGCACCCGCAATGTCGGCGCCGCTGCGCGCAAGGTCGAGAGCGCACATGCCGCCGAAGCAGTAGCCCGCGACCGCGATCCGCGTCCCATCGATTTCCGGCAAAGTCCGCGCCTGCTCCAGCACCGCAACTACGATCCGACGGAGCACCGCCCGGTCGCCCCTCAGGCGGTTCATCTCCTCGGCCATCACCTCGCGTGGGGCGCCGCGGAAGCTCTTGCCGAACACGTCCGCCACCAAGGCGGTGTAGCCCAGGTGCACGAGCTCGCGGCCGAAACCAATCTCCAGGTCAGACACACCCATGACGGTCGGGAACAGGATCACGCCCGGCCGTTTTTGCCGGTCGCGCCTCGGCACCAACACATGTTCGAAGAGCTGGTCTTCGAACTTTTGTTCGACGGCGCTTTCGGCGCTCATTCCATTTCCCTCAGCATGGCCGCCATCTTGGCGACGCTATTCATGTTGCGCGCCGTCCCACCCTTGGCTGCTGGCAACTTCATCTTCGATCGCGCCATTCCGCTCGGGTAAGCCACGTAGATCTCGCGCCTGCCCAGCGCGAGCAATTCATCTTCAACGTTGGTAACACCTGCAAGCGCGTCTTGTGCAGGTGCTTGCTCGAGGAAGATCGCGAGCACCTTGCTGCCCGGATGGTCGGCGAACGGATTGTCGCGGGAGACCTGCGCCATTTCTGCCGCGGAGCGGATCAGTGCCGGAACCTCCGCCTTAATATGGTCGCCGATCGCAGCGGATAGTCGCGCCGCCAACTCTGCCTCGCTGTCCTTGCTCGTGAACAGCAGGTTGCCGCTGGCGATGAAGGTCCGGGGTGATCCCAGCCCGAGTTCAACCGCGATGTCCTTCAGCTCGCGCATGATCAACTTGCGGCCACCAACGTTCACCGCCCTCAGCAGCGCGACAAATGCGGTCATGCCGCGTCCAGCAGACGACCGGCTTGAGCGCGCGCCTCATCAGTCACCAACGCGCCCGACAGCATCCGCGCGATCTCTTCCCGGCGTTCATCGCTTCCAAGCTTCCGTACACGGGTACGGACGCCCTCGCCTGCATCGCATTTCTCGATCCGGTAATGGTACGCCGCCCGCGCCGCCACCTGCGGACTGTGAGTCACGACCAGCACCTGCGCATCCTCCGCAAGTCGCGCGAGCCGCTCGCCGATCGCGCTTGCCACCGCGCCGCCGACGCCGCGATCGATTTCGTCGAAAATCATGGTCGCGGCGCTTCCCGCCTCCGCCAGTGCCACCTTGAGCGCCAGGATGAAGCGCGACAGTTCGCCGCCGCTGGCGATCTTGGTCAGGGGTCCGAATGGCGCGCCGGGGTTGGTCGATACCTGGAACTCCACCCGGTCCGCACCGCCCGCTCCGTCTTCGGCTGCCGCAATCGCGGTGTGAAAGCGCGCAGCGTCCAACTTGAGCGGCTTGAGCTCCTCGCACACTGCCGCGTCGAGCCGCGCCGCCGCTTGACTGCGGGCTTGCGTAAGCTCGACGGCGAGCGCCTTGTACCGCGCTTTTGCGTCCTCAAGCGCCTGTTCCAGACTGCCGATCCGCTCGCCACCCTGCTCGATCGCCGCCAGTTGCTCGCACATCCGGGTCCCCAACTCGGCAAGCGAGTCCGGCTCAACGCGATGCTTGCGGGCGAGCGCGCGAATGTCGAACAGCCGCGCTTCAATCGTCTCCAGCCGAGCGGGGTCGAAGGCGAGCGCCTCGGCCGCACGTGCAAGCTTGTCCTCGGCCTCGGCACCTTCGATCAGCGCGCGGTCAAGGGCGGCAAGCGCATCGGCAAGCAACGGGTGATCCGCTGCCCCGCGCTCGATCCGTCGCGCGGCTAGACGTAGCTGGGCCAGTGCGCCGTCAGACCCGCCAAGCAGTTCGTCGAGGCCGCTCAGCGACTCACCGGCTTTCAGCCCAGCCTGCATCGATGCCCTCTGCTCGGCCAGTTCGGCCTCCTCGCCCGGCTGAGGTGCAAGCGCATCGATCTCGGCGCAGGCGTGGGTCAGATAGTCGCGGTCCCGCTCCGCGGTTTCAGACTGCGCCCGCGCACCGGCGAGTTCACCCTCAATCCGTGTCAGTTCCGCCCATGCCGATGCGACCGGCGCCGTATCGATGCGTCCGAAGGCATCCAGCAGGTCACGGTGGCCGCGCGGATTGAGAAGACCGCGGTCGTCATGTTGCCCGTGTACCTCCACCGCCAGCGTTCCGATGTCGCGAAGCACGGATGCGGGCACCGAGGAACCGCCGAGGAAGGCGCGGCTTCCGCCATCGGCCTTCAACGTTCGCCGGATTACCAGAGGTTCGCCAGCGTCCAAGTCGACCCCCTGATCTTCCAACGCAACAAGCGCGGGATGGCCGGCGTCCAGCGCGATTTCCGCCGATACGCTGGCCTGCTCCTGCCCGCTGCGTACCAGGCCGCTATCAGCGCGCGCGCCGAGAGCAAGCCCAAGCGCATCGAGAAGGATCGACTTGCCGGCACCGGTCTCGCCGGTCAGGGCGCACAGCCCAGGCTCGAACTCCAGCTCCAGCCGATCGACCAGAACCACGTCCCGAATGGCGAGCTGCCGGATCATTCAGCGGCCCGGCGGTCGATCACCCCTGCGTTGCGGCCTGCGGGCTGTGCCGCGCGATCAGCTCGTACGCGTGCTTGTAATAAGGACTGGACGGGTAATTGCGGCCGAGCACCGCCGCCGTCTTGTGCGCCTCTTCGGGGATGCCGAGGGCGAGATAGGACTCAACCAGACGCTCCAGCGCCTCGGGCGTGTGGCTGCTGGTCTGATACTTGTCGACCACGTTGCGGAAGCGGGCCACGGACGCCAGCCAGTTGCCCGACCGCTGGTAGAAGCGGCCGACCTCCATCTCCTTGCCCGCGAGATGGTCGTTGATGAGATCGAGCTTGAGCCGGGCATCGGCGGCGTAGCGGCTTTGCGGGTACCGGCGGATCAGCTCGCCGAACGCGTCCAGTGCCTGCTGCGTCGTGCTTTGGTCCCGGGTAACGTCCGGGATCTGCTGATAATAGCTCATCGCGATGAGGTAATGGGCGTAAGGCGCCTCGCGATTGCCCGGATGGATGGTGACGAAGCGTTGCGCCGAGCTCACCGCCTCCGGATATTTGGAGGCGAGATAGTAGCTGAAGGCGCTCATCAGCTGGGCACGGCGGGCCCAGGCTGAATAGGGATGCTGCCGCTCCACCTCGTCGAACAGCTTCGCCGCAACCTCATAGTCGCGCTGGTCGAGCTTCTGCTTGGCGGCCGCGTAGAGTGTGTTCACGTCGCGTGCGATGTAGTTCGTATCCGTCGTCGCCTTGTTGCGGGCGCAACCGGACAGCGGAAGGGCGACGGCGCACGCCATGATGATGGCGGCATTACGGGTCAGCTTGGACATATGGTCCTCATTAGCGTCGGCAATGATGATGGCCAAGCGGCGATGGCGGGGCCAAGCTGATAATCTGCTGAACGGCTCAAGCCCGTGCCGTCGCGCCCTCTTCATTGTCGTCGGTCCGAAGGAAGCTGTCAGGCTTCACTCCCAGCCACACCAGCACCGGCGAGGAGATGTAAATGGACGAATAAGTCCCAATGAAGATGCCAAGGAAGATGGCGATGGTGAGCCCCTGAATGACGTCCGGCCCTATCAACATCAGCACGCCGAGCGCGAGCAGGATCGATAGGGAGGTCACCATTGTCCGGGATAAGGTTTCGTTGAGCGAGAGGTTGAGCAGGGGCACGATCGCCATCTTGCGATACTTCCGCAGATTCTCGCGGATGCGGTCGTAGATCACCACCGTGTCGTTCAGCGAATAGCCGACAATGGTCAGGATCGCGGCAACGACGTTGAGGTCGACCTGAAGCCCGGTAATCGAGAAGAAGCCCAGCGTCATCGCCACGTCGTGGAACAGCGTCACGAGCGCGCCCACGCCGAACTGCCATTCGAAGCGGAACCAGATGTAGATGGCGATGCCGAGCATGGCGAGCGCAATGGCGAGGGCGCCGTCGCGGGCGAGTTCCTCTGAGACCTTTCCCGAAACCGTCTCGACCGCATCGACGCGGGCGCCAGGATATTGCTGCTCCAGCATGCCGCGCACCTTGCTGGCGACGAGATTGGCCGCTGCTTCCCCGCCTTCGGGGCGCGGCAGCCGGATCTGATAGCTGCGCGGGCCGCCAAATTCCTGAATGCTGGCCTCACCGACGCCCAGCTGTTCCACGCGGTTACGCAGCTGATCAACCTGGACGGGCTGGGCGAACGTGGTTCGCACCATCTGCCCGCCGACGAAATCGACGCCAAGGTTCAGGCCTTTGACGCCGACGGTGACCAGGCTCGCAACCGTGGCGATGATCGACAGCACAAGCGCGATGTTCCGCCAGCGCATGAAGTCGATGTTGGTGTTGTCGGGGACGAGTTTCAAAAGCCGCATGGGAAGCGTCCTAGATGTGCAGTTCGCGCGGCCGCTTGCGGCGGACCCAGATCGCCACCAGCATTCGCGTGAAATTGACCGCCGTGAACACCGAGGTGACGATCCCGATCATCAGCACCACGGCAAAGCCGCGCACCGGACCAGAGCCGAAATACCACATCAGCGCGGCGGCGATGACGTTGGTGATGTTGGCGTCAAAAATGGCGGTCGATGCTTCCTTGTAGCCGGTCTCGATCGAATCAAGCACGCGCCGGCCGCGCCGTTGTTCTTCGCGGATGCGCTCGTTGATCAGCACGTTGGCATCCACCGCAGCGCCGATGGTAAGCACGAAGCCGGCGATGCCGGGCAGAGTCAGGGCCGAGCCGAAGACAGCCAGTCCGGCGAGGATCAGGATGGCGTTCACGATCAGGCCGAGCGTCGCATAGACCCCGAACCGGCCATACGTGACCAGCATGAACAGGATCACCGCGAAAGTCGCGACGATGCTGGCAATCGCGCCCTTGCGGATCGAGTCCTTGCCGAGTTCGGGACCGACGGTGCGTTCTTCGATGACGTTCAGCTTCACGGGCAGCCGGCCGCTGGAGAGCGCAATGGCAAGCTGATTGGCGGACTCGACCGTGAAATTACCCGTGATCTGTCCCTGCCCGCCAAGAATGGCCGACTGGATATTCGGCGCCGACAGCACCTTGCTGTCGAGAATGATCGCGAAGGGCTTGCCGATATTCTCCTGAGTCACCCGGCCGAAGCGCTTGGCGCCGGCCGTGTCGAAGGTGAAGGAGATGGCCGGGTTACCATTCTCGTCGAAGCTCTGCTTCGCACTGGTGAGGTTTTCGCCGTCGACGATGGTCCGCCGCTTGACGGCCATACAGGCGGTCGGCTGATCCACCATCGGCAGCGCTTCGCTTCCGGCGGGCGCGCGGCACTGAGCAACCAGCGCCGGGTCGGCGTCAAGGTCGACCAGTTTGAATTCGAGACGTGCGGTCTGCCCGATCAGCGCCTTGAGCGCTTCCGGGTTCTCGACGCCCGGCACCTGGACCAGGATGCGCCTTTCGCCCTGGTTGATGACCGTGACTTCCTTCGTCCCCTGCGGGTCGATGCGGCGCCGGACGATGTCCCGGGCGCTGGTCATGGTGTTGCGCAATTCGGTGCGCGAGCCGTCCGCGGTGGGGGTCATCACCACACGCGTTGTGTCGATCACCTGCACGTCCCAGTCCCGGGTGCCGGTGAGGCCGACCGGTCGGGTGACGGTGCGCATGCGTTCGACCGCATCATCCACCTGACGCGGATCGCGCACCATGAAGGTCAACCTGCCACCGGAGGTCGATACGTCGCCGATCTCGATCCGCGGATCACGGCGCATTTCCGTCTGCACCGTCTCCTCCATCCGGGCCAGACGCTGCTTGGCAAACCCTTGGAGGTCGGCCTCGAGAAGGAGATGGCTGCCGCCGGCAAGGTCGAGACCGAGGTTGATCTTCGCACTCGGCAGCCAGGTAGGATATTTGCTGGCAAGCGTCGTTCCCGCAATCAGGCTGGGAAGCGCGAGCAATAGGCCTACGAGGATCGAGAGCGATACCGCCCAGACCTTCCAACGAGGGAAATCGAGCATCGCTTAAGCGCCTCAGTCGTTCGCCGGCTTGGCCGACCGAGTCAGCACCTGGCTGAGCGTCGACTTGACCACGCGGACACGAGTGCCGGGCGCAATCTCCACCTCGGCTTCATCATCCGTCACACGCGTAATCCGGCCCTTGATCCCGCCGGCGGTGACCACCTCGTCCCCCTTCTTCACTGCCGCGATGGTCGCCTGCTGCTCCTTGATGCGGCGCTGCTGGGGGCGGATCATGAGGAAATAGAAGATCACGAAGATCAGGATCAGCGGAAAGAAGCTGACAAATGCCGCGGCAGGACCACCCGCCGACGTGCTGGTCATCAAAAGGCTCGTGTTGGACATGTTACGGAGATCAATCCCTCATGGGCGGATGGTCGGGGCGACTGGATTCGAACCAGCGACCCCCACACCCCCAGTGTGATGCGCTACCAGGCTGCGCTACGCCCCGACCGCCGCCTTCCGGAGACCGAAAGGACGGTGACGGGCATCTAGTCGCGGGCGGTGCGCAACGCAAGGCGCTTCGACCCGCCCGCCGCTAGAGCACATAGCGGCTGAGATCGGTGTTGCGGGCGATCCCCGACAATTGCTGGTCGACGAAGGCCGCATCGATGCGCAACGTCTCGCCGCGACGGTCCTCCGCTTCGAAGCTGATGTCTTCCAACAGCTTTTCCATCACGGTCTGGAGCCGCCGCGCGCCAATGTTCTCAACCGCATCATTGACACCGGCCGCCGTGCGAGCGAGCGCGGCGATGCCGTCTTCGGCGAACTCGATCGTCACGCCCTCAGTGCCGAGCAGCGCCTGATATTGCTTCGTCAGACTGGCCCGCGTCGACGACAGGATGCGGATGAAATCCTCTTCCGTCAGCGCCTTCAACTCGACCCGGATCGGCAGGCGTCCTTGCAGCTCGGGCAAGAGGTCTGACGGCTTGGCGACGTGGAACGCGCCGCTGGCGATAAACAGGATGTGATCAGTCTTCAGCGGGCCATACTTGGTCGCGACCGTCGTGCCCTCAATCAGCGGCAGGAGATCGCGTTGCACGCCCTCGCGACTGACCGACCCGCCGCGCACATCGCTAACGGCGATCTTGTCGATCTCGTCGAGAAAGACGATCCCGTTCGCTTCCGCATCCGCAAGCGCGGCGCGGTTGACGTCGTCAGGATCGAGCCTCTTGTCGGCCTCTTCTTCCGTCAGCCGCGCGAAGGCTTCAGGCACCTTGAGCTTGCGGCGCTTGCGCGGACCATTGCCGCCAAGCTTGCCCATCATCGACTTCAAGTCGAACACCTGCGCGCCCATGCCCGGGATCTCGAACGGCATCGCCGGCGCCTCGTCGACCTCAATCTCCACCTCGGCGCTGTTCAGGCTTCCATCCTGGAAGCGCTGGCGGAAGCTGGCGCGCGTCGCCTCGCTCGACCCCTTGCCGGTCAGCGCATCGAGCAGTTTCTCCATTGCGGCATCCTCCGCCGCGGAGCGCACCGCATTGCGCCGCCGCTCGCGCTCAAGCCGCACCGCCTCTTCGACCAGGTCGCGCGCGATCTGCTCGACGTCGCGGCCGACATAGCCGACTTCCGTGAATTTGGTGGCCTCGACCTTCACGAACGGCGCGTCGGCGAGCTTCGCCAGCCGGCGGCTGATCTCCGTCTTGCCGCACCCTGTCGGTCCAATCATCAGGATGTTCTTGGGCGTCACTTCGTCGCGCAAGTCCGGCCCGAGTTGCTGCCGCCGCCAGCGGTTGCGGAGCGCCACGGCCACCGCCCGCTTCGCCTCATTCTGTCCAATGATGTGGTCGTCCAAGGCAGCAACGATCGCCTTGGGAGTGAGTTTGTCGTTCATATTTGTCCTGAGTTAAGCGCCGACCGTTTCGACGGTCATCCGGTCGTTGGTGAAGACGCAGACCTCGGCGGCGATCGCCATCGCCCGGCGCGCAAGGACCTCCGGGTCGGCTTCATAGTCCGCAAGCGCTCGCGCCGCCGCGAGCGCATAATTGCCGCCCGACCCGATCGCGGCGATCCCGCCCTCCGGCTCCAGCACGTCGCCGTTACCGGTCAGGATCAGCATCGTCTCCGCGTCCGCGACGATCATCATCGCCTCGAGATTGCGGAGATACTTGTCGGTCCGCCAATCCTTGGCCAGCTCCACCGCAGCGCGCATCAGCTGGCCACGATATTGCTCGAGTTTGCGCTCCAGCCGCTCGAACAGGGTGAACGCATCGGCGGTCGCGCCGGCAAAGCCGCCGATGACCTTTCCGTCAGCGCCGAGCCTGCGGACCTTCTTTGCGTTCGGTTTTATCACCGTGTTGCCCAGGCTGACCTGACCGTCGCCGGCGATCACCGTGCGCCCGTTCTTCTTCACCCCGAGGATCGTCGTTCCGTGCCAGCTTTCCAATGCCCGCTCCTTCGGCCAATCACTTGGGAAGCCTGCCCGGTGGCGACAAGTCCGCGCCTTCCTCGTGCAAGCTAGGTTCAGCTTTCTCTCGGCAGAGGAATGGTTCGCGACGAGGGAGGATGCACTGCTTGAACCGCTGCTGATCTTGCTCTCCGCCCAGGCGGCGCAGTCGGGACCGGTCGTTCCCCCTGCACCCTCGGCGAAAGCGACGGCTCAAGGTTCGGAGACGTGCAGCAACGAGTTGCCCACCGAACCGGGCGAGATCGTGGTCTGCGCGGTGAAACCGGACGGTTACCGCATCAACCCCGACGTCCTCGCGGCAAAGCGGGCGATCAAGAATGGCCGGCGCCCCAAGAAGCCGGAGCGCTTTGCCGACAAAAGCTGCGAGACGATTGGCCCGATGGGCTGCCGCGGCACCCCTACCATCGATCTGGTGGGCGCCGCTCTCGCGGCAGCGACCATGGCCCAAAAGGCGGCCAATGGGGAGAGTGTCGGCAAGATGTTCGTCACCGACCCGCAGCCGACCGAGTATGAGCTGTACCTCGAGGCCAAGCAGGAGCGGGAAGACAAAGAAGCGGCCGCCGCCATCAAGGCGGAGCAATCCAGGACCGCCCAGCGCGAGCACAAATAAGTCGTCGGCCCACCACGTGCGCTCGGTGGATTTCTGTCGCTGCTGCCCTACAGCGGCTCGCCATGAACGAGGTCACCGAAGCTCCAAGCCCGTCGCGTTCCTCTCACTCGACACGGGCGATGGCGCTTCTGCTCGTCGCCTACATATTCAACTTCGTCGATCGCAACATCATCGGCGTTCTCGCCGTTCCGATCCGCACCGAGTTTCAACTCAGCGACACGGCGCTCAGCACCCTCGGGGTTGCGTTCGGTATCTTCTATGCCTTGCTTGCAATCCCCATCGCATGGGCGGCCGATCGCAAGAACCGCGTGACGATCATCTCCGCGGCCGTGACAATATGGAGCCTGTTCACTGCCGCCGGCGGACTGGTGAACAGCTTTGCGCAGCTGATCGTTGCCCGGATGGGGGTGGCGGCTGGGGAAGCCGGCGGCATCGCTCCCTCTTATTCGCTCATCTCCGACTATTTCCCGCGCCACCAGCGCGCTCGGGCGATCGCCTTCTTCTCGCTCGGCATTCCGATCGGGTCTGCGCTCGGCATCTTTTGCGGCGGCTGGCTCGCGTCGCATCTTTCATGGCGGACAGCCTTCCTGATTGTCGGATTGGCTGGCCTACCCGCCGCGATTGCCATCAGGCTTTGGGTCCCCGAGCCGGTGCGTGGCGGAATGGACCCGGTGCCTTCAGCAGGCCCGCATTATCGCCGCAGTTCGTGGCAAATGCTTGCGAAACCGGCATTGTGGCTGCTCTCTTTCGGCGCTGCCCTGGGCTCGATCCCCGGCTACGGCCTGATCTTCTGGCTTCCCAGCTTCTTCAACCGCAGCTTCGGGCTCCCGCTGGATCAGGTGGGCTGGTTCTACGGGTCAGTCGTGCTCGTCGGCGGCATCCTCGGGACTTGGGTGGGTGGCGTCATCGGCGATCGCCTTGGTCCCGACCGGCCCGGCGCCTATGCGCTCATCCCCGCGCTATGCTTCCTTCTTGCCGTTCCAATCTTCGCGGCCGGTCTGTTCAGTCCCAACCTTCCCGTTGCGTGGCTGCTCTTCACCTTTGGCCAGATGCTCACCCTGGCATGGCTCGGGCCCGTAGTCACCGCCGTCCAGCACCTCGTCCCGCCGAGCCTCCGCGCCACCACGTCGGCGACCTTCCTCTTCATCAACAATCTCATCGGAATCGCCTTTGGCATCTTCGTCCTGGGCTTCATGTCGGATCGGATGAAGGCCGCCCATGGCGACGATGCGCTGCGCTACTCGATCCTTTACGGGCTGGCCTTCTACCTGCTGAGCTCCTTGCTATACTTCATCGCCGCCAGGCGATTGCCGCGGGACTGGTATGGAGCAAGGGAATCCGGCTGCCGACCATCAAACAAGCGTGCTAGCTTTTGGCGATGCCCACTAATCCGCAGAGCTCACAGCCCCGAGGCGCGCTTTCGCGAGAACAAGCCTGAAGAGCTACGCCCCGACCCAAGGTTAGGGCCTGCGTTAGAACCGCGCTCCAATTCGGAATCCAATGGTTCGCGGACGTCCCGGGAGCACTCGTGTCTGCGTGCAAATGCTGCAGGCGACAAAGCGCGCAAGCTCGTTACGCTCGTCAAACAGATTGGTCGCAAACAGCTCTGCGGTAAATCTGCTCCAATCATAGCCGATGAAGGCGTCCACCAATGTCGATGAGGACAGCCGGCCGAGATAATCGTTGGGATTATCTCCTGCGCCGGTTCGGTCCTGGCGAATATCTGTACTCGCCGACCCCTTGTAGGTGACACTCCCCTGCACATGCGCCTTGCCGGCACCGAGATCCCAGGCGTAGCGCGCGGTGGCGTTGGCCTTGAACCGGGGGGTGATCGGCAGGCGTGTTCCCGACGGCGTTACTGTGTAACTGGTGGAGCAATCGTCATCGTCGAGAATACTTTGGCATATGTTGCCCTTCGTTTTGGCACTGGTCAGCGACGCGGCGGCATTGAGCGTCAGGCCACCCGCCACATAGCCGACATCCGTTTCGATGCCGTTGATCTTGGCGTCACGGCCGTTCTGAATAACCGTAAGGCTATTCTCGCCGAGGAAGCTGAACTGAAACTTCTTCCAAATCTGGTGATAGACTGCACCATTCCAACGCAGCGGCCCGAGCCGCGTCTTCCAGCCCAGCTCGAAGTTCGTGATGTAATCAGGATCATAGGCCGGCGCGCTCGGCTGCCGATTGATCCCGCCGGGACGAAAGCCGCGGGACCATGTGCCATAGAACATCAGGTCCTCCGCGGGCTTGTACTGCAAGTTCAGCCGGTGGGTGAAACCATTCCCCTTGCTTCGCCGAGGCACCGCCTTGCCGGCGACGACATTGCCGACGTTGGTGCAAGGTGTTCCGGCTACGCCCCCGATGCGAGAGGCGAGTCCTCATCCTCGATGAGCTGCAAGCCGTTGACCGTCAGACAGCGCCGAGCGCCCGAGCTGCCGCCGGCACCATTCGGCGGCTCGGCAAAGGTGTCCTCATCGAACCCAGGATTGCGGCCGAAGCCGGCAAAACCGAATAGGCTGTTGTCATATTTGAACAGGCGCCCGCCGGCGGTCAGCGTTAGCTGAGGCGTGACATCCACGCTTGCTTCACCAAACAATGCGTAATCCTTGTCCTTCCGGTTCTGCAGAGTAAGCCAAAGTGTTTCGGGCCATCCATTGACGGATAGGTCCGGGGCCAGATTATCGACGATGTAATTTTGGAAAATATGGTTGGTCTGGCGCTGGTAGAAGGCGCCGATGAGAGCTCGGAATGGCCAGTCCTGCGGGGTCGAAATCCGCACTTCGTGGCTCATCTTCTTGAAGTTGTCGGTGGCCACGATGTACTGGCGCGGGTCGATCGTGTTTCCAGCCGCGTCCTGGTAGTAGAAGTAGTTGGCAAGCCCGCCGACGCTCTCATAGTAGCTGTCGTAGGCATCGGCATAATCGGTGTAGTCGCTGACCGAGTAGGTCGGCCGCTTCATGTAAGCACCGGCATAGGTGAGATCGAAGTTCGAGATCTTGCCTTCGATCGTCAGCGCCGCCTGCGTGAACTTGTCCTTGCGCACCTCATCGCGAAACCTGTCGATGTTGAGGTCGCCAAGCTCCGGGTCAAACCCATAGAAGCCGTCGCTTTTGCTGTTCTGATGCATGACCGTCGGCGTGACGGTCCAATTGTCGTCCAGGTCGATCTTGAGCGCAGCGCGCCCGCCATAGACACGCGTGTCGTTGAAGTTCTTGCCCGTGAACCCGTCATTGTTGACCGTTATGCCGTTGCGAACGCAACCATCGATGTCGCCGTTGCCGTCGAACGTCGGATCACCGCAGTAGGTGCGGCTTCCCGCAACACCATCAATGAAGCCCGCATCGCGCTTGTAAAAGCCGACTGCACGCAAGGCGATGTTGCTTGCGACCGGCAAGTTGATCATGCCCTCCAGGCTGCCGCCCATTCCGCCGTGCGCAACCCTGTTCAGCTCCGCATCGACCCGGCCGGACGTTATGCCCAGTTCCGGCTTGTTGGTGATGATGCGAATGGTGCCGGCCTGGCTGCTGGCGCCGTACAAGGTGCCCTGCGGACCTGCGAGACTCTCGATCCGGGCGATGTCGTAGATGTGAACGTCCAGCGCGCCGCCGATTGTGGTGACGGGCTGTTCATCCAGATAGGTGCCGACGGATGGGAGGGATCCCGAATGGTTGCCGTCACCGCCGGTTGCAACGCCGCGCATGTAGATAACGGTGCCGCCGCTCTGAGACGCCTGGAAGCTGACGGACGGAAGCTGTTTGGTGTAATCTTCGAAGTTGGAGATGTTCAGCTGGTCGAGGCGCCTCGTGCCGATCGCCTGGATGCTAACGGGCACATCCTGGAGGTTCTCTTCGCGCTTCTGCGCGGTAACGACGATCTCCGTACTATCGGGAACTTGCCCGTCATTTGCGGTCTGCTCGGAAGGCGTTTCGCCAGTAACGTTTGTGGCGTTCGTGGCGGGAGCTGGAGAGTCGCCAGTCGACTGAGCCCAACCGGGTGCCCCGATTGACGTGGAGGCCAGCAGACCCAAGGTCAAAGAGCGGATCGTCCCAGTCATGAAGCCCCCTTCGCGTGATTGCCCGCATTGCGTCAGAGCTTCACAGCATTGTCAACGCGGCGTCATATTTTGACGCTCGTATTGGTTTCAGCGTTGCAACAATGACGCGGGAACCTCCGGATAGGAATCGAGCACGGAACCGAGGGCTTGCCGGAGTGGGCCGAGATAATCTGAATATGGCTGCCACTCCTCCATGGCCGCCTTGTAGATGGGCTGCCGGACCTGTTCGGAGCTTGCCGTCCGCACCGGCCGCTCGGTCTCGTAGAAGGAGAGGCAGGCTGGATCGAACTCGAGCCCGCAATAAGCAAGCAGGCGCCGAACCTCAGCTTCTGTGTCAGTAACCATCCGTTCGTAGATCACCCGGTGGACTCGACCCGGGACGGCGGCGTCCACATGCGCCATCAGCCGAACGTAATCGCGGTAGTACTGGCCAACGTCTTCAAGATCGTACGTGAAGTCCTGCCCGCGCGCGAAATGCTGACGGTAGTTGGACATGCAGCAGCCCAGCGGATGCCGACGCGCGTCGATGATCTTCGCATTCGGCAGCACGAGCTGAATGAATGGCACGAACAGCCAGTTGTTAGGTAACTTGTCGACAAAATAGGGCCGGTGCGTTCGCCGCTGAACGGACGCGCGCTGCAGATATTCCTCTCCAGCGAGCCGACTCTGGTTCGCCGTGAGTGTCGTCGACGCCGCGGGGTAGGAGCCCTGCTCCCGGGCAATTACCGGCAGATCGGGCAGTTCCGACGTGCCCTCGACCAAAGGGTGGGAGGACAGGATCTGCTCGATTAACGTCGATCCGGCGCGCGGCATGCCGACGATGAAAATCGGGTCGGCCTTTTCGCAACCGCCCTCCCGGTTCAGCAGCTCTGGAGTAAGTAGCTCCAGACATTTGTCGACGGTTCGCGTGAGATCGCCAGAGCGGAAGGGCTGCCTTTGCCGGCGGAGCGCATTTCCGCGCTGGTAATGGGCAAATGCATCGTCGGCACGGCGCCGGTCGTGCATCGCCTTGCCCAGGGCGAACTCCAGGTGAAAGCGATCCTCTTCGCTGATCCCGTCATAGGCGAGTGCCGTTTGCATCGCCTCGATATCCTTGTCGTCGAAACGGATGGTCTTGAGGTTCGCAAGGCTCCACCACGCCTCTCCAAGTTCCGGCTTCAACTCGATTGCGCGGCGATAAGCCTCCACGCCCTCGGTTTGGCGGCCCAAGGTCTTCAGCATATGGCCGTAGCTCAACCAAACCCTCGGCTGCCCCGGCGCTCGCTCAAGAACTTCTTCATAGATGCGGATAGCCTCATTGAAATCGCCGAGCCGTCCCAGTGTTGCCGCCTTGAGATTGAGGTGGCCGATGGCATCCGGCTCTTCTTCGAAAACGACATCCAGGAGGTCCATAGCCTCGGCAGGACGTCCCATTCGGCTCAGCACCAGCGCCAGGTTGGCTCTTGCCGCCGTGAAATTCGGCGCAATTTCAATGGCCCGGCGCAACAACGTCTCTGCATCGCGCATGCGTCCGATCCGAGCCGCCAACTCCGCAAGCATCCGGATCGCGCGAACGTCGAACGGTCGCTCTTTGAGGTGAGGCTTCAGCAAACGTTCCGCGGCGTCCAAGCGGTTCTCGTGAAGGGCCAGCGCAGCCTCGATGAGCCGTGGATGCCAATGTTGCGAACCAGAAGATGCGGCCTTCACAGTTCGGAGTTTAAACGCGACATGGCGATTGCGCCAACTACGCGTTCCACTTTGCGATCGACGATCGCCTGCCGGGCCAATGGAACACGGTCTAAAAAGAGGACAATCGATCGCAGCTCCCACGATATCTGAGGGCGCACTAGCTTAAGATTGATGAGCGTACCGAGACGGAAGGCACGCGCCGTCTGCGGACTGTCCGCTTACGTCGGCGTTCGACGATCAGGCGCCGCGACCGTCTTGGCTTTCGACCGCGACATCGTGCATCGCCACGGCAGCGAGCACGAGGACTCCGGCACCAATCGCCATTGTCCAGAGAGGCTGGTCCGGAAAGAGCGCCTTCATCAGCGAACCCATGATCGTGGCCACTAGCAACTGCGGAATCACGACGAATACGTTGAACAGACCCATGTAGATGCCCAGCTTCTGCTGGGGCAAAGCGGAAGCGAGAATGGCATAGGGCGTCGCAAGGATCGATGCCCAAGCCACGCCGATGCCCACTTCGCTGAGGAGCAGCAAGTACGGATCGCGAATGACGAGGAAGCTGGCAAACCCTGCCGCGCCTGCGAGCAGACACACGACGTGCGTCCGGGCCATTCCGATCTTGCGGGAAAGCAGTGGCAGCAGAATAAGCGCAGCGATAGCAGCGATGCCGTTATACACGGCAAAAAGGATGCCGACCCAGTTGGCCGCTTCTTGGTAAACCGCGCTTCCGGGATCGCTGTTCCCGTAAACGGCGGATGCGACCACCGGCGTCGTGTAGATCCACATGATGAACAAGGCTGACCAGCTGAAGAACTGGACAACCGACAGCCGCTTCATCACCGATGGCATGCCGGCGAAGTCGCCGACAATCTGACTGAGCATGTTCGACCGTGCACCGTGGCGCGCAAGCATGACCGCAACACCGCTCAGCACCCCGTAAAGTGCCAGCAGCATCGCCAAGAGATAAAGTTCCTTCTCGAGCTGCAAGGTCAGGACCGCGGCTAGAACAGCGACACCAGCGGCAATCCACGAGAAAGGAGCGATGAGCGACTTGCCTGCGAGGCTCGCCACCGCGTCATCATCCGTTGCGGAATCGACCTCGAACGTGGCCATTTGCGCGGGCGAATATTCGCGCGTGGTCAGGATGGTCCATAGCACCGAGAGAAACAGCGCCGCGCCGCCGAACCAGAAGCTGTAGCGAACCGTGTCGGGAATTCCGCCCCCACGTCGGCATTGGACACGCCGAGCGAATCAAGCGCCCACGGGAATGCCGAACCTATGACGGCGCCTGCGCCGATAAAGGCTGTCTGTACTGCATAGCCGGTCGCATGCTGATCCTTGCGCAGCATGTCGCCGACGAATGCCCGAAACGGCTCCATCGAGATGTTGAGGCTTGCGTCCAGCGTCCAGAGAAGAAGGGCCGACACCAGCAGGAGGTCGGACAATGGCATCAGAAACAGGGATAAGGCCGCGAGCACTGCCCCCGCCAAAAAATAGGGGCGACGCCGCCCGAGACGGCCGAGCCAGGTGCGATCCGACATATAGCCGACGATCGGCTGCACCAGCAGGCCGGTCAGCGGCGCCGCGATCCACAAGGCGGGCAGGTCGTCGAGACTTGATCCAAGCGATTGAAAGATCCGGCTCATGTTCGCGTTCTGCAGCGCGAAGCCGATCTGGATGCCGAAGAAGCCAAAGGAAATGTTCCACAAGCCGGACAGCGGCTGCCGCGGCTTACCCATGGCCGAATGATCGTTCATGCATCGTCCCCAAGCGGGCGGCTCTAACGGCCGCTCTTCCGGTCAGGCTGGCAGAAGCTCCGAGGCGCGGCAATGCCGACGTCCTGATTGCATACGAATACAGATCAGGCGCTTGCCGATGATTCCCGGATCACCAGACGCACGGGCAGAAGGGTCCCGCCCACCTCTTTGCCGTCGATCGATCGGAGCAGAACGTCGACAAGGGCCTCACCGGCACCCCGTGCATCCTGACGCATGGTGCTGAGCGGCGGACTTGAAAGGCTGGCTGCGGGAATGTCGTCGAAGCCGATGATGGCGACCTCATCCGGGATCTTTTTGCCTAAACTCTGAAGCGCATGCATGGCACCGATTGCTGCCATATCGCTTGCAGCGAAGATGGCGTCGAAGGCCACTCCACGAGCGAGCAGATCGGCCACCGCAGCCCGGCCGTCGGCTTCTTCCGGCTCGGCATCGGCCCGTAAGGCGACGTCGGCATCCAGGCCGTAGGCAGAAAGGGCGCGGCAATATCCCCGCCACCGATCCAGCAGTTCCGGGTAAGCGGACGTTGCGGTGCCGATAAACGCAATCCGCTTCCGGCCCTGGGCAATCAGATGTTCGGTAGCGTCGAAACCGCCTTGTTCATTGTCGGAGCAGATGGTGGGTCCGATGCTCGACTTGTCGGCGGATCCCCAGCGAACGAAGTGAGTCTCCCGCTCTAGTAAGGCGAGTAGCTTCGGCCGGTGCTCGCGATAATCGCCGTAACCAAGAAGAATGATCCCGTCCGCCTTTCGGCTATCTTCATAGTCGACGTGCCAGTCGGACGAGAGTTGCTGAAAGGAGATCAGCAGGTCATATCCTCGTTGCGCGCAGCAACGCACCATCGGCCCCAGCATTGAAAGGTAGAAGGGGTTGATTGCTGCGCCGTCCGACGACGGTTCCTCGAAGAACAACAGGGCCAGGGTTTTGGAATGCTGCCGGCGTAGGCTCGAAGCATTCTTGTCGACCTTGTAGTTGAGCTGCTCCGCTGCCGCGAGCACGCGCGCCCGGGTATCCGCGCTGACTGAGTGATTGCCCGACAAGGCGCGCGACACCGTTGGCTGGGAAACACCTGCCAGTGCTGCAATGTCGAATGAGGTCGGCCGCCTCTGCATGATCCGTGAAAGCTAGAGTGCCTGCATACGTATGTATAGCGGCGACGGCGCGGCTTCGGCTCCACCGCATAAGTTCTGAATACGTATGTAGCTTCACCTACCTTCTCTTCCGAACCATCCGGCAGCTGATAATCAAGAAGGAATATAGCAGAGGGCCGCAAAGGCCCCTGATCGCCCGCTGTCTTGCGGGTAAGGAGGGGAGAATAGAATGCTTCGACTGTCGACGCGCGCTCATATCACCGGCGCCGTAAGTCCTTTCGCACTTGGGGTTGCGCTGATCGTCGGGGCCGCCCCGGCGCATGCCCAAGACACGGCTCAGGAAACCGCAACCTCTGTCGGCCCCTCCACCGATGGCACGCCCTCCGACGCGGCCGGCGTGGAGGCCGCGCCACCCGTGACGGAGGGCGCTGACCTGGTCGTCACCGGCATCCGCGCGTCACTGGCCCAATCCGAACGGATCAAGAAGAACAATGCCGTCATCGTCGAGGCAATCTCGGCCGAAGACATCGGCAAGCTTCCGGACGTGTCGATCGCGGACTCGTTGGCGCGGCTTCCCGGCGTAACGGCCCAGCGGCTCGAAGGGCGCGACCAGCGCCTGTCCATCCGCGGACTTGGACCGGACTTCGGCACCACGCTTCTGAACGGACGGGAGCAGGTTACCGTCGGCGACAATCGCGGCGTGGAATACGATCAGTACCCGTCCGAATTCTTCCGCAACGTGATCGTCTACAAGTCGGCAAACGCCGGCGTGGTGCCAGCGGGCATCTCCGGCACCGTGGACCTTAGAATGCTGCGCCCGTTGAAGGAGAAACCGACGCTAGCGGTGCAGCTTCGCGGCCAGCTAAACAGCCAGGACAAGCTAAACCCCGAAGGCAAGCGCGTCGGCCATCGAGCGTCGGCAACATGGGTGCAGCAATTCGCCCAGGATACGGTCGGCGTCGCTCTAGGGTTTTCGACGACGCGCTCTCCCACGCAGAACGAGCGTTACAACAGCTGGGGGTTCCCCGCTGAAGCGACGGTCGGCGGGAACTTCATCATCGGCGGTGCCAAGCCATACGTGCAGTCGAGCATTCTCGACCGAACAGGCGTCGTTGGTACCATCGAGGTGCAGCCGAACGATCGGCTCCACATCACCCTCGACGGCCTTTATTCCAAGTTCAAGGAAACGCAGTACCTGCGTGGCATCGAGTTCCCGATCGCACCCGCATGGGGCAGCGCCGCGACGATTGCTCCGGGTTACACCGTTGAAGATGGTCTGGTCACGGACGCGACGGTCTCGGGCGTTGTCGGCGTCGTTCGCAACGACTTTAACCGTCGCAAGGCCAACAATTACTCACTTGGCGCAAACGTCGTCTACGCATTGACCGAAGGGCTGAACCTCACGGTCGACGGCAGCTGGTCGAATACTGAGCGCACCGACTTCCTGCTCGAGAATTACAGCGGCACGGGGTACAATCTGTCTGGTGCACGCGACACGCTGAACATCAGCCTAGGCGATGACAACCGCTACCAGATCGTGCCGACGCTGAGCTACACCAATCCCGCCAATTTCGTCCTGACCGACCCGCGCGGCTGGGGCTACAACGGCACAGCGACGGTTGTTCAATCGGGCTTCCTCAACCGCCCGGACTTCCAGGACGACCTCAAGGCGCTACGGACAAGCCTCGACGGCCAGATCGGCGGCGGGTTCCTGAGCAAGTGGGAAGTCGGTGCCATCTTCTCGCGGCGCAGCAAGGACAGCCGGTACAAGAGCTATTTCCTGTGCCCGAAGGATCCAAATCCCAGCTGCACCCTCACCAGCGGTCAGGCTCTGTCGGCCCCAATTCCGAGCGAGGCCGTCAACGGCACCGTTCCGCTCGACTACTTGGGTGTTCCGGGCATGCTCGCGCTGGATCCGCTCTATCTTTACCGCAACTCCTACGATCGCGAGTTCGACAACCGTCCGGACTCGCTGGCTCGGGACTATAATGTGACGGAAAAGGTACTGACCGGTTATGCGGCGCTGACCATCGACACCGAGCTTGGTGCCATGCCTCTCGGCGGAACCGTCGGCGTTCAGGTGGTGCGGACCAACCAATCGTCAAGCGGACGGTTGGCGAACCTCGCAACCATCGGCGGCGTGCCCACCGTTACCCTGACCGATGCCGAGCAGTCGCACCGCTACACCGACGTGCTGCCTAGCCTAGCGTTGTCGTTGGAAGCCACCGAAGGGCTGTTCATCAAGGCGGGCGCGTCGAAGACGATGGTTCGCCCGCGCATGGATCAGGAGCGGATCACCCAGAACGTCTCGATCGACTTCTCGCGGCTGAGCGGCACCACCGCCGCCAACAGCGCGTTCAGCTCGACCGGCGGCAACCCGGCACTGGAGCCCTACCGATCCCGCAATCTCGACCTCAGCATCGAAAATTACTTCCGCAAGGGTGGCTACCTCGCGCTGACCGCCTTTCGGAAGAAGCTGACCGATTTCGTCGATCCCAACAATGCGGCCGTCTACGACTTCGCTGACCTCGCGGCCAATCTCCCGGCGGTAATTCGTGCCCAGATCGGCACCACGCAGGGTCGCCTTGGGTTCCCGGCCAACACGGGCCGCGGTTACATTCGCGGGCAGGAATTGTCGCTCTCCATGCCCTTCGCCAACTTCAGCTCGGTGCTGGACGGTTTCGGCATTTTCAGCAGCGTCAGCCGCGTGAAGAGCCGGGTCCGGTTCGCCAACTCGCCGGATGCGATCACCATTCCCGGCCTGTCGAAATGGGTTGGAACCGCAGAAGGCTATTACGAGAAGAACGGCTTCCAGGCGCGGGTGAGCTACCGCTACCGTTCCAAGTTCCTGGCGGAGATCGCCGGTCTTTCAGCCAACCCGGAATTCCGGACCGCACGGCCGGAAGGCATTCTCGACGCACAGATCGGCTATGAATTCCAGCCCGGCTCAGCCCTGGAGGGCCTGTCGATCTTGGCGCAGGGCAAGAACCTGACCGACCGTCCCTTCGTCACGTACGAGCTTGGGGATAGCCGGTTCGTGCGGGACTATCAGCGCTACGGCCGCGACTTCTACTTGGGCATTGCCTACAAGTTTTAAGTGTTGGCCATGAGGACAGGCGAGCCTCCTCCCCATTCGTGGCTCGCCTGTCCCCTTTTCTCCCGGGTGTCCATGTGAGTGACCGCGACTTCCATACCCGCATCACCATCGTCGGCGGCGGCACGGCCGGCTGGATGGCGGCGGCCGTGCTCGCCCCGCTGACGCAGGACGGCTACCGCATTTGCCTCGTCGAAAGCGACGAGATCGGAACGGTCGGGGTCGGCGAAGCAACCATCCCGCAGATCAATCTCTTTAATCAGGCCCTAGGGATCGACGAGGACGAGTTCCTGCGGGCAACCGGCGGCACCTTCAAGCTTGGCATCGAGTTCGTAGACTGGGGCCGTATCGGCGACCGCTACATGCATGCGTTCGGCGACGTCGGGCGCGACATCGGCATCGTGCCTTTCCAGCATTACTGGACGCGGGCAAGAAAGCTTGGCGTCGGCAAGGATCTTCGCGCCTACGCCCTGAACGAACTGGCTGCACGCGCCGGCAAGATGCAGCGGGGCAAGTTGCGGACCACCGACAAACTGCCGCCGATGCCGTACGCGTTCCACTTCGACGCGGGCCTCTACGCAGCCTTCCTGCGACACATAGCGGAAGCGCGGGGAGTGATCCGCATCGAAGGCAAGATCGTCTCCGCTGAGCTCGAAGGCGAGAGCGGAAATGTCGGCTCGGTCTCGCTCGACGATGGGCGCTCGATCGAGGGCGACCTATTCCTCGACTGCTCGGGCTTCCGGGGTCTGCTGATCGAAGGGCAGCTTAAGACGGGTTTCGAAGATTGGAGTCGCTGGCTCCCCTGCGACCGTGCACTGGCGGCTCCGTCGAGTCACGGCGCGGAAGGTCTCATCCCGTATACAAGGGCAACGGCCCGGCCCGCGGGATGGCAGTGGCGAATTCCGCTGCAACATCGCGTCGGCAACGGCTACGTCTACGCCTCCGCCTTCACCAGCGATGCCCATGCCGAACAGCTGCTTCTGGCGAACCTCGATGGTGCGCCGCAGGCCGATCCGCGCCCGCTTAGCTTCACCGCCGGACGCCGCCGCAAGTTCTGGAACCGCAACGTCATCGCCCTTGGCCTTGCCTCCGGTTTTCTCGAGCCGTTGGAATCGACCAGCATTCATCTCGTCCAGTCGAGCCTGCAGCGTCTGCTAGAGTTGCTGCCGCGCGGCACGGAAAGCGACGTCGAGCGGGCGGAGTTCAACCGCCAGACTGCCGCGGAATATGAGCGTGTCCGGGATTTCCTGATCCTCCACTACAAATTGACCGAGCGTGACGACAGCGAGTTCTGGCGCGCCTGCCGGGACATGGCCGTGCCCGACGCGGTGCAGCACAAAGTCGATCTGTTTCGCGGTGCCGGTCATATCGTCCGGGACGAGCAGGACTTGTTTGCCGAGGTCGCGTGGCTCCAGGTCATGGTCGGACAAGGCATCGTCCCGGAACGAAATCACCCCATGGCCGACAGTGTATCGGAGGCAGATCTGCAGTCCTATCTCGACACATGGGAGGCTTTGCTCTCTCGCGAAGTGCGCCAGATGCCTGCGCATCAGGACATCATCGCGCAACGATGCGCCGCGGTTGCTGCATGAGCCTGCGCCGTACGCTCCTCGGCCTAGTGGCGGCCTGCACTGCCGCAACATCACCGGCACAGGATTTCCGGCAGCGGCCCCCGCAGGACGAAGTCATCTATTTCCTGCTTCCGGACCGGTTCGAAAATGGTGACAACCGTAACGATCGCGGCGGCTTGCGCGGTGACCGGCTCGCGACAGGCTTCGACCCCACGCACAAGGGTTTCTATCATGGTGGCGATCTTCGCGGGTTGATCAAGCGCCTGGACTACATCCAGGGCCTTGGAGTCACGGCCATTTGGTTTGCGCCGATATTCAAGAACAAGCCGGTTCAGGGCGGGCCGGGCACCTACAGCGCCGGCTACCACGGTTACTGGGTGACCGACTTCACCCAGGTTGACCCGCACTTCGGCACCAATGCCGAATTCAAGGCCTTCGTCGACGCCGCCCATGCGCGCGGGATGAAGGTCTACATGGACATTATCACGAACCACACGGCGGACGTGATCCAGTTGGCCGAGTGCGAAGGCAAAGCCTGCCCATATCGCAGCATTGCCGATTACCCGTACCAGCGGCGGGGCGGCGTCGGTGGCACGCCGATCAACCCCGGCTTCGCGGGCGAAGACGTTCGCACCGATGAGAACTTCGCGAAGCTCACCGACCCCAATTACGCTTATACCGTGCGCATACCTGCAACGGAGCGAAGCGTAAAAGTCCCGTCCTGGCTGAACGACGCGATCTACTATCGCAATCGCGGCGACAGCAGCTTCTCGGGCGAGTCCATGACGCGCGGCGACTTCATTGGCCTCGACGACATCATGACTGACAATCCGCGTGTGGTGCGCGGATTCATCGAGATCTTTGGATCGTGGATCGACCGCTTCGGCATCGACGGCTTCCGCATCGACACTGCCCGCCACGTGAACCCGGAATTCTGGCAGGCCTTCGTTCCAACGATGCTGGAGCGGGCCAAGGCAAAGGGCATCCCGAACTTCCACATCTTCGGGGAGGTTGCGGACGACGATTTCCAGCCCGGCCGGCTCGCCCTTCACACACGCAACGACAGGTTTCCGGCAGTGCTGGACTTCGCCTTCAAGCAAGCGGTCATGCGCTCGGTCGCCGGAAACGAGCCGACCGAGATCTGGCGCACCTTTTTCGCGCAGGACGTCTTGTACGAAGGGGGTGCCCAGGCGGCGACACAACTTCCAACTTTTCTCGGCAATCACGATCAGGGACGCTTCGGTTATCACCTCCGCAAGGCTTTCCCCGGTGCGTCGGACGAGGAGCAACTCGCGCGGATGAAGCTCGCCAATGTGCTGCTGTTCACGGCCCGAGGCGTTCCGACCATCTACTACGGCGACGAACAAGGGTTCGCCGGCGACGGGATCGACCAGGACGCGCGCGAGGACATGTTCCCCTCCCGCACCGCCGTTTACAATGACAACCGCCTGATCGCTTCAACCGCAACCACGGCGCAGAGCAACTTCGACACCTCGGCTCCCTTTACCGCTTTACGGCTACGCTTGCGCAGATGCGCAAAGGTGCGCCCGCGCTTCGGCACGGGGCGACACGGCTTCGAGCTGTGGGGGACAAGCCGGGGCTTCTGGCCTTCTCGCGTCTGCTCGACGGCAATGAGGTACTGGTGGCAGTGAATACGTCGGCCGTGCCGCTGGAGCGAAACCTTGTCGTAGAGGTCGGGTCGACGAAGTTCGATACGCTGCTTGGGCAGTGCCCGGCTGCCGCAAGCGCGCCCGGCAGTGTCCGCATCAGCCTGCCGGCCTTCGGTTATGCAGTCTGCAATGCTCGCTAAGGAATTGCAGCATCGCGTCATGGCGGACGCGACGCAACCCTGGTGGCGCGGTGCGGCCATCTACCAGATCTATCCGCGCAGCTTTGCCGACTCGAATGGCGATGGCGTGGGAGACCTGCCCGGGATCACCGAACGCCTGGACTATGTTGCCGGGCTCGGCGTCGATGCAGTGTGGCTGTCGCCCTTTTTCAAGTCTCCTATGCGCGACTTCGGCTACGACGTCGCCGATTATTGCGACGTGGATGCAATCTTCGGCACGATTGCGGACTTCCGGGCGCTGGTGGACCGCGCTCATGCCCTCGGGCTCAGGCTGCTTATCGACCAGGTCTACTCCCACAGTTCCGATCAGCATCCCTGGTTCAAGGACAGCCGGCTCAGCCGCGATGCCGAACGGGCGGACTGGTACGTCTGGGCGGACGCAAAGGAGGACGGCAGCCCGCCCAACAATTGGCAGTCGGTGTTCGGTGGCCCGGCATGGACCTGGGATGCGCGGCGGGGACAATATTACCTGCACAACTTCCTGCCGGAACAGCCGGACCTGAACCTCCACAATCCGCAGGTGCAGGACGCTATCCTTTCGGTCGCGCGCTTCTGGTTCGATCAGGGTGTGGACGGCTTTCGCCTGGATGCGATCAACTTCACGATGCACGACCCGCAACTACGCGACAATCCGCCTGCACCATCAGGCGGCAAACGCACGCGTCCGTTCGATTTCCAACAGCATATCTACAACCAGTCGCACCCCGCCATCCCTTCGTTCATCGAGCGGCTGCGTGCATTGGCGGACAGCTACGGGGACCGCTTCCTCCTCGCGGAGGTCGGAGGTGCAAATGCCCTCACGGAGATGCAGGAATATACGGCCGGCTCGGGACGGCTGCACAGCGCTTACAGCTTCGACTTCCTGTACGCCGATGAACTCACGCCGGAGCTCGTCGCTCAGGCAAGCCAATCCTGGCCTCAGGACGACGAGGTCGGTTGGCCGAGCTGGGCGTTCGAGAATCACGACGCGCCACGCGCATTGTCGCGCTGGGTCGGACCGGAACATCGCGAACGCTTTGCCCGATTGAAGATGCTTCTGCTCGCATGCTTGCGCGGCTCCATTATCATCTACCAGGGCGAAGAGCTTGGACTGACGCAGGTCGACGTGCCCTTCGACCAATTGCGAGATCCGGAGGCTATTCGTAACTGGCCGCTGACGCTCGCACGGGACGGCGCGCGAACTCCCGTTCCATGGGATAGCCAGGCTGCGAATTTGGGTTTCACCCAGGGTAAGCCATGGCTGCCGGTCGGCCCCGACCACGCCCCCCTGTCCGTCGACCTTCAGGCTCGGGATGGGACATCCTTGCTGAGCTTCACCCGACAAGTAATTGCAATGCGCAACTCGCTTTCGGCACTGAGAACGGGCGCGCTGCGGATCAAGCGCGCTGACAACATTCTACTCAGTTTTGAGCGCTCGGACGGGCGTACAACCTACGATTGCTGCTTCAACATCTCCGATCAGGCTGTCGAATGGTCCGCAGACGGAAAGGTCTTGATTGCCACAGGGTCTGCGGAACGTGGCCTGCTTGGTCCATTCTCTGCTGCGGTGGTCGAGCGAACGTCGTAAACAATGCCCCTTGAGTTCAGGCAGCAAAGCTGACTGCCACATGCTCGCTTTCATCAGGACTTGACTGTGCATACCCCTGAACTGGTTACGTCCTCTCCGGCGTGCCGGTTGCGCCTAATCCTGATGAGCGGACAAAAAGGCATGGACGTTGTGGTGGCGGAGAGGGTGTCCTCCCAACTAGCGTTCCTGTGCGACCGTCGGTGTTAGGTGAAATAGCTAGTTAACCGTCGATATCAGATGGCTTAGGCATATTCCTGTCCCGCTCTGTCCGATTGCGTTCCCATAAAACCGGCGTATTATCGGGGAGCGAATTTGGGAACGGAGAGCTTAGCCTTGCCCCGCAAACTCAGTAACGCGCTGACACCTTTGGCAGTTAAGAATGCGAAGCCCGGACGTCACGCGGACGGGGGCGGATTGCACTTGCTGGTGAAAGAAAGCGGCGCACGGTCTTGGGTTTACCGTTTCATGCTCAAGGGAAAGTCGCGCGACATTGGTTTAGGCGCGGCTGGACAAGGCGGAATTGCCCTCGCGGACGCCCGGACGGCGCGCGATGCCCTGCGGTTGAAGGTGAAGGCTGGGATTGATCCCCTGGAGGAACGCGAGCGGAAAGCCTCAGAGGCGGTTGCAGCGGCCCATGCGGCACATATAGCCGAGATGACGTTCAAGGGCGTTGCGGAGGCATTTATCGCCACACACGAGGCAAGCTGGCGCAACGACAAGCACCGACAGCAATGGCGAAACACACTGGCAAACTACGTCTATCCAGTCATAGGCGAATTGCCGGTTGCCGAGGTTGCCACAGCGCATGTCCTGAAGATTCTTGAGCCGATCTGGCAAGACAAGCCTGAAACGGCCAGCCGCATCCGGGGGCGGATTGAAACCGTACTCGATGCCGCGAAGGCGCGCGGATACCGGGAGGGAGAGAACCCGGCTCGATGGCGCGGTCATATCGCGCAAATCCTCCCGCCCCGTTCGCGGCTAACGCGCGGCCATCACAAGGCTATGCCCTATGACGCAATCCCGGCGTTCATGGCCCAGGTGCGGGAGCGGCAAGCGATGGCTGCGCTTGCGTTGGAATTTGTTGTTCTCACGGCCACGCGTACCAGCGAAGTGCTTGGGGCGACTTGGGCCGAAGTCGATCTGGAGAAGGCAATCTGGACGGTGCCAGCGTCCCGCATGAAGGCCGGACGGGAACATCGCATTCCCTTGTCGCCGCGCGCCATCGAGATTTTGGAGGCCGTAAAGCCGCTAGGCAAAGTGAACTTGTTTCCAGGCGACAGAGGCGGAAAACTATCTCCGATGGCAATGTCCATGCTGCTCCGCCGCATGAAGCAGGGCGTTACTGTGCACGGCTTCCGTTCGGGCTTTCGTGATTGGGCAGCCGAATGCACCGGCTATGCCCATGAAGTCTGCGAGATGGCGCTCGCCCATGTCATCGGCAACAAAGCCGAGGCGGCCTACCGGCGTGGCGATCTGTTTGACAAGCGGCGGCGGCTCATGGCCGATTGGGCCACCTTTTGCGCTGGCGCCGGAGGGGCAAATGTCCTCGTTTCGTCGCTTCGGACTGCCGCGTGAGTACGGAGAAGGTCACAAGCGCCGGCTGGCCTGATCCTACGGATTGGGCAAACCGCCTCCATCAAACACTGGAGACAATAGGAACCGATTACCAAGCAGAATCTTGGGCAGTCGCTGATGATCCGGAAGCCTTTCGGGGACTTAACCTGAAGCAAGCCCGCGCAGCTGAGGCTCTTATCGCGGTCAATGCCGCTCTCAGGGAATTGCCGCAATTTCGAAAATCAAAAGGCGCTGCCATCCTTCACGATGTTGCCGGCGCACTTCGAGACGTAGTTATGGGTGGTTCGCCACGCCTATTCCAGTCCGTAAGGCCAGGTGGGCCAGGTGGCGACGGCGTTCAACGTAATTACGTGAAGGTCTGGGTCGTCACTGCTGTTCGCTTCCTGATGCAAGCCCATCAGCTCCCTACAAGGAAAGCGACGGAACTGGTCGCCAACATATTTGCGTCAGCGGGAGCTAAGGGCCGGAAGGGCAACGCCCTTAGCGCGTCCACCGTAAATGATTGGTGCATGAAGGCTCACCCGCTTTCGGACAACGTCGATGAGGTCAGGATCGACAGGGAAGCTCAGGCGAACTTGGAGTCATACAAGTCTTCACCTGATTGGCCTGGGAGTTACGACGAAACTGTAACGTGGATTGAAGCGATAGCGAACGACCCGCTGTTGGCTTCGAAATACGGTTAACCTCCCTAATTCCGCTGCCGAATACATGGTGATGCCAGTGCGTCCGCAATCATCGCGGCAAAGCAGCACAGGGAACACCCATGACAAAGTCATACGGCACCTTACCCGAAGCCGTGCAGTACTCGGGATTGTCGCGCACTTCGATTTATGAAGCGCTTCGGCGCGGCGACTTGAAAGCTAGAAAAGCCGGGCGACGCACACTTATCTCATTTGCCGAGCTCGAAGCGTACCTGGGTAGCCTCCCGTCTTATCAGGCAGGAGCGTGAGCGATGGCGACACATATGCAAAACCCCGGCTGGCGGGCCGGGGCTTCGCGCGATCTGCTTTGTGTGGGCTGGTCGCACTACAACTCTACCTTATCCGGTCAAAGGGCGCAAATTCTAGCGCGGTATTTTCGTCTCTCACCCTGGCTTGCACAGGATGTCGCACGCCTATGTTTCGGGGAGGCTGACAATGACTGAGCGTTCATACCCCGACCACCGGCGAGCGGCACTTGCGCTGCTCGAACGTAATTACCGGCTGAGCCGAAAAGGCGGGCAGTTCCTCGGCCAATTAGCCGTGGATCCTACGCCCATGAGTCAGGCGCAAGCCGATTGGCTCAGCAAGTTATTGGATCGCGCGGGCCTTCCTCCTTTGGCAGAGAAAGGTCGAGCATGAGCACCTATCCCGAGGCGCCGGGACACCGGAACGTTCAAACTTCGATTGCCGCTGCCGATGCGCTTGCACCAAAACTGGGGCGACTCCAGCGCTTGGCACAACTCGCGATCCGCGATGCTGGCGCAAACGGGCTAACCGCCGATGAGCTGGCGTCATGGCTTGGTATGGACCGCTGGGAAATGCGTCCCCGCACCAGCGAGTTAAGGCGTAAGGGTCTCATTCGCGACAGCGGCCAGCGTCGACGAAATTGTACCGGCAAGCTGGCCATCGTCTGGATAGCTGTTTGATCTCAGCCGCTGTGTCCAAACCGCACCTTATCCTAAGGCGTGGCGGCCCATTGAAACTTCACCGGGAGGCAACTTTCGGTGAAGTTTCAAACGACCCTCTACAGCTAGGATCAACCGCAATTCCCTCCATTCGGGAAGATGGCACAGAGCTTGCCATTAGTTACCTAAATCCTGGTGTGGCAGCCCTTTCTACCTGCACCACGGGCAGGGGCGGCGCGCGCAATTACTCAAATCGGGAAAGCCATGCGCTGACAGCTGCTCAAGTTAGCAATCTTAAGGCCGCTGAGCGCCACGCCGACAAAATTGGACTGCCGTTCACCCGTATGATTTCGATTCACTGGCAGGCCGCTGGAGTGCCGCTTGCGGGCATGGTTAAGGCGACCGGCCGGTTTACCGATCTGCTGGCGAAGGCGCTGGCCCGCCATGGCAGCAGCACCGCGTGGCTTTGGGTGCAGGAAAACGTTCCGGGCGTAAGTCAGAACAAAGGAGGGCACTGTCATCTACTGGCCCATGTGCCAGCCAATCTCGTGCCCCTTGTCACGGGGCTGCAACGCGGCTGGCTTCGTCGGATTACTCGGCAGCCTTACACGGCGCGTGTGATCCACAGTAAGCCGATTGGCGGGCGCCTTGGGCTGGAGGCCGGTAATCCGGATCTCCACGCCGCCAATCTTGAAGCGGCACTTGCCTACATGGTGAAAGGGGCAAGTTATGAAGCTGCTTTACAATTTAATCTGCGGCGGCTGGACCCGGGCGGGCTGGTCATCGGCAAGCGCTGCAGCACTTCACAAAACATCGGCGCGAAGGCGCGCATGGCAGAGGATTAACGATGTCTAGTCGCAAATCTCCCGGTAACGACATGAAGCCGAACAATGCTCTAAAAGTGGAGCAGACCACGAAAGAAACTGGAGCTCAGGCGATGGCGCGCAAGCTGCTCCAGCCGACGTTGAAAAACGCAGCTGCAGCATCAGCATTCACTGGCAAGATGCTAGGTAGCGATTTGGAATTGCCGGGGATTGGCGACTATGCAGACCACGTTCATTTAGCTTCACGTGAGGCAGCCAACGGCAACCTCATCCCGGCTAGTGAAATCCTCGCTGCTCAGGCGATCACACTCGACAGCATGTTCGCCGAATTAGCCCGACGCGCCGCGCTCAATATGGGCGAGTACATCAACGCTGCCGAACGTTACGGTCGTTTAGCAATTAAGGCGCAGAGTAACTGCCGTGCAACACTGGAGGCGCTGGCGAAACTGCACCAGCCGCGCGAGCAAACTGTGCGGCACGTTCATGTAAATGAAGGGGCACAAGCAGTCATTGCCGACCGATTCTACAATCAGCATAGGGGGCATCAAGTTGCAGAAGCAGTCAAACAACCCCATGCAGCCGGAACCAGCGGACCTGGCGGCAGCCCCACGGTGCTTAGCCATGACGCGAGCTGCGACCCCTTGCAAAGCTCCGGCAATCAAGGGTGCAAAGCGATGCCGAATGCACGGCGGCAAAGGTAGTGGCGCCCCTCAAGGTAACCGCAATGCACGAAAGCATGGGGCGCGATCTTCTGAAACATTGAGAGCTGAACGTCATCTGAGACTAATGACCCAGATGCTCTCTAATCTATGATGGGCGAAGTTGTGTGACCGAAGGGCCAAGGAACCCATTTATATACAAGCCCCAGCTTGGGCTGGCGCCACCAGCAAAGATGCCCGGGGTCAACGAGCCGTGTTGGTGCGGCTCAGGTGTGAAATATAAAAAGTGTCATCGCGACCGAGAATCTAAAGCTGAAGCAAACCCGTTTGCTGACAGCGCTAAAATGCGAACAGCTTCAAAAAAGGGAAGGTGCTTGCACCCTGATAGTGGCGGAGGGCACTGCGGTTCAACCGCGATTGGCTCTCACACTGTTCAAAAGAACGGCGGCCTCAAAGCCATTGCCGAGGAAGGGCATGTTCTCACAACTTTCGTGGGATTTGAAGATATTCAGAAGGCAAATGGAGCGCCAGAGCCGAAGAGGATGGGCGTAAATGACGCTTCGACATTCCCAGGTTTTTGCAACAAGCACGATACCGAACTGTTTGCGCCAATTGAAGGATCGTCGCTGAACTTGGGCCCCAAGGAAGCGTTTCTGTTTCTCTACCGCTCTCACTGCTTAGAGTTGGCTCGTAAGCGGGTCGTCGTCGGCCATTTGCCGACGTTCAAGAAAATGGACTCTGGGAAGCCGATGCAGGCGCAATTCGCAATTCAAGACGGAATGAGAGCTTACGAGCAAGGATTACTGCTGAGCCTTACCTCAATGGAGGCAGAGAAAAATGACATGGACGGTGCGCTTCTCAGCGAGAATTGGGCTGACGTTCATTATTGCCAGGTTGAGTTCGACGGCCTGTTGCCGCTGACTACCACGTGCGGCTTCTACCCGGAATTTGACTGGGACGGTAATGATCTCCAGGACCTTTCCGATCTGAGCCAGCCCGGTCTTCCACTTAGTTTCACGATCACCAGCTTCGAGGGTTACTCCTCAGCAATACTTGTCTGGCGAGGGCCGCAAGATGATTTAAGGAAGCAGTTTGTCACTTCGTTTCTAGGCGTGTCAGACGCGGAGAAAGCGGGCCGAATTGCCGCTTTCGCATTCGAAGTTTCAGAGAACACGCAGATCAAACCCAGCTGGTGGGTCGGGCTTCCCTCAAGCGTACGAGAACGGTTGATAGCCAAGACCGCGCACGGAACGATAGTTGCTCAGCCTGAGGCATCCGCGATGAAGGACGTTGCCCCACTTACGAGCCCCTTAGCTGTGAAGAGCGTGCTCACGTCGTGGGCGTAAGTTCCAGCCCAGCGACCCCTCGTTACCTACAGCAAACTTGGTGTTACGCGATCGGCTCCGGACGTTCGCATGAAAGAAGAGTATCAGCGTTCATAAGTGCGCTTCTAAATCAAAGTTCTATGTTCTTAAGGCGGTCCTTTGGGATGAAAGCTAGGTATTGATTCCGGTCACGCTTCAGTTCTCGGTAGAGTGACTGAACTGCGCTAAAGGACGCTGCCTTGCCAAAAATCTGATCGGCATGAGGGATTAGATCCTCGCGCGCCCCCTCCTTCAGGAGATGCGGGGACTTGGCTAGGAGCCAGCCCCGGAAAAGATACATTGGAATTGTAAGCTGCTGGTATGTTCGGCCGTAGTCTTCGATTGCGGCAAGAAGCGTCATGTTGGTCAATTCAGGATCGAACCCTTCAATCACTTTGTCCGGATCGATATCAGCGTGCTTCGAAAAATTGTAATTTTGACGAAGCAGCGCTCTCCAAGTTTTGAGCATTTCAGGGCGAACCATGGCCTCTAGTAGCTCAAGAAATGTTTGCTCTTGGCGTGCAGCGGCTACCCCACGCAGCACGTCGACCGCAGCCCACGCAAGCACGTGGGAAGCGACCGCCGATCCCTCTTCCAGAATAATCTCGATGCTGGACTCGATTTCCTCACGAACGACTTTCCTTCGCGTTAGCTCGATCATACCAGTCTCCATCGTCTGAGCGCTGCCGCGCGTGTTCCGATCCGCTAAGTAAGAGCAGACCATAATGGTTCATCCGAATAGTCTCAGGGCCGCACTTCCCGATGCAGAGGCTGTACTCTCGCTGCCCGTACCGGAATTAGCGGGGATATTGCTCTGCACCATAGCGATGCGACCGGAGCGGCTTTGCTCAATCAGCAACTTCAGTGAAGAATTAAAACATTGGCCTGACCTGCCCCGCAGTCAGTGGCCAGCTGCTTCTCTAGCCATCGCCGAGGCATGGGCGTGGCTTCAAACAAATGGCTGCCTGGTTCAGAGTCCATCTCAGCCGCCTGGTAGCGAGTACATGGAGGTTACTCGGCTTGGTCGAAAGATCGCCACCGAGGGTGGGTTCGAGAAATATGCAGTGGCATCACTTCTGCCGAAGCCGCTGCTACATAATAGATTAGTCGCGACCGCGTGGCCGACGTTCATAAGAGCAGATTATGACACCGCCGTGTTTCAGGCGTTCAAAGAGGTTGAGGTCGCCGTGAGAGCAGCAGCGGGGCTGGATGATAAGATCATAGGGGTCAGTCTGATGCGCGCGGCTTTTGATAAGTCCTCGGGCCCATTGACCGACTTCTCAGCTCAGGAAGCTGAGCGCGAAGCGCTCGCTCACCTTTTTGCGGGCGCAATAGGTTCATATAAAAACCCGCACAGCCATCGAACCGTTCTCATAGAAGACCCAGTTGAAGCCGCCGAAATGCTCCTCTTGGCAAGCCACTTACTAAGGATCGTCGAGTACCGCGATCCTGATCGGCGCCCTGCCAAAGATTGAGACACGGTATGGAGCACCTAACACCCTTGCTAGCGGGCGCGTCTTCGGGGAACGGTTTTGGTAACAGAAGCTCAGTAGAGGAAGTTTCTATTCAATAGCAAAGGTGATTGGCGGAGAGGGTGGGATTCGAACCCACGGTACGGTTGCCCGCACGCCGCATTTCGAGTGCGGTGCTTTCGACCACTCAGCCACCTCTCCGCGAGGCTCTTGGGACTATGCGGCAGCCGCGCGCCCTTGGTCGGTGCGGGCCTCTAGCAGCGCCGCTTGCCCTTGCCTAGAGGCGCCTTGTCTTCATCGGCGCCGCTTGCCCTTGGCGCCGGCTGCACTAGATTGCACCCATGATCGACGTTGAACGTTCCTTATCCATGGCCCACTCTACCGCGTCCGCCCTGCCCATCCCGAGTGCCCGTTTCGGCATCGGCGACGTTGTCCGCCATCGCCTGCTCGACTTTCGCGGGGTCATCTTCGACGTGGATCCGGAATTTGCGAACAGCCAGGAATGGTACGACGCCATTCCCGAGGAGCTTCGCCCCTCCAAGGATCAGCCGTTCTACCATCTGCTCGCCGACAATGATGAGCAAAGCTATATCGCTTACGTCAGCCAGCAGAACCTGGTCGCCGACGACAGCGAGGAGCCGATCGACCACCCGGCGGTCGAAAGCCTGTTCCACGCCTTCGATCACGGGAAGTATCATTTGCGGCCGGAACACCGGCATTGAGCCTTCGCGGTTGACACCCGCGCACTCGTCCCATAGGCGGCACGCTTTCCGCGCGTGAGCCTTGGCTTTCGCGCCGCACGGGCGCGGAAAACCGGATTCGATAAAGAAGAGAAGAGCCAATGTTCGCAGTCGTGCGCACGGGCGGCAAGCAATACCGCGTTGCCCCTGGAGACAAGATCGTCGTTGAGAAACTGGACGGTGAAGCCGGTCAGCGGATCGACATTACCGATGTCCTGCTCGCAGGCGAAGGGTCGGACCTCAAGTCGGTCGATGGCCTGACCGTTGCGGCGGAGATCGTCGCGCAGGCGAAGGGCGAAAAGGTCGTCATCTTCAAGAAGCGCCGTCGCCACAACTACCGCCGCAAGAAGGGCCATCGTCAGCAGCACACGATCCTGAAGATCGTCGCGATCGGCGATCAGAAGTCGGACGGTGGCAGCAAGCAGGCGAAGGCGCCCAAGAAGGCGGCTCAGCCGGAGGCACTCGGCGACTCGTCGGACACCACTTCCGCCCGCGGCCAGACCGATGTTGGCACCACCGCCAACCCGGCACCCGAGGCAATCAAGCCGAAGAAGGCTGCGCCCAAGAAGGCCAAAGCCCCGTCGACAAACGACGACGCTTCTGCTAACGGCGCCGGCGAAACGGCTGAATAAGCCCAACATTCCAGATACAAGAGTTTAGGTCATGGCACATAAGAAAGCAGGCGGCTCGTCCCGCAACGGTCGCGACTCCGAGTCGAAGCGCCTGGGCGTAAAGCTGTTCGGCGGCCAGTCGGCACGCGCCGGCAATATCATCGTTCGTCAGCGCGGGACCAAATGGCACCCGGGCGACAACGTCGGCATTGGCAAGGATCACACCCTTTTCGCGCTTACCGACGGTGCGGTCGCATTCCGCGACGGCAAGCTTGGCCGCAAGTACGTGCATATTATGCCGGTACAAGCAGCCGAAGCGGCAGAATAGGAACGGTTATAAAGGAGCCGTTCCCACGAGGGGCGGCCCGGACGACATCCTGATCACAGGATCGAGACCATCAAGGGAGAAGAGGCGGCCCCTCTTCTCCCTTTCTTTTTCTTCTCCCGAAACTGTCACCAAGCCGGCCTATCGGGGCGGCGCGGGAGGAGAAGACCAATGTTCGCAAGGACCTCAAGGCTGATGCTGCGCCCCGCCTGGGCCGAGGACGCGCGCGTGCTTGGTAACCTGCTTGCGGATGCGATGATCTGCCGCGCTCTCTGGCACCCTGTGGACCAAGGCGACTGGGTCCCTCAGCCCAGCGATCCGTTGCTGCCGTCGCTGCTCATCTTCGAACGCACGTCAGGCGCCCCTCGACTAATCGGCGCTTGCGGCCTCTCGCGGCGCGCATCGGGTGCGCTTGTCCTGAAGGTCTGGATCGATCCGGCGCAGCGCGGACGGGGTTTCGCCAGCGAGGCTTGCGCGGCCTTGCTCGAGATTGCGGCAACGCTTGGCTTCCGCCAGATCGAGGCCGGTCACGAGGCAGACGACCCCGCGGCAGCGGCGCTGCTCGGCAAGCTGGGTTTCCGATCGACGGGTCTGGCCGCTCTACCGTCGGGCAAGTCCAGCAAGCGACAGGTGCCGACCAATCTGCTTCGTGCGCGCCTGTGCGACAAGCGGGAGGCGCTCGCCGCCTGATCAGGCCGCGCCGCGAACCTTGCGGGCAGGCTCGGGCGATGGTGCCTGGCCTTCCTCGTAAGCGCGCAGCAGCTCGCGGTCGTCGATCTTCCAAGGGTGGAAGCCGGGCAGGAAGTAACTGAGCCACGGACCCGCCACCTTGCGGAACATGCCCGGCCTGCCGAACAGATACCAAAGCAGGCTCGCATTGGCTTTTGGTCCGGTCACACCGTCCTGCCGCATCAGCTCCAGCGCTCCGGCAGCGCGGTCCTTGATGAAGTGGCTGGTAATGATCAGCATCACTTGCGCCTTGACCCGCCAGCGTTTGGCCCGCGACCAGGTCTTCGTCGCATGCATCCAGGTGTCGAACGCCACCGCCTTATGCTCGATCTCCTCGACCGCATGCCAGCGCCAGAGCTCCGCAACGCTGGGGTCGGCACCATCCAAATGTTTGGAGTTCTTCAGAAGCTCGTGCGCGAACATGGCGGTGAAATGCTCGAGCGCCATTGTTGCGGCGAGTCCGACGATCGGCGGCTTGCCATTAAGCAATGACAGCCGCTCGTCGACTTTTGCCTCCAACCTGGTCAGGTCGTAACCGACGTCGGAGGCGAGCCGATTGAAGGCCAGATGCTCGCGGCTGTGGATCGCCTCCTGCGTGGTGAACGCCCTGATTTCACTAGCCAGGTGCGGCGGCACACCGTCGCGAAACGCGCGCACGCTTTCGACGAAAAAGGCCTCGCCCTTTGGAAAGGTGGCGGACAATGCGTTGAATATCGCCGTCGCGGTGATGTTGCCGCCGTGCCATAGCCGCGATGCGGGCTGCGTACGTGCAAACCGTCGGTCTCGGGGCAGGATGCTGAGGTCGCTCGGAGTTCGAGTCTCGATCACGGTAGCCATGGCTTGGAAGTAGGAATACTGACATTGGTGTCAATATCTCGCCAGCGCCTGAACCAGTCCGAGAGCCGGTCTGTCGCATTGGAGGCCGCACGCCGGATCCTCATCGACAAGGGGCCTCAGGCGGTGACACTGAAGGCGGTCGCTGCCGAGATCGGCCGCACCCACGCCAATCTCCTCCACCATTTCGGTTCAGCGGCCGGTCTCCAGGCGGAGCTTGCCCGAACCATCGCCGACCGGGTCAACGCCGCCATCGCCGAGGCGGTGCAGCGCTTTCGTGAGGGACGCAGCGCCCCGAAAGAGATCGTCGACCTAGTCTTCGACGCGTTCGACCGGGAAGGTGCCGGCGCGCTGGCCGCCTGGATGATCCTCAACGGCAACAAGGAAGCATTGAACCCGGTGCTGGGGGCCATTCATGATCTGGTTGACCGACTGGCACAGGGTCAGCCGGGCCGCCCCGTACCGGAAGTGACGCTTTCGCTGATCCTCGGGGCCGTTGGCGACAGCCTGCTTGGCCAGCCGATCGCACAGGCGCTGGGCTTGCCCGGCGATGCCGCACGCCGTCTCGCTTTGGAGACCCTGGTCCGGCAGCTCGGCTGCTAAGGTGGCAATCCAGGCTCGCTGCGCCTAACTGGCGCCTATGCATTTTCTCGACCAGGCCAAGATCTTCATCCGCTCCGGCGCGGGCGGCCCCGGTGCCGTCAGCTTTCGGCGGGAGAAGTTCATCGAGTACGGCGGCCCCGACGGCGGCGATGGCGGCAAGGGGGGCGACATCGTCTTCGAGGCGGTGGCAGGCCTCAATACCCTGATTGATTTTCGCTACACACAGCATTTCCGCGCGCCGCGGGGCAAAGGCGGCTCCGGCTCCAACCGCACCGGCGCGGGCGGCGACGATCTCGTCATCAAGGTGCCGGTAGGGACGCAGGTACTCGCAGACGACGAGGAGCGCAGCCTGCTGGCCGACCTGACGGAAGTGGGTCAGCGCATCACCCTGTTGCGTGGCGGCGACGGCGGGCGCGGCAATGCCAGTTACAAGAGCTCTACCAATCGCGCCCCGCGCCAGCACGGCACCGGCTGGCCGAGCGAGGAGATGTGGGTCTGGCTCCGGCTGAAACTGCTCGCCGACGTCGGTCTCGTGGGCCTTCCCAACGCCGGCAAGTCGACCTTCCTTAACGCCACGACCAATGCTGCGGCCAAAGTCGGCGATTACCCCTTCACCACTCTTCGGCCTCAGCTTGGGGTCGTCCGCCACAAGGGACGCGAATTCGTCCTGGCCGACATTCCCGGGCTGATTGAGGGTGCGGCCGAGGGCGCCGGGATCGGCGACCGTTTCCTCGGCCACGTCGAGCGCTGCCGACTGCTGCTTCACCTCGTGGACGCGGCAAGCGATGACCCGGTGGAATCCTGGGAAATCGTCCGCGGCGAGCTGGAAGCCTATGGCGCCGGTCTCGAGGACAAGCCGGAAGTGCTTGCGCTCAGCCGCTCCGACCTCGTCGATGAGGAAGAGCTTGCGGGGAAGTCGGCCGCGCTGTCCGACGCTGCCGGGATTGATCCCTTGCCCGTCTCAGCGCCCACAGCGGACGGTCTTGAGCCACTTCTGGATCGCATCGTCGAAGCGCTAGGTGGTGAAGAGGTGCCCAAGGTTGTGGAAGACGAGCCCGCAGACAAGGACTGGTCGCCGCTGTGAAGGTGGCGGTGACCGGCGGGACCGGCTTCATCGGATCTCGCCTTCTTGAACAAGCACCCTCCGGCTGGAAGATCGCCGCCCTGACTCGCCGGTCGATGAAGCCGCGTCGTGGCGTGACCTGGATCGAAGGCGCGCTGGACGATCGGCAATCTCTGGCAGCCCTGGTCAAAGGCGCGAACGCGGTCATCCACATGGCCGGCACAATCTCCGGCCGCACGGCGCAGGATTTCGATATTCCCAATGTCGAGGGCACGCGTACCCTGCTCGAGGCGGCCCAGGCTGCCGGTGTGCGCCGCTTTGTCCACGTGTCGTCGCTCGCCGCTCGGGAACCGTCCGTGTCCATGTACGGTGGGTCGAAGTCCCGGTCAGAGGACGTGGTGCGCGCCTCGACACTGAACTGGGTGATCGTTCGCCCACCCGCGGTCTACGGACCGGGCGACAAGGAAACGCTGGAGCTGTTCCGATGGGCGAAGCGCGGCATCGTCATGCTGCCGCCCGCCGGCCGCGCTTCGATCATCCATGCCGACGATCTGTCGCGCTTGCTGCTCCGGCTAGCAGACGGCGATGCGCCCTCCGGCATCATCTTCGAGCCTGACGACGGCTCGGGCGGCCTGGCTCACCCCGACCTTGCACGAGCACTCGGCAAGGCGACTGGACGCAGCCGGACCATCCCGGTCTCCATGCCGCGTTCCGCCTTGAAGATTGGCGCCCTGCTCGACCAAACAATCCGGCGCGAAGGCGCCAAGCTGACCCGCGATCGAGCGTCTTATTTCTGCCACCCCGACTGGACTTCCGCTCCAGAGCGCGCCGTGCCGCCTGAACTGTGGCAGCCAACCGTTAAGCTTGCTGACGGACTTGCGGCGACGGCGGAATGGTACAAGGCCAACGGCTGGCTCTAGGCGCCCTATTTGCGCCCCACTACGTTGCGAAAGGCTGGGCCGCTCTTTAGACGGAACCGCCATGACCGACCGTGCCGAAACACAAGCCAAGATCCTCTCCCTGATTGAGCCCTTCAACAAGAAGGGCGTCGAGGTGACGGAGGCGACCCGCTTCGCCCAAGACTTGGAGTGGGACAGCCTCACTGTGCTCGATTTCGTCGCCACTATCGAGGATGAGTTCGACGTCCTCATCAGCATGAACATGCAGGCCGAGATCGAGAATGTCGGCCAGCTCGTCGACGCGGTGGAAAAGCTCAAGGCCGCGTGACCGACCTCTTTTCCAAGTTCGACCCGCTGATCGAGCAGCGCCGCGCGCTTCTCGACACCGGCCTCACCGATCCGTTCAACCTCGTCATGGAGCGGGTCGAAAGCCCGACCGTTGCCATTTGCAATGGCCGCCGCACAATCCTGCTCGGCACCTACAATTACATGGGAATGACCTTCGACCCGGACGTGGTTGCGGCGGGCAAGAAGGCACTGGACGATTATGGCTCCGGCACCACCGGCAGCCGCGTGCTCAACGGCACCTACCAGGGCCATCGTGAGGTTGAGCAGGCCCTTCGCGAATTCTACGGCATGGACCATGCGATGGTCTTCTCGACCGGCTACCAGGCCAATCTCGGGATCATCTCGACGATCGCCGGCAAGGACGATTACATCGTCCTCGATATCGACAGTCACGCATCCATCTACGACGGCTGCTCTCTTGGGAACGCGCAGATCGTTCCCTTCCGTCACAACGACATCGACGCGCTCGAGAAGCGTCTGAAGCGCATTCCCGAAGGCGCCGGCAAGCTGGTCGTGCTGGAAGGCGTCTATTCAATGCTCGGCGACATTGCGCCGCTGAAGGAAATGGTTCGCGTCTCCAAGGAGAATGGCGCGATGGTGCTGGTCGACGAAGCCCACTCGATGGGCTTCATCGGCGAGCATGGCCGCGGCGTCGCCGAAGCGCAGGGCATCATCGACGATGTCGACTTCATCATCGGCACCTTCTCCAAGTCGGTCGGTACGGTCGGGGCTTTTGTGTCTCCAATCACCCCAAGTTCGAGATATTGCGTCTCGTCTGCCGCCCCTATGTTTTCACCGCCTCGCTTCCGCCTTCGGTCGTGGCCACCGCCGCCACCTCCATCCGCAAGCTGATGCACGGCGCCGACAAGCGGGCGCATCTCTGGGAAAACAGCCAACGGCTCCACGCCGGCTTGCGTGAGCTTGGCTTCAAGCTCGGGACCGATGAGCCGCAGTCCGCCATCATCGCCGTCATCATGCCCGACCTCGAGACGGGCGCCGCCATGTGGGAGGCCTTGCTGAAGGAGGGCCTTTACGTGAACCTCGCCCGTCCACCCGCAACACCCGCCAACATGACCCTGCTTCGCTGCTCGCTTTGCGCCGAGCACAGCGCCGAGCAGGTGGAGGAAATCCTCGGCATGTTCGCGGCCGCCGGGCGATCCGTGGGCTGCATCTGACGAGTTGCACTTCCGAACTTGCGTCGGGTCGCCTACACTGACGCCATGACGTCTGGGGTGGACGACGACGATCGCTTCGACTGGCGGGGCGGGGGAGCGGCAGCGGCGGCGCTACTTGCGGCGCTGATCCTGCTCGGCATGGTCTTCCTCGTCGCCCTGACCAACGATGCTCGGGAACGGGCATTGGCGAACGAGCGCCGGGCCTACGACGTGGCCCTTCTCGTTCGAAGCGTCGACGCCAGCATCTCCCGCTCGGAAGCAGCGCTGGGCCGCTTCGTCCTCGACGAACGCGTCGATCTCAGCGGCAACATCTACTACAGCCAGTGGCGGCTAGCAGAGCATCAGCTGGCCGAACTGCGGCGCCTTCTGGGCCGCAACGCCGACCAGCGCCGCCGCACCCAATACCTCGACAACCTCTTCCGCAAGCGTGGCGAGGAGCTTGCGGCCGCCGCCCGCGCCGCCGCCGCCAAGCAGGGGCAGGTCGGCCCCACGTTGTTCTACGTCGCCTCCCAGTCGCCAACCGGCCCGGAGCTCAGCCGAACCCTCGACACGATCGCAAAGGCCGAGCGGCAGGCGCTACGTGCCCGGATTCAGCAGAGCGAAGTCTATTCCGCCGAGGCCGACCGCCTGTCCGACTACCTCAGCTGGCTCGGCCTCCTGGTCGGCGCAGGCGCGATTTTCCTCGGCCTGATCGCGGTTCAGGCGGTCCGACAGAATGCCGCCAGCCGCCGCGAGGCCGAGGGTGAAGCATACCGCGCCGAGTCCTTGGAAATGGCCGTTGAGGCACGCACCCAGGAGCTTCGCGCCGCCAATGAGGCGCTCCGTGCCGAGGCTGAGGAGCGCGAGGCGGCCGAGGCGCAGCTTCGGCAAGTCCAGAAGATGGAGGCGGTGGGGCAACTCACCGGCGGCATCGCGCACGACTTCAACAACATGCTTGCAGTGGTGGTCGGCGGCATCGATCTCGCCCGCCGGCGGCTCAATGGCCCTCGGCGCGAGATCATGACCCACCTCAACAATGCGATGGAGGGCGCCACCCGCGCCGCCGCACTGACGCGGCGGCTTCTATCCTTCGCCCGGTCGGAGCCCTTGCTGCCGGACAGCGTCGATCCGGCCGAACTCGTCACGGGAATGTCGGACCTGCTAGACCGCACCATCGGCGAGCGGATCCAGGTCGAAGTCGATGCGGTCCCCGGAACTTGGCCCATCTACGTCGACTCGCACCAGCTCGAAAACGCCATTGTCAACCTCGCGGTCAATGCCCGGGACGCGATGGAAGGCGTGGGAAGGATGCAGGTCAGCACCCGCAACGTCACTCTTGCCGCAGGCGAAATCGGCGACGTTCAGGCCGGCGACTATGTCCGCATCAGCGTCAGCGACACCGGCTGCGGCATGGCTCCGGAGGTGATCGAGCGCGCATTCGAGCCTTTCTTCACCACCAAGCCGGTCGGCAAGGGCACTGGTCTCGGCCTCAGCCAGATCTTCGGATTCGCCCATCAGTCGGGCGGCGAGGTCGGCATCGAAAGCGTGGTCGGCAAAGGAACCACGGTCTCCATCTACCTTCCCCGCAGCGCTGCACCCGCGGTCACGACGGCTGCCATGGGCATGATGCAGGATCAGGATGACGTTCGGGTCACCGGCGCGCGCATCCTCGTTGTCGAGGATGACCCCAGGGTGCGCGCCTCCACCATCGGCGCGCTTGAAGATCTGGAATATCGGCCGGTTGCCTGCGCCAGCGGCGCCGAAGCGCTTCAGCTCTTCCGAACCGACTTGTTCGATCTCGTGATCAGCGACGTCATCATGCCCGAGATGACCGGGCCTGAGATGATCCGGAAACTAAAGGCGGAGCATGACCATTTCGCGGTGCTGTTCGTCACCGGCTACGTCGGCGAAGGGGAGAGCGACGACCTGGCCGGCTACGAGCTGCTGCGCAAGCCGTTCACCGTAAGCGCACTGGCCAGTGCCGTGGCCGCGGCGCTGTCCCGAACGCCTAGCGAACCGCGCCCGCTCGCAGCAGCCGCGGCGCAAGGCTGAGCGCGGCCAGAAGTGGCCAGCGCCGCTGCCACGGCTTGATCTCGATGGTGGTGCCGGCGTGGCGGTTGATCTTCCACGCTATGTAATCGATCCCGCCCGCGAACGTGGCGCTCGCCTTGGCTAAGCGCGCCACCGACAAGGCCTTGCCTTCCAGCCTCCGTCGGCGCCAACTCGGCTGTTTCGCGGCGTTTGCGGGTCGCTCGAGTTGCGCAGCTTCTCCGAACCGGCGGTAGCGGTCCGGGTCGGAATCCACCACCGACGCTGCCCGCCCCTTCCGCTCCGCTCGCAGCTCGGCGGAATAGGTCAGCGCGAAGGCACGGCGCCAGCGGTCCAGCAGCGGCTCGCCCGCTACCTCGCCTGCCGCGGCGAACAAGGTCGGAACCGCGCGGCTGACGGCGTCGATCGCATGCGCCTTCGCTTGTTCGCTGCTCGTCCAGACGAGCCGCGATGGCTGGGCAAAGCGCGCCCACACCGACACGCTGCCCGTTTCCGGCCCATTGAGCCGATGGAAGTCCGCCTCGCTTAGCACCGCATATTTGGCGACGAGGCGGTCGTGCTCGAAATAGAAGACGTTGGGCGGGATCAGCCGGTTTGCCGTTGCCAGCCAACGCTTTGCGTAGGCCTGCCGATAACTGGAAACAATCAGGTAGAAGTCGAGCATCAGCCCGTCGAATTGCCGCTCGCGCAGGCAGGAGCCGTAGAAGAGGACCGCGCGCGCGGCGCCCGGATGCTGGCCGGCGATCGCAACAGCCATGCTTGCGACCTTGGGTTGGACCGGCTGAAGAAGTTCCTGCTCGACCAGGCCTCGAAGGTCGTACATCGCTTGGCTTAGGCGGCGAGGCGGACGAACGACAATGGCTGGGCGGCGCGAAGCACGATTGGCTGGCCGATCTGGGCCCGAAAGGTCTCGCCGTCCAGGATGACGTCGGAGCGATCGCCCTCGATCTGGACCTCGTCCGTCTCCTGGAAGTGCACCCCCTGGAGCTTGGATCGGCCAAGCTTACCCATCAGCGTGGCCACCAAAGCGCGCAGGACGGATAGCGGCCGCTCGTCGATCGCCAGAAGCTTGAGCGACCCCGGACGATGGGCGCCGCCAAGCTCACTGGACAGCAACAAGCGCTCAAGCGTCGTCACGGCAAGCAGCGAGAAACGCCCGTTCAGCCGCTCGCTCTTCGAAGAGACCTGCAGCGGGGACGGGTGGGGCGGCAGGAAGCTTGCGCGCAGATGCAGGAAAATCCGCATCAGAACGGCGAAAGCGGTGATCACGTGGCTGATCCCGTTCGGAAGGCCCAACGGATAGATTTTATGGCGGCAGTAGAGCATCACATCCGCAAGCCCAGCGCCGCCGAGGAACATGCCGATGACCGGCACCTGCGCCTCCGAGTGGCGAAGCGCGATCAGCTCCTTTGCGACCAGATGCTCGTTCAGTTCGCTCCGCGCAATCTCCAGCAGCCTCTCCAGCGCCGAGATCGGATCGCCCCGCGCACCGAGGTCAAGCGCGATGAGGTTGGTCTTGCCGCTCGGCAGCACTGCTACTGGCGGCGGCGCGTCGCCGAAGTGCGCGCCGTTGTGAATCTCCGTCAGCGCCGCCTGAACCGTCCCGTCGCCGCCGTTGATCACCAGGACCTTGGGCCGGATGCGCGCGATCGTCTTCAGTGCCTCGCCGATCTGGTCGGCCTTCTCCACCTCATAATGGAAGATGTCGGGGTGCTCGGCGCAAAAGGCGCGGATCCGCGGCAGCTGGGCGAGGTTGCCGGTCGACTTGGGGTTAGACAGCAAGGCGATCCGCGGACGGCGCGACGGAACGGCCGGTGCTTCGAGCCCGGACACGGCGGCTGCGCTGTCTCCACTGATCATTGGCGTCTGAAATAACTTCACGATCGGCACTCGACGGCGCTAGGGCATGACCCCAGGCATCCGTCTTGGGTGCTCTCTTCGGACCGCTTTGCGGCCAAATGATGGTGTTGGAACGTTTTCACGTGCGCGGACTGCCGCTGATCGACCGCTACCTCGCGCGCTCCATCGCGGTGCCGTTGCTCGGCACCCTGATCCTCGCCGCCATGCTGCTCGTGCTGGACAAGATGCTACGCCTGTTCGACTTCGTGGTCGCCGCCGGCGGCCCGGTCAGCGTCGTCTGGCGCATGCTTGCCAATTTGCTGCCGGAATATCTTGGGCTTGGTATCCCGATCGGCCTGATGCTCGGCATCCTGCTCGCCTTCCGCAAGCTGGCCCTGTCATCGGAGCTTGACGCCCTGCGCGGCATCGGCGCCGGCTACGGCCGTCTGCTACGGGTGCCCTACGCTTACGCCATTCCGCTGATGCTGCTGAACTTCGGCATCATCGGTTACCTCCAGCCACTATCCAATTATCGCTACGAAGGCCTCCGCTTCGACCTTCGCTCCGGCGCGTTGGGCGCGTCGATCAAGGTCGGTGAGTTCAACAATCTCGGCCGGCGCATGACGTTGCGGATCGACCGAAGCGAGGAGAAGGGGACGCAGCTCCACGGCATCTTCGTTCAGGTCGACGACAACAAGTCGGGGATGTCGGTCGCGGCTACCGCCGAAAGCGGCCGGTTCCTGTCGACCGATGATCCCGACGTCATCCTGTTCCGACTTGAAAAGGGCCGCCTCATTCAGGACTCGCCCAAGTTCGCGACCCCTCGCACCTTGTCGTTCAACAGCTACGACCTGCCGATCAACCTTCCGGCCGTCGACCGTTTCCGCAACCGCGGCAACGACCTGGAGGAACTGACCAGCAACGAACTGTTCCGCGAGGGCTATCTCCGCAATAATCCGGAGCTCAAGGTCGCGGCCCAGGCCAACTTCCATTACCGGCTCGTGGAAGTCCTCTCCATGATGCTGCTGCCCTTGCTCGCCATCGCGCTTGCCGTTCCGCCGAAACGCAGTTCCTCGGCACTCGGCATCTTCGTCGGCATCATCGTCATCGTGGCCTACCACAAGATCAACCAGTATGGGGCGCGGATGGGGGAGAACGGTCGCCTCGATCCCGTGCTTGCCCTGTGGGTACCGTTCGCCTTGTTCGCCGGAATGATCGGCTGGATGTATCACGTCATCGCCCACAAGCCCGGCGGCCAGCCGATCGGCGCACTCGAGCGCTTCTTCGCGATCGTCGCAAAGTCGGTCCGCCGCCTTCTGCCGCAGGGCCGGGCGGCATGATCAATCTCAGCTTCTTCCCGTCCCGCCAGATCGCTTTTTACACGATCAAGCTGTTCGTCTCGCGCAGCCTCGCGGTGCTGCTCGCCCTCGTGCTGATCCTGATGACGCTCGATCTGTTGGGCGAGTCCGGCAAGATCCTCGCCGTGCCCGGCAACGGCGAGGCGGAGTTGTGGCATTATGTCTCGCTGCGCGTGCCGATCCTGGTTGCGCGCTTCCTGCCCTTCTCGGTCCTGCTTGGCACCCTCATCGCCTTCGTCGGTCTCAACCAGAATAGCGAAATCGTCTCGATGAAGGCGGCAGGCATTTCCGCCCATCAAATCCTCGCACCCCTGGTTCTGGCGAGCTTCGGCGTCGCTGCCTTGTCCTTCGCCTTCAACGAGCGCGTCGTCGTCAACGCCACCCGCACCGTGACCGCCTGGAGCGATAATGACTATAAGCCCGTGCCCGCCGAAAGCGGTATCGTCAGCAATGTATGGCTTTTGAGCGGCCCCGATTACATCCGCGCCGGCCATGTCGGCGGCACCGGCCGCGGCTTCCATGCCGAGCATGTCACCATCTACGAGCGGCGCGGCGGCATCCTCCAGCGGATCGTTCAGGCGGACCGCGCCGAACCCGCGGACGATCACTGGCGCCTTACAAATGTACGCATCTACGACGCGGCGATGAACTTCGTCCGCAAGCAACCGGAGCTTGCCGCCATGAACGGCGTCTCCCCGGCCGCCCTGACTCTTGCCAAGGTCGACCCGGACGAGCTCGACTTCTTCACACTGAAGCAGCGCGTCGAGCAGATGCGCGTCGCCGGCCGCCCGACCGAAGCCGCCGAGGCAGGTCTGTGGCACAAGGTCGCCGGCCCGATGTCCGCCGTCCTCATGCCGCTCTTAGCCGCCGTTGCCGCCTTCGGCCTCGCCCGCTCGGGCCAGGTGCTGCTGCGTGCAGTCACCGGCATGGCGCTCGGCTTCGCTTATTTCGTCGCAGACAACTTCAGCATCGCGATGGGCAATGTCGGCGCCTACCCGCCGCTGCTCGCGGCCTGGTCGCCGTTCCTGCTCTTCCTGCTAATCGGGGAAACTGTGCTCATAAGGTCGGAAGAGTAATCCGGACAAAGACTGGGAGGGTTGCCGTTCAACCGGGCGCTTCATAAACAAGCGCTGCTCGGCTGCGGGGGGGGGAATGCGTGAAGCCTTTTGTCAGCCGCGGCGCGGCTTTCCTCCTTTGCACCACCCTGCTCAGCGGCCACGCGCACGCGCAGGATAGCGCGCCTCCACCAGCCGCGGACGACCCGAACACGATCGTCGTCACCGGCTATCGCGGTTCCGCGATCAAGAAGGTCGCGCCGCTCGCCACCCTTGATGAAGAGGCGATCGCCGCCACGGGTGCCAGCAGCATGTCGGACCTGCTCAAGGCTGTCGCCCCCGTCACCAAGTCCGCCGACGGCTCTGACCCCATCTTCCTTCTCAATGGCCAGCGCATCTCCAGCTATCAGGAGGTCGGCACCTTGCCGCCCGAAGCGATCGCCAAGATGGAGGTGCTGCCCGAGCCGGAGGCGCTGCGCTTCGGCTATCCCCCGACCCGCCGGGTGCTCAACTTCATCACCAAGCCACAATTCCAGCAGACCGAAATCAATCTCGGCCTTGGCACCACCACCCACCTCGGCGGCCTTTCGGGCAATGCCAAGCTGGGCGTCACCCGCCTTAGGGGCAGCTCCCGCCTGTCGCTCAACCTCGAACATAAGCGCACGGGAACGATCAGCTTGTCCGAGCGCGAGGTGCTCGCCAATCCGGACATTGTCTTCGATGCGGTCGGGAACATCACGGCCATGGACGGCGGCGAGATCGACCCGGCGCTGTCAGCGCTTGCGGGAACGCCTGTCACCGTTGCGCCCGTGCCCACCGGCGCCGCGCTCACCCTCGGCAACTTCGCCGGAGACGCCAACCGCCCGCGCCTCTTTCTCTACCCCGGCACCGGACTCAGTCCCGAAAATCACACCAGCAAGGCGGAAGTCACCTGGGGCGACCGCATCGGCCAGCTTGGCGCCTCACTCAGCCTTGGTGCCGAGCGAAGCCGCAACGACCTCATCTCGGGTCCCTCCACCGCCCGCCTGCTGGTGCCAAGCACAATCCCTTATTCGCCCTTCGGCTCCCCGGTCGTCCTCAATCGTTACCTGACCGAGGCGGACTTACTCACCCAGTCGCAGGTCACCACTAAGCTGCGCGGCGCCGGCACCTTGCGCGGCGCCATTGCCGGCTGGCGCTGGGATCTCACCGGCTCGGTGGAACAGCAGGTCGGGCGCGGCATCAGCGAGATCAGGTACGACGTCGGTCAGGCCAACGCCGCCATCGCCGCCGGCGCCAACCCCTTCATCCCCCTGGACCCCGCTTTGCTCGGGGACCCGTTGACCAACCGCTCTCGCCTCAGAACCCGGACCATAGGCGCCAAGTCGGTCGTCACCAACAGCCCGCTGCATCTCCCCGCCGGCGATGTCAGCGTTACGGCGACGGCGGAGGTTGAGCGCGCAACCGCCAGCTCGCGCACCCGAGGTGCCGACCCGTTCCGCCTCGACCTTGGGCGCACCCGCAAGGAGGGCAGTCTTGCCCTCGACATCCCCATAGCTTCACGCGACGACAACGTCCTTCCCTGGGCCGGCACCCTGTCGCTGAACGGCTCGGCCACCGCGCGTCATATCGGCGGGTACGGCATGCTCACCGACCGCACCGCCGGCCTGTCCTGGACACCGCGCAAGCGCATTCAACTGCTGCTCCAGGACAAGAGCATCGGCACCGCTCCGCCGCTGGACCAGCTCTCCTCACCGGCCTCCACGCTGATCGACATTCCCGTCTTCGACTATACGGCCGGCCGAACGGAGCTTGTGACGCTCACCACCGGCGGCAATCCCGACCTCAAGGCCGAGCGCCGCCGTACGCGCTCCCTCGCGGTAAACTGGCAGCCGTGGGAGAAGCGCCAATGGCGAGTGAGCGCCACCTATGAGGACGTCACCATCCGCAATCAAACAGGCCTCGTGCGCGCCGTTACTCCGCGGGCCGAATCCGTGCTTCCCGACCTGTTCGTCCGCGATCCGGCGTCAGACCGTCTGACCGCCGTCTTCTACCGCCCAACCAACTTTTATGAAGAGCGCTTGAAGCAGCTGAACGTCGTCTTCTCGCTCTCGGGCACGCTCGGCAAGGAAAAGCCCCAGGGCAAGGACGGCAAGAGCCCGCCACAGCTCACTTACTATGGCGGCGTCGGACCCACCTACCGTTTCACCGACAAGCTTCGGCTCCGGCCCGGCACCGCTGCCTTCGACCTGCTCAACGGGGACACCATCCAGGGCTGGAATACCGGCCGCTTTTCGACCTGGTACTACTTCTCGCTCAATCATCCCGCCATCAACTTCCATGTCGATGGATGGATGGGTGGCAGATACCGCGTCCTCACCGGCAACCCCGCCTCGGACCTTTATTACTCGTCCCTGATAAAGCTGAACGCCAGCACCGACTTAAACCTTTTCGCAGTCTTCCAGGGCCGCGAATGGGCCCGCAAACTGCACCTCAAGCTCGAGGTCGAAAACTTGCTCGATAGCTGGGCGCGGGCTGAGGATGGCTTCGGCAATGTGCCGGTCCGCAATCAGCGGGCCTTTTCCGATCCGGTCGGGCGCACCGTCACTCTGTCGCTGCGCAAGCGGTTCAACAAGGAATAGCCGACGCAGCGGGTACCGGGCACAGGTCGCCGACGTCTACTCGACGTCGCTGAAATCCTGTGTCAGCTGAGTGGACGTCCCTCGGTAGCAGTAAACGGGATTACCCCGACACCGCCGCGCTCAAGGACAAGCTCGATGCAATTCACACCGCTGCCCTGATCACGAGTCGGGATGAACATGGTTCGGGCGGACGGCCATTGGGCCCGGGCATCCTCCTCGGACAGACCGCCCTCCTTCGCCCAACGTCGATAGGCATCCGCAACTTGCGCCTCATACCGGGGCGACGCGCTGTCGTTCCTAGCCGGGGACACGTCGGGAGCGCGGTTCAACGACCCCAGCATATAGCCGCCCGCAACCAGCACGGCTGCCGAAGTGGCAAGCATGACGGTGCGGGCGAAACTCATGCTTGCTTAATTGCTGTGCATCGGGACGCGCGCAACGGGTGGACAGCGACGATTCGTATGGAAGAGGCGCAAGCTGCTAAACTTCGTTCGGCAAGCCAGAACAAAGCTTCTGAGGCAAGTTGAAGCCCTGCGTCAGCATCTACTCATATCCAGCCACTTCGACGTAGCTGAGATACACAGGAGGCAGCCACTGACAGCTTCTGGCCGGCAGCTTCGATGACCCACTTGCGATTCTGTCGCGCAACAGAGGTCACGGCCCCCGCAGCAACCCAGTGACCCCGCCGAACAACCAGGCCGTCTGCATTAAGCAATTCGGTAACGACGTCCGAGAAACGAGCATGGACCAGTGTGCTTCGCTCACCGTGCAGGAAGATCCTGCAGTAATGGTCTTCTGCAACGACGGCCTGCACATCAGAAGCTTGCCGTGCGCCTGCCCTCCACAGGACACCTTTCGTAAACGCATAAGGTTCGGAAGGCGGCGCCGGCAGCGCCAAAGCGATTACAGGCACCAAGGCAACGCTGATTAACGCGGCATATAGCCAGATTGCGGGCCAAGTGGACGCAATCTGCCCACCCATGACACGGGAAAGAAGCGCAACCTCAGCCGGGATCGGGAGGTTGAGGACGATCGTTCCAAGTGCGGCGGCTTGCCACCAATCCTGCGGCTTACGCACCCGCCAAGCGAACCAACATCGCCAAAGAATCGTGTTCCAGCCGATCAACACGGACCAGAACAGCGTGCGAGGCAAAATGGGCATGTCACCGGTTTGAAACGCACCGGAGATCGTCGTGAACATAACTGCGGCAGCCGCGACTGCTCCGGTTATCCGACCGCCAGGCAAGCTCCACGCACGATTCACGAAAGCGCGAACCTGATTGGCGAAAGTGTGCTTGGCTGAGACCTTCGTTGCGGGCTGACGAACTGCGACCGGCGGCATTCTGTTCTGCTGCCACCGACCCCAGAAGGACTCAAGACGTGATCAAGACTGCGATTGCCGCCCTCCTATTCACTGCCGCGATGCCGGCCGGTGCTCAGACGCGTGAAGGATCCGCGTCTATGGCCGAAGAGAAGGCGGCGATGGAAAAATTCTCTTGGATGGACGGTATCTGGAAGGGACAAGCCGTGCACCGCGGTCCTGCTGGCGACAGAACGGTTGTTCATACTGAGCGCAGCGGCTCGATCCTTGAAGGAACGGTTCGACTTATCGAAGGTCGAGCTTACCAGCCCGATGGGAGCACCGCGTTCAACGCGCTGGCGATGATCAGCTACGACCCAGCTACTCACTCATACCGGATGGCGAGCCATGCCGAAGGGAGGTTCGGCGTGTTCAAGATCGAGCCCACGACTTCCGGATACGTATGGACCTTGCCGGCTGGACCTTCAGCCATCCGCTACACAGCGGTCTACCAGGACGGCTTGTGGAAGGAGATCGGCGAATATGTGGTGGATGGGCAAGCACCCCGGCAGTTTTTCAGCATGGAAATGCGCCGAGTTGGTCCCACTGACTGGCCATCAGGCGGCAGCGTCCCACGTCAAAGATGATTTTATGGGACGGCGTGCTGCTGGGACCTGTATCCACGGGTTGTTCTTCGGTGCGGCAAGGAAACAGTGGCTCCCTCGGGAGCCGGTGGATCGACGTTGACCAGAGGGGCGCTACCCGGTCGTCCGTGGCTCGATGACGGCACAAGCCTGTGATAAGTCGACTGTAGACGTTCGCTGATCGGCTCGGTGGGCTGGAAATCGGACCTCCGAACATGGGCTAAAGACCAAAGCCTGGATGAGCATCCAGTTGGCCGCAGCCGCGTTCAGGAAAACGTCTCCTCAAGCAGAATCGCGAGTGTTTATGATCTCCACCACAGGCTATGCTGCCAAGCATTCCTATTCGCGCCTGAAGCCGATCACGATCGAGCGCGAAGAACCCAAAGCTGATGAGGTGCTGATCGACGTTCTCTACTGCGGAGTTTGTCATTCGGACATTCACCAGGTGAAGAACGAATGGTCGAACACCGTTTACCCCTGCATGCCTGGACATGAGGTCGTCGGGCGAGTGGCAAGGGCTCCGGAAAGCGGCAAGTTCAAGGTCGGCGATATCGTTGGCGTCGGTTGCATGATCGACAGCTGCCGGAGCTGTGAGCCATGCAGGGACGGACTGGAGCAATATTGCGAAGGGCCGAACAGCTGGCTTGCAACTTACAATGGGCCGATGATTCCGTCCAAGAAGGCGAAAACGGGCACCAACATGTACGGCCGCGACAATACGTTCGGAGGCTATTCAAGCAATCTCGTGGTGCACGAGGATTTCGTGCTGAAGATCCCGGATGGCCTCTCTCCGGAAGCTGCAGCCCCGATACTCTGCGCCGGGGTCACCACCTTTTCACCCCTTCGACATTGGCAAGTGAAGGCTGGCGACAGGGTCGGGGTCGTTGGCCTGGGCGGGCTTGGCCACATGGCGGTGAAGCTCGCGAGGGCATTGGGCGCGGAAGTGACCGTTTTCACAACCAGCTCTGAAAAAGAGGAGGACGCGAGAAAGCTGGGTGCTTCTCATGTGGCGATCGAGAAGGAGGTCCAGGCCAAGCAAGAGGAATTGGCGGCGCTTGCCGGCTCATTCGACTTCATAATCTCAACCGTGCCGGAGAAGCATGACATCAACGCTTTCATCGCGCTTCTGAAGCGGGAGAAGAGTCTGGTAATCGTTGGAGCACTGGAGCCCATGGCACCCGTGGACAATCAGGCTGTCGCCTTTCATCGCCGCAACGTTTCAGGTTCGCTAATCGGTTCGATCAAGGAAACGCAGGAGGTACTCGACTTCTGCGCCCAGCACGGCATCGCACCTGAGATCGAGATCATCCCAATCCAGCAGATCAACGACGCCATGAAGAAAGTGGAGAGTGGCGAAGTCCACTTCCGCTATGTCATCGACATGGCGAGCTTGGAGAACTCCGACGATGAGGGGTCCGAAAAGACCAACGTCTAAAATCCGCCTCATTGCACTTGCATGACGCCGACCCAAGATAAGGCGCGAGGCGCCGTCAGGCAGCATGATTGAGGCAAGAAACGTGAAGCAGGAAGTGATCAGCGGGGGCATTTGGCGGCGGTCGCACTATCTCGACCGAATGACGCTGAAGGAGCTTTGGGCCGCTTACTTCCAGTATCCGGCGATCCTCGCTTACATCGCCTTGTCGCTGATCTCGGTTGCGGTGTGGACCGAATATCCGGCCAGCGCGGTACGGACTGTGCTTGCGGCCGGCGTCATCGTCGGCCTCTATCCGGCCGTTTGGTATGCTCTTCACCGCTGGGTGCTTCACTCGAACTGGATGTTCAAGGTGCCCTTCCTCGCCTCGACCTGGAAGCGGATACATTACGATCACCACCAGGATCCCAATCATCTGGAGGTGCTGTTCGGCGCGCTGCACACGACGCTGCCGACGATCGGCATCATCTCGATCCCGGTCGGCTATGCGATCGGCGGGATCGGCGGCGCTGCGGCTGCCTTCGCCGCGGGGCTGATCACCACCTGCGTCTACGAGTTCGTCCACTGCATCCAGCATCTCGCCTACAAGCCGAGGCTGAAGATCATTGCGGAAATGAAGAAGCGCCACATGGCTCACCATTTCCACGATGAACGGGGCAATTACGGGATCACCAGTTACTTTTGGGACAAGAAGCTCGGCACGTTTTACGACCGGGCTGAGCGCCCTGCGAAGAGCCCGACCGTGTTCAACCTCGGCTATACGCCTGAGGTGGCGAAGCGTTACCCGTGGGTAGCGGAGCTGTCGGGCGGCGTCGCGACCGGGCATCCCCGCAAGCGCGACGCCGCTTAAGCGTTTCCTTTAGGCCGCCGTGCCGAACATCTGCGGCATGGCCAGCGTGTCAAAGGCGTAGGGGTCGGGCCGGAACACGACGCCGTTGCCGGGGCTCGGCTCAACCGTCAGATAGGTCATATAGACCGGGACCGGCTTGGGCAGCGCGAACTCATGTTCCAGCTGACCGCCGTTCGGCACCCCGCCGAACACCCAGCCGGCGAAGCGGCGCCAGTCCTCCAGCCGGACACAGCCGTTGCTGAGCCACCGGTCGTTCTTGGCAAAGAGTTCCTTGTGCGGCGTATCGTGGAGGTAGATGCCGAAATCGTTGGGCATCTCGAATTTCATCGCGCCCATGCTGTTCCACGGTCCGGGCAGCTGACGAACCCGGATGTCGGTCGGCTTGCCGGCGGCGATCTGCTTCCAGTTGATCGTCTTGGGATCGACCAGCTTGGCGTTCGGCCCCCAGTCGGACAGCACTTCGTAGTGGAAGTTCTTGAAATAGGAGACCCCCTGCTCCTTGACCTTCTTGGCCGTCAGGCTGCGGATCAGTTCCGGCGGGACGTTCCAGTAAGGGTTCGCCTTCGCGTTGCGCATGATGACGGCCATCATCGGCGTCTTGGTCTTGGGCGAACCGACCACGACCTTCATGCCGTCGACCACCCGGTCACGATCGTAGAGGTAAGCTTCGGCGGCGCCGCTATCGACCACGACGTAGCGGTCGAAGGCGCGGGTGGCGGGAAGGCGCCAGGCCCGCTCGACATTGATGGCGAGCCGCTTCGCATAGTGCGAGTAGCCGCGGTTGAGCGACGCGATCGTGGCGCGGCCCGCCACGCCATCGGCATTCCCGAGGCCGTGCACCGTCTGATAGGTCGCGACTGCCTGGAACAAGGCATCGTCGTAACCGCCCTGCGGGGAGAGACCCAGCCGCGTTCGAAGCGCCTTCACCCGGGGGCCGGTCATGCCCCGCTTCAGCGGTGCACCGACGGGAACCTTGGTCTGCGGCAGGTTGCCCCACCGCGCCTGATATTGCTGAAGCCCCTGCGCGAGCTGAAGAAACAAGGGGTTGGGCTGGGTGCGCGATCGGCCGAAGTCGGCGCGGAACACCCGCTGCAGCCAGTTTTGCGGCCGCTGCCGGCGCTTGGCGACATTGCTCATCTGCGGGTCGACGTAAACGAAGTCGACGCCCTGCTTGATGGTGCGGGGAACCGCGATCGGCTCGTCACCCCGGCGCTGAGCCATCGACGGCGTTGCGAGAACGGACGCCGCAAGGGCGATCAGCAGATAATGGTTTTTGCGCATGAATCTCCGCGCCGCACGGCGCACTCCGGTGGTCGTCGGGAAGGAAACTCCCTGGCGCCGCGCGGGTTGCGCGTCGCTGAACGCGCATCTGGCGCTCGGGGCTGCTCCCCGCTACGCCATCCCGCCATGAGCAGCGACATCGTCATCCGCCCGGTAACCACCAAGGCGGATCGCCGCGCCTTCGTCGACTTCGCCTGGGAGGTGTACCGCGACGACCCCGCCTGGGTACCGCCGCTGAAGGATGAGGTACACGGCCTCATCGACCCCAAGAAGAATCCCTGGTTCGGCCATGCCAAAGCGCAGCTGTGGCTTGCGACACGCAATGGGCAGGTCGCGGGCCGGATCAGCGCGCAGGTCGACGATCTGGTGCAAACCCACATGGGTCAGGGCATCGGCCAGTGGGGCATGTTCGAATGCTTGGGGCCCAGGGTCGCATCGGAACTGATCGGGACTGCGGAGGACTGGCTGCGCGAGCAAGGCATGACCAGCGCGCTTGGACCGATCAGCTTATCGATCTGGGACGAGCCGGGATTGGAGATCGAGGGGTTCGACGAGCCGCCGACGGTGATGATGGGCCACCATCGCGAACAATATCAGACCTGGATCGAGGCCGCGGGCTACGCCAAGGCCAAGGACCTTTTAACCTACGAGGTGGGGATCAAGAGCTGGAACGATCCAATGATCGACCGGCTGATCGCTATGGGCGAGCGCAACAGCCGTCTGAAGATCCGCACCGTCGACAAGTCGAGGTTCGACGAGGAAGCGGCGATCATTCTTCACCTGCTGAACGACGCCTGGTCGGACAATTGGGGCTATGTTCCCCTGACCGATGCCGAAATCGCCTACGCCGGCAAGAAACTGAAGCCGATCATCTACAATGATCTGGTTCGCATCGCCGAATATGATGGCGAACCGGTGGCGTTCATGATCACGCTACCCGACATCAACGAGCTGATCGCCGATCTTGACGGCAAGCTGTTACCGTTCGGCTGGGCGAAACTGCTGTGGCGGCTTCGCAATCCCCGGACGCGCCGGGCGCGCGTGCCGCTAATGGGGGTGGCGAAGAAGCTTCACCAAACCCGGCTGGCAAGCCAGATTGCCTTCATGCTGATCGAATATTCGCGCCGTGCCTGCGTTGATAAGTTCGGGATCGAAACTGGCGAGTTCGGCTGGATCCTGGAGGATAACAAGGGAATGCTGTCGATCGCGCAGCTGCCCAGCGCCAGGGTCAACCACCGCTACCGGATCTACGAGAAGAGTTTAGTTTAGCATTATGTAAGTCGGCGCGTGGTCGGAGGCTTTCTCCTCGCCGCGCGCCCACTTATCGACGCCGGCGGCACGCACCCGGTCCATCGCCTGGGGCGAGCAGAGCAGATGGTCGATCCGGAAGCCCGCATCGCGTTGCCAACAGCCGGCGGTATAATCCCAAAAGGTGTAGAGCTTATCTTCGTTCGGGTGCAGCGCGCGCAAGGCGTCGGTCCAGCCCTGGTGAAGGATGCGCCGGTACGCCGCACGGGTTTCGGGCTGGAGCAAAGCATCGTGCTGTGTCGCTTTGGACGAGAAGACGTCGCGGTCTTCCGGAACGACGTTCCAGTCGCCGGCCAGGACGGTCGGGCTCTCCTCCGTCAGCAGCTCCTCCGCGTGCTCGCGCATCCGGTCCATCCATCGAAGCTTATAGTCGAACTTCTCCGTCCCGACCGGGTTGCCGTTGGGAAGGTATAGGGAAGCGACGACCAACCCGAACGCCTCCGCCTCGATGTACCGACTGTGGCTGTCGTCGGGATCGCCGGGCAGGCCGGTGCGACGAAGCTTCGGCGTGTCGCCGCGCGTCAGGATGGCGACGCCGTTGAATCCCTTTTGCCCATGCCAGACGGCGCCGTAGCCCGCCGCCTCGATGTCCGTGATGGGCAGTGACTCATCGGCGCACTTTAATTCCTGCAAACAGGCGATTTCCGGCTTTTCGCGCTCGAGCCATTCAAGCAGGCGAGGCAGGCGGGCACGAATGCCGTTGAGGTTGAAGGTCGCGAGCTTCATGCCGCTGCCTTATCCGTTCGTCCCGAGCGAAGTCGAGGGGCGGTCAGATGCTGAAGCTTGACCCGCAGCCGCAGCCGGACGCCGCATTGGGGTTGGTCACCTTGAACGCCGCGCCGCCGAGATCCTCAACGAAGTCCACGGCCGAGCCGCGCACCAGGTCGAGGCTAACGGGATCGACCACCAGCTTCACACCTTCCGTTTCGGCGATCGCATCGTCGTCGGCGGCAACCTCGGCAAGTTCGAACTTGTAGCTGAAGCCGGCGCATCCCCCGCCATCCACCGCCAACCGAAGGATCGCGGGCTTGGATTGCCGCGACGCAATCGCTGCAACGCGCTTTGCGGCGCTGGGTGTCAGGATGATTTGGGCGTCACTCACAAGGAGTGAGATAGGGAGGCGCCGCCGCGGCGGCAACCATTAGCGTTGAGCGCTTGCCGGACCGCCGAGGGCAACCTGGTCCATCGAATGGCTGCCGACCTTCTTGCGCATGGCGACGAGGTAGTCGTTGGACTTCATGAAGGGGATCGGATTGACCGCGCGGCCGTCGATGCGGACTTCATAGTGAAGGTGGCTACCGGTGGAGCGGCCGGTGGAACCCATGCGACCGATCAATTGTCCGCGGGTTATGCGCTGACCGGCGTGGACGCCGATCGCCGACAGGTGGCCGTAGCGGGTCTCGATCCCGCGGCCGTGGCTAAGCTTGATGAGATTGCCATAGCCGCCATTATTGTAACCGGCGTCGGTGACCACACCGTCGGCCGTCGCATAAATGGGCGTGCCAAGCGGAGCGGCAAGGTCGATCCCGGCGTGCATCTTGGCACGGCCTTCGAACGGATCGCTGCGCATTCCGTAAGCGGATTCGAACGAAGCGGTCTTCACCGGCTTGTCGGATGGTACGGAGATGACGCTGCTCGACAGCGTGTCCAGCTTCTTCCAGCTTGTGAACAGCGCCTTGAAGGTCGGGTCGGCCTGAGTCTTGGAATCGAACGGGCCGCCGACGCCGCCCTTACCGGTCGACGGTTCGAAGCCGAGCTGGGCCAGCGTCTCCGCATCGGCCTTGCCGTCAGCGATCATGGCCGCGAGAACTGCCTGACGCTCTTCGATTTCACGCACACGCGCTTCGGTCGCGGCAGCAATACGCGCGACTTCCTTCGAAACACCCGCATCAACGCCGGCCTGAACCGCAACTTCCGCCGGTTGCGAGAAGCGAACGACGGCGAAGATCGACCAGGCGCTCATTCCGAGCATGCAGAGGAAGAAGAACATCTGGACGGGGGCAGAAAGCCGAAAGCGGCGGAGCTTGGAGCCGTCGTGCACGAATAGGTCGCGATCGCGAAACAGTGCATTCGGCATCAGGATCGAACTCATGCGGTCGGTCGCTCCAACTTTTCAGCCCTGAACACGCCGACGCGGTTGCGAAGACGCCCAGAGTTTTCAAATCAGGAGCTCCCCAGCCCCTTCGCCGAACAGTGGTTGCCCACCCCGATTGCCGGCGATGCCCAGAACTGACCCGCGTTGGTTAACGAATTCAACCTACTAAGCCGGTTCGCGGGATGAGCCGCTTAGCTCATGCGGTGAGTTGAGCCGAAATGGCACAAGAGCAAGGAACCTGATGGTCGTTTCGGCCCGAATCAATCTTGCGGCTTGCCATCTGACCCGTGGCCACTAAAGGCGGCGGCGGGCCACGCCGTCCCAACGCGGCGCGTGCTCTCTGCAAGGAGAGACTAACATGACTGAACGACCTGCCGCGCTTCCCGCGCGTCCGCATTTTTCCTCTGGACCCTGCGCCAAGCCGCCGGGCTGGTCCGCTGACAAACTCAACGTCGACGTGCTTGGCCGCTCTCACAGGTCGAAGCTCGGCAAGGCGCGTCTGCAGTACTGCATCGACCTGATGCGCGAGATGCTCCAGCTGCCCGACACCCACCGCATCGGTATCGTCCCAGGCTCCGACACTGGCGCGTTCGAGATGGCAATGTGGACCATGCTTGGTGCGCGGCCGGTGACGACGCTCGCTTGGGAAAGCTTCGGTGAAGGTTGGGTTACCGATGCGGTCAAGCAGCTTAAGCTGGATCCGACGGTGATCCGCGCCGACTACGGCCAGCTTCCCGATCTCAGCCAGGTCGACTGGTCGAACGACGTCCTGTTCACCTGGAACGGTACCACGTCGGGCGTGCGGGTACCGAATGGCGACTGGATCCCCGACAACCGCGAGGGCCTCAGCTTCGCCGATGCGACCAGCGGCGTGTTCGCCTACGACATTCCGTGGGACAAGATCGACGTCGCCACCTTCTCTTGGCAGAAAGTGCTGGGCGGCGAGGGTGGCCATGGCGTTCTGATCCTCGGCCCCCGGGCCGTCGAACGGTTGCAGACCTACACGCCAGCCTGGCCGCTACCGAAGGTGTTCCGGCTCGTGTCCAAGGGTGCGCTCGCTGAAGGTGTGTTCAAGGGCGAGACCATCAACACACCGTCGATGCTGGCGGTCGAGGATGCGATTGTGGCGTTGGAGTGGGCGAAGTCCCTTGGTGGCCTGCAGGGGCTGATCGCAAGGTCGGATGCCAATGCCGCCGCACTCGACAAGATTGTCGAAGAACGCGAATGGCTAGGACACCTTGCGGAGGATCCCGCGTCCCGCTCGAAAACCAGCGTCTGCCTAACCGTTAAGGGTGCGGACGAAGCGTTCATCAAAAGCTTTGCAGCCCTGCTCGAAAAGCAAGGTGCCGCGTTCGACATCGCTGGATACCGCGATGCGCCGGCGGGCCTTCGAATCTGGTGCGGCGCGACCGTGGACACTGCGGACATCGAGGCGCTCGGGCCGTGGCTCGACTGGGCCTACGCGCAGACCTCCGCTTCCTAATCGAGCCGTCACTCTGAACTTGTTTCAGGGGCCATTTTTCACCGTCGGGCGAAGCGGCCCGATGAATGCTGAGACAAGTTCAGCATGACGATCAAGGAATTGACCATGACCCAACCCAAAGTGCTGATCAGCGACAAGATGGACCCGAAGGCGGCGCAAATCTTTCGCGACCGCGGTGTCCACGTCGACGAGATCACCGGCAAGACGCCGGAGGAATTGAAAGCCATCATCGGCGAGTATGACGGGCTAGCCATTCGTTCGTCGACCAAGGTCACCAAGCAGATCCTTGAGGCTGCGACGAACCTGAAGGTCGTCGGCCGGGCCGGGATCGGAGTCGACAATGTCGATATCCCCGCCGCCTCGGCCAAGGGCGTGGTGGTGATGAACACCCCGTTTGGCAATTCGATCACCACGGCGGAACATGCCATCGCCTTGATGTTCGCGCTGGCCCGCCAGCTGCCCGAAGCCGATGCGTCGACTCAGGCTGGCAAGTGGGAGAAGAACCGCTTCATGGGTGTCGAGGTCACCGGCAAGACGCTGGGCCTGATCGGTGCCGGCAACATCGGCTCGATCGTTGCCAGCCGTGCCCTGGGCCTCCGGATGAAGGTGGTCGCATTTGATCCCTTCCTCACGCCGGAGCGGGCTGTGGAACTGGGTATCGAAAAGGTGGAGCTGGACGAGCTGCTGCGCCGTGCCGACTTCATCACCCTGCACACACCGCTGACCGATCAAACCCGCAACATCCTCAGCCGCGAGAACCTCGCCAAGACCAAGAAGGGTGTGCGGATCGTCAACTGCGCGCGCGGCGGTCTGATCGACGAAGCGGCGCTGAAAGACGGGCTGGACAGCGGCCATATCGCCGGCGCCGCGCTGGACGTGTTCGAGACCGAGCCCGCCAAGGACTCGCCGTTGTTCGGAACGCCCAACTTCATCTCGACCCCGCACCTCGGCGCGTCCACCAGCGAAGCGCAGGTCAACGTCGCGATTCAGGTGGCCGAGCAGCTCTCGGACTTCCTGCTCCTGGGCGGCATCACCAATGCGCTGAACGTACCGTCGCTGTCGGCCGAGGAGGCGCCGAGGCTTAAGCCTTATATGGCGCTTGCCGAAAAGCTCGGCAGCCTGGTCGGACAGCTGACCACCGGTACGATCCCGCGCATCTCCATCCATGCCGAAGGCGCCGCAAGCGAGCTCAACACCAAGCCGATGGTGGCAGCGGTCCTCGCCGGCTTCTTGCGCGAGCAGTCCGACACCGTGAACATGGTCAACGCACCCTTCCTGGCGAAGGAGCGTGGCATCGAAGTTCGTGAGGTGCGGACCGAAAAGGAGGGCGATTACCACACGCTGCTTCGAGTCTCGGTGAAGACCTCCGCAGGCGAGCGGTCAGTCGCTGGAACGCTGTTCAGCAATGCGGAGCCGCGGCTTGTCGAACTGTTCGGGATCAAGGTCGAGGCCGAGCTTGCAGGCCACATGATGTACATCGTCAACGAGGACGCGCCGGGCTTCATCGGCCGCATCGGCACCTTGCTTGGCGAGAACGGCATCAACATCGGCACCTTCAACCTCGGTCGCCGCGATGCCGGCGGGGAAGCGGTGCTGCTGTTGTCGGTGGACAGCCCCGTTCCCGCAGGCGTCATCGATCAGGCAAGCAAGCTGCCCGGCGTCAAGCTGGTCCGGCCGCTGAAGTTCTGATGCTCGTAGTGCGCCGCTTGCTCGGAAGGCTTTCAGCAGCCATCACCGCGATGCTGCTGACCTCGCCGGCGCTGGCAGCCGATCCCGTCTTCGACATGCACGTGCATCTGCACAAAGGTGCAGAATCGCTCCGTGCGTATGAGGCTTCCATCGCCGGCACCGGGGTTACTGGCGCAGGCCTGATGTGGTTCGGCGGTCCGAACCACGTTCCTCCGGGGGACATGGCCAGCACGCGCAAGGGCAATGACGGGATAATCGCCCTTGCCGCTTCCAAGCCGGGGCTGATCCCGATCGTCACTGTCCATCCTTATGATGGCGAGGCGGCGCTGCGGGAGCTTGAGCGGGTTCGCAAGCGCGGCGCCAAAGTGTTGAAGATCCATTCGCACACCCAACGCTTCGATGCGGCAGACCCTCGTGTGCTGGCGCTGGTCCGCAAGGCCGGCGATCTTGGCATGGTTGTTCTGATGGACAACGCCAGCATCGTTCCTGGCGACAATCAGAAACTTCTCAACATCGCGCTTGAGACGCCCAAGACCAACTTCATCTTCGCCCATATCGGCGGGCTCGATTTCCGCTTCTGGAACATTCTGAAGCTCGCACGGACGGCCGAAAATTTGGTTGGTAACAACATCTATTTCGACGCGTCGACAGCGCCGCTAATGGCCGACTCGCCATTGGAGGCGGAGTTCGTCTGGACGCTTCGCAACGTGGGCATCGATTATGTGCTGTTCGGATCCGACTATCCGCAGCTAAGCGTCAAGGACTCGCTGGATGCGCTCAACCGCCTGGGCCTGACGGATGAAGAGTTGGCGAAGATCCGCTACGGCAACGCCAAGCGGCTGTTTGGCCTATAACGGCGCCGCGCGGCGTCAGCAGGGGAAAGTGACTTGGGCAATGTGACCGTCATCGGCGCGCAGTGGGGCGACGAGGGCAAGGGCAAGATCGTCGATTGGCTGGCGAGCCGCGCCGACATGGTGGTGCGTTTCCAGGGCGGGCACAACGCCGGACACACGCTCGTCGTCGGCGAGAAGGTCTACAAATTGTCGCTGCTGCCAAGCGGGATTGTGCGCGGCACGCCGTCGGTCATCGGCAATGGCGTGGTGCTCGACCCATGGGCGTTCAAGGCGGAAGTCGAACGCATTGCCGAGCAGGGATTGACGATCACGCCCGACGTGCTGCGGATTGCCGAGACTTGCCCGCTGATCCTTCCCATTCACCGCGATTTGGACGGACTGCGCGAAGACGCAAGCGGCGCGGGCAAGATCGGCACCACACGCCGCGGCATCGGACCCGCTTACGAGGACAAGGTGGGGCGCCGTGCCATTCGCTTGTGCGACCTGGCGCACCTCGACCAGCTCGACCCATTGCTCGACCGCTTGTGCGCGCATCATGACGCGCTCCGGGCCGGGTTCAATGAAAAGCCGGTGGACCGCGAAGCACTGCGCTCGGAGCTGGCCGAGATTGCGGAATTCGTCCTTCCCTACGCCAAGCCGGTGTGGCGCGACCTCGACGTCGCGCTACGCGGCGGCAAGCGCATCCTGTTTGAAGGCGCTCAGGGCGTATTGCTGGACGTCGATCACGGCACCTACCCGTTCGTCACCTCATCCAACACGGTGGCGGGAAGCACTGGGCCCGGCAGCGGTATCGGCCCCTCGGGTGCGGGCTTCGTGCTCGGCATCGTCAAGGCGTATACCACCCGCGTCGGCTCGGGCCCTTTCCCGACCGAGCTTCAGGACGAGGTCGGGCAACGCCTTGGCGAGCGCGGACGCGAATTTGGCACCGTTACAGGACGCCAGCGCCGCTGCGGCTGGTTCGATGCCGTGCTGGTGCGGCAATCGGCAGCCGTATCGGGGATCACCGGCGCGGCGCTCACCAAGCTGGACGTGCTCGACGGCTTCGACCGGGTGAAGATCTGCACCGGCTATGAGATCGACGGCAAGACGCTCGACTATCTCCCGCCGCATGCGTCCGATCAGGCGCGGGTGACGCCGATCTACGAGGAAATGGACGGCTGGAGCGAAAGCACCCAAGGCGCGCGCAGCTGGGCCGACCTTCCGGCGCAGGCGATTAAATACATCCGTCGCGTGGAAGAACTCATCCGCTGCCCGGTGGCACTGGTCAGCACCTCACCGGAGAGGGAGGACACGATCCTGGTGCGCGATCCGTTCGCGGGCTAGGCCCCAGGGAGTTTAGACCGTTGCGATGTCGGGCGCGTCTTCGGCCTTCATGCCGACGACGTTGTAGCCCGCATCGACATGATGGATTTCGCCAGTAACACCGCTGGCCAGATCGCTGCACAGGTACAGACCGGCGCCGCCGACATCCTCGATCGTCACATTCCGGCGGAGCGGAGCGTTATATTCGTTCCACTTCATGATGTAGCGGAAGTCGCCGATGCCGCTTGCGGCGAGGGTCTTGATCGGGCCAGCGCTGATGGCGTTGACGCGGATGTTCTCCCGGCCGAGGTCGGCGGCGAGATATTTGACCGACGTCTCGAGCGCCGCCTTGGCGACACCCATCACATTGTAGTGCGGGATGACTTTCTCGGCACCGTAGTAAGTGAGCGTCAGCAGCGAGCCGCCGTCCGTCATCATCGCCCGCGCGCGCTGCGCCACCGCGACGAAGCTGTAGACCGAGATGTTCATGGTCATCAGGAAGTTTTCGAGACTTGTGTCGACATAGCCGCCGCGAAGCTCGTTCTTGTCGGAAAAGCCGATCGCATGGACGACGAAGTCGAGCCGGTCCCAGCGTTGCTTCAGCGCCTCGAAGGTGCGGTCCAGCGCCTCCATGTTGCTAACGTCGCAATCGACCAGAATGTCGGAGCCGAGCTGCTCTGCGAGCGGACGCACCCGCTTCTCCAGCGCTTCGCCCTGATAGGAGAAGGCGAGTTCGGCGCCTTGGTCGCGAAGCTGCTTGGCAATGCCCCAAGCCAGCGATCGGTCGTTCGCAAGGCCCATGATCAGCCCGCGCTTGCCAGCCATGATTCCGGTCAAAGCTGAGGTCCCCCTGTTTCCATCTGCGGAGCCACATCCTCGCCGGGTTGAGGCTCCTCCACTTCGAGTTCGTCCTTGTACGGACCGCTATAGATCTCGCCCTTTAGCGCCTTCGGTCCGCTTTCCGCCAGCGCCGCGTTCAACTCCGCGCCCATCACCACGCCAAGGCCAATGACGAAGAAGAAAAGGAGCACGACCGTGACACCGGCAAGGCTGCCGTAAGTAAGGTTGTAGCCACCGAAGAGGCTGAGGGCCGACGGAAGCAATTCAACAGTTGCCATCCACCACAAGGTGACCAGCAACGCGCCGGGCCACTTGCGACATCCCCACTTGCGGTACCGCCGCGGCGTGAGACTTAGAAACAAGGCATAGATCGTGCCGAATAAGGCGAGGCCGGGGATAATCCGAAACAAAGAGGCGAGATCGCCAATATTCTCTGCAAGTGGAAACCAGGCTTCCACCGCCGCCTGCACGGACTTCAGGATCACAGTGGCGGTCAGCGCGGTGAACAGCAGGATCACTGCCACCAGGATGAAGGCGATGGAGCCGAGCCGGTAGTTCCAGAACGGCGCATTATATTTGACGCCGTAGGCGCGTCGCAGGATATCGCGGATCGTTTCCACGAAACTGGCCGCCGTCCACAGCCCGACCAGCGCGCCGAACCACAGCAACGGCCCGGTACGGGCGGTCAGCACCTCGTTGACCGGGGAGCGCAATGTATCCGCGACGTCCGGTGGCAATTGACCGAGCACGGAGCCGATCGCCTGGGCGGTTTCCGGGCCGGCACCGAACAAGCTGGCCACTGCCGCGGCGACGATGAAAAACGGGAAAAGTGACAGCAAGGCCAGAAAGGCGAGATTGCCGGCGTGGATGAAGCCGTCGTTGTAGACTCCGATGGCGACCCGCTTCGCGACCTCGACTGGCGCTGAGCCCGGCTTCAACCGCTCGGCAACTTCACGGCCGAACGCGGCGCGCATGGCGGCGAGCCGTTTCCGCCGGGCTTCCGGCGACTGGGGCGATTGATCCATCATCGACGCGGGCGCTTAAACCCCAAGCGACGCCCTCGGGTTGCCCCCGCCCGCCCAGCCCGCCGCGAATTCCTCAAGCTTGGCGTCGCCGGCGGGCACGTCGATGCGCAAGGTCACGAGCTGGTCACCGCGCTTGCCGCTCTTGTCGATAAAACCGCGCTCCTTGATCCGAAGCACCTTGCCCGATGTCGAGCCCTTGGGGACGGTCAGCATCACCGGGCCGTCTGGCGTCGGGACCTTGACCTTGCCGCCGAGTACCGCCTCCGCAAGCGTGACCGGCAGGTCGAGGCGAATGTTGGTGCCGTCGCGGGTGAAGAATGGATGCGGCGCAATGCTGATGGCAACGATCCCGTCGCCCGGCCCACCCGGGCCCTGCTGTCCCTTGCCGGCGAGACGGATCCTGCTTCCTTCCTCGAGGCCCTTCGGGAGCTTGAGGTCGATGGTCTTGCCATCGGCAAGCGTGATGCGCTGCGGCTTTAGCGTTGCGGCGTCTTCGAAGGGCACCGTCAACCGGTAGGCGATATCCTCGCCCTTTTGCGGGGCACGGGTGCGCTGGCGGAAGTTGCCGAACCCGCCGGCGCCGCCGCGCTGCTGACGAGCGTTGCCAGCGCCGAACAGGCCCTCGAAAAGGTCGCCGAGATCCGCCGCGCCCCCTGTTTCGAAGCCGCCCGGGAACCCTTCGAAGCCGCCGTTTGCCCCTGCGCCGGGGCGGGCGCCGCCGTAACCGTCGCCGCCGAAGCCGCCGCCGAACGGCATCTTGGGGTTGCCTTCCTCATCGATCTCGCCGCGGTCGTAGCGGGCGCGCTTGTCCTTGTCGGACAGCAGATCGTACGCTTGCGTCACTTCCGAAAATCGTTTGGCGGCGTTCGGATTATCCTTGTTGCGGTCGGGGTGAAGCTGCTTGGCAAGGCTGCGATAGGCCTTCTTGATCTCCGCTTCGCTTGCGCCGCGCGCGATCCCCAGCCGTTGATAAAGGTCCATGGCTCCTCCCATGCCGGAAGCTTCCCTCGCTGACCAGATGGGTTGCTCCCTGCCCGCCGCCAAGCCTAAGGCGCAGGGCGTGACCAGCGATCCTTTTGCCCTCTTCGCCGAGTGGATGGACGAGGCACGCGCAAGCGAGCCGAACGATCCCGATGCCATGGCCTTTGCCAGCGCGGACAGGCAGGGGCACCCGTCGGTCCGGATGGTGCTGATGCGCCGCTACGGGCCGGAGGGTTTCGGCTTCTTCACCAACATGGAAAGCCGCAAGGCCGGCGAGCTGCTCGCCAATCCCAATGGCGCGCTCGTCATCCACTGGAAAAGCCTTCGCCGTCAGGTGCGGGCCGAAGGTCAGGTTGTGGTCGCGAGCGACGAGGATGCGGAGGATTATTTCGCCTCGCGGAGTCGCGACTCCCGCATCGGGGCCTGGGCCTCCGACCAGTCGCGGCCGCTGGAGAGCCGTGCCGCCTTGGAGCAGCGGGTGGCGGACATGCGGGCCCGGTTCAATGGCCAGGATGTGCCGAGGCCGCCTCACTGGGCGGGCTTTCGCCTGATCCCGGACGCAATCGAATTCTGGTCGGATGGCGCCTTTCGGCTTCATGATCGGCTATTGTTCACGCGCACCGAGGACGGCTGGGAAGAGGGCCGCCTCTACCCATGACGGAGGTCCGCGGCGACGATCGCGCCAAGCTGTCGTCGCGGGCGGCGCTTGCCAGTGTCACGGTGGCGCTGATCCTGCTGATTGCCAAGGGGTGGGCGGCGGCGGCCACCGGATCGACCGCGATGCTTGGCTCGCTTGCCGACACCGCGCTCGACCTCATCGCCAGCATGGTGACCTTTGCAGGCATCCGCATCGCGGCCTTGCCCGCCGATCACGACCACCGCTTCGGGCACGGCAAGGCGGAAGCGCTGGTCGGCCTTGCGCAGGTGGTGCTGATCGCGGTCTCCGCCATCGGCATCGCTTGGCGCGCGATCGAGCGGCTGACGCGGGGCAGCGAAACGGCTGAATTGGAGATCGGCATCGGCGTGTCGCTGCTTGCACTGGTCTGCACCGCAGGCCTGATCGCCTACCAACGGCATGTGATTGCCCGAACCGGCTCCGTCGCGATCCGCACGGACAATGTTCACTATCAATCGGACCTGCTTCTCAACGTGTCGGTTATCGTCGCCCTTCTGCTCGACCAGGCGTTGAACGTCCGCGGCGCGGATGCGGCATTCGGTATCCTGATCGCGTTGTGGCTGCTGTTCGGGGCTTGGCGCGCATCCCTGGATGCGGTCGATCAGCTGATGGACAAGGAATGGCCGGCCGAACAGCGCGAACTCTTCTTGAAGGCGGCGCAAGATTATCCTGAACTCGCCGGGCTGCACGACCTTCGAACCCGATCCAGCGGCGTTCATCACTTCGCGCAATTTCATGTGTGGGTTCCGGCCGACTGGACGGTGCAGGAAGCGCACGACCGGATGGACCGCGTCGAACATGATCTCCAGCGCCGTTTTCCCGGAACCGAATTCCTGATCCATCTCGATCCGGAAGGGCATACCGATCGCGAGACCATCCTTCCTTCATCGATCACGGAGAGCGCCTCGTGACCAACATTCCCTTCTTCCAGGTCGATGCGTTCGTCACCCACCGGCCACTGACAGGCAATCCGGCCGCCGTGATGCCCCTGGAGCGCTGGCTGGACGATACCGTGCTGCAAGCGATCGCGGCCGAGAACAACCTCAGCGAGACGGCGTTCACCGTACCGAGCGAGGATGCGGGCGTCGATTACGACCTCCGTTGGTTCACCCCCACGGTAGAGGTCGACCTGTGTGGCCACGCGTCGCTGGCGTCAGGGCATGTGCTGCTGAAGGGCGATCGGGTGCGCTTCGCCACTAAGTCGGGCGTGCTGACGGTCAGCCGCAACGGCGACCTTCTCGAACTCGATCTGCCGGCTCACGCGGTGGAGCGGCAGGATCTGCCCGGCCTGGCCGATGCCTTGGGCGTCTCCGGAGAAACCTTCCTCGGTCGCAGCGGCAACGGCGCCGCCATCATGCTGCTCGAGAATGAAGAGGCCGTCCGGGCGGTATCGCCGGATTTCGCCGCCCTTTGCGCATTCGACCGACTGGTGATTGTCACTGCGCACGGCGACGAACAGGATGTCGCCAGCCGGGTTTTCGCCGCCTATCACGGCATCGACGAGGATCCGGTGACCGGCTCGGCCCATGCGGCTTTGACCCCGTTCTGGGCGGAGCGCCTCGGCCGAAGCCGGTTCACCGCCCTCCAGGCCAGCAAGCGCGGCGGCATTCTCGATTGCCGTCTGGAGGAGGACCGCGTTATCCTCGGCGGACGCTGCGCAACGACGATCGTCGGCACCTTCCAGCTTTAGGACGCCAACCTGGCTTCCAATGCGTCCAGGATGGGGACTTGGCTCGGCAGCATTTCGCGCCGGGCTTCCTCGAGGCTGAACCAGCGGGCTTCTTCGACTTCGCGAAACTGCTGCATGCGCCCGCTTCCGCGCGGATGTTCCAGTTCGAACATGTTGCTGGTCACCGCAGAAGCGTCGAGATCGCCTTCGACCGCAAAGGCTTCCACGATCTTGCCGCCCGACTGCCGAACTCTGCAGAGGTGGAAAGGAATGGCGTCCAGACGTGTTCCGGTTTCTTCCTCGAACTCGCGGAGGGCCGCTTCGGCGGGCGCTTCCCCGTGTTCGATCATGCCTTTCGGGATCATCCAGGCGCCAGTACCCCGCTTGATCCAAAACGGACCGCCGGGGCGCACCAGCAGCACCTCGACCCGGCCCGACGCATTGCGGAACAGGAGAATCCCGGCGCTGACCGGCGCTGGCATCAGGCGGCGAGCGGTTGAACCGCCGGTGCCGTCTCTGCGATGACGCCGCCGCCGAGCACACGCGAGCCGTCGTAGAAAACAGCGGCCTGGCCCGGCGCAACACCATATTCCGCCTGCTCGAAGCGCACCTGGCCACCTTCACCGATCAAGGCAGGAACCGGCGGTGCCAGCGAGCGCACCTTAACGGTTGCGGTACGCTGCCCTTCAGCCAGCCAGTTCATCTGACCGATGCGCATCTCCGATACCGCAAGCGCGGTTCGAGGGCCCACGATCAGTCGACGACTTTCCGGCTCGATCCTGACGACGAACAAGGGCTCGGGCTGCCCCCCGATCTCGATGCCGCGCCGTTGGCCGATCGTGAAGTGAACCACGCCTTCGTGCCGCCCGAGTACCCGGCCATTGATATGGACGATGTCGCCCGGAGCGGCCGTCTGGGGCCGCATCTTCTTGACGAGGTCGGCATAGTTTCCGTCCGGAACGAAGCAGATGTCCTGACTGTCGGGCTTGGTTGCAACTTCCAGCCCAGCCTCTTCGGCAAGCCGGCGTACCTCGCTTTTCGGAAGATTGCCGAGCGGGAAACGCAGGAACTCGAGCTGCTCCCTGGTAGTGCCATAAAGGAAATAGCTTTGGTCGCGCGCGGCATCGGCGCCCTTGTGAAGCTCCGGCCCACCTGGACCTTGTATGCGCCGGACGTAATGGCCGGTTGCAAGGCAGTCGGCGCCAAGCTCCCGGGCGAAGGAAATCAGGTCGACGAATTTCACGCTCTGATTGCACGCGGCGCAGGGCACCGGTGTCCGCCCTTGCGCATATTCATCGGCGAAACGATCGATCACGCCCTCCCGGAAACGGCTTTCGTAATCGAGCACATAGTGGGCGATGCCGAGGCGGTCGGCGACGGTCTTCGCATCGTAGATGTCCTGCCCAGCGCAGCAGGCGCCGGTCCGCTGCACTGCTTCTGCGTGATCGTAGAGCTGCAAGGTGACGCCGATGACCTCCGCCCCGGTGCGCGCAGCCAGCGCGGCCACGACCGAACTATCGACACCGCCGGACATGGCGACGACGATCCGTGCGCCGGCGGCGCCGTGCGGGAGATCGAAACTGATGGACATTGGAGGGTCTCTTTACCCGAAGTTCACTCCTCACCGCTAGTGAGACGGCAAGTCGGACAAGCAAGGGTTTGCAACGTTGGCGCGACACGAGAGCAACTTCATCGCCGAGCGCGAAGTGAACTGGGCATTCGGCAGCGCTGCCGAAGGCGAGTTCCGGGAACTGAGCGACCGAGAGCGGCAGGATGCGATCGTCTGCTACCTCACGCGGAGCGAAGGGTGGCAGCAGGCGCTGCAACTGCTCGGCGGCGCCTTTGCCCCCGATCCGAGAGTGAAACAGAGTTCAGGGACGTAACATCAAGTTTGAGGCCCACGTTAACCACCACGTTTCAGAATATCTTCAACGGCAATGACGTAAGCGAAACGACATCGTTGAAGGAAAGCAGGTAAGACAGGAATGCTCGAGAATCAGAAGATTCGGCCCGCACAGGTGATTGGACCGCTCGGAGAGCCGCTGACTCTCGAGTCGCTGCCGCCACCCGAGACGACGCGTTGGGTTGTGCGCCGCAAGGCTGAGGTCGTGGCGGCCGTCGCCGGCGGGCTTCTGACCGTCGACGAGGCGTGCAAGCGTTACACTCTGTCGATCGAGGAATTCACGAGTTGGCAGCGTGCGGTCGACCGTAGCGGAATGCCGGGCCTGCGTGTGACGCGCATCAAGCATTATCGCGACGTTTACGAGCGGCAACAGCGCTACTGAAGCTCATTATAGTAGCGTACCAAGGTTCGGAAATCCGCCACTTCTTCGCACTTGCATCACGCAATTCGCTCGACTCCCCCTTTCGTTTCCGGAACAACTGACCGGCATCACGCGTCTTGATGCCGGAACGGCTCGTCGCATGCGGCGGGCACAACAGGAGGGAACGCAAATGGGTATCATCATTTGGCTCGTTGTCGGCGGTATTTGCGGTTGGCTTGCCAGCATCATCATGCGCACCGACGGGCAGCAAGGAATTATCCTGAACATCGTCGTCGGCATCATTGGCGCAGTCATTGCCGGCCTGCTGTTCGGTGCCAACATCAACGACGGCATCACGGTGATGAGCTTCGTCTACTCGCTGATCGGCGCCATCATCCTGCTGGCGATCGTCAATCTGGTCCGCCGCGGCAGCGTTCGCTAAGGATCGCGACCCAAGACATGGAAGGCCGTCCGGGAAACCGGACGGCCTTTTCTTTGCCTATTGCAGTTCGAAACTCATGGAGAGCACCACCTGCACTTGCTGCTCGCCGGGCACGATCTTGCTGTCCGCCGACGCTGCTTGGGCACGCATGCCGGTCACGACTATTTCCATCGGCTGGAAGCCGGGTGCCTGACCTTCACTAACGGAGATGAGCCGGCCCACCCGTTTGCCAAGCGATCGGGCGTAAAGTTCGGCGCGGGCGCGGCCGGCGGCAAGCGCCGCCACACGTGCTTCGTCCCTTGCCGCCTCGGGCTTGTCGATCGTCAAGGTCGGTCCGTTGATCTGGTTGGCGCCTTCGGCAACCAGCGCATCAAGGATCTTGCCGCTATTCGCGATGTCACGAAATCGGACGGACACCTGGTTCGACGCGCTATAGCCGGTCAGCCGCGGCGACTGACCGTCCTGGTAGCGATACTCCGGATTGAGGTTGATGCTGCTGGTCTGAACGTCGCGTTCGGCAATCCCGGCACGCTTCAAGGCGGCCAGCACCCGATCCATCCTGGCCGCATTCTGGTTGATTGCCGCCGATGCGGTTGCCGCGCGCGTGACCACACCCGCAGAAATGATGGCCACGTCCGGAACGCGCGTGACTTCACCGGTGACGCTGAGGTCGAGCCGCGTTCCGGCCATTGGCTGAACAACAAGCTGCTGGGCGCCGGCGGGCATTGCCGTTGCAACGCCCGCCAGCAAGAACCCGGCAATCAGAAACGATCGCATAATCAAACTCCCGCTATTACCGGGAGCATTCAGCCACCGGTTGGATGGCCTCGCAATGAACGCTTGGTTCAGATCCTGCGTCGGCGAGCGACCAGGCGATAGATGAACAAGATGATCAGGGCGCCAACAATGGCCAGGACAAAACCGGCACCGTCACCATCGAATCCAAGCGCCGTGCCCAGAAAGCCCATCAGCAACGCGCCGGCGATGCCCAAGATCACCGTGATGATGCAGCCGCCCGGATCCTTTCCCGGCATGATGAACTTGGCGATCGCGCCAGCCACGCCGCCGATGATGATCCAGGCGAGCCAGCCATGATCTTCCAACATTTGCGCTTCCCCTTCGTTGCAAACCAATCCAGTGGCGAAACGATCGCCTGACCACTGCAACGCGCCTTTGCAATTCAGGTGCCGCCGTTGGTCGAAAAAGGATGGCGAACATTCTTTGCAAAGCCTCTGTTGCGAGTAGTGACTTATTAGGGTAATACAGCTGCCCTAAGCGTGAGCAGAGGGTTGGGGCCAGGGTCAGGGATGATGAATAGAGAATCGGCAATTCGCAGTTCGGAAACGGTGATCGTCACCGACGGGTCGCGCCGCAAGCGGGTCATCATCATCGCCGTTGCTGCAGCCGCCATCCTTATCGCCGCGCTTCTTGCCTTCACCATGGGCAAGGGCAAGGACGCAGACGGTGCAGGGGGTCCCGCGGCCGCCGGCAAGGGCGGGCCTGGAGGCGGCCAAATCCCGACCGTCAGCGTTATCGTTCCGGGCCGCAGCCAGGTTGCACGCACCGTGACCGCCAGCGGCGCTCTTGCCGCACGCCGCGACCAGCCGATCGGAATCGCTGGACAGGGTGGCCGCGTTACCCGTGTGCTGGTCGACGCTGGCACCTGGGTTCGTCAGGGTCAGGTGCTCGCGACGGTGGATCGGTCCGTTCAGGCTCAACAGGCGGCGCAACTTGCAGCGCAGGTCGAATCTGCCCGCGCCAACGCCGTGCTTGCGCAAGCCAATTACGAGCGCGCCGTGTCGCTTCAGGGCCGCGGCTTCGTCTCCAAGGCCGAAATCGATTCCAAGCGCGCGACTCGCGACGCCGCAAACGCGCAGGTGCGCGTCGCGCAGGCGCAACTTGGCGCCACGCGCGCTCAGATCGGTCAGCTCAACGTCGTTGCGCCGACGGCGGGCCTCATTCTCGCTCGCTCGGTCGAGGTCGGTCAGATCGTCAGCCCCGGCAGCGGTGCCCTGTTCCGGCTTGCACTTGGCGGCGAAATGGAAATGCGCGCACAGTTGTCGCAGCAAGACCTGGCCTTCGTTCGCACCGGCATGGCCGCAAGCGTCACGCCGATCGGCCTTGGCCGAAGCTTCAGCGGCTCTGTCTGGCAGGTCGCGCCAGTGATCGATCCGCAAAGCCGGCAGGGTGAGGTGCGCATCGCTGTCCCGTACGATCCGGCGCTTCGCCCGGGCGGCTTTGCCGAAGCGAAGATTGGTGCCGGTGGCTCCACCGCTCCAGTCCTGCCGCAAAGCGCGGTGCTGGCCGACGACAAGGGCAATTACGTCTACATCGTCAACGGCAAGAACGAGGTCGAACGGCGCAACGTCAAGATCGGCAACGTCGACGAGAATGGCGTCACGATTGCGGACGGGATCTCGGGCCAGGAGGCGATTGTGTTGTCCGCCGGACCGTTCCTCAATCCGGGGCAGAAGGTTTCGCCGCGCCGTCAGGCTGCACGCTAGTTTTTGGACGCCTTGGATAGAGGCAGAATGATATGAATTTCCGGAATATCTCAGCCTGGTGCATTCGCAACCCGGTTCCACCGATCGTGTTCTTCATCGGCCTGCTGCTGGCGGGCTTGCTGTCCTTCAACACGATGCAGGTGAACAACAACCCGGACATCGACTTTCCTGCGGCGAGCGTCGGCATTTCACAGCCGGGCGCGGCACCGACGGAGATGGAAAACCAGATCACGCAAAAGGTGGAAGCGGCCATTCGCTCCGTCAACGGCGTCGAAGAGATCAATAGTTCGGTCAACGAGGGCTACAGCAACACCTTCGTTCAATTCGTGATTGGCACCGACACGGATCGCGCCGTGAACGACATCCGGGACGCTATCGCGCAAATCCGCAGCGACCTTCCCGACGGAATCCTCGAACCGCAGATCCAACGCATCGACATTTCCGGTGACCCGATCCTGTTCGTTGCCGCCGAAACCACCGACATGAGCCTTGAACAGCTCAGCTGGTATATCGACAACAAGGTCAGCCGGCGGCTGCTCGGCGTTCAGGGCGTTGCGGCCGTTGCGAGGGAAGGCGGCGTGGACCGGCAGATCCGCGTGATCCTCGATCCCGCAGCACTTCAGACGCAAGGCATCACGGCTGCTCAGGTCAATCAGCAGCTTCGCCAAGTGAACCTCAACGCCACAGGCGGGCGCGCGGAAGTGGCCGGTTCGGAGCAGTCAGTTCGCGTGATCGGCAATGCGCAAACCGCCTACGACCTTTCACAGACGCAGATCACCGTCGCCGGTGGCCGCACGGTTCGCCTGGCCGATCTCGGCGAAGTCAAAGACGCCTATTCAGAGCAGCGCAGCATTGCGAAGATGAATGGCCGTCAGGTCGTCAGCTTCAACGTCCAGCGTTCCAAGGGCTCGTCCGAGGTCACGACCTATGACGAGGCGTGGAAGGAGCTCAGAAAGGTTGAGCAAGAAGATCCCCGGATCAAATTCCGCGAGATCATCAACCAGGTTCAGTACACGAAGGACCAGTATAAATCCGCAATGCATGGCCTGATCGAAGGCGCCGTGCTTGCCGTTATCGTGGTCTTCCTGTTCCTTCGCGACATGCGGGCGACCCTTATCTCGGCGCTTGCGATCCCGCTGTCGGCGATTCCGGCATTCTGGTTCATGAGCCTGATGGGCATCAACCTGAACAGCCTTTCTCTGCTCGCGCTAAGCCTCGTTGCGGGCGTGCTGGTCGACGACGCCATCGTCGAGATCGAGAACATCGTCAGGCACATGCGAATGGGCAAGACGGCCTATCAGGCGTCCATCGACGCGGCGGACGAGATCGGACTGGCGGTGCTGGCGACGACCATGTCAATCGTTGCGGTGTTCCTGCCCGTCGCGCTGATGCCCGGCATTTCTGGCCAGTTCTTCAAGAGCTTTGGCTACACGGTCGTCATCGCCGTGCTGATGAGCTTGCTGGTCGCACGCATGATCACTCCGCTCATTGCTGCTTACTTCCTAAAGTCGCATGGTACGCAGGAGCACGCGTCCGGGCCGGCGATGGACAAATATCTCGGCATTCTGAAGTGGAGCCTTCGAACGGATCGCGCCGAGGCTTACCGTCAGCGGCACCCTGGGTTCGGCCATGCAGCCCTCTCGCTGTTCCGCGATCACCGGTTCTGGATGGTTGGTGTCGGCTTCTTGGCGTTCCTCATCCAGATCGGCCTCTTCGCTACGCTGCCGATGGCGTTCCAGCCGCAGGTCAACGTCGACTTCTCCATCGTCCGCATCAGTTTGCCGCCGGGAACAACGCTAAAGCAGTCGGAGGCTGTAGCGGACCGTGCCTCGTCGATCCTGTTGAAGGATCCCTCTGTCGAGCGCGTGTTCGAACGGGTTTCCGTCGGCAGCGCCTTCATCAACGTCGGGTTGAAGGCCGATCGTAAGGTCACCTCGACCGACTTCGAACGCAATCTCGCGCCCAAGTTGTCTGCCATTGAAGACGCGCGTGTGAACTTCCAGAGCCAGAATGGCGGCGGACCTGGCGGCGGCGGCCGTGACATCGTCCTTTACCTCGGAAGCGACAATCCGGTGGTTCTTGAGCAGACCGCCAACAAGATCGCCGAGGAGATGGCGACGATCCCCAAGCTGCGCGCGCCGCGTGCCATGGGCGACCTCGTTCGACCTGAGATCATCGTCAAGCCACGGTTCGACCTTGCTGCCGATCTAGGCGTGACGACGACGGCGCTGTCGCAGACGATCCGCATCGCGACGCTGGGCGACCTTGCGCAGAACAGCGCCAAGTTCTCGCTCGCCGACCGACAAGTTCCGATCACCGTCTCGATCTCCGAGAATGCACGGCGGGATCTCAGCATCCTCGAGAACCTTCCGGTTCCCACCACCAGCGGGCAGTCGGTGCCGCTGAAGTCGGTTGCGGAAATCGGTTTCGGCTCGGGACCGACAACCGTCCAGCGCACCAATCAAATCCGCCGCATCGCCGTTGGTGCCGACCTGGCGCCGGGGATGGTGTCGGGCGACGCGTGGAAGTTGATTAACGAACTGCCGACGGTGAAGAAGCTTCCCGAGGGCGTTCAGAAACTGAATTTGGGCGATTCGAAGTGGCAGGCGGAGCTGATCTTCTACTTCTTCATCGCGCTTGGATCGGGCGTGCTGCTGGTGTTCGCAGTGCTGGTGCTGCTCTACCGCCGTTTCCTGTCGCCGCTCGTTAACATGGGCTCGCTTTTGCTTGCACCGTTAGGGGCGGGCGTGGCGCTGCACATCGCCGGGCAAGCGGTGTCGTTGCCCGTCTTCATCGGCATTCTGATGCTGTTCGGGATCGTCGCCAAGAATTCGATCCTGCTGATCGATTTCGCGGTGGAAATGATGGATCACGGCATGTCGAAGGTTGAATCCATCGTTGAGGCTGGTCACAAGCGGGCTCAGCCCATCGTCATGACCACCGTCGCGATGGTCGCCGGCATGGTTCCGATTGCCGTGTCATTGACCGGTGACGGCAGCTGGCGTGCCCCGATGGGCATGACGGTGATCGGCGGGCTAATTTTCTCCACCGCTCTGACCCTATTGCTCGTGCCGGCCTTCTTCTCCATCGCCATCGACATCGAAAGCTGGATCGCGGCAAAGGGCCGGCGCTTCATCGACAATGGCGAGGAGCATGCGCCGATGAAGGGTCCCGTTCCGGCGGAGTGACTTTTTCGCGGATTGAGGCGTTAGGGTGCGGTCATGAACACGGCCGCCCTTAACCGCCTGAACATGTCCCAGCAGGGCGCCTCCGGCATGAAGCTCGCCGCGACCGGCCTGCTGTTCTTCATGATGGTGGTCTTCTTTGCCGCCCGGGCGTTCGAGCCCCGCTACCCATGGCTCGCCTATGTGAAGGCATTTGCCGAAGCGGCGATGGTGGGCGGGCTGGCGGACTGGTTCGCCGTCACTGCACTGTTCCGCCACCCGCTCGGTCTTCCGATCCCGCACACGGCGATCATCCCCCGCAACAAGGATCGAATAGGGCAGGCGCTCGCCAATTTTCTCAAGGAAAACTTCCTGATCGCACCCGTGGTGGCAAGGCGGATGCGCAACATCGACCTTGCCGGCGCAACCGGTCGCTTCCTCAGGGCCCCGGAGGGCGAAGGCGGGCGGATCCGAGCCGGTGCGTCCCGCCTGATCGGCGACGTCTTCGAGGGACTGGACGATGAGCGGCTCGGCGGCATCGTCAAAAGCGCTGTCTCCACGCGCTTGCGGCAGATGGAGGTCTCTCCCCTACTCGGCCATGCGCTATCCTCCGCGATCGACGAAAACCGGCACGTACCGATGCTTGAGGCTGCTATCCGCTGGATGGCGCGTGCGCTGGACGCCAACGAGCCGCTGATCCGCGAGATGGTGCACAAGAAGGCCAATTGGGTGCTGAAGCTGGCGGCGCTCGACACCAAGCTGGCCGACGCAATCATCGACGGCCTGCGCAAGCTGACCCTCGAGATGTCGACCGATCCCGATCACCCAGTGCGGATCAAGGTTCAGGAAGCACTGGTCCAGCTTGCGCAGGATCTGCAATCCAAGCCTGAAACACGCGCCAAGGTCGAGGAGTGGAAAAACGACCTCCTCGCCAACAAGTCGGTGAGCGTCTGGCTGGATGCGCTTTGGCAAAAGGGGCGCGCCGGCATCATCGAGGCCACCCGTAACCCGGATGCGGCGCTGGCCGGCAAGCTTGGCGAGGTGCTCCGCACGATGGGCACGACGCTGGAGAGCGATCCGCGAATTCGCAAGGCAATCAACCAGTTCGCCCGCCGCGCCGTTGCCGGCATGGCAGCCAGCTACGGCGGATCGATCGTCAAGCTGGTTTCCGAGACCATTCGCGGATGGGATGCGCGGACCATCACTGCGCGCCTGGAAAGCGCAGTCGGACGCGACCTTCAATACATCCGGATCAACGGGACCCTGGTAGGCGGCCTCGTCGGCCTTGTCCTGCACGTCCTCGACACCTTCTAAGCCTATGGACCTCGACACACTGGCCGAAAGCGCGCGCAACCGTGGCCTGAGGTTGGTCCGCTCGCGCGTTCGGACTCCCGGCAAGGGCGACTATGGCAAGGTGGGCATCACGGATGCCGCGGGCAAGCCGCTGCTCGGATTCAACGGCAAGGCGCTGACGGCGACACCCGAAGAAGCGCAGGCCTTTCTTCGCAAGCATGATGCGGCGGATTGGGGTGCATCGTTGGATCAGCCGGTGAAACGCAAGGTACAGCGGCCAAGGCAGCCCGCCAACGATCGGCAAGCCCCGCCGAAACCTGAGCGGAAACCGAAGCCACCACCAATACCTGTCGTGCGAACGGCAGAACAGGGTGACGCGGCTCAGCTTCTGCCGCTCATTCGGCTGCTGGGTTACACCCCGCACGACCAAGCACTCAAACAGCGACTTAAGAAGATGATGGCGTCCGGAAACCCGCCATTCGTTGCGACGCTTGGCGATCGGACCGTCGGCCTGTGCGGAGTTCAGGTCTCGACCATGCTGCAGCGCGAGAAGCCTGTAGGGCGGATTACCATTCTGGTGGTCGCCGATGACGTGCGCGGCAAGGGCATCGGGCGTATGCTGGTCGACGCGGCGGAGGCTCGATTCAAGGCAGACGGCTGTGAGTTGATCGAGGTGACGAGCAACGACCGGCACCTTGCCGCCCACGCATTCTACCGCCGGTTGGGCTTCGAACGAACCAGCATCCGCTTTGCCAAGCCACTCTAGCCGGCGCTGCGGCGTTCGATCGTGGCGCCGACCGCCGACAATTTCTCTTCCAGACGCTCGTAACCGCGATCGAGATGGTAGACGCGCAGAACCTCCGTCTCCCCCTCGGCGGCAAGGCCCGCAAGCACCAGGCTCATCGACGCTCGAAGGTCGGTCGCCATCACGCTCGCGCCGGTCAGCTTGTCGACGCCGTGAACCAGCGCCGAGCGCCCGCGAGTCTCGATGTTAGCGCCCATGCGCCGGAGCTCCGGCACGTGCATGTAGCGATTTTCGAAGATCGTCTCTTCAAGGAAGCTTTCTCCCTTGGCGAGGGTCAGCATCGACATGAACTGCGCCTGCATGTCGGTGGCGAAACCTGGGAACGGCGCGGTTGAGAGCGCCAAAGGCCGCAACTCGCCGGTCGATGTCACCTTGATCCCGCGCTCATGAAACTCGATCATCAGTCCCGCTTGCGCCAACGCGTTCAGCGTCGCGCGCATGTCCTCCGCCCGGGCACCGAGCAGATCGACCGAACCGCCCGTCATTCCGATGGCGCAGGCATAGCTGCCCGCCTCGATCCGGTCGGGCATTACCTCATAGGTGCAACCGTGAAGCGCTCCGACGCCGTCGATGATAAGGTGGCCGGATCCGATCCCCTCGATCTTCGCTCCCATCGCGACCAGCAGGTTGCACAGGTCGACGATCTCCGGCTCTCGCGCCGCATTGAATAACTGAGTCCGGCCGGTGGTCAGAACCGCGGCCATCAGAGCATTCTCGGTCGCGCCGACGGAAACCACTGGGAAGCTGAAGTCGCCTCCGGACAGGCGACCCTTGGGCGCACTCGCCTTCACATAGCCGGCAGCAAGCTCGATCTCCGCACCCATGCATTCCAGCGCCTGTAGGTGAAGGTCGATCGGCCGGTCGCCGATTGCGCAACCGCCCGGAAGGCTGACGGTGCTTTCGCCGGCACGCGCCAGCATCGGGCCGAGCACCAGGATCGACGCGCGCATTCGGCGCACCATGTCGTAGGGTGCGACCGTTGAGGCGATCTCGGTAGCCTGAAGGGTCATGGATCGCCCGAACTGACCCGGTTTGACACCCTCGACTCGCGTCGACACGCCGAGCTGGTTCAGCAGGTGACCGAACGTATCGACGTCGGCCAGGCGCGGCAGATTGGTCAGCGTCAGCGGCTCGTCGGTGAGCAGCGCACAAGGAAGAAGGGTCAGGGCAGCATTCTTGGCGCCGCTGATGGGGATTGTGCCGTTGAGGGCATTGCCGCCCTTGATCCAGATGCTGTCCATCCCGGCGCTTTAACAAGTGTCACAGGACTGACAAGAATTCTGGAAGCTCAGGCCTTCTCCAGCGTGCATTGCAGCGGGTGCTGATTTTCCCGCGCGAAATCGATGACCTGGCTGACCTTCGTCTCGGCCACCTCATAGGTGAAGACACCGCACACCGCGACGCCCTGCTGATGCACCTGAAGCATCACGCGGGTCGCGTCCTCGATCCCCATGTTGAAGAATTGCTGAAGGACGAGCACGACGAATTCCATCGGCGTATAATCGTCGTTGAGCATCAGGACTTTGTAGTTCGACGGCTTCTTGGTTTTGGGCCGGGTGCGCGTCGCAACGCCGGTCTGCGGCCCATCGGTGCCGCCGCCGTCCTGATCGTCGTCCGCCATGTTTCGAATGCTGATCATCTCACCCGTGAATATGGCAAGCCGCCAAGCACCCGCAAGGCGGCATTGCGACCATCATTACGAAAAAGCGGCCGCCCCGAGGGACGGCCGCTTCGTCATTGCCTGAGATTTCTGGAGGGAGAGGTTCAGGCAACGAGAGAGTTGAGGCGCTCGGCATTGGCTGAAGCGCGGCTGGATACGGGCTGAATAGCCTCGCCGGCCAGCTTCACGAACGACTCGGTCCAGCGCGAGCTCTCGGCGACCATGCGGTCGAAGGAGGTGCGGGCGAGCTCGCTGTGGAGCTGAAGATATTCGGTCGGCGACTTGGCTTCGGCCAGCGTGCGGATCGCGTCCGCAGCCTTCTCGAAACCGTCGCGGCTGCTGGCGACGACGTCCTGGCTCAGCGAGCGAACGCCTTCGGCGGCGACGCGGCCCGACTCGACAACCGCTTCGACATTGGCGCGGGTCAGGTCGGCCAGTTCCTCGGCAACCTTCTGGGTGCGACGAACAGCTTCCTGGCCACGCTCACCGGCATCGGTGAAGAGCGACTGGAACGGCGCGAAGGCCGGGATGGCATCAAAGCCTGCGAAATAGTTCTTGGTAGCCATGGTTTCGATCCTTTGCTGAGAAGCGGCCGCCGCAACCTTGCGGGGCGCCTTGCGCGAAGGCTTGGCTGCCTTGGCGCGGGTTGAACGAGCCGGCTTGGGAGCAGCCTTGGCCGCGACCTTCCGGGGAGTAGGAGCCGTCTTGGTGCGTCCACGCTTTGCAGCCGGTGCGCTTTTCTCAACGACCTTGGCAGCGGTCTCCGCCACCACTTCGACGACCTTGGCCGGTGCTTCGGCCGCAGCTTCCGCGTTCGCTTTGGTTTCGTCAGCCATAATCAATCAAACCCCTGTATTGTTGCACTGCACAATATAGGGTGCGCCGCGGCATTTCAAGGGAAATTTTGTGCACTGCACCACCAGTCGCTTGACGGGCACGGCTCACCCGAAGCAAGAGCGGCTATGGACCCGAGGACCGAAGAGCGGAGCCGGAAGCGGCGTGGACTTCTGATCGTCCTGTCCTCGCCGTCGGGCGCGGGCAAGTCGACGATCTCGCGAATGCTTCTTCAAGCCGACACGGAAGTCACCATGTCGATCTCTGCGACGACACGTCCCAAGCGCCCCGGTGAGGTCGACGACGTCGATTATCATTTCGTTTCAGACACCGAGTTCGACCGGCTGATCGGCGAAGGCGAGTTCGTCGAATGGGCGCCGGTGTTCAACCATCGTTATGGCACGCCCAAGGCCCCCGTGAAGGCAGCGCTGAAGGACGGCCGTGACATCCTGTTCGACATCGACTGGCAGGGCACGCAGCAGCTTCATTCCGCGATGGGCGAGGACCTGGTCCGAATCTTCATTCTGCCGCCCTCGATGGCCGAACTGGAGCGGCGCTTGCGAAGTCGCGGTACCGACAGCGAAGAGGTCATCCTCGATCGCATGCGCCGCGCGAATGGTGAGATCAGCCACTGGGCCGAGTACGACTATGTCCTCATCAACCGTGACACCGAAAGCTGTCTTGCCGAGGTGCAGAAGATCGTGGCTGCCGAGCGGTTGAAGAGGCAGCGTCAGCTTGGGCTGGTGTCCTTCGTCCGCGACCTTGCTGGACCGCAGCACTAGGCCGCGTTCAGCAGCTCCATGAAACGTGCGCCAGCCAAGAAGTCGCGGCGGCGGTTCTCCAGAGCCAATTCCGCTTCAGCATCGGCGCCCCATTGCTCCAGCTGCCAATGGTCATCGATGCTGACGGCAGCCCAGGCGGCCTCCGGAGCGATCGCGCGTTCAAGCACTGCTAGTCCCGCGACCAGCGACCCGCCGACTGTTACGAGAGGCGATAAGCCCGCCAGTGCGAAGGCCTCCAGCTCGTGAACCGCGCTGGATAGGCGCTCCACCGTTTCCTCGGGCTGCTCCACGTGCATCAGCCCTTGGGTCGTCCGGAACTCGACCTGGTAGCGGCTGCGTGCCCACGCGAGCAGGGTATCCCAGGACTCCTCCTGCCGATCGACCAGTTCGCGCGGTCCCTCGGTGCGATAACAGGTGAGGTCCGCCTCCGCATATTTTGCCAGCCCTGCCGCGAACGCGTGCGGATCGGGAGCGATGCGGTCGATCGCTGCATTGGCGAGCCCCGTGAGCGGCATGGCTCGCGGGTTCACCGTATCGCTGACGTTCCGCCATTCTTCCGCAACGGCTTCTGCAAGCCTTTTGCTCGGGAGTGCCAAAGGGTCGCGCGCCGGCGTGCGCACCGGCCGACCGTCCAGCTGCACCGACCAGCCACCTTCACCATGGGCAAGCGCAACGTCCTTCCAGAAACGCTTCACTGTCGCTCCCAGACCTTCTTCAGCAAGCGTGGCGCAAGCAAGCTGCCGAGCGCGCCTAGGATCGCCAGAATGGCGCCGACTTGCGGCCACCCGCCTGGCCTAAGCAGGTCGGTGCTCATTATCGCGATGCCAAGCGCAAAAACCGCCAGCCCGATGAGTCGCACGAGCATCAGTTGGTGGAACCGCGTTTTCCAAATCTGATCATCGTTCATGTGAGGCTCCCACGAGTTCACGCGCGATGGCGAGCACGTCCGCGGGTGTGTCCGCTACGGCCGCGGCGCCCGACGCGAGCAACTCTGACGGCTCATGATAGCCCCAGGTCACGCCGATACCGAACGCGCCCGCAGCCTTGGCCATCCCCATGTCATAGCTGGTGTCTCCGATGACGACCGTGGCCGCCGGCTCCGCCCCGGCATCGCTCATCGCCAGCTGCGCCATCGATGGGTGCGGCTTGGAAGGGTGACGGTCGCTGGTTTGCAGCGAAACGAACCGGGCGTGGATGTCATGGCTAGCGAGGCAAAGCTGCAGCCCACGATCCGACTTGCCGGTCGCGACCGCCAGCAGCCAGCCGTCCGCTTCCAATGCTTCGAGCAGATCGAGGATGCCATCGAACAGAGGTTCGGAAACCTCACCGGCGTGCCGCATGGCATGAAACTTGGCCTTGTAGGTCTCGGCAATCGCAACGTGGCGCTCCGACGATTCGGCGGGAAGCAGCGCGGCAATCGCCTGCACCAGACTAAGCCCGATGATTCGTCGGCACGCCGCCGGGCAAAGGGCAGGCAGCCCTTGCTCGGCCATCGCCAGGTTCAGCGCATGGTGAATCGTGTGGCCGCTGTCGACCAGCGTTCCGTCGCAGTCGAAAATGGCGAGCCGATTCACCCGCGCCTGCCTTTGGGCGCAGCTGAACGACCCCGGTTCCGACGTTCGCCTTTGCGGTCCCGGCGCCGGTTCTTGGCTGCGGCTGCAGCACGGCGTTGCTTCACCTCCGGCGTCGCAGCCGGATCCTCCCGGTCCAGCGGCAGGTGATCACCCGCCATCGGCTCGAAGCCGAGCGTCGCCAGCGTTTCCGCGAAATGCGCAGGGAGCTCCGCCGTTACGTCGATCTCACCGCCGTCGGGCGCATCGACCCGGATGCGTCGGGCATGCAGGTGCAACTTCCGGCTGATCCCGCCGGTCAGAAAGGCTTCGGCTCCGCCGTATTTCGCGTCGCCCACGATAGGGTGTCCCAATGCCGCCATGTGCGCGCGCAGCTGATGCGTCCGGCCGGTCAGCGGCTGAAGCTCGACCCAAGCGGCGCGGTTGCCGGCACGGTCCACCAGTCGCCAGCGGGTCTTCGCCGATAAGCCATTCTCCTTGTCGACATGCATCTTCTCGCCGCCGGTACCCGGTTGCTTGGCCAGCGGGAGGTCGATCAGCCCCTCGTCCGGCGACGGCACTCCGACGATGATCGCCCAGTAGACCTTGCGCGCCGTTCGGCCCGAGAAGGTCTTGGCGAAGTGACCGGCTGCCCGCGCGGATCGCGCAACCAGAAGCGCACCCGATGTGTCCTTGTCCAAGCGGTGGACCAGCTTGGGCCGGTTACCCTCCTCGTCGGACAGTCCGTCAAGCAGCCGGTCGAGATGCTGGTGAGTTTTGGTGCCGCCCTGCGTGGCCAGTCCCGGCGGCTTGTTGAGCACGAAGGCGTTGCGGTCGCGGTGGATCACCATCTCCCGCACCAGTTCCGCTTCTTCGTCGTTAAGCGGCTCCCGGCGCGGCTCCGCCCGCTGGGAAGACAGGTCGATCGTTGAGGGATCGGGAAACCTGATGGTCTGGCCTGCCGCAATCCGGTCGCCGGGTGTCGCGCGCTTGTCGTCGACCTTCAGCTGCCCGGTACGCGCCCAGCGTGAGACGATGTTGAAGCTCACCTCTGGAAGGTGGCGCTTGAACCAGCGGTCGAGGCGAATGCCGTCGTCGTCCTCGCGGACGGTGTTGGTTCGGGTCAGGATGTCGGGCATGGGCTCGCGCTTAGCTATTCCGCCTCCAATAGTCGAATGCCTCGGCCTGGAGCGTATCCACCAGCCGGCGTGCCTCCGGCCCCTCCCAAGGTCCATTGTAGCCACGACTGTCCGAGCAGCCGACCCACCAGCCCTGCCCCGGCAAGCCGTCCGATTGCCGGACGACCAGCACTGCAAGCTCCGGCTCGCCGCGCGCGGAGGCTTCCTCGTCGATGACCGACAACACCTTGCATAAGGCACGCATCTTGGGCCGGCTGAAGCCGAAGCCGAGCCGCTCCAGCAAGTCCGAATAGCTGATCGCCTCCCCCGCCGCGGCGCTGCCGATCAGGTGGGCACGCACTTCGTCAGTTTCAGCCAACAGCCCGGCAGCGCTCACTCCGGCTGGTTCTCCACGGGCGTCAGCTCATAAATGTCGAGCTTGGACGTGCCCTGCGGCCATGGGACAACCAGCCGCCAGCGGAACAGGCCGATACGCTCCAGCACGCCCGCCGTGTCCCTCTTGGGATCGTCCCCATAGGCCTTCGGCTGCTTCTCCGCGCCCTGGGCAACGCTGCCGAGGAAGATCAGGCGTGCAGCATCATCATCTTCCCACAACCGCCCCGCCGGCCGCGTGTCGCCGGTCTGCTTGACCAGGGTCAGCAGGTCACCCTCCACATCCACGAAGCAGAAGAAGGGCTTGAACTTACCGAATGCCGGCGCACGGGTCCTGGTGCGGCCGAGTTTCACCAGCCGGCAGTAATAGCTGCCGGGCGTAAGGGCGGGCCGGGGAAGCGCGGCATCGGGCCGCAGCAGGTCGCCCTCGTCACGGACACCGCGCGCGTCGAACTTGCGGGCTTCCTGCAGCGCTTCGGTCCACGCCGCCGGCAAGCGCTGAAGACGACCTTCGTCAGCGTCGGTCGCGACGCCGCGCCATCCATCCGCCTTGGTCGGCGCCGGCAGCGGTACCAGCACCTGACCGACCGGCTTCTTGCCCGTCGGCGCACAGCCCGCAGTCAGCAATGCAAGCACCGCCGCCGTCAGCACCGCAGATCGTGAAGCTCGCCCTGTTCTCATCTGTTCGCCCGTACATAGGCCGCACCCGGCGGACGGCAACCAACGGCGCATTATCCCATAGTCTTTACTTGAGGGATATGCCCGTTAGGCGAAGCCGCCATGAACAGCCCTGCCGAGACGAATGCCCGCGCCGTTCAGCGGAAAGGTTTTCTGTGCGGGCTTGGTGCCTACGGCTTCTGGGGCGTGCTGCCGATCTACTTCAAGCAGATCCCCGGCATTCCCCCGGTGGATGTCGTTGCCCACCGCGTGCTCTGGTCGGTGCCACTGCTGCTTCTGATCCTGACCGTCACCCGCCAGCTTGCTTCGCTCCGCGCCGCCTTCGCCAATGGCCGCGCGTTGCAGTTTCTCTCTGCTACCGCCGTGCTGATCGCGATCAATTGGCTGCTCTACATCTACGCAATCGTGAACGGCCACATCTTAGCCGGTAGTCTGGGCTATTACCTCAATCCGCTCGCCAACGTCTTGCTCGGCCGCTTCATCCTGAAAGAGCCTCTGACACGGCTGCAGTGGGCGGCGGTGGCGCTCGCCGCGGCCGGGATCGCTGCCCTCGCGGTCGAGGCGATCGACCAGTTGTGGATCAGCCTGTCGCTTTGTGCGAGCTTCGCCACCTACGGCCTGCTGCGAAAGCTTGCACCGGTGGAGTCCGCCGTCGGGCTAACGGTGGAGACCAGCCTGCTTTTGCCTCTCGCGGTCGGCTGGCTCTCTTGGCAGGCGATCTCGGGGCAGCCGGTGTTCGGAGAAACGACCCATGACACAGCCTTCCTGCTGGTTGCAGGGCTCGTCACCAGCCTTCCACTGCTGCTGTTTACGGCGGCCGCGAGGGCGCTACGCTATTCGACGCTTGGCATGCTCCAGTTCCTGGCGCCGACGCTTCAATTCCTGATCGCGGTCTGGATCTATGGCGAGGCGTTCACAACCGCGCATGCCATTGCCTTCGGCGCCATCTGGATCGCGCTGGCGATTTACGTTTCACAGCTTCTCCGGCAATCCGAGCGTTCACCTTCGGAGGCATAGATGATTGCTCGCTACTTCGGCCTCGCCTGCGCCCTTCTTATGACCGCGTGCGCGCCATCCGTCCCCAACCGACCGGCACCGCCTCACTCAGGAGCCTGCCAAATCATCTCCTCGGAATGGGCGGCCTGGGTGAACGCAATGCCGGGACCGGGCGCCAGCTCCAAGCTGATCGTGATTGGAAAAGTCACCGTCCCAACAGGCGGCTATTCCTTTGATTGGCTTACACCGGAGGTGGCGGAGTCCGATCCGGTTCAGGTCACCGTCCGCCTCAACCCCCGTCCACCATCCGGACCTGCAACGCAGGCGGTGACACCCGTCGATGTTCGCGGTGAGTGGCCGAACCAGCAGACGGTAAGCGTGCTCAGGATCTTCTGCGGCGGCAAGCTTCTGGCGCGCATCAGCCCTGTTGAAACGGTGCACTAGCTGCTAGCCTGCCCCATGCTCAACGTCGTCTCGCTCATCATTGGCGTCCTCGCGCTGATCTTCGCCGCGGTCGCTTTCCTGCCGTTACTGGGTTGGGCCAACTGGCTGATCATCCCACTCGCGGTGGTCGGCGCTGCCGTCGGGATGGGCTCGCACAGCAAGGCGGGACGCAATCTCAATCTGTTCGTCATCGCCGTGGGTGTCATCCGCCTGATGCTTGGCGGCGGCATTCTCTAACGCTCGCGGACATAGCGTCCCGGCGCATCCTCGATCGCCTTGAGCTTGCCCTTGCCGGGTACCCGCGCGCCCTTGGCATCGACTGTGTCGCCGCCCAGGCCCTTCAGCCAGTTGAACCAGTCCGGCCACCAGCTGCCCTTATGCTCGGTCGCGCCCTCGATGAACGATTCTAACGTTCCGCACGGCTGTTCGTTGATCCAATACTGATACTTGCCCGTGGACGGATGATTCACAACGCCGGCGATGTGCCCTGAGCCGGCCAGCACGAACCGCTTTGGGCCGGCGAAATGGTCCATGACCTTCCAGACGCTTTGCGGCGGCGCGATATGGTCCTCGCGGCCGGCCTGAATGTAGCTCGGCGTCGTCACGGTGGTGAGGTCGACCGGCACGCCATCGACGCTAATGCCGCCGCTCTCCACCAATTTATTCGAACGGTAGAGCGTCTCGAGGTAATCGCGATGCCAGCCCGCCGGCAGGTTGGTCGTGTCGCTGTTCCAGTGGAGCAGGTCGAACGGCGGCGGTTCCTCACCCAGCAGATAATTGCTGACGACATAGTTCCAGATGAGGTCGCGCCCGCGTAGCAGGTTGAAGGTCGCGGCCATGTAGCGCCCGTCAAGATAGCCGTTCTCTGCGGTCAACTGCCCGAGCAGGTTCACCACCTCGTCGCCGAGGAAGAGTTTCAGATCGCCGGCTTCCGAGAAATCAACCTGCGCCGTGAAGAAGGTCGCCGACTTGACCTTCGCCGCCTCGTCCCTCGCCTGAAGATAGGCCAATGCCGAAGCCAGCGTCGTACCCGCCACACAGTAGCCGACGGTATGCACGCTCTCGACGCCGAGCAGGTCGCGAACCGTGTCGATCGCGTCGATCTGCCCGCGCAGAACATAATCGTCCAGGGTCACATGGGCGAGGCTCTCGTCCGCCGATTTCCAGCTGACCATGAACAAGGTGATGCCCTGGTCGACGCACCACTTCACCATGCTCTTCTCAGGCGTAAGATCGAGGATGTAGTAGCGGTTGATCCAGGGTGGGAAGATCACCACCGGAGTCTTCAGCACCTTGTCCGTGGTCGGCGTGTATTGGATCAACTGGTAGAGTGGCGTTTCCTTGATCACCTTGCCCGGCGTGGTGGCCAGGTCCTTGCCGACCTCGAAGGCGCCGGGCTTGCTCTGGGTCATCTGCCCGGCCGCCATGTCGCGGAGCATGTTCGACAGGCCGCGCAGCAGATTTTCGCCGCGGGTCTCCATCGTCTTCTTGAGCACCTGCGGATTGGTGAGCGCAAAATTGGACGGGCTCATCGCGTCGAGGAAGCCCTGTACGGCGAACTTCAGCTTGGCGTGCTGCGCCGGCTCAACCCCGTCCATCTGCTCGACCGTGCCGAGCATCCGGTCCGCAATTGCGAGGTAGCTTTGGCGGATCGTGTTGAAGATGGGGTCCTGGGTCCACTCGGGTGCGGCGAACCGCCGATCCCGTTTGTTCGCGCTGTCGCCCGCAAGCACATGGCTCCAGGCTTCCAGCCCCTTAACCCAGGCCTGCGCACCGGCGGCCATCAGCCCCATCGCATCGCCGCTGCCGGTCGCCGGACCCGGCCCGGCCTCACCAGCGACCGGCGGTGCTCCGAAGGCAAAGGCGCTGGTCCAAGGCATGACACCGTCTTTGCCAAGCCCGTCGGCCCAGGCTTCCATCATCATCTGCTGCGCCTTGCCCATCACGAGGGTCCAATGCTGCCAGTCTTCGAGGGTCGGAAAGGCGGGTTGGGCGTTGTCGGTCATGGTTTCAGGATCCTAACGCGGAACGCGCGCGAAGTCGAAGCGCTCTTGCCGCACCGCAACACAGACGCCATGAGGAGACGCATGAACGACGAATTCTACCGCATCGAGCGGCTGCCGCCCTATGTCTTCGCCGAGGTGAACTCGATGAAGGCCGCGGCACGCGCAGCGGGCGAAGACGTCATCGACCTCGGCATGGGCAACCCGGATGGCGCGCCGCCGCGCCACGTCCTGGACAAGCTGTGCGAAGTCGCGAACAAGCCGAACGCGCACGGCTACTCGGCGAGCCGCGGCATCCCCGGCCTGCGCCGCGCGCAGGCCGGCTATTACAAGCGCCGCTTCGGCGTCGACCTCGATCCGGAGACGGAGGTCATCGTCACCTTGGGATCCAAAGAGGGTCTTGCCAATCTTGCCCAGGCGATCACCGCGCCCGGTGACGTGGTGTTGGCTCCCAACCCCAGCTACCCGATCCATACATTCGGGTTCATCATCGCGGGCGCCGCCATCCGCTCCATTCCTGCCGCCCCGGCGAGGATTTTTTCGAGCGGCTTCGGCTTGCGATGCGCTTCACCGTGCCGCGGCCCAAGGTGCTGGTCGTCGGCTATCCGTCAAATCCGACGGCGTATGTCGCCGACCTCGCCTTCTACACCAGGCTGGTGGAGTTCGCGCGCGAGCATGAGCTGATCGTCATCTCCGACCTAGCCTATGCCGAAATCTACTTTGGCGACGAGCCGACGCCTTCGATTCTGCAGGTGCCCGGAGCCAAGGAGGTGGCGGTCGAGTTCACCTCCATGTCCAAGACCTACTCCATGGCCGGCTGGCGCATGGGCTTCGCAGTGGGCAACAAGACGCTGATCGCCGCGCTTGGGCGGGTGAAATCCTATCTCGATTATGGCGCGTTCACACCGATCCAGGCTGCGGCCTGCGCGGCGCTAAACGGCCCGCAGGACATCGTCGAGCAGAACCGGCAACTTTACAAAAAGCGCCGCGACGTGCTGGTCGAAAGCTTCGGCCGCGCCGGTTGGCCGATCCCGGTGCCGCAGGCGAGCATGTTCGCCTGGGTTCCGCTTCCCGAGCGCTTCCACAATCTCGGCTCCGTCGAGTTTTCGAAACGGCTGCTGACTGAAGCCAAGGTGGCGGTCGCTCCAGGTGTCGGCTTCGGTGAGGAGGGCGAAGGCTATGTCCGAATCGCGCTGGTCGAGAATGAACAACGGCTCCGACAGGCGGCTCGAGGCGTTAAGAAGATGCTAACCGCCTGACGTCGGCACATGCAGAAAGGGAGGACGAGGTGACGGACGTGTCGCGGACGAACTCCAACCGCCACCGGGTACGCCTGATCACAGCGGCGGCGGTGTTGATCATCATCCTGGCCGCTGGCGCGGCGTTGCTCCCGCTTGCCGATGCCGTCCCCGGCGCAAACGTCGTTGGCACTCTGCTGCTCACGGCCGGGATCATCGAGCTTTTGGCGGGAACGCAGCGGCGCAGTTCACGCATCCCCTGTATGATTGCAGGTGGCGTGACTGCAGTCGCCGGCCTGCTGCTGGTACTCAACCCCGTCACGCACATCTTCCCGCGCAGCTACCTGATCGTGGCCTGGCTGATCCTGCGCAGTCTCATTCTTGCAGTGGTCAGCACCCGGACCGGCGGATCGGTGCGTCTCTGGACGATCGTCAGCGCCGCCACCGATCTAGCCCTCGCTTTCATCCTTCTTGCGGGCATTTCGATCGCAACGCTGATCGTCGGGCTGTTCGGTCCCACGCCCGAGGTGATCGCCAGCTTCGCCTGGATCCTCGCCTTGAGCTTCCTCGTCACCGGTCTGTGGCTGCTCGAGACGGCGAGCTGCGAGCGCGACCGCGAGGCGAGCTGATGTTTCCGGATTTCGAAACATCCTCCGCGACCCAGGTCGCACACATCATTCAGCTGGCGGTCGCGCCTATTTTCCTGCTGGCGGGCATCGGCGCTTTCCTGAACGTCTGCGCGGGACGGCTTGCCCGGATCATCGACCGTGCGCGGAACATCGAGCCGCTGCTGCTCGGCGCCCGGGGGGAGGAGCATGACCGCTGGCTCGGCGAGATTCGTGTGCTGGACCGCCGCATGGCCTTGGTCAGCCAAGCAATCTTCTTCTCGGTGCTGGCGGCCGTCCTAACCTGCCTCGTCGTTTTCCTGCTGTTCACAGGGGCCCTCACCAACGCGCAGTTGGGGACGCCGGTCGCTTTGCTGTTCATGGGCTCCATGGTCGCCATCGGTGTCGGCTTCACCATTTTCCTGTTCGAAACACGCCTTGGCTCCCGAACCGTCCGGATCCGGACCGATATCCTGGAGCATCAGGCGGAGGAGTAGCTTCCTCGACAAAGGCGGGACGCCCACCTAACGCCCGTCGTAACCAGATCAGAGGACAATCATGACCGTAAGCACCGTCAGCCCCAGTTCCGTACTCGATCGTGTGCTGGTGCTGGAGATGGTGCGCGTAACGGAAGCTGCGGCCGTGGCTGCGGCGCGCCTGATCGGCCGCGGCGACGAGAAGGCGGCCGACGCCGCTGCCGTTGAGGCGATGCGCAAGGCGCTCAACGAGCTGCCCATGGATGGTACGGTCGTTATTGGCGAGGGAGAGCGCGACGAAGCGCCCATGCTGTTCATCGGCGAGCGGGTCGGTTCGGCACTGGACCAGGCACCCAAGATCGACATCGCGCTCGACCCGCTGGAAGGCACCACCATCACCGCCAAGGCGGGACCCAACTCACTGGCCGTCCTGGCGATCGCGGAGCAGGGCTGCCTGCTGAACGCACCCGACGTCTATATGGAGAAGCTGGCGGTCGGACCCGGCTATGCGCCCGGCATCGTCAGCCTCGACCGTTCCCCCGCCGACAATGTCCGGGCAGTAGCTGCTGCGAAGGACGTCGCGCCTAGTGAGATCATCGTCTGCGTGCTCGACCGTTCGCGCCATGAAGATTTGATCGCGGAGCTTCGTGAGGTCGGTTGCGGTATCCAGCAAATCCCGGATGGCGATGTCGCGGGCGTGATCGCCGTCACTAATCCCGACACCGGTATCGACCTTTACATGGGCACCGGCGGCGCGCCCGAAGGTGTGCTGGCCGCGTCGGCGCTCCGCTGCGTCGGCGGGCAGATGCAGGGGCGGCTTCTGTTCCGCAACGATGCCGAAGTTGAACGTGCGCGCCGGTGGGGCATCGACGATCTGGACCGAGTCTACGCGCTCGAGGAGATGGCGAAAGGCGACTGCATCTTTGCGGCGACGGGCGTCACGGACGGCTCCCTGCTCCGCGGGGTCAAGCGGCGCAAAGACGTGATCACCACCGAAAGCATCGTCATGCGCGCAAGCTCCGGCACGGTTCGCCGCGTCTTTGCGGAGCATCGCGTCTGAGGCGAGCGCTTGCGTTCGGCCATCGCGGCTGTATTGTTCGGCTATGACAGCTGATGGGGGCAGCAGCGTAACAGCCGACCTGCAGCCGGTCGCACCGGGCTACAAGCATTTGCTCCGCGTGCGACTGGCGCTGTTCTGGTTGCCAGTGGCGGCGGCTGTCGCGGTTGCCGACCAACAACTGCTCGGCGAGCACCCGATCTATGGCCTTGCTTCCGTTGCAATCGCCGTGCTTGCACTAGCGATCGTCGCCGCGGTGCCGCAGCGATCCTACCGCCGGCTTCGCTACGGTTTGGGCGACCGCCTGCTACAGGTGGTGCGGGGGTGGATGTTCCACACCGACACCCTTGTCCCCTATGTCCGCGTCCAGCATCTGGACGTCACGCGCGGACCGCTGGACAAGATGTTCGGCACGGCAACACTGGTGGTTCACACCGCCGGAACCCACAATAGCATCGTCACCTTACCCGGGCTGCAACCCCTCCGCGCGATCGAGATACGCGACATCATTCGCGAACACGTCCGCTCCGATTTCGGATGACGGCGCACCGCGATCTCCTTCAAGGGCCCCAGCGGCTCCACTGGTCCTCGCTGCTGTCGTCGCTCGTTTCGGCAGTCCGGAACATGTGGAGCATCGTCGCCGGCGGCGCCTACTTCGCCGTCTCGGGGCGCTGGGGAATGGTGGCGGCGCTGCTTGGCGTCTCCCTCCTGTTCTTTATCGTCGCGGCCATTATCCGCTGGCTGACCTTCAGCTTCGAAGTCGGCGCCGACGAGATCCGCATCAACAGCGGATTGCTCAGCCGTAACCATCGGTCACTGCCCTTCGACCGCATCCATGATGTCGAGATCAGCCAGGGACCGGTGGCGCGCCTCCTCAATGTAGCGCAGGTCAGGCTCGACACCGGCGCTGCGGCCCCCAAGGGCAAGGATGAAGGGTCACTGCCGGCCATTGCCCTCGCCCAGGCCGAACAGCTGCGGCAACTCGTCAGGTTGCGGCACGGCGGGGTCGCACCAAAGTCAATGCCGACCAGCGCTCACGGCCACGCCCGCGAGGCGGATGGCGAACCCATCTATGCCATGAGCTTCCGCCGGCTCCTGCTGGCCGGTCTGTTCAACTTCTCCCTGGCCCTGTTCGCCGCGCTCGCCGGCGCGTTCAACACGTTCGATGGCGTGCTGAACTTCAATCCGTTCAACCCCCGTTTCTGGGTCAGCTATGCCCGGGATCTCGGTCCGGTGGCTGACCTGCTTCTCGCGCATCAAATGGCCGCCGCTCTCGCCGGGCTGTTACTGGTCGCGATCATTGGCGTGACCACCGGCGTGGTTCGAACCGTGCTTCGCGATTTCGGCTTTCGGATAGATCGCACCGAAGCCGGCTTGCGCCGCCGCCGCGGTCTGTTCACCCGCAGCGACGTCACGCTTCAGCTGCGCCGCGTCCAGGCAGCGGTGATCGGCAGCGGTCCCATTCGGGCAGCCTTCGGCTGGCGCGATCTCAGGCTGCAGAGCCTTGCCCAAGACGAAGGCGATAAGGACGATCACCTGATGGCGCCGTTGGCCAGCGCCGACGAGACCGACGGGCTGTTGCAGGAAATCGGCTTCGGACAGATTCAGGGCTTGCGCGGTTGGCAGCGCGTCTCCGTGTCTTACGTCCTCGGGTTCATCCTTGCTACAACGCCGTTCTACCTGGTTGCGGTGGTGCAAGGCATCTTCGTCCCGCTGCTTGGCATTGCTGTCGCCTGCCTTGTTGCCGTGGTCCAAACGTCTCGCTGGCTTGCCTGGCGGCACACCGAATTCACCATTGCCGGCGAACGGCTGATCGTCCGCCACGGCTGGTGGCGGCGGCGTACGACCATCCTGCCCGCCCGCAACATCCAGACGGCCGACCTTTCGGAAAGCTTCGTCAGCCGATGGTTCGGCACCACCTCCATCGTGCTCGGAGTGGCCGGGGGCAGTGGACATCGTATTCCCGCAGTGGAGCGCGAAAAAGCGCGCGGATTGCGGCTGGAGTTGCTATCTCTCGCGTCATGAGTTTCGCGTTGGAGATTGAGCGTTCCGTTACTGGCCAACCGTGGCGTTGGCGAAGGCCGGCAGACCCCGGACTGACACCGGACGCGCTGGTCGACGAATTGCTGCTGGCCAGGGGCGTCGAGCGTTCCGACCTCGCCCGGCATCGTGCGCCGACGATCCGCGACTTCCTGCCCGACCCGTCCTGCTTCAAGGATATGGACAAGGGCGCTCGGCGGCTGGCCGACGCCGTGCAGGCCGGCGAGACGATCGCCATCTTTGGCGATTACGATGTCGACGGCGCCACGAGTTCGGCGGTGCTCGTCCTTCTTCTTCGTCGCCTCGGCGTGGAGCCGATCACCTACATCCCCGACCGCCTGATGGAGGGCTATGGCCCGTCTGGAAAGGCATTGTGCGCCCTGAAAACGCAAGGCGCGAGCCTCGCCATCTGCGTCGATTGCGGGGCCCAGGCATTCGAGGCGCTGGAGGAAGCCAAGGCTGCGGACCTCGACGTCATCGTCGTCGACCATCACCAGTGCGCAAGCCTGTTGCCGGCCGCCTTCGCGCTGATCAATCCGAACCGGCTCGACGAGGATGAGCTTGGGGCGGCCCACGGCCATCTGGCGGCGGTCGGAATGGCCTTTCTGCTTGGCGTCGCACTGATCCGCGAACTTCGCGCGCGGGGCGCCTTTGCGAATAGCGCGGAGCCGAAGATCATCGATCTGCTCGACCTTGTGGCGCTGGGCACCGTCGCCGACGTCGCGCGGCTGAAGACGCTCAACCGCGCCTTCGTCACCCAGGGCCTCAAGGTCATGGGTGCCAAGCAAAACATCGGCCTTGCCGCGCTCGCCGATGCCGCCCGCCTAGCGAACGCGCCGGTCTGCCGTGACCTCGGCTTCGCGCTCGGCCCCCGGATCAATGCTGGTGGCAGGGTCGGCAAGGCAGACCTTGGCGTTCGTCTCCTGACCTGCACGGACTCCGACGAAGCGCGCGCCATTGCCGCCGAGCTCGACCGCCTCAACGAGGAGCGCCGCGCCATTGAGATGCTGGTGTGCGAGCAGGCGATGGAGAAAGCCGCAGCGCAGGCGGACGATCCGGTGATCACCGTCATGAGCGGCGGCTGGCACCAGGGCGTGATCGGCATCGTCGCCGGACGAGTAAAGGAAAAGTTCGGCCGCCCCGCCATCGTCATCGCCGAGTGCGAGGATGGCAGCGGCAAGGGCTCCGGACGCTCGATCAGTGGAGTCGACCTGGGCACCGCCGTGCTCGCGGCCAAGGAGAGCGGCCTGCTCATCGCCGGTGGCGGGCATGCAATGGCCGCCGGCCTGACGTTGCCTGCCGGAGGGCTGAAAGACTTTCGTGACTTCCTGAACGAGCGTCTTTCAATTGATGTCGAGGCCGCACGGCACGGGCGGGCGCTTCTGCTGGATGCGTTGCTGGCGCCGGGCGGGATATGCGGCTCCCTCTGCGATGCGCTCGACACGGCGGGGCCTTATGGTGCCGGCTGGCCTGCCCCCCGCGTTGCCGCAGGGCCGGCGCGACTGCTTCGCACGGGAGTCGTCGGGGACGGCCACGTTCGCGGGATTGCCTGCGGCGACGACGGCAAAAGCTTCAAGTGGATCGCCTTCCGGAGCGCCGACACGGACCTCGGCCAAGCCTTGCTCGCGTCACCGGGTGACAAACGCTGGTGGCTCGCCGGAACGGTGAAGCGTGACGAGTGGAACGGCGGCGAGGCGGCGGAAATGCATCTGGAGGATGCCGCCGTCGCTTGACCGTTCGGCGATGCTCGCCTAACCGGCTCCCGCCTCATGGCCCCTTCGTCTAGCGGTTAGGACGCGGCCCTTTCACGGCTGAAACACGGGTTCGATTCCCGTAGGGGTCACCACGGCGCAGGATGTCCGGGGGCATCCGAGCAGTGGTGACAAGCTAAGCTTTAATCCAGAGGCGCAGCAGCCAGGCGACAGCGCCGACGGCTGCTACCCCCGCAGCCCACAGTCCCACAAACCAGGCGAGCCGCTTGACGATCAGTGGTAGCCCTCGTCACCGACCTTGCCGCGGAACACCCAGTAGGACCAGGCGGTGTAGGCGAGGATCAGCGGGATCAGCACCATTGCACCTACCAGCATGAACCACTGGCTCCGCTCCGGCGCCGCCGCCTGCCAGATCGACACGCGGCCGGGGATGACGTCCGGCCAGATCGATATCCCCAGGCCAGCCATCGTCAGCAGGAAGATTCCGAGAGCGAGCACGAACGGGTGCCAGTCGCGATCGCGCTTCAGGCTGCGCCAGAGGAAGGCGAACGTCCCAAGGACCAGCAGCGGCATCGGCAAAGCGACCAGCAGGCCGGGATAGTCGAACCAGCGCTCGAAATATTTCCGCTCCACGAAGGGCGTCGCCAGGCTGACGACGCCGATGGCGAGCAGCAGCCCCGGCGCGGCAATGCGGGCAAGGCGGCGCGCGTCCTCCTGCAACGGTCTTTCGGTCTTCCAAACCAGCCAGCATGCCCCGAGCAGCGCATAAGCGACGACGAGGCTGGCGCCGGTCAGCAGGCTGAAAGGGCTGAGCCACTCCCACCAGGCCCCGAGTAGGAGCGGCCGACGACGGTGATCCCCTGGAGCAGGGCTCCGAGCGTGACGCCCTGCATGAAGGTGGCGATCAGCGAGCCGGCGCAGAAACCGAAGTCCCAGAATCGGCGATGGTTGGGATCGCGCCACCGGAACTCAAAGGCGACACCTCGGAACACCAGCCCAAGCAACATGGCGATCAGCGGCGCATAAAGCGCCGGCAGGATGATCGCATAAGCCAACGGAAAGGCGGCGAGCAGGCCGCCGCCGCCCAGCACCAGCCACGTCTCGTTACCGTCCCACACCGGCGCGATGGCATTCATCGCCTGGTCGCGTTCCCTTCCCACCCGGAAAAAGGGAAAGAGGATGCCGACCCCGAGGTCGAAGCCGTCCATCACGACATAGGCCGCGACCGCGAAGGCTATGACGAACGCCCAGACGACCGTTAGATCCATCAACGATCCTCCACGGCTGGTGAAGGGGTAATGCCCGCCGTTCGGATGGGTGCGCCAAGCGGGTCGGACTCGCCCGGGTGCGGCGGCTTCGCCATCAGCTTCAGGATGTACAGCGTGCCGGCGCTGAACACGGCGAAGTAAACGATCACGAAGGCGATCAGCGATCCCGTCACGCCTGGCGCCGCGATCGGCGACACGGCATCCTCGGTCCGCAACAGATTGTAGATGACGTACGGTTGGCGCCCGACCTCCGTCGTCACCCAGCCGGCAATCACGGCGACGAACCCACTTGGACCCATCACCAGTGCGAAACGGTGCAGCAGCCTCGATTCAAACAGCCGCTTGCGCACTCGCATGAAGAGGCTGAGCAGCCCGAGCGCGAGCATCAGGAACCCCAAGCCAACCATGATGCGAAACGACCAGAAGACGATCCAGACCGGCGGCCGCTCGTCCTTCGGCACCGTCTTGAGGCCACGCACCGGCGCATCGAGGCTGTGGTGCAGGATCAGCGACGACAGCTTGGGAATGCCGACGGCTGCGTGCACCGTCTCCTTCTCGTCATCGGGAATGCCGAAGATCAACAGGGGCGCGCCAGCGGGATAGCTGTCGAAATGGCCTTCCATCGCCATCACCTTCTGCGGCTGATGTTCCAGCGTGTTGAGACCGTGAAGGTCGCCGACGAAGATCTGAAGTGGCGCAACCAAGGCGGCCATCCACATCGCCATTGAGAACATGGTCCGGACCGCCGGATGATCCCGGCCTTTGAGCAGGTGCCAGGCGCCGACGCCGCCGACCACCAGGGCAGTGGTCAGGTAAGCGGCGATCACCGTGTGGACGAGGCGATAGGGAAAACTGGGATTGAAGATGATCGCCAGCCAGCTCGGGCCGGGCACGAACTGCCCCTGGGCGTTCATCTCGTAACCGGTCGGCGTCTGCATCCAGCTGTTGACGCTGAGGATCCAGAAGGCGGACATGCAGGTGCCCGCCGCCACCATCAGCGTGGCGAAAAAGTGCAGCTTCTTGCCGACGCGTTCGAGTCCGAACAGCATCACGCCGAGGAAGCCCGCTTCCAGGAAGAAGGCGGTCAGCACCTCATAGGCCATCAGCGGCCCGATCACCGGTCCCGCCCGGTCGGAATAGACCGACCAGTTGGTCCCGAACTGGTAGGACATGACAATGCCCGACACGACGCCCATCGCGAAGGCGATGGCGAATATCTTCAGCCAGTAGCGGAACAGCTGCAGGAAGCGGTCCTCGCCCGTCTTCAGCCACAGCCCCTCGAGCACCGCCAGGTAGGAGGCCAGGCCAATCGAAAAAGCCGGAAAGATGAAATGGAACGAGACGGTGAAGGCGAATTGCGCGCGCGCAAGAACCAGAGCCATGTCGCCGTCGGACATGGCGAGCCTCTAGAGCCTCGGCCGCGTCATGTGAATTGCAGAAAGCTTACTTCAGCCGCTCCGCATGCCAGCAGACATGATCGGCCATGAAGGTCGATATGAAATAGTAGCTGTGATCGTAGCCGGGCTGGCGGCGCAGCGTCAGCGCAATGCCCGCATCGTCACAAGCGCGCTCGAGCATTTCCGGCTTCAGCTCGGTGTCTAGGAAGTTGTCCGCGGTGCCGACATCCACCAGCACTTCGTCCAGCATCGCGCCGTCTTCGATCAGCGCGACAGTGTCATGTTGCCGCCATGCAGAACGATCGTCGCCGAGATAGCCGCCCAGCGCCTTCTGCCCCACGGCACCTGCCCTGGCGCAACAATTGGCGCGAAGGCTGAGACGCTCCGAAAGCGCTCCGGACGACGCAGCGCTACGGTTAGAGCGCCGTGTCCGCCCATGGAGTGGCCGGTGATCCCCTGCCGCGCCATGTCCCCGGGGAACTCGGCCGCGATCAGCGCGGGCAGTTCTTCCGTGACGTAGGTCCACATTTTGAAATGCTCGGCCCACGGCTCCTGCGTCGCGTCGAGGTAGAAGCCGGCGCCCTGACCAAAGTCGTAGGCGGGATCGTCCGCGACACCCTCACCGCGCGGGCTTGTGTCCGGTGCGACGAAGATCAGGCCGTGCTCGGCGCAAGCAGCGCGATACTCGCCCTTCTCCGTGACGTTGGCATGCGTGCAGGTCAGGCCCGAAAGGTACCACAAGACCGGGCACTTGCTCCCGCCCTCAACCTGAGGTGGCAGGTAAATGGAGAAGGTCATGTCCGTGCCGGTTGCTGCCGACGCATGCTTCACCACCAGCTGCCGCCCGCCGTGCGAGCGGTTCTCCGAAACGATCTCCATCAATAGACCACGACGCTGCGAATGCTTTGGCCCGCATGCATCAGATCGAAGCCTTTGTTGATTTCCTCGAGGCTCAGCACATGGGTGATCATCGGGTCGATCGCGATCTTTCCGTCCATGTACCAGTCGACGATCTTGGGAACGCCGGTGCGACCCTTCACGCCGCCAAAGGCCGTGCCGCGCCAATTGCGGCCGGTGACGAGCTGGAACGGGCGGGTGGCGATCTCCTTGCCTGCTTCGGCAACGCCGATGATGACGCTGGTGCCCCAGCCGCGGTGGCAGCATTCGAGGGCGGTGCGCATCACCTCCGTGTTGCCGGTGGCGTCGAATGAGTAGTCTGCGCCGCCGTCGGTTAATTCGACCACCTTGGCGACGATTTCCTCGCGGCTTAGCCCCTTGGTGTTGAGGAAGTCGGTCATTCCGAACTTGCGGCCCCACTCCTCCCGGTCCGGATTGATGTCGATGCCGATGATCTTGTTCGCGCCGACCAGCTTGGCACCCTGGATGACATTGAGGCCGATGCCGCCGAGGCCGAACACCACGACATTGTCGCCTGCCTGGACCTTGGCCGTGTTGGTCACCGCTCCGACACCCGTGGTGACGCCGCAGCCGATGTAGCAGCTGGTCTTGAACGGCGCGTCCTCGCGGATCTTCGCGACGGCGATTTCGGGAAGCACGGTGAAGTTCGAAAAGGTCGAGCAGCCCATGTAGTGGAAGATCTGCTGACCCTTGTAGCTGAAGCGGCTGGTGCCGTCCGGCATTAGGCCCTTGCCCTGCGTCGCACGGATGGCGGTGCAGAGGTTTGTCTTACCGGAAAGACACGATTTACACTGGCGACACTCGGGCGTGTACAACGGGATGACGTGATCGCCCGGCTTCACGGAAGTGACGCCAGCACCGACCTCGCGCACCACGCCCGCGCCTTCATGGCCGAGGATCGAAGGAAAGATGCCTTCACTGTCCAGCCCGTCCAGCGTGTAAGCGTCCGTGTGGCAGATGCCCGTGGCCATGATCTCCACGAGCACTTCGCCGGCCTTCGGCCCGTCGAGGTCGAGCTCGACGATCTCCAGCGGCTTCTTGGCTTCGAAGGCGACGGCTGCACGGGTCTTCATGAAGGCTCCTATTCGAATTCGACGATGATCTGATCGACGGCGACGCTTTCCCCGGCGCCTACCGGGGTCGCCTTTACCGTCGCCGCCTTGGTTGCGCGAAGAATATTCTCCATCTTCATCGCTTCCATGACGGCCACGGGCTGACCGGCCTCGACCTTGTCGCCCACTTGAACGTCCATTCGGGTGACGAGGCCCGGCATCGGTGCCAGCAGCAGCCGCGAAAGGTCGGGCGGCACCTTTTCGATCATGTGCCGCGACAGCTCAGCGACATGCGCAGGCAACACCTGAACCTTATGGCTTGCCCCGCGGGTGATGAGCCGCCAACCGCGTCCATCGCGAGCGACGCGAACCGTCCTCACCCGCCCACAAACATTCGCGGTCAACAAACGTTGCCCAGGCGACCAGCTGCCGACGATCTCGGCGGGCTCGCTGCCGTCGACCGATACCAGCATGCCGCCGTCATAGCCGTCGATCGTGACACGGTGATCGCTCTTCCCGACCTTCACCACATGCTCGCGCGAGGGTGGCACCGGCCCGTTCAGCTGATCCGTGATCAGGGCAGCGCATTCCTCCTGCCGGGTCGCGATCATGGCAGCCAGCGCTGCCAGGTCGGCGATTAGCTCAGCGTCCGCTGGCGAGCCTTCGAAGCCGTCCGGATATTCCTCTGCGATGAAGCCCGTCGTGATCTCGCCCGAACGGAAGCGTGGGTGCTGCATCAGCGCCGACAGGAAATCGACGTTATGGCCGATTCCTTCGATCTCGAACGCGTCGAGCGCTTCGATCTGGGTGTCGATCGCGGCGTTGCGAGTCGACCCCCAGGTCACCAGCTTGGCGATCATCGGGTCGTAGAACATGCTGACCTCGCCGCCCTCGAAAACGCCATCGTCGACGCGGATCACGCTATCGCCCGAACGCTCTTGTGCGGGGGGCGAATAGCGGACCAGCCGCCCAGTGCTCGGCAGAAATCCTCGGTATGGGTCTTCGGCATAGACACGCGTTTCCACCGCCCAGCCATTCAGCGTCACATCCTCTTGCGTGAACGCTAGCTTCTCGCCCGCCGCAACGCGGATCATCTGCTCGACCAGATCCAGTCCCGTGACCTCCTCGGTCACCGGGTGCTCGACCTGAAGCCGGGTGTTCATCTCGAGGAAGTAGAAGCTTTGGCCCGTCCGGTCGGCGCCGGAGACGATCAGCTCGACAGTGCCGGCGCTGAAGTAGCCCACTGCTCGCGCCAGCGCGACGGCCTGCTCGCCCATCGCTGTGCGCATCTCAGGCGTGACGAACGGCGACGGCGCCTCCTCCACCACCTTTTGATGGCGGCGCTGGATCGAGCATTCCCGCTCGCCGAGGTAGAGGATGCTGCCATGCTTATCCCCGAGCAGCTGGATCTCGATGTGGCGCGGCTGTTCGATGAACTTCTCGATGAAGACGCGGTCGTCGCCGAAGCTCGCCAGCCCCTCGCGCTTGGTCGCCTCGAAGCCATCGCGAACATCCTGCTCAGACCAGGCGAGCCGCATGCCCTTGCCGCCGCCGCCGGCCGAAGCCTTCATCATCACCGGATAGCCGATCTCGCCCGCAATCCGCACCGCATCGTCGGTCGTCGCAATGTCGCCGAGGAAGCCGGGCACGACATTGACGCCCGCCGCCTGCGCCAACTTCTTGGACTCGATCTTGTCGCCCATTGCCGCGATCGCGTTCGGCGGCGGCCCGATAAAGGCGATCCCCGCCTCCTCCAGCGCCCGCGCAAAACTCTCCCGCTCCGACAGAAAGCCATAGCCGGGATGCACCGCCTCTGCCCCCGTCGCCTTGCACGCGTCGATGATCAGCTCGGCCCTGAGATAGCTTTCGGACGCCGGCGCCGGCCCAAGCCGAACACTCTCATCCGCCATGCGCACGTGCGGCGCACGGGCGTCGGCATCGGAGTAGACCGCAACGGTCTTGATGCCCATGCGCTTGGCCGTGCGGATTACCCGACACGCGATCTCGCCGCGATTAGCGATAAGAATTTTGGAGAACATCTACTCTGCGGCCTCATCAAGCGGCGAACGGTTATGACCAAGGAGGCGTAGAACCTCATCCGCCGCGTCCGCAAGGTTGGTCCCCGGTCCGAAAATCGCCTGCACGCCCGCCGCACGCAGCATCGCATAGTCCTGTGCCGGGATGACGCCGCCGGCGACTACCTTGATGTCGGCGCGGCCCATCTCCTTGAGCGTTTCGATCAGTTCGGGGATCAGCGTCTTGTGGCCGGCCGCGAGGGAGGAGGCACCGACCACGTCCACGCCGCTCTCAACCGCGAGTTCCGCCGCCTCGCGCGGGGTCTGAAATAGAGGACCGGCGATTACCTCGAAGCCAAGGTCACCGAAGGCTGAGGAGACGAGATTGGCGCCGCGATCGTGGCCGTCCTGGCCCATCTTGGCGACGAGGATGCGCGGCTTGCGGCCGAGGCGGGTGGCGACGGATTGCGTGCCCTCGACGGCGCCCTGCCAGCGCGCGTCGGAGCGCTGGCCGTAGATGCCGCGCACGGGATCGACGGCGGTGTGGTAGCGGCCGAAGGCGCGTTCGAGCGCGTCGGAAATTTCGCCAAGCGAGCAGCGCACCCGCGCGGCTTCCACACTCAGCTCCAGCAGATTTTCGTTGCTGCGAGCGCCCGCCTCCAGTGCATCCAGTGCCGCCCGCACCTTTGCCTCATCCCGGCTCGCTCGCATAGCATCGAGCCGCGCGATTTGGCCTGCACGGACCCGCATGTTGTCAACGTCGAGGATGTCGATCTCGGATTCTTGCTCCAGCCGGTATTTGTTCACGCCGACGATCACCGTTTCGCCGGTGTCGACCTTCGCCTGCCGAGCGGCCGACGCTTCCTCGATCCGTCTTTTCGGAAGACCTTCTGCAACCGCCTTGGTCATGCCGCCATGCGCCTCGACCTCTTCGATCAGCGACCAAGCCTTCTCCTCCAGCTCGCGAGTCAGCGCCTCGACATACCAGCTGCCGCCGAGCGGATCGGCGACGGCAGTGACGCCGCTTTCCTCGGCCAGGATCAGTTGCGTGTTCCGCGCGATCCGCGCCGAGAAGTCGGTCGGGAGCGCGATCGCCTCGTCGAAGCTGTTGGTGTGCAGGGACTGGGTGCCGCCGAGTACCGCCGCCAACGCTTCGACGGTGGTGCGCACGACATTGTTGTAGGGGTCCTGCTCGGTCAGCGACACGCCGCTGGTCTGGCAGTGGGTG